>NZ_JANPFL010000001.1:0-92296 GCF_031423415.1 Flavobacterium sp.
AAGCATTTAGTTTCTAAAGTAACAGTATAATTTAAAAGTCAGAAGTAGGAAGTTAGAAGTTAGAAGTGAAATCACTTACACTTTTAAACTTTTAAACTTTTAAACAAATAGAAGATGAAAGTAACCATAGACGGTCATGAGATTGAGGTAGAGCCAGGAACAACCATCCTGCAAGCAGCCAGAATGATTGGTGGAGAAGTAGTTCCGCCAGCGATGTGCTACCATTCTAAACTAAAAGGAAGCGGTGGAAAATGCCGTTGTTGTTTGTCGGAAGTTTCCAAAGGAAGTGAAGCCGACCCAAGACCAATGCCAAAATTAATGGCTTCCTGCGTAACAGGTTGTATGGACGGAATGGAAGTAAAAACCAAATCGTCTCCAAGAGTTCAAGAGGCTCAAAAAGCCGTGACAGAATTTTTGTTAATCAACCACCCATTGGATTGTCCAGTTTGTGACCAAGCGGGTGAATGTGATTTGCAGAATTTAAGTTTCGAACACGGAAAATCAGAAAGTCGTTTTATAGAAGAAAAAAGAACTTTTGAACCAGAAGATATTGGTCCGAATATTCAATTGCATATGAATCGTTGCATTCTTTGCTACCGCTGCGTGATGGTTGCCGACCAAATCACGGACGACCGAGTTCACGGAGTGATGGACAGAGGTGATCATTCAAACATTTCGACTTGTATTTCGCACGCCATCGACAATGAGTTTTCAGGAAATATGATTGATGTGTGTCCGGTTGGTGCTTTGACCGATAAGACCTTTAGATTCAAATCGAGAGTTTGGTTCAACAAACCTTACGACGCGCACAGAGATTGCCCTACTTGTTCAGGAAAAACTACAGTTTGGATGTTTGGTGATGAGATTCAAAGAGTCACAGGCAGAAAAGATGAGTTCCACGAAATTGATGAATTCATTTGCAACAGTTGTCGGTTTGACCATAAAGATGTAAACGATTGGATCATTGAAGGCCCAAGAGCATTTGAAAAAGATTCAGTTATCAATCAGAATAACTACACTAAAAAATTAGAAAAAGTGGTTATTAATACCGAAGAAACTATTCTTTTAGGAAGAGAACAAGACCGAAAAAAATTAAGTATGGCCGAAATTGATTACAACGAAAAAATAGACGGTAACCCATTAAATTCTAACAAAAATGGATAGTACATTTATTATAGAAAAAAGCGTTGTGATTTTTGTAGTATTTGCAATAACAATGCTTATGGCGATGTACTCCACTTGGGCCGAACGAAAAGTAGCAGCCTTTCTTCAAGACAGAGTTGGACCCAATCGTGCCGGTTGGGGCGGATTATTTCAGCCGATGGCCGATGGATTGAAACTGTTTGCTAAAGAAGAATTTTCACCAAACACACCTAATCAATTTCTATTTACAGTTGGTCCAGGAATCGCAATGGCGACAGCATTGATGACCAGCGCAGTTATCCCTTGGGGAGACCGTTTTCATCTTTTTGGAAGAGATATTTTGTTACAAGCCACCGACATTAACGTTGGTATTTTATATATTATTGGTATTGTATCGATTGGTGTTTACGGAATTATGATTGGAGGTTGGGCTTCTAACAATAAATTTTCATTGATTGGAGCGGTTCGAGCTTCGTCTCAAATGGTTTCTTATGAAGTGGCAATGGGATTGTCTATTGTGGCTTTATTAATGATGACTGGAACATTGAGTTTGAAAGAAATTACAGAACAACAATCAGGAATGAGTTGGAACGTTTTTTACCAACCTATTTCTTTTTTGATATTTCTAATTTGCGCTTTTGCTGAAACCAATAGAACACCTTTCGATTTAGCGGAATGTGAAACCGAACTAATTGGTGGGTATCATACGGAATATTCATCTATGAGAATGGGTTTCTATTTATTTGCTGAATATGCCAATATGTTTGTGTCTTCAACGATTTTGGCGGTATTATTTTTCGGAGGATACAATTATCCAGGAATGAGTTGGGTTGTTGAAAACTGGGGCGTAAATTTTGCCAATGTATTAGGAATTGGAGCTTTATTTGTAAAATTATGCGGGTTCATCTTCTTTTTTATGTGGGTTCGTTGGACCATTCCAAGATTTAGATACGATCAATTGATGCATTTGGGTTGGAGAATTTTGATTCCACTATCGATTATCAATATTATGATCACTGGAATTGTGCTTTTGCGAGGAGAAATCTTTGCTTATTTGGGTTTTAATTAGAAAAAAAATGCCCTAGCCCTGATCGAAACGGCATCCTTTTGTGCTGGGGTTCAGCACAAAAGATATAGTAAAGAGCAGGATTAAGCTTCAAGAAAAGAAAATATAAGAAAATCAAATTTTAATCCCGAAGTTCGGAATCTAAAATCTATAATTAAATGTCAATACAAGAAATATCACTTTCAGGAAGAAAAAAAGTAGTCTCTAACAAGGAGATGACATTTGCAGAGCGAATGTATCTTATAACCATCTTCAAAGGTTTGGCGATTACGATTAAGCACTTTTTTAGAAAAAAAGCGACCATTCAATATCCAGAACAAGTACGTGAATTTAGCCCAGTTTATCGAGGTCAACATATGTTGAAACGCGACGAGCAAGGTCGCGAAAACTGTACCGCTTGTGGGTTGTGCGCTTTGTCTTGCCCTGCTGAGGCTATTACAATGGTAGCATCTGAACGCAAAGCCGACGAAAAACATTTGTATCGAGAAGAGAAATATGCTTCGATTTATGAAATTAATATGTTGCGTTGCATTTTTTGTGGTTTATGCGAAGAAGCTTGCCCGAAAGACGCCATTTATTTGACGATTTCGAAAGAATTAGTTCCTGCCAATTACACTAGGGAAGATTTTATTTTTGGAAAGGATAAATTGGTAATGCCCTTAGAAATGGCTGTTAAAAATACGCAACTTAAAAACGTTAACTAATGATACACATTCCAGATATAGCGAATGCAACCCCAATACAAATTTTATTTTCTGTATTGTCTATTGTTACTTTGGCAACGGCATTTTTAGCAATTTACAGCAAAAAACCAATGCATAATGCTATTTATTTAGTAATTTGTTTTTCCTCAATTTCAGGGCACTATCTATTATTAAATGCTCAGTTTTTGGCATTCGTAAACTTGATTGTATATGTAGGAGCCATTATGATTTTGATGCTGTTTACCATAATGTTGATGAATTTGAATAATGAAGATGAAGTACATAAACCTCGAGTTACCAGACTTGGAGCAATTGTGTTGTTCTGTTTAATGTGTGTCGTTTTGATTGCTATTTTTATGAATTCAAAACCTATTGCAGATGGAAGCTATGATGTAACAGGCGAGGATTATCAATCTATCAATATACTTGGCAAGGTATTACTTAACGAATATATGGTGCCTTTTGAATTTGCATCGGTATTGCTTTTAGTAGCGATGATTGGTGCGGTTTTATTGTCTAAAAAAGAAAAATTAGAGAAATAGTATGGATAATATTTTAAACCAAATCGGCATTGAAAACTACATTTTCCTTTCGGTTATACTTTTTTGTATTGGCGTTTTTGGAGTTTTATACAGACGAAATGCCATTGTTGTATTTATGTCGATTGAAATTATGTTGAATGCAATCAACCTTTTGTTTGCCGCTTTTTCAACCTATCATCAAGATGCACAAGGTCAAATTTTTGTGTTTTTCTCTATGGCTGTTGCTGCTGCCGAAGTGGCGGTTGGATTGGCAATTTTAGTTTCGATCTTTAGAAATTTGCACAGCATTGATGTTAGTAATTTGAAAAATTTAAAAGGATAATATCCATGGATACAAATTTAGTTTTAGTCTTACTATTAGCTCCTTTTTTAGGATTTTTATTTAATGCTTTTCTGGGTAAAAAAGCTGGGAAAAGCATCGTGGGAATTGTGGGAACACTTTCGGTTGCGGTTTCTTTTGCAGTAACTTTATATTTATTTGCTAATGCAGGCCAAGAGCCAGTTGTTATCAACTTGTTCAATTGGATTTCGGTTCAAAGATTCGATATTAGTTTTGGTTTTTTATTAGACCAATTGTCCATTCTTTGGCTTTTGTTTGTAACAGGAATTGGATCTCTGATTCATTTATATTCCATCAGTTATATGCACGATGATGAGAAAATGCACTCGTTTTTCGCATACTTAAACCTGTTCATTTTCTTTATGATTACTTTGGTGATCGGAAGCAACTTGCTGATTATGTTCATTGGTTGGGAAGGTGTTGGACTTTGCTCCTACTTGCTAATCGGATTTTGGTATAAAAACCAAGACTTTAATGATGCCGCCAAAAAAGCGTTCATTATGAACCGTATTGGTGATTTAGGATTCTTAATCGGGATTTTTATTGTTGGTTCATTATTCAATACTTTAGATTTTACCACTTTAAAAACGGCAATAACATCAGCAACGGATATTAATGATTTTTGGATTGCTGCTGCTGCCCTAGCTTTATTCATTGGAGCTTGCGGAAAATCGGCACAAATTCCGCTGTACACTTGGTTGCCTGATGCGATGGCTGGACCAACACCCGTTTCGGCATTGATTCACGCTGCGACTATGGTTACCGCAGGAATTTTTATGCTTACTAGGTTGAACTTCCTGTTTGATATGGCGCCAAACATTCAAAACATTATTGCGATTGTTGGAGCTTGCACTGCTTTGGTTGCTGCAACGATTGCTTTGGTTCAGAACGATATCAAGAAAGTTTTAGCTTATTCAACTGTTTCTCAATTGGGATTAATGTTCTTAGCATTAGGACTGGGAGCTTACGAAGTGGCCGTTTTTCACGTAATCACTCACGCTTTCTTCAAAGCTTGTTTGTTCTTGGGTTCAGGTTCCGTAATTCACGGTTTGCACGGCGAACAAGATATGCGCAAAATGGGTGGTTTGGAAAAAGCAATGCCCATCACTTTTTGGACAATGCTTATCGCCTCATTGGCTATTTCTGGAATATTTCCGTTGGCAGGATTTTGGTCGAAAGACGAAATTTTAATGACTGCTTTTCACGGAAATCCAAGTTTGTGGGTTATTGGTTCTATTGCTTCAATAATGACAGCTTTCTATATGTTTAGATTGATTTATCTAACATTCTTCAACGCGTTCAGAGGAACTGAAGAACAAAAACACCATTTACACGAAAGTCCAAGTTTGATTACTGTGCCATTAGTTATTTTGGCCTTTTTATCTTTCTTTGGTGGAATTATTAGTTTGCCAGGTCACAGTTGGTTGAACGAATATTTGTCTCCAATATTTTCTAAAGTAACTCACGAAGAACACTCTTTAGGAAGTACAGAGTATATGCTGATGGCAATTGCAACAATTGGAGCCCTAATCGGAATTGGAATTGCCTATAAAAAATACTTGAAAGACAATACGATTCCAAGTGAGGATTCCGAAATCACCGGTTTTTCGAAAGTCTTATACAACAAATATTATGTTGACGGAATCTATGATGCTATTTTTGTAAAACCAATAAATGTGTTATCCAGTTTCTTTAGAGATTCTGTTGAAACCACATTATCAGCATTGGTTTTCGGATTGGGTAAAGTAACCAATAGTATAGCAATAGAAGGAAAAAAAGCACATAACGGAAGTGTCGGTTTCTACCTTTTTGCTTTTGTCATAGGCGTTATTACCATACTAACTTATTTATTTTTATAATACTTTTTACATAATGGATGTAACTACACTATTAATTATTCTTTTGGTTGGCGCATTTGCAACTTATTTTTCGGGTGATAAATGGGCTTCAAAAGTGGCTTTGCTTGTTAGCTTAACCGCTTTTGCTAGCGCAATTTGTCTACTTAGCCAATACAATCTAGGAACCGAGATAAGTTATTCTCAACTTTGGATATCCAAACCAAAAATTTATATAGCTCTTCAAGCTGATGGTCTTGCTTTAGCGATGCTTTTGTTGACAACTGCTTTGACACCAATCATCATTTTTTCCTCTTTTGGAAATACATATAAAAACTCAAAAGCTTTCTATGCCTTACTATTATTTATGTCCTTTGCAATGTCAGGAACTTTCCTGGCTTCTGACGGGCTTATATATTATGTTTTCTGGGAATTATCTTTGATTCCTATTTATTTTATTGCCTTAATGTGGGGTAATGGTGATGCCGAAGAACGAAAAAAAGCAGTAGTGAAATTCTTTATTTACACGCTTGCAGGTTCGTTGTTCATGTTAGTAGCTTTTGTTTATTTGTACACTAAAGCAGGAAGCTTTTTGCTCAGCGACCTAACGCAACTTAAATTATCATCAACTGAGCAATTCTGGATATTCTTAGCTTTCTTCTTGGCTTATGCTATCAAAATTCCATTGATTCCATTTCATACTTGGCAAGCAGAAGTATATCAAAAAGCACCAACTGTTGGAACTATGCTTTTATCGGGAATTATGCTAAAAATGGGTTTGTATAGTGTAATTCGTTGGCAGTTGCCAATTGCGCCATTGGCAGCAAAAGAATATATGTATGTGTTCATTGGTCTTGGAATTGCAGGTGTAATCTATGGTTCTATCGTGGCTTTACGCCAAAAAGATTTGAAAAAATTATTGGCATATTCTTCCCTAGCACACGTTGGATTAATTGCAGCAGGAGCTTATACATTAACACTTGACGGATTGCGTGGTGCAGTTTTACAAATGATAGCACACGGATTTGTTGTGGTGGGATTGTTTTTTGTAGCTGAAATTATTTATAGAAGATATGAAACAAGAAAGATTTCAGAAATGGGCGGAATTCGTGCACAATCGCCAAAATTCACCTCTCTGTTTATGATTTTGGTTTTAGCATCGGTTGCTTTGCCATCAACATTTAACTTTGTTGGAGAATTTACTGTTTTATATAGCCTTTCTCAAGTGAATCTTTGGTTTGCTATTTTAGGTGGAACCACCATCATTTTGGGAGCTTATTATATGTTGAAAATGTTCCAACATGTGATGTTGGGCGAAACCAACGCCAAATTATTTGCTGATGTAACTTTTAATGAAGGTCTAACTTTAGTAATTATTGTTGCCGTTTTATTCTTCTTTGGTTTGTATCCAAAACCAATTATGGATTTGATTACGCCAAGTTTGGAAAATATTTTAACTCAAATAAATAGATTTAATTAAGAATTAGGATTGAGGATTTGAGAATTAGGATTTTTGTTGGATGAGTAAAGTAGAATTTTGAAACAAATATTTTAATTATGACTAAAGAAGAACTTAAAAATCGCACAAAACACTTTGCATTGAATGTTTTTAAATTTTTAATGTCATTAGATAATTGCAAAGCAGTTGACGTAGTTTCTTTTCAACTTTTTAAATCTTCCTCATCAGTTGCTGCAAATTATAGAGCAGTATGTAGAGGTAAATCAAATGCTGATTTTTTGAATAAGTTAAAAATTGTTGATGAAGAAGCCGATGAAAGTTTGTTTTGGTTAGAGTTTATAAAAGGATTAGAAATAAAATGTGATAATGTAGAGCTTGAAAAATTAATTAAAGAAGCGGATGAATTGGTTTCCATTTTTTCAGCTGGAATAAAAACAATAAAAGAAAAAAACAATATAAAAAATTAGGGTTTGGGAAATTTAAGAATTAGGATTTTTGTAAATTATAATCCAATTTCACAAAATCCCAAATCGTAAATCCTAAATCAAAAAATAAATAAATGAATACATTAATAGCTATATCAGGATTAGGTGTTTTATGCCTTTTATTTGAAATTTTAAATTTCAGAAAAGCCATTGTTCCTTTAACAATACTTGGTTTATTTGCCGTTCTTGGATTAACTTATGCAGAATTTAATGCGCCAGCAAGCTACTACAATAATATGATTGTTGTTACTAAATTTTCGGCTGTTTTTTCGGCTTTGTTCATTATACTAACTATATTTTTGATTGCCTTGGCTCACGATTTCTACGAAGATCACCAAACCAAAATTTCCGATTTCATTGCCATAAAAATATTTATGTTAGCAGGAGCAGTTGCTATGGTTTCTTTCGGAAACTTAGCTATGTTTTTTCTTGGAATCGAAGTTTTGTCGATATCCTTATACATTTTGGCAGCAAGCAACCGAATGAATTTAAAAAGTAATGAAGCTGGAATGAAGTATTTCTTAATGGGATCTTTTGCCTCTGGAATACTATTGTTTGGAATTTGCTTTATTTACGGCGCAATGGGTTCTTTTGATGTTGCCGAAATCACAGAATGGTCTCGTTCTGCTGAATTGCCTATTTGGTTTCCAATAGGAATTTCTTTGGTTACAATTGGAATGCTTTTTAAAATTGCAGCTGTTCCTTTTCATTTTTGGGCTCCAGATGTTTACGAAGGTTCGCCTACATTGACAACTACTACAATGAGTACTTTGGTCAAAGTTGTAGCTATGGCGACTCTATACAAATTACTAACTGCTATGAATGCTGACCTTTCAGCCGCTTCTTTTAACATCATTATCGTAATTTCAATTGCATCTATGACTGTTGGAAATATTATGGCGTTGAAACAGAACAATGTGAAACGTATGCTAGCATTCTCCGGAATTTCTCATGCTGGTTTTATGTTGATGACTCTATTAAATATTAGCAACTCAGCGGGTAATTTATTGTATTATACTTCGGCTTACTCCTTATCGGGAATTGCGGCCTTTGCGGTGATTTTATATGTTTGTAAAAATAAAGACAATGAAGATATTGCAAACTTCAACGGATTGGGGAAAAACAATCCTTTGATGGCAGCAGTGTTAACAGCTTCTTTACTTTCGATGGCGGGAATTCCAATCTTTGCTGGGTTTTTTGCCAAAATGTTTTTGTTTACTCAAACTATTCAAGCAGGATATTTAGTAGTAGTGATTGCAGCGGTAATCAACTCCATCATCAGTGTGGGTTATTATTTTAAATTGATATTGGCGATGTACAATAAAGAACCGAATGAAGAAGCCACAAAAACTCCTTTTGTGTTTTATGCAGTGGCTGTTGTTTCCATTCTTTTGAATATTGTTTTGGGTCTTTTCCCTTCTGCAGTACTAGATTTATTGGGTTAATCTTAAATTGAAAAATAAATTATAAAAAACCATCAAGAGCAATTTTGATGGTTTTTGTCTTCATTATAGAAATTAAATATGTTTTTTAACTCGCTAACGTTTGCTGTTTTTCTACCAATAGTTTTTCTATTATATTGGTTTGTTTTTAGTAAAACCAAAAGCACGCAAAACGTATTCCTCGTTCTAGTGAGTTATTATTTTTATTCTTGTTGGGATTGGCGTTTCCTCTTTTTATTGCTGTTCTCGACCCTTTTGTGTTATTTCACGGGAATCAAAATAGAGAAAAGTATAAAAGAACGAGAACGTAAACTTTGGTTTTGGTTGAGCATCGTTTTCAATTTGGGATTCTTGGGAATCTTCAAATACTACAACTTTTTTGCTTTTTCTTTTTCGGAAGCGTTAAACAATATTGGCATACAATCTAGTCCATTTTTGTTGGACGTAATTCTCCCTGTTGGAATTTCTTTCTATACTTTTCACGGCTTGTCGTATGTAATTGACATTTATTACAAAAGAATTAACTCCGAAAAAAACGTCATTGATTATGCCTTATTTGTGAGTTATTTTCCACTTTTGGTAGCTGGACCCATCGAAAGAGCCACTCATTTATTGCCACAAGTAAAACTAAAAAGAAACTTCCATTTCGAAAAAGCCAAAGAAGGCGTGTACCAAATTATTTGGGGACTGGTCAAAAAAGTGGTTATCGCCGATACTTGTGCCACTTATGCTAACGCCATTTTTGACAATTACACTTCTATGAACTCCTTGTCGTTGATTTTGGGTGCGGTCTATTTTGCATTCCAAATTTATGGCGACTTTTCTGGATATTCGGATATGGCTTTGGGAATGTCCAAATTGTTTGGATTGGACTTGCTTCGAAACTTCAATTACCCATATTTCTCCAGAGATATTGCCGAGTTTTGGCGTCGTTGGCACATTTCGTTGTCCTCTTGGTTTCGGGATTATTTGTACATTCCTCTTGGCGGAAGCCGTGGAAGCAAGCTGAAACAAGTGCGCAATGTATTCATCATATTTGTGGTGAGCGGTTTTTGGCACGGTGCGAATTGGACTTTTTTGGCTTGGGGATTCATTAATGCAATGTATTTTCTACCTTCATTGCTATTAGGAACCAACAGAAATAATATGGAAACTGCAGAATTGCATTGGGATTTTAATTCTATAAAAGTGTTTTTTAGTATTCTTGCGACATTTACCTTATCGTGCTTGGCTTGGATATTTTTCAGAGCAAAAACCATTCATATTGCATTTGCTTACATTGGCCAAATTTTTACGAATGGAACTTTCACCTCACAATTTCTGCAAAACCAACGGTACAGTTACGAATTGTTGCTGCTGGTTCTTGCTTTTGTACTGGTAGAATGGAACAGCCGCTACAAAATAGAACCAATTTCAGGAAAATACAGCGGACTTAAAATGGCTTTATGCCTCTTGGGTATCATTGCTTTGGGAACTTATGCCGATTATAAAGAATTCATCTATTTTCAATTCTAATGACCAAATTTTTAACATTAGTTGCTAAAATTCTACTCACTCTTCTAGTGCTTTTAATAGTATTGGATTGGAGTTATATAACCGTTTATTTGCAATCTTCCAAGCGTGGAAAAGTGGAAAAGGTTTTCAATTCCAAAGCCGGAAATTATGATGTGGTAATCTTGGGTTCTTCGAGAGCCAATAACCATTTTGTGCCCGAATTGTTTGAAAAGAAAGGACTAAAAACTTTCAATTACGGAATGAGTGGAGCGCATTTATTCGAAGCTTCATTGTTATTAAAATTAATGGCAGAACGCAACTATAAAATCAAAACCGTAATTCTGGAAGCCGATTTGGGTCTTTGCAACGAAAAACAATCTGATGCCATTGCTGCGAAATTCCTGCCTTACATCCATCATTCAAAAGTTATCGCAGCCCATTTTGCGAAAATGGAAAACTTTAATGAATTATATTATATTCCATTTTATCGTTTTGTAGATTTTGACGCATTGATTGGTTTCCGTGAAATGTACCAAACTGCTACGGGTAAACCCACGAATATTTTGGACAATTTGGGATATCATCCTTTGACGAGCAACAAACCCGGAAATATGAAGAATGATATCAGGGCTTTGAAACCCATTCGCAACAAATATTACGAGGAAATCAAGCAAATTTGCAAGCAAAATAATTACAATCTAATTACTTTAATGACGCCAATGTGCAGTAATGTGAAAGGATTAGATTATTTTGAAAAAGCAAATAAAATCTACCCCGAAATTCACAATCTAGAAAATGTAGTTGAAGGCGACCAATATTTTTCTTCTTGCGGACATATGAATGATGTTGGTGCTAGGGCTTTTACGGAGGTTGTGATCGAGAAGTTTTTTAGGGAGAAATAAAAATCAACAATTTATCCTATATTTATTACATAAAAAAATGTAGATAAACTGTAACTGATTTCGACTTTACAAAAAGATAAATTTATGGCTACAAATAAATTATTTATTCATTTCGGCTTATTTATAATGTTCATCAATACTCTCACAAAAGATGAGAGTCAGCAGACTAAAGAACAATATACTTTAATCTTAAAAGTATATTCAGAAAACGGAAAAAATTATGTAGATGCAGATTATGTCCAATATTATATTGGCGATAAAGCAATAGAAGAAGCAAAAAAAATGGGGATGCTGATGTTTTTATTGTGAATGGAAAGAAGATTTATGCTGTCCCAAATGATTATTATATTGTGAATAAAAATAAGACAATTAGAAAAATAGAATTGTCCGACAATCCTTTTTTTAATTTATTAATTAGCGATAATTTAAAAGGTTCAAATACATTCGAAAACTTTAAAAAAAATTATCACGATACACTTTATATTTTACGTTTAAAGAATAATAAAATAATAGAAGTTAAAGAAGTGTTTATTCCGTAACAAGTATTTTTTTTGGACACGCATAAAATAATTGAAATGTCAAACATAATCTAAAACACAAAACAATCAGTTATCGCAAATTTTGCGACAACTCAAAAAAAGAATTAGATTTGGGTTCAACTGTTGCAGAATTTGCAACAGTTAAAATTGAGAGAGAATTAGAAAAAAATTCAAATACCAAGTTTTTCTAGGTAGTTCAAAAAGAGGCAACTATTTCCAAAATGGAAACAGTTGAAATTAAGTGAGAATTATACTAAACCCAGTTGTCAAGTTTTCCTTGACAACTGGCTCTAATTGTAAAAAAAATAACCGCTCAAATTTTGTATATTGCATTACTTTAAAATGAAAAATAATGAATTTTTATACACTTTAATATTGCTTTTCAATGAGTGAAATAGTTATATATAATTCTCCTGAAAATTTTACTCAACTCGAGGTAACTTTTGAAAGCGAAACGGTTTGGCTTTCTCAAAGTCAAATATCCATACTTTTTAATCGCGACAGAACGGTTATAACCAAGCATATAAATAATGTTTTTAAGGAAAATGAATTAGATAAAAAAAGCAATGTGCAAAAAATGCACATTGCAAATTCAGATAAACCGGTTGATTTCTACAACCTCGATGTTATCATTTCCGTAGGTTATCGTGTGAAATCCACGCAAGGAACCCAATTCCGTCAATGGGCAACGCAACGTTTAAAAGACTATTTGGTACAAGGATATGCCATCAATGAAAAGCGATTGCAAGAAGCAACAGACAAATTTCAAGATTTAAAAAACGCTGTAAAACTGGCAGCAAAAGCTGGAAATGCGGAAGCATTAACTTCTGTTGAAGCCAAAGGAATTCTTGGAGTTATTGAGCAATATGCTTATGCTTTAGAAACTTTGGACAAATACGACCATCAAAAGTTGACGATTCACACAGCTTTTGAAGAAACCGAAATCCAAAAACTAAGTTATGAAAATGCGATCGAGCAAATCAGAATTTGGAGAGATTTTCAAAAAGCGGGAAATTTGTTTGGTAACGAAAAAGACCAATCGTTCAAAAGTTCTTTGGAAACTATTTACCAAACTTTTGACAAAACTGACTTATATCCAACACTAGAAGAAAAAGCGGCTCATTTATTGTATTTTGTCGTAAAAAACCATTCCTTTTCGGATGGAAACAAACGAATTGCAGCAGGATTGTTTATTTATTTTTTAAGTCTAAACAACAAACTACTGAATGATTTTGGTGCCAAAAGAATTGGAGACAATGCTTTGGTTGCCATCACCATTATGATTGCCGAAAGTAAGTCGGAAGAGAAAGATATAATGGTGAAACTGGTAGTCAATTTGATTAATGGCAATAATTAAAAAATGCAAATAAACAATACAAAAACAACCCGTTGGGGAATCCTAGGATGTGGCAACGTTACTGAACTAAAAAGCGGTCCAGCTTATCAAAAAACTGAGGGTTTCAAAATCGAATCAGTGATGCGGAGAGACGCCGAAAAAGCTGCCGATTACGCAAAAAGACATAATATTGGTAAATACTATTCGGATGCGGATGATTTAATCAACGATCCCGAAATTGACGCTATTTACATTGCAACTCCACCAGACACCCATCATCTATATGGGCTTAAAGTAGCTTTGGCTGGAAAAATTTGCTGTATTGAAAAACCATTGACACCGAGTTATGCAGCAAGTTTAGAAATTTACGAAGCTTTTAAAACCAAAAACATTCCTTTGTTCACCGCTTATTACAGACGAACTTTGCCTCGTTTCGAACAAATAAAATCGTGGCTCGACAACAATGAAATTGGCACCGTACGATCTATTCGATGGAATTTAACCAAACCAGCTTCCGCCAAAGATTTGTCAGGAGAATACAATTGGCGCACCGACGCCAAAGTGGCTACAGGAGGCTATTTTGACGATTTAGCAAGCCACGGTTTGGACTTGTTCACTTTCCTTTTGGGAAACATCAAGGATGTTTCGGGTTTTAGTTTGAACCAACAAGGATTGTATTCCGCGAAAGATGCCATCACGGCTTGTTGGCTTCACGAATCTGCTGTTGCAGGTAATGGCAATTGGAATTTTGGAAGCAACAAAAGAGAAGATAGTGTGGAAATTGCCGGAAGTAAAGGTAAAATAAGTTTTTCCATCTTCGAAAACGACCCGATTATACTTTCTAATGAAGAAGGAGTTTCAGAACTTTTTATCGAGAATCCAGTAAACGTGCAATTGCATCACGTAGAACGAATTCGCGAACAGCTGCTGGGCAATAGCCTACATCCTTCGAATGGTTTGACGGCTTCGCACACTAGTTGGGTTATGGACAAAATCTTAGGGAACCTATAGAAATAAAAAAAACAGCATCAAAAACGTTTTTGATGCTGTTTAATTTATCTATTCTTGTCTAATAATCCGTATTGCTTATTTAGGACTAGCATTACGGTTTTACAACAAAGCGTCTAAACTATCTGCATAAGTTTGCTTTGGAGCCACTCCTACTTGTTTTCCTACTACTTCTCCATTGTGAAAAACCAAAACCGTCGGAATATTTCTAACGCCGTATTTTGCAGCAAATTCTTGGTTTGCGTCAACATCTACTTTTCCTACGACTACTTTGCCTTCATACTCTTCACCAAGTTGGTCAATGATTGGCCCAACCATTCTACACGGTCCACACCAAGCTGCCCAAAAATCTACCATTACTGGTTTTGTTGACTTTAAAACTACTTCTTCAAAAGTAGCGTCTGTTATTGCTAATGCCATATTCTTCGTTTTAAAATTATATATTTTTGTAATGCAAAGATAAAGAAACATTTGAGTTACGAACTGTAACTTGTATTACATTTAACTATTTTTAAATTGGTTTAATTTATCTATTCCGCGTAAAATATAAAATAAATAAAGTTTTAATACAACAAATAAAAAACCCAGAGCGAGTCTGGGTTATATTTACTTTTTTAAAGTGCAGGCACTAAAGCGCAATGAATAGCTGGGCACTGTGGGTACAAAGTTACTTATAAATATGTAATTACAAAATAATTTTAAATCTTTTTTACATACCCAATCTTTTCTTCGATAATTTTCATAATCACTTCATTCTCTTCAAAGCTATCAAATAATGAAAAAATCTCGTCTTGTATTATGTCTTTCCTGCTTTTTGAAATTTTCTCGAGAAAATATAAAATCACTTTAATTGAGGAATCCAAAGAATGTTTGTTATTGTTATTAAATTTAAAAAATGGTGTAGTACTTATTTCTAATGGTGTGTTTGAGTCATACAATAAACCACTATGTGCACAAATATTACGTATGAAGATAATTGTTTGAAAAAAATTTCTAAATGTTTTTAAAGATTTAAAACCATAATGTTGTGCAATTTTAAATTTTACACCCTCTTCTTTAATGGAATGGAAAATACTGTAAATACTACCAAAAGTTAAAAATTCTAAAGTTTTCCAAGCTGGAGCATAAATGTCATTTGGATAATTAATATGGTGTTTTTTTATGGGTTTGTTTTTGTCTTTAAATTTGTCATCATAATATTTTGGAAATTGATTAACGAAATTACTATTCATTATTTTTCTATTGGCAAACCATGTTGGCAAATCGGGATACTCGTTTGAAACAATGTAAATTATTTGTGTTCTTAAATTAATCTCGATACGATTTAATGCTTTATTTAAAATGTTTTTTAAATCAACGTCTAGATAGTACAATTTTACTACATCTGAAAATTTAGTTCCTTGTGCAAAATTATGTTTATCATCAATTTCAAAAGGATTCCAATAAAACCCCAAACGATAATACCCAATATCAAGTAAGGTTTCTTTTACTTTTTCTATCTCACAATCAAACGTCATTCCTCTACTTTCAAGAAGCGCTATTTGTTGTTCTACCGTTGTGGCTGTTTTCCCCATTTTTATTTTTTATTTAACCCCATTTACAACCGCAATTTCCTCAGGTGTTAGATCGTACAAGCGATACACTAACTCGTCTATTTCGTTCTCTAAATCGATTGTATTTGCTTTGACATCTTCTTTTTTGAGGGATAGGATTTGGTCGACTAGATTTGTTAATTTGCCTTGATTGTCTTTATCAATTTTAGGCAATGGAAAATTTTTGATATCTTCAACCAATATCTTTGGGAATGCACCTTTTGTGGCTTTGGGCGAAGAATTAAAATGATAAAAAGTAGCTAGTTTTGAGTTTAAAATAGCTAACAAAGATTTGGTGTTTATTTCGCCTTTAGGATTATTTAAAATATTAATTATTGAAGGATCATTATAAAACTCTTCAGTTGTGTATCCTGCAAATATTTTTGGATTTGTAATTTCTCTGATTAATATTCTTTCATTATTAAAATATTTCCTTTCTCTAGGATTGGCAATTTCTCCGTTATAATTAACAAACTCTTTTTGATTCCAATTAACTGAATAAGGTCTAACATCTCCGCCCCACAGCCATTTTTGCCAACCTAATTTTTCATTAAAGGAATGGAAAACTCTATTTTTTATGGTATGTGAATCTTGTCCTTTATATTTGTCATAAGCAATCAATCCTTGAGTATAATCTGGGAAATAGTATGATAATAAATTCTTTGATTTTCTTATTTTAGAAATAATATTTAGCTTACTAGAAAAAAGTTTAAAAACCAAGCCCCAATTTTGATTGTTTTCTAACAGTTGAGCTTTAGAAACGCTTTCTGTTTTTCTTTCTATTAATTCTTCAAAACTTAAAACATCCATTGTAGGCTTATAACTTACTTTATCTTTAGATTTTATATTTTCAAATTGTGTAATTATACATCGAACTGTTGCACCATCAAAAATTGGAAAATTAGTACAGTCTAAAATTGAATTAATTTGCCATTTATCAAATAAAGTTTCTCTATAATTTTTTGCAAAAACATTAAATAAGATCGTATTTGGTATAATGTAGGATTTTAACCCATTTTTTGAAAGTATGTTTTTAGAAAGATTGATAAAAAAATAATAAATTTCAAAATCGGGTACTTTCCCTAAACTAGAAACAGCTTCATTTCGCTCAGAAATAGACATAGAAACACCATAAGGCGGATTCCCAATCACCACATCAAACCCAATAAAATTCCCTTTATCGTCTAGGACTTCAGGGAATTCAAATCGCCATTCAAAGGCATTGGCATAAATGGGGTTGTCCATCAGCGTTTGTATTTCTACTTGTTTGGCATTGATTTCTGCTTCTAGTTTTGTTTTTGCTTTGGTTTCTTTTTCGGTTAATTCGCTGGCAAAAACTTGGTAGGTTTGGTATTTGTCGTAAAACTCACCGTTAAGTTTTCGCAAATCGTTTTGTAGTTTGGTCACTCGCAAATCGGCTAATTTAAATTCGTCTTTAAAGAGTTTTAAATTGTTTTTCAAGACCTCTTTGGCTTTCTTGTCGTTGGTATCTTTGTAAATGCTTACCCACGTCTTATAATCTGTTAACTTTTTTTGAAATCCTGAAATTTTTTCAAAAACATTATCCTTAATAGCAAATTTAGAAATAAGCGAGTTGCCTGTTTTGATGTTGATGTCAATATTGGGTAAAGTGTGCAATTCCTTGTAATCGCTTTCTTTGGTGTAATAGGCATTTTTTAGTAATTCTATCCACAAACGCAATTGGCAAATCATTACTGATTTTGGGTTAATATCCACACCAAAAAGGCAGTTTTCTATGAGGATTTGCTTTTGGGTAAACAAAGTTTCTTGCAGGTTTTGCAAGTCGGGAATGATATTATTGTTTTGGCTGAGTTGGTATTCGAAAATTTTGTCGGTTTCCTGATTTTGAATGATTAATTCATCATTGTCTAGGCTAATGGAGTAACCTAAAACACGGGTTCCATTGGTATAACTCAAAATTTGCAAATCACTTTTTATGGCAATCATTTCATTGAGAGCCGATACTAGAAAGTGTCCTGAACCTACTGCTGGATCTACAATCTTAATGTCGTTTACAAGTTTGTTCGCTTCTAGTCTTTGTTCTTTGTTGGTGTAATGTATTTTGTCGTTTAATTCTTCGAAATCAGTGATGTTTTCGCATTTAGGAAAATGGGTTTTAAACTTTTCGACCACTGCTTTGCGAATGGTTTCACGACACATATACATTGTTATAAAACCTGGCGTAAAGAACGAACCGTCTTTGTAACCGTTTATTTTTTCGAATATCAATCCCAAAACTGATGCGTTGATAATCGATTTATTTTCTTCTTGGATCAAAGCGTTACTCTCGCTTGCAAAATTATAAGCATCGAGAAAATCTAATAGATAATTGAGACTGGTTTTGGGCTTTACGTCGTTTTTATTTCCTTTTTTTAAAATTGATTTCTTATGAACTGGAAATTCTAATCGGTCTTTGAGATTGCTTAATGATAATGCGTTCTTTTCTAAATCGGTCATTTCAAACAACGAGCTGTTCAAGTACGGAATAGCCGCATATCTTACTGCAATTGATGGATTTCTATCGGCTGTTTTTTCGGCTAAAACTTCAAAGAAAAGCTCTTCGAGTTCATCAAAATCTTTAATTTTGCTATAAGACAAAAATGAATAATTTTCTTTGTCGTCACGATGGTATTTTATGAGTTGGCTTTCGAGTAATTTGAGAAATAAAATTCGATTCAGCCAAGTAATACAAAGCTCTAGTGCAGTTTCATAGTATTGATTTTCGGTTTGTTCGTTATTTTCGTAGCCAAAATGTTTTTTGGTTTTGAGTTTAGAAATCGTGTTTTCTATAAGCGATCCTTCGTTGCGTTCTTCTGCTGTAATCCTACGAATGGTTTTTTTGCGGTTTCGTTGCTTTCTTCGAGACCAATGATGTAGAGCAATTCGTTATAGAAATCTTTGTTTAATGTATTGCTATCATTGACAAACGATTTTTTTAGTAGATGTTCTGGCGAAAGAATTTTGTATAAATCAATTAAATCGTTGTCGTCTTTTTTATTGTCATTGGTGATTTTCTTTTCGTAATCTTTTAGATTAAAATAAGTACACGGAACTTCGTCTTTGAATTCGGCTAGATATTTAGCAGCGATATGGTCGTAAAAATGTTTAGTATCCGTTCCCGACACTTTCCAACTTTCAAATTCTTTTTTTAGTTTGCTGTTTCTATAAATGTTTTTCTCGAACCAAACGCCATCAAAAATGAACCATTCATAAATATTAGTCACAATTAAATGTTTGATATTATGATTGTTCCCATCAACCGTTTGCCGTAAATAATATAAAACCAACTCCTGTAAAGCTTTGACATTGGCATTGGTTTTAGAAACCATATCTCGCTTTTCAGTAGGTTTTTTAAATTCGAGAATTACGCCTACTTCATCTTTTGGAGTATTTCCCAAACGAATGACTAAATCTTCTCTTTTATTTACGTTTACCAGATATTTATCTTTACAATAAACCGCTTTAAACAAATCCGAAATAATGTTTTTGTGGTATTCTTCGTCTTGCTTTTCGTCTATATGATGAAATGCTTTTTGAAGTTCCGCCTTGAAAATTTCAATTTGCTCTCGAGTTACCGACTGCTTAAAATAAGCTTTATTTAAACTTTTGGCAGGTTTTATCGTTTCTAATTTCATTTACTAAATGTTTCTTTCAAAAGTAAGTATTTTAATTCAACTTAAAATCCACCTCCATCTTCTCCAACTCCATCAACAATTCATTCGAAATCTTGATTTTTAATTTTCGGCTTGGCATTGATATTCGGGTGATTACTTTAGTTTCTGTGACAGTTGTAACGGGCTCGGCGATGGGTTCTTCCATAATCAATTCATCATCTCCAGAAAAATATTCGGTAAAAACCACTGACTCGTCCGGAATTTCAGCATCGAATAGTAGTGCATCTGCTTTTTCTTCTACCTCTAGTATTTCGGGCAATTTTTCAACTTTTTTTATTTCATTTTCTAACTCAACAATATCAAATGTAACCGAATTATTTCCTTTGTTGGATTGGAAAACCGTATTTAATTTCGAGATAAATTCTGAATTCAAATCTTTTATATCCAATAAAATATTCAATTTTTTAGCAAAATTATCAAACACGTCTTGCAACATTTTGAATTCCGAGAATTGAATTAAAGGATCTCCCTTTTTTCCCGTTTCTTTATTTGGCCAACCTTCTTTTACCAATATTTTGATATACGTAAAACTATTTGGAATCAAATAATGGCGGTACTTCATATACTCTTCGCCAAATATTTTGAACTCATAACTTTCGTCATAACCTTCAAGATGAAACAATGCCCAGCCTTTTCCATTCTTCGCAATTCGATGTTGCACGTTGCTAATTATTCCTCCAAAAGTTAAATTTTTATTCACAAACTGATTCAAATCTTTCAGCGATTCTAGCTTTGAATTGCAAAAATATTTCATCTCATATCTAAAATCGTCCAGCGGATGTCCCGAAATATAAATCCCAACCACTTCTTTTTCCTTAGCCAATTTTTCCATCGTACTCCAATCCTCGCAAGGAGGTACAATGGGTTCTGCAATTTGAACATCGCTACTTTCGCCAAACAAACTGACCTGAGAAGAATTTTCGTTTTCCTGAAACTTGGCGCCATACCGAATGGCTTTTTCGTAGAACGTTATTCCGTCGCCATCATCATGAAAATATTGCGCTCTGGTTACACCTGTAAACGAATCAAAACCGCCGGCCAAAGCCAGATTTTCTAATGCTTTTTTATTGGCGGCCCTCAAATCAATACGCTTTGTCAAATCAAAAATAGACTTGTATTTTGTGGTTTTTCTGTTTTCGACAATGGTAGCCACGGCTCCAGAGCCAACTCCTTTTACAGCTCCCATCCCAAATCGAACGGCGTAATCATCATTTACTGTAAATTTATAAAAGGACTCATTCACGTCTGGACCCAATACTTTCAATCCCATACGTTTGCATTCTTCCATAAAAAAGGAAACTTGCTTGATATCACTCATATTATTTGACAAAACTGCGGCCATATATTCGGCTGGATAATTGGCTTTTAAGTAAGCCGTTTGATACGCAATCCAAGCGTAACAAGTCGAATGCGATTTGTTGAAAGCATATTCTGCAAAGGCTTCCCAGTCTTTCCAGATTTTTTCTAATTTGTCTTCGGGATGCCCTTTGGCGACAGCCTGACTGATGAATTTGGGTTTCATTTTATCCAAAACATCTTTTTGCTTTTTTCCCATCGCTTTACGTAAAACGTCGGCATCACCTTTGGAAAAATCCGCCAGTTTTTGGGACAAAAGCATTACTTGCTCTTGATAAACCGTGATTCCGTAGGTGTCTTTTAGCAATTCTTCGCAAACATCAAGGTCATAAACAATGTCTTCCTCACCGTTTTTTCGCTTCACAAAACTCGGAATATAAGCAATTGGACCTGGACGATACAAGGCGTTCATTGCAATTAAATCAGGAAAAACGGTAGGTTTTAGTTCTTTTAAATATTTCTGCATTCCAGGCGATTCATACTGAAAAATACCAACAGTTTCGCCCCGTTGGAAAAGCTCGTAGGTTTTCACATCATCAATAGGAAATTCGTCAGGGTCAAGATCAATATTACTACGATATTTTACTAATTTGACTGTGTCCTTTATTAATGTTAGGGTTTTCAGTCCCAAGAAATCCATTTTTAATAATCCTGCACTTTCTACAACTGAGTTGTCAAATTGTGTCACATACAAATCAGAATCTTTGGCCGTAGCCACAGGAACAAAATCTGTAATGTCACTTGGTGTAATAATAACTCCACAAGCGTGAATACCCGTGTTTCTAAGGTTTCCTTCCAGTACTTTTGCCTGCTGAATGGTTTCGCCACTCAGGTCATCTTCCTTTGAAATTCCAATTAATTCCTTAATTTTTTCGAAATCTTCAGGTCGTAGAATTTTCTTGATATCGCCTTCGGCGTCTTTCAAAAACCGGGACAAACTCCATTTTGAGGGAATTAAATTTGGAATTAATTTAGCTATTTTATCCGCTTCAAAAAGCGGTAAATCCAAAACTCTCGCCGTATCACGAATAGCTGATTTGGCTGCCATCGTACCATAAGTGATGATTTGCGCTACTTGTTTTGAGCCATATTTATTGATCACATAATCCATTACTTTGCTTCGGCCTTCGTCGTCAAAATCGATGTCGATATCGGGAAGCGAAACTCGATCAGGATTCAAAAATCTTTCGAAAAGTAAATTGTATAAAAGTGGGTCAATATTAGTAATTCCGAGGCAATATGCCACAACAGAACCGGCTGCAGAACCACGACCTGGACCAACAGAAACGCCCATTTTTCGAGCAGCTGCAATGAAATCCTGAACAATCAAGAAATAACCAGGATAACCTGAATTTTCAATTGTCAATAATTCAAAATCAAGGCGTTCTTGAATTTCTGGCGTGATTTCTTTGTAGCGTTTGTTGGCTCCAATAAAGGTTAGGTTTTTCAAATAGGAATTTTCGCCTCGAACTCCTCCATCGATTGCATCTTGTGGAATATTAAATTCAATTGGAATTTCAAATTTCGGAAGCAAGACTTCGCGTGCCAAATTGTAAATCTCAATTTTATCGACAATTTCGGAAATGTTCGAAATTGCTTCCGGCAAATCGTTGAAGTTTTTCTTCATTTCTGCGCCCGACTTGAAATAATATTCCTGATTGGGCAAGCCAAAACGATACCCTCGACCTCGACCTATCGGTGTAGATTGCTTTTCGCCCTCTTTTACACACAATAAAATATCGTGGGCATTGGCGTTGTCTTTCTCAATGTAAAAAGTATTATTCGTCGCCACAATTTTGACATCGTGTTTTTTGGCTAGTGAAATTAAACCTTCATTCACCCGATTTTCGTCTTCTTGATTGTGACGCATTACTTCGATGTAAAAATCTGTGCCAAATTCTTGTTTCCACCAAAGTAATGCTTCTTCGGCTTGGTTTTCGCCCAAATTCAAAATCTTGTTTGGGATTTCCCCATACAAATTACCTGACAATACAATGATGTCTTCTTTGTATTGTTGAATGATTTTTCTATCTATTCTCGGTACATAATAAAACCCTTCGGTGTATCCAATGGAAGACATTTTAGCTAAATTATGGTAGCCTTTTTTGGTCTTCGCCAAAAGCACAATTTGGTAACCATTGTCTTTGTGAGACTTATTTTTATGATCTTCACAAACAAAAAATTCGCAGCCAACTATAGGTTTTATCGGAACTTCAGTAGGTTCTTCACCCTTGTCAACGGCTTCCTTATTCTTGGCTTCAGCCGCTTTATTGTGGTACAAAATATCACGAACAAAGTGAAAAGCACCCATTAAATTAGCGTGATCGGTTATCGCCACTGCAGGCATTTTTTGTTGCGAAGTTGCTTTAACCAATGCCGCTACGCTAATCGTGGACTGCAAAACAGAAAATTGAGTATGATTGTGCAAATGCACAAAATCTGTGTCAATTAAACTTTGCTTATTATCTGAAAGTTCCCGCTTTGAAATAGGTGCCGTTTGTTGACCACCCAATTTTTGACGAATTTTATCAGATGCTTCCTTTAAATTTATATGTTGCAATCCAATAAGTTGAATTGCTTTTGGATTTTTTAATTGGAAATCCTCGAAGTACTCTTGCTCAACATCAAGATCCTTTATGGTGAAAACTTGGGTACGAATTAATTCGAAAAAACAACGTGTTGTTGCCTCGACATCGGCAGTGGCGTTGTGTGCTTCGGAGAAAGGTTTGTTGAAAAGGTATTGATGTAATTCGGTTAATGTTGGTAATTTGAATTTTCCACCACGGCCTCCGGGCAATTTCAATAATGAGGCGGTAATTTCGGTACAGGTATCAAGAATCGGCATCGAACTCATTGGACTTTCGACACCCAATCTATAAAATTCGCAACCCATAATATTGACATCAAAACCTAGATTCTGACCCACAATAAACTTGGTTTTCGACAAGGCAATATTGAATTTCTCCAAAACTTCGGCCAAAGGAATTCCTTCCGTTTCGGCTAATTCAGTTGAAATACCGTGAATTCTTTCGGCATCATACGGAATATTGAATCCTTCTGGCTTGACCAAATAGTCCTGATGCTCAATAAGTTTTCCCATAGCATCGTGGAGTTGCCAAGCGATTTGAATACATCTTGGCCAGTTGTCCGTATCAGAAATGGGTGCCCCCCAACGCTTTGGTAATCCTGTGGTTTCGGTATCGAATATTAAGTACATAGTTTTGAAAATTCCAATGATAAAATAACAAATTCCAATCTAAGATAAACGTAAAATGCTGATTTATAAACTATAAAAAGCATCCAATTACAAATTAGTTGAATTTCAAATTTAGAATTTTTTACTCGAAAAAAACAGGGAAGTTATTAACAAAAAATGGTGTTTATAAAATAAATAGATCGTTCCTACGTCAACGGATTAATCCCGAAAGCTTCAGGACGTTGCTACAACATAAACCGGCCTAAGGAACTTTCACCGATAGAGCCATAGGCTCGAAACAAATTGTAGGGATGGATTTTAATCCATCCAAAATTTGACGAAACCAAAAAAAGAACCGTAGGTTTCGACCCGTATTACCAATTTCAATAACTAAAGTTTTTCAAAAAAACCTGAATTGACCTCAAAAATTTACCTCTTCTCATTTTTTGGATGTCGTAGTATTTTTGCAAAAAAATTGGTCAATTCGACATTAAAAACATCAATTTTACTTCACTTTATTGGAACTTAAAAAGCCTAAAAATAGTTTTTTTAGACAACTGAAAAAAAGCAATCAAAGCATTATCATTATTAATTTTCGCCTAAATCCTACATTTTATTAAACTATTTATAACCAAAACGGCTATTCGCAGTATAATTTTAGTAAAACTATAAACTCAAAAAGTCCTTGTGGTAACATTTAAAATAATGACAACATTAAAATTAATGTCTAAATCAAAATGTAAAATTAAATCCCAAACTATTATATAGAAGCTATAAAGTGTCGTAAAACCATTTTGGGTATCGTATATAAGTAAATAATAAAATTGACAAATTTATTTCTTTTTCTAGATTTGCTCCTATTGTTCTAAAAACAGAAAGATATTTTAATAAAAATAGTTAAAAATGAGTACTACATTATTCGACAAAGTATGGGATTCGCACGTGGTGCGTCAAATTGAAGATGGACCAGACGTGTTTTTTATTGACCGTCATTTCATTCACGAAGTTACCAGTCCTGTTGCTTTTTTAGGTTTAAAAGAAAGAGGAATTTCGGTTTTATATCCAGAACGCACTTTTGCAACTGCCGATCACAACACACCAACCATAAACCAACATTTACCTGTTGAAGACGCATTGTCTGCCAATCAGCTAAAAGCATTGGAAGATAACGCAGCAGAATATGGTATTTCCCACTGGGGATTGGGACATAAAAAAAATGGAATTGTACACGTGGTAGGTCCAGAAAACGGAATTACTTTACCGGGTGCAACCATCGTTTGCGGAGATTCTCATACTTCAACTCACGGAGCTTTTGGCTGTATCGCTTTTGGAATTGGAACTTCTGAGGTTGAAATGGTGCTGTCAACTCAATGTATTATGCAACCGAAACCGAAGAAAATGCGTATCAACGTAAATGGTGAATTGAGTAAAGGCGTGGGTCCAAAAGATGTGGCTTTGTATATTATTTCAAAATTGACTACTTCTGGAGGTACAGGATATTTTGCAGAATATGCAGGAAATGTTTTTGAAGATATGTCAATGGAAGGCCGTATGACCGTTTGTAATTTGAGTATCGAAATGGGCGCTCGTGGCGGTATGATTGCTCCTGATCAAAAAACTTTCGATTTCTTAGAAGGAAGATTATATGCTCCAAAAGGAGAAGCTTGGACAAAAGCGGTTGAATATTGGAAAACATTGAAAACAGATGCTGATGCAGTTTTTGACGCGGAATTGAATATCGATGCAGCAGATATTGAACCAATGATTACTTATGGTACAAATCCTGGAATGGGAATTGGCATCACTAAAAATATTCCAAGCGCCAACCAAGTAGAAGGTGGTGCCGAAACATACAAAAAATCTTTGGCTTATATGGGCTTTGAAGAAAATGACGTAATGATTGGAAAACCAATCGATTTTGTTTTCTTAGGAAGTTGCACCAATGGACGAATTGAAGATTTCAGAGCTTTTACAGAAATTGTAAAAGGACGCAAAAAAGCAGATAATGTTACGGCTTGGTTAGTGCCAGGTTCCCACGTTGTGGAAGCGCAGATTAAAGAAGAGGGTCTTTTGGATATTCTTACCGAATCTGGTTTTGTATTGCGTCAACCTGGTTGTTCGGCTTGTTTGGCAATGAATGACGATAAAGTTCCTGCAGGGAAATATGCAGTAAGTACCTCGAATAGAAACTTCGAAGGTCGTCAAGGTCCAGGTTCAAGAACTTTGTTAGCGTCTCCAATTATGGCAGCGGCAGCAGCAGTTACAGGGAAATTGACAGATCCTAGAGATTTATTTTAATTGAATTTCAATAACAATATAAAAAGAAAATAAAAAATAAAAAATGTTTTAGTTTTTAAGATTCTGCTTTCCATAAGAAACCTAAAACCTAAAACCTGAAACCTGAAACCTAAAAAAATGGCATACGATAAATTTAATATCCTTACGAGTAGCGCAGTGCCGTTACCAATAGAAAACGTAGATACAGATCAAATTATTCCAGCTCGTTTCCTGAAAGCAACAAAACGTGAAGGTTTTGGAGACAACCTTTTTAGAGACTGGAGATACAATGGAGACAATACTCCAAAAGCGGATTTCGTTTTAAACGACAACACCTACAGCGG
The DNA here is from genome assembly GCF_031423415.1 of Flavobacterium sp. Lineage (GTDB taxonomy): Bacteria > Bacteroidota > Bacteroidia > Flavobacteriales > Flavobacteriaceae > Flavobacterium. The sequence goes on from NZ_JANPFL010000001.1 coordinate 26,756, forward strand.
AAAAATTCTTGTGGGTGGAAAAAACTTCGGTTCGGGTTCTTCAAGAGAGCACGCAGCTTGGGCAGTTTATGATTACGGATTTCGCGCAGTTGTTTCTAGTTTCTTTGCCGATATCTTTAAAGGAAATTGTTTGAATATTGGTGTTTTGCCCGTTCAAGTGAGTCCAGAATTTGCAGAAACTATTTTCAAAGCGATTGAAGCAGACCCAAAAACAGAATTGGAAATCAACCTTACAGAACAAACGATTTCGCTTAAAGCCACTGGCGAAGAAGAATCATTTGACATTTCTGGGTACAAAAAAGATAATATGATTAATGGTTTTGATGATATTGATTATTTGCAAAACATCAAAAAGGAAATTGTGGAATTTGCCAATCAATTGCCTTATTAAAAAATGATTCTAGAAGTTGCTATACTTTTCGTAAAAAAAGGAGAAGAAAAACAATTTGAAAACGACTTTAAGATTGCGAGTCAATATATAAGTTCAATTCAAGGATATTCAGGACATAGTTTACGAAAGTGCATCGAACAGGAAAATAAATACATTTTACTGGTTGATTGGGAAAAATTGGAAGACCATACTATTGGTTTTAGACAATCCCAACCGTATTTAGAATGGAAGAAATTGCTTCATCATTATTATGATCCGTTTCCAGTTGTGGAACATTTTGAGATGATTTTGGAGAATAAAAAATAGGTTGTCACCTAAAGCTTGCTTTAGCATCAAATTTAAAATGGAAAAAAGAAAAATTGAAATAATGGATACGACGCTTCGCGATGGGGAACAAACCTCGGGAGTATCATTTTCTGCTGCAGAAAAATTAACCATTGCCCAATTGCTGCTCGAAGAATTACATATTGACAGAATAGAAATCGCTTCGGCGCGAGTTAGCGAAGGCGAATTTCAAGCTGTAAAAGGCATCACAGCTTGGGCAAAAACCAAAGGATATTGCAATAGAATCGAAGTTTTATCATTTGTCGATGGCGGAATATCTATTGAATGGATGAAAAAAGCGGGCACCAAAGTTCAGAATTTATTAACCAAAGGTTCGATGAATCATTTGACGCATCAATTAAAGAAAACACCAGAACAACATTTTGCTGAGATAGCGCAAATCATTGCTTTGGCCAAAGAAAATGATATTGAAACCAATATTTATTTAGAAGATTGGAGCAACGGAATGAAAAATTCCCAAGACTATGTATTTCAGTTTTTAGACTTTTTAGCCACGCAACCTGTCAAAAGAATATTATTACCCGATACTTTAGGCGTGCTAATTCCATCGCAGACATTTGAATATATTTCGAAAATTAAGCTGCGATATCCAACGATACATTTTGATTTTCACGCTCATAATGATTATGATTTAAGCGTTGCCAATGTTTTAGAAGCTATAAAAGCAGGAATCAATGGCTTGCACGTTACGGTAAATGGAATGGGCGAACGAGCCGGAAATGCGCCAATAGAAAGTGTGGTTGCGGTAATAAATGATTTTATGCCTGAAGTAAAAATTAACGTTAAAGAATCTTCATTGTACTCGGTGAGTAAACTAGTTGAAACTTTTACTGGTTATCGAATTCCCGCCAACAAACCTATTGTAGGCGATAATGTTTTTACTCAAACAGCTGGAATTCACGCTGATGGAGACAATAAAAATAATTTATATTTCAATGATTTACTCCCTGAACGTTTTGGCAGAAAGCGAAAATATGCTTTAGGAAAAACATCTGGAAAAGCTAATATCGAAAAAAATCTTCAAGAATTAGGACTGCAACTCAATCAAGAAGATTTAAAATTGGTTACCCAAAGAATCATTGAATTAGGCGACAAAAAAGAAACCGTTACCAAAGAAGACTTACCTTATATTATTTCTGATGTTTTGGATAGTCAAACGTATGAAGACAAAATCGTTATTGAATCCTATGTATTGGTTCATTCTAAAGGATTTCAACCTTCAACCTCATTGCAATTAAAAATAGACGGTGAAATTATTGAAGAACACGCTCAAGGCGATGGTCAATTTGACGCTTTTATGAATGCATTGACCAAGATATACAAAAGTAAAAAACTTACTTTACCAAAATTAATTGATTATGCTGTTCGAATTCCACCAGGTAGTAGTTCGGACGCTTTGTGCGAAACCATTATCACTTGGACTAATAATGGAAAAGAATTCAAAACTAGAGGATTGGATTCGGATCAAACTGTAGCAGCAATCAAAGCGACACAGAAAATGTTGAATGTGGTTTCGAATTAAAAAATGATATGATTTAAAGATTGAAAAATTTAAACTCCAATCTTTAAATCTTTAAATAATTCAATCTTTAAATAAAAAATAATTTATAATGAAATTTAACATCGCCCTATTAGCTGGAGACGGAATCGGACCAGAAGTTGTAAATGAAGCTGTAAAAGTTTCGGATGCTATTGCTAAAAAATTCAATCACGAAATCACTTGGACACCTGCATTGACAGGAGCTTGCGCTATTGATGCAGTAGGAGTTCCTTATCCAGACGAAACTCACGAAATCTGTATGAAAGCCGATGCGGTTTTGTTTGGCGCTATCGGACATCCAAAATATGATAATGATCCAAGTGCTCCTGTTAGACCAGAGCAAGGACTATTATTGATGCGTAAAAAATTAGGTTTGTTTGCCAATGTACGTCCAACCTTTACCTTCCCGTCTTTGATTGACAATTCTCCTTTAAAAAGAGAAAGAATCGAAGGAACGGATTTGGTTTTCTTAAGAGAATTGACTGGTGGAATTTATTTTGGTGAAAAAGGAAGAAAAGACGGTGGCGAAACTGCTTTTGATACTTGTACGTATACCAGAGCCGAAGTACAGCGTTTGGCTAAAAAAGGATTCGAATTGGCTATGACACGTTCTAAAAAATTGTGTTGTGTAGATAAAGCTAACGTTTTGGAAACATCACGTTTGTGGAGAGAAACCGTTCAAGCTATGGAAAAAGACTATCCAGAAGTGACCGTTTCTTACGAATTTGTGGATGCGGTGGCAATGCGTTTGGTACAATGGCCAAATTCTTATGACGTATTAATCACTGAAAACTTATTTGGTGATATTTTGACTGACGAAGCATCAGTAATTTCAGGTTCTATGGGATTAATGCCATCAGCATCTGTGGGAGAACACACTTCATTATACGAACCAATTCATGGTTCATATCCGCAAGCCACAGGATTAAATATTGCTAATCCGTTGGCAACCGTATTATCAGCGGCAATGATGTTTGAAGATGCTTTTGGATTAAAAGAAGAAGCTGAAGAAATAAGAGCTGTAGTCAACAAATCATTAGAACAAGGAATTGTTACTGAAGATTTAGTTGATAAAGGAGCAAAAGCCTATTCCACTAGCGAAGTTGGTGATTGGTTGGTAGCTAATTTATAAAAATAAAATCCTCTTTCAGTTCCCTCTCCTTCGGAGAGGGCGGAGGGTCAGGAAACAAAAAAGGTGTCAATTTTCATTGACACCTTTTTTTATATGATTGAAAAGAATATTAATATCTTCCTCCTCTGTCTCCACCTCCACGGTTATCTCCACCACGGCTGTTTCCACCACCATAACCTCCGCGTGATTCTCCACCACGGTTGCTATTAAAACTTCTTCTTTCGCCTTCTGGTTTTGGCTCAGACTTATTCACTACAATAGCACGACCTTGAACAGTCGCTCCGTTTAACTCATCAATTGCTTTTTGAGCTTCGTCATCACTTGGCATTTCAACAAAACCGAATCCTTTACTTCTTCCAGTAAACTTATCAGTAATAATTTTTACAGAATCAACTGCACCGTAAGCCTCGAAAGACTCTCTTAAATCTGCTTCCTCAATACTGAACGGAAGGCTTCCAACAAAAATATTCATATGTACTTATTTAGTATAATTTTTACAAATGTAATATTATTTTTTTCTAATCTACTACACATTAGATTAATTATGATTTTTTTATCAAAATTAGGGTGCTACAGGCGCTGAAGTATTTAAAGATTTGTAACAATAGGTACTTTATAAAAGTGACCATGTTGAAAATTCAAAATTGCTCCTTCCGGAGAACCTATTTCATTATTCTCCGCATTAAATTTAAAGGTACCTGTAACAGTATTATTAATGGCATCATATTCTTCAACTACAATCTCTCCATTCCCAATTCCAATTCCAGTAGAAAAAGTAATTGCTCCATTAGAGCCTGTTAAAACATAAGTAGCCATTTTTGAAGTACTAGTACCCAAAGGATACGTTTGTGCGTTTGTAGAAGAAGTCTTCAAAGTTACAACTTCATTTTTTGTATATGCTTCAATTGTTAAAGAACCTCCGGCACTAATTGAAGCTCTGGCATTAACTGCTCTCCAAAACAGGTTGTCTTTTTGTCCTTCAAAAGCAGGATTATTAAACTTAACATTGTCGCTACAAGAAATAAAAACGATAAATAGAAATAAATATAAGAACTGTTTTTTCATTCGAAGATACTATTTGATTTTTATTTGAAAATGGAATTCGCTAATCTCATTTTATAATTTGAGTCGTTAACTTTCACAAAAGTATATCATTTTAATCAAAAAATTAAAGTTGAACTGAAAATTCACTTAGAAAATCAACATAATACAGTGTCAATCATTAAAATACAAATTGAATTAGTATTTATTGATAAAAAGTGTATATTTGCACCCTTAATTAATCGAGGTCGAGTACCTCAAAATTTAATCATTAGATTATGTCAGTAAAAATTAGATTACAAAGACACGGTAAAAAACAAAAACCGTTTTACTGGGTTGTAGCAGCAGATGCTCGCTCAAAAAGAGATGGTAAATACCTAGAAAAAATTGGTACTTACAATCCAAACACAAATCCTGCAACTATCGAATTGAACTTGGATAGCGCAGTAAAATGGTTGCACAATGGTGCTCAACCTACTGATACCGCAAAAGCGATTCTTTCTTACAAAGGCGCTTTATTGAAACACCACCTTGATGGAGGTATTCGTAAAGGAGCATTGACTCAAGAACAAGCTGACGCAAAATTAGCTGCTTGGTTAGAAGCTAAAGCTGGAAAAGTAGATGCTAAAAAAGAAGGTTTGACAAAAGCGCAAGCTGATGCTAAAACCAAAGCTTTCAAAGCGGAACAAGATGTAAATGCAAAACGTTTAGCTGCCGCTGCTCAAGCTGAAGCTGATGCTATTGCTGCTGCAACTCCTGCTGTTGAAGAAGAAGAAATTGCTGAAGTAGAAGAAGTAGAAGCTATTGCCGAAGAAGTTGCCGTTGAGGAAACTCCTGCTGCGGAAGAAGCTCCTGTTGCCGAAGTTGAAACAGCTGCTGAAGAAGTTACAGTTGAAGAAACTCCTGCTGCCGAAGTTGAAACTGCTAATGAAGAAGTTACAGAAGAAGCTCCTGCTGCCGAAAAAACACCAGAAGCATAATTTTAGTAGGCGAAAATGCGTAAAGAGGATTGTTTCTATTTAGGTAAAATCGCAAAAAAATTTAGTTTCAAAGGGGAAGTCTTAGCCTATTTAGATACAGACGAACCGGAGTTATACGAAAACTTGGAATCAGTGTTTGTTGAATGTAACAAACACTTGGTTCCATTTTTTATTGAAACTAGCTCGTTGCACAAAAACGATTTCCTCAGAATTCGTTTTGAAGATGTAAATACCGAAGAAGAGGCCGATGCTTTGCTCGGAAATGATTTATACCTTCCATTAAAAATGTTACCTAAACTTACGGGTAACAAATTCTATTTCCACGAAGTAATTGGTTTTGAAGTAGAAGACAAACGATTGGGATATGTTGGAGAAATTCAATCCATCAACGACACTACGGCACAACCACTTTTTGAAGTTCTAAAAGACGGAGCCGAAATATTAATTCCAATGATTGACCATTTCTTGGTTAAAATTGACCGAGAAAATAAAAAAGTAATGATGGATTTACCAGAGGGACTTATAGAAATGTACCTCTAAGTGGAAATTCCAAAAAAGAAATCCCAAATTCCAACCAAAAGGAAAATTCTAATACTTAAATTCCAAATTCCAATTTAGGAATGGAAATTCGATTATTTTAAACTAAATTTGAAATTCAAAATCAACTAAACGGATCTATCTTCTTGTAAGCTATTTGGAATTTAACTTTTGGAATTTGATATTATTATGGAAAAACCATATGATTTAGAAGAAAGAACTTTTTTGTTTGCTAAAGAATGTAGAATCTATATTCAAAAGCTGCCTAAAACTATTTCAAACATTGAAGATGGAAAACAATTAGTAAGATCGTCAGGTTCAGTTGGTGCTAATTATATTGAAGCGAATGAAAAACTTGGGGATAAAGATTTTATATTTAGATTGAAAATATCCCGTAAAGAAGCCAAAGAGTCAAAATATTGGTTGCGACTACTGCATGACCTAAATCCAGAATTGTCCCATTATTCCGATTCCTTATTGATTGAAATTGACGAGTTACGAAAAATATTATCTTCTATAATTAATAAAACGTCCTCTTAATTTCTTGCTCCCATTGGAATTTGGAATTTAAACTATTGGAATTTAATATTTATCTATGTTTCAATTCAAACAATTTTCTGTTGAACAAGACCGTTGCGCAATGAAAATTGGCACCGATGGCGTTTTGCTTGGTGCTTGGACTCCTATCGGAGATAATCCTTTCAGCATTTTAGACATTGGAACGGGAACGGGAATTGTTGCTTTGATGTTGGCACAAAGAAGTTCAGCAGAACAAATTGATGCACTAGAAATCGACGACGATGCTTATGAACAAGCCACGGACAATTTTGAAAATTCCCCTTGGAATGACCGCTTGTTTTGTTTTCACGCCGCCTTGGACGAATTTGTCGAAGAACCCGAAGACGAGTACGATTTAATTGTTTCTAATCCTCCTTTTTATAGCGAAGATTACAAATCTAGCAACGAACAACGCGATTTGGCACGTTTTCAAGACGCCATGCCTTTTGAAGATTTACTTGAAGCAACCGCTTTGCTACTATCAAAAAACGGCATTTTATCTGTTATCATCCCTTACAAGGAAGAGTCAACTTTCTTGGCTTTGTCCGCAGCATACGCATTATTTCCATTAAAAATTACTCGGGTAAAAGGAACTCCAACCTCCGAAATCAAACGCAGTCTTTTGGCTTTTAGCCGAAACGCCTTGCCTGACGGCAGGCAGGAAACTCCAAATTTCGCTACTGATGAATTAATCATCGAAACCGCACGACACATCTATACTTCAGAATACATCGAATTGACAAAGGAATTTTATTTGAAGATGTAAAAAATCTCATTTTTCAATATGTCGCTTACACTATCAATATTTGCTCAAATTCGAGGGTGATAACGCCAATCGAATAACAGATTCCAAACAGATTGGGCAACACTTTGTTTGGAGATTTTCCTAATTAAAAAAAGTTTATTGACTCGAGTCCCGACAGTTATCGGGACTAACTGGCGAAACAAACGAAATTCAATACACTTTCTGGAATATCATACTTTAGGATCTTGCGATATTTCCATTCACATTCCCAAACAATATTGGTTTAAAATCCATTTCATACATTTCCTTTGTTGCCAAAAATGAGAAACGAACGAAACGGATTTTTCTTAATGGTACAATTTACCTAATAAATAATTTTATCCGAAACTATTTCACCGTTTTGCAAAGTTGTTTTCACAATCAAAGTTTGATGGCTGGAAACAAAATTTGATAGGATTAATTCGTTGCTGCTTACCTTATCTTTTTGATAAATTTGCCTTCCTAAAAAGTCGTAAATAGTCACTTTATATATAGTTTCGGCAAATGAATTTATTTTGATTTGCTTATTTTTGATTGAAATTAAAACCTTATTTGATTGGGCTAGTACATCATTTGTACCTAAAGTTTTATCTTTATAACGCAATACAAAACGATTATCAAATACTCCGACTGCGGTTGTAAATGAATATTTACTGGTCTTTAAATTTACAATAACATTCGTTAATTTATCTTCAAGAAACACTGGGTGATTGGCAAGCAAACCATCAACTTGTTCTATGCCAATTGAAAATTCACCAGTGATAGCACTGCGATATCCCAACGGCACTTCATCATTTTCATCAAAAGGCAAAGCTCGACCTTGAATAACCAAGTTAATACCTTCATTTATGCTATAAAAATCTACAAATTCATTTCCGTCATAACTTTTACCGTCATATAAACTGTCCCAAGCATTTGTGGCCCCGGTTATATAACCAACCAAGGTTTGCTTGAATGCACCTCCCTTATTTGTTAAATTTAACCAGACACGGTGCTTTTCAATGTCGAAAGCTGTTTTTGTTTTAGGGTTTTTAGTTTTATAAAAATTAGAATTATTATATACATTACCCGAGCCATCCACTCTCATACTATTGGTAAAAGAAACTTGACCTCCAGCGACAGTACTTGTTGTGAAAAAACCTTGCCCTGCAGCAATTTTGCCCGTGGGTGTATTAGAAATTTGTTCCACTTCTAAATCGAACATTTTATCGAAATTAATATCATTCCATTCGCCTGTATTGAAAATGCCATTTGCGTTGGTGTCCGTCCATTCGTCAAAATCTTTTATCCCATCGGAATTTGCATCTATCCATTCCCCAGGGAGATCTAAAATTCCATCAGCGTTAGTATCCGTCCACTCTCCTGTTTCGGCAACCCTGTTGCTATTGGCGTCAGTCCATTCACCTGATTCAAAAGTTAAATCGCTATTACTATCGACCCATTCAGAGGTTTCTAATATGCTATTTCCGTTTTTATCAATAAATTCGCCAGAATCTACGATTCCATTTTTATTTGCATCTACCCATTCTGGGGTATAATTCCCTGCTGTTGCAACTCCTCCACTAAGATTGTAAGAGGCGTAATCATTACTAGTATAAGCCTTAGCGCCAGTTCCTGGCTTAAATGCTCCAACGGCAATCGGCGTTTTATGTGTCCAGAAATAAAGTGTACCATCTATTTTTGTGCTATTAGCTAGTATAAAGGGATCTGCATTTATAGCTGATGGATATGGATTTCCTAAAAGATTTGAACTTATGCTCCCAACAGCGGCAATGTCAATATTTCCATTATTAGGCACTCCAATAAAAGAAGACTCAGGAAATCCTGGAGGAGCAGGCGATACTACAGGAATTCCACGAACAATATATCCTTTACCTAATGTCATGGTTGTACTTGCGGCATCTAATTGAACCCAATCGTCTGCTGAGGCATCAAAAGAGTAAAACTTATCCAATTTGGTCGTAGGAGACACTGCGAGTAAATTTTGTCCCGCAATTGGTGAAGACCAATACGTGTAGTCAGTCTCTAAAAGTGTGGTGGTTGTCCGTTTGTAGGTAATAGCTCCAGTATTTGCAACGTTATTTACCTGTACTAAGCTAGCATTATTCTCGCAAGTTAACGAACCTCCTGCATTTACATTGACAACATCGGTAATTTTTAGATTATTATTTGAATTAACTGTTAAACTTCCACCATTCAAAACGGTTAAGTTGTGCCCTAAACCAGTATAATTACCTGTTACCGTTACATTATTTGCAATTTCAACACAGGTATCGACAGTAGGAACGCCGTTTGGTGTCCAGTTTGCAGCATTGCTCCAATCCGTATTTGCTGAACCATTCCAAGTTTTAACAGGAGTTACTAACGTTACTGTTCTCGTCGGGGAGTTACATAACTTACTGTTTCTGATAATTACAGTATAAGTTCCCGCAGATAAACCAGACATAACATTACTCGTCTGCCACGAAACTCCATTATCAAAACTATACTCTTGACCAGGATATTGAACCGTAACTGTTATGGATACAGTAGGGCTTGCGCAAGTAGGTTGAAGTCCAGCAGTAGCAGGGATTTTCAAACTAGTATCTGTACTTACATTTATAATACCTGTTGTGGGTTGGAAATAAACATCATTTGGATAAGTAGGGCCAGACATTGTTGAACCCCAAGTGCCATCCTCTGAATCTCTACATCCCAAAGTTAATGTACCTACCACATAAGTAATGCCGGTAGCTAAACTTGCTGAGGCCGCTTCGTCTATCCATAAATTTGAGGAAATAGTCACCGTAGCGGGAACTGTTTTGATTAAACTGCCTTTTAATACCAAATTTGAATACCCATACGAACCGACAGTTTGATTAAAAGTTCCACTATAATAGACTGTTCCTGATGCCGGAATTAAAGTTCCGCCAGTCATAGTACCACTTTTGGTAAAAAATAATTCTCCTCCACTACCTGTGAATTCTACTATATTTCTAATGCTTGACCCAAGCATTGTTAATGATGCATCAACGAATATTGCTCCGGTTGATACGGATAATTTAGAAACTATACTGTCGCTTCCGGTATCGTTAAAACTAAAAGATCCAACGCTTAGGAAACCAGCACCAACATTAATATCTCTATTAGCACCGGAAAATACGATTACATTACTTTGTACTTGTATTGAATTACTAGAACTAATTGTCAGTGAACTTGCACCTGCTCCTGCAGAAAATATTAAATCTTTAAGTCTATTGCCAGCACCTGTAATGGTTGTATTGCCAATGATATTGTGTGAATTTTGTATATAAACTGTAGCATTTGGTGTAAATTGTCCGGGGTATCCTTGAGGTGCGGTGGGCGTTACCCACGCTGCTCCATTCCATCGTTCCCAAGTAGCCAAAGCATTCCAGTTTCCGCTTACTACTGTTCTATAATCTCCTGATATTGCATCAACAATTAAAGTTCCGTTAACATAGGTAATGGAATAATTGGAAGCTGTAAACGTTCCTCCTGTTGCTAAGGTTGGGACAATTGGATAGGTGCCAACTACTGCGGTATTAACAGCACCTGTGCTAGAAATGGTAATAGAACCAATAGTTTCCCCGTTTTGTAAAGCGGGCGCAGTAAAGGCTGTTGACAAAGCACCCGTTGTATAGGTTGATCCATAAATTTTAGTTCCATCGTTTGCAGTAATAGTCAGCGGTCTTTGTGTTATAGCAAAAGCTGTAGCTGTTGAGGTTCTTGCAACAAAAACTCCGTTTGCAGCGACTGTTGCAGTTACTGTATAACTTCCCACATTGGTAGGGAGAGTTGCTGAAGGCCCGTAAGTTGTACCGCCCGAATTGCGATAGCTAAAGGTATAGCTTGATCCAGATCCCGTATTTGTGGCGGCAACTGGACCTTGCCCTACACCAGAATAAATATAAGTTCCTATTGGTGTAACTGTAATGTCTGGTGTTGAAAAAAGAATATTTAATATTCCTGTTGAAGCAAAATAAGTATCGGTTTTATTGGTAGCGGCTGAGCTTGTAGAGCCATAAGTGCCCAAAGGCTGCCCTGCAGTTCCATAAATTAGCGAATTAACAGTATAAGTTGTTCCGGCGTTCAAACTAGCGATTGCCGTTCCTGACATCGTGATATTTTCATTAATAACCGTCGCAGAGTTCAGTGTTTTTGTGCCCGATCCTGATAAGGTTAAATTGGTAAAGGTATACGCTCCAACAGTTTGATTTCCAGCTTTAAAAAATTCAACTCTTCCAGTTGAAGGTACTATGGTTCCTCCTGTAAAAGCATCTCCAGCTTGCAAAAGTCCCGACCCGGTAAAGCGTACTGCATTTCTAGCACTTGATCCTCTCATTACTATATTCCCAAATGCATATACCGACCCTGTAGATACCGTAATTTCAGAGTCTATAGCATCATTTCCTGTGTCGTCAACTAAAATACTTCCAGCAACAATAAAACCTGAACCAGCATTTACAGTTCTGGTTATTCCAGCGGCTGTACTCGGCATTATTCTCAATTGACCTGAAAGTTGGAAAGTGTTGACACTAAATACACTAAGGGAACTAGTACTAGATCCCGCCGAAAGTTCTACTCGCGCTGGTCTATTTGCAGTTATAATTGATATATTGCAAACAACATCGTGTCCATCTCGTATATAGACCACCGCTGGGGCTGCTAACTGACTCGGATATCCTTCTAAGGCAGTAGGCTCGACCCACGCACTGCCACTCCACCTTTCCCAAGTAGCCAGAACATTCCAGTTGCCACTTGCTTTAGAACGGTAATCCCCGCTGGTTGGATTTGAAACTGTAAGCGTACCATTAACGTAATTGATGCTATAATTGCTTGCTGTAAATGTACCTCCAATGGCAGCCGATGGCACAATAGTATACGTGCCAACAGCGGCACCACCTGCTGCACCGGCAGACGCAATAGTTACTGATAAAGTTTCGCTATTTTGTAAACCAGATGTTGTAAAAAGAACAGATCCTGCGCCAGTTGCATGAGTGTCGCCCACTAGTTTAGTTCCATCATTAGCCGTAATGGTTATGGCTCTCGCTATAATAGAATATCCTGTAACGGCAGAACTATTAGACAGCCAAACACCGTCGGCAGCAACGGTTACTGTTACAAAATAACTACCCACATTAGTTGGTGCGGTTGCAGTAGGACCATAAACTGCTCCTCCGTTATTCGTATAGGAATACGTATAGCTAGTTCCTGTTCCAGAATTTGTAGGAGTCGAGCCTTGCGGCAAACCGTTATAGGTGTAAGCGGTGGAAACGTTTGGTTTTACGAAAGGCAAATTAGATGCTACCGTTAGTATACCTGTTGTTGCTACATTATAATAGGTATCACTTCTATTGGCTAGGGTTGCGGCTGAGGCTGTTGATCCATAAGTTCCTGCCACCTCTCCAGTGGTTCCGTAAAGTAGCGAGGGAATTGGGTAGTTAGATCCGTTTGGCAAACCCGCAATTGCTGTACCCGAAATGGTTAAACTTCTAGTCACAGATGTTGAGGCATTAAATGTTTTTATCCCAGAACCCGATAAAATTAAATTGTGAAATGCGTAAAGACCTACAGCTTGTGCTGCCCCATTGTATTCTATCGTTCCTGTACCCGCAATGATTGTTCCGCCGGATAATGTACCGCCACATTTCAACGTTCCTGAACCATCAAACTGTATAATATTCTGCGATGCCGTTCCTGACATTGTTATATTGCCCGCAAAAGTTGGAGTAGCGTTATTGATGATTGCTTTACACGTACCTGTGCTTGAATTTGTCATCAACATTTGTTGAAATGAATAAATATTAGCATTACCGAAATCTACCAACGCGTTCCCCGCTCCGGTTGAAGTTAATGCTATTGGAGCATTTCCCTTCATCTCAAAATAATTAGTCGAAGTGAAAGTAAGTGAAGTATCGTTTGCACCAGCAGATATACTTAGTCTTCCCACTAAATTAATAAGCCCACTTGTTCCTATGCCACAAGTCACATTGTGACCGTTTAAGATTTCTAATCGGGTAACGGCTGCCGTTTGAGTAGGATATCCTTCACCCACGGTTGGTACAGCCCAAGCAGTTCCGTTCCATCTTTCCCAAGTGGAAAGCGTTACCCAGTCACCATTTGCTGCCGAACGATAATCTCCAGAATTTGGATTTACGGTCAAAAGACCAGGTGTAACAATATTGTAAGTTATAGTATAGTTTGAAGCTGTAAAAGTACCACCGATTGCGGCCGAAGGCACAATAGGGTAGGTTCCTTCTGTTGCAGTACTAACAGCACCTGTGCTAGCAATGGTGATAGTACCTATAATTTCGCCATTTTGCAAGCCACTAGACGTAAATAGCGTTGAACCAGCTCCTGTAGTATGAGTGGCTCCTATGATTTTAACTCCATTATTTGCCGTAATGGTTAATGCTGCTGTAGCTATCGTAAAAGCAGTCGCTGGAGAGGTTCTTGCTGCCCAAGGAGCATTCGCTGCTACCGTTACCGTTACGAAATAATTACCTGCATTGGTAGGAGGCGTTGCAGAAGGACCATAAGCAGTACCGCCACTATTTCGATAACTGAAGGTATAACTAGTGCCAGTTCCTGTATTAGTTGCTACAGTTGGACCTTGAGATAGACCATTATAGGTATAAGAACCAATGGTTATTGTGATATCTGGTGTTGATGAACCTACGGTAAGAAAACCAGTTGTTGCTGCGAAAAAAGTAGTGTTGATGTTTGTAGCTCCAGAACCTGTGCCTCCCCAAGTGCCAGCAGCCCTACCGATGCCGCCAAGAATTAATGAATCTATAGTATAATTTGTAGCAGCACCTAAACTCGCCGAACAACCAGTAGCAATAGATAATGCACCAGCGATAGTTGCCGTAGCAGAGACTGTTTTTAATGCAGAACCCGATAAAGTTACATTATTGAAAGCATAAGCAGGTATAGTTTGAGTTCCAAAATTCCCAAAGGTAACTGTACTTGTACTAGCGATAAAAGCTCCACCTCCAGTAATCCCTTGATTTATGCTCAATGTTCCTGAGCCAGTAAAACGGAAGATGCTTTTGGCAGTAGTTCCATTCAACTGAATACCTGTTGTTGTACTGGTAATTGAAACGCTTCCTGTGGACACATTAATTTCAGAAACTTCGGCTGCACCTGTACTGTTGGTCAACCTCATTTGAGGACAAGTTAAAGAACTAGTGCCTACAGTGATGGTATCATTACCCAAACTATCTTCCATTATCACTGCACCATTTATACTTAAAGCTACGCCACTATTAAATCTTAAAAAACTAGCTGCCGTTTGTGTACTGGCAGGGAATTCCAATCTTGTAATATTAAATGCACTTGCAGGCGTTATATCTAAAGTGATATCGTGTCCGTTTACAATAAATACCCGTTGCGCAAGGGCAAACTGCCCAGGATATCCTAACGGCGTTACACCGGTACAGGCAACCCAAGCACTCCCGTCATACCGCTGCCAAGTTGCTGGTGTACTCCAATTGCCAGTGCTTACATTTGAACGAATATCCCCAAGTACTCCATTAACCGTGACTATGCCGGTTGTAGCTGTGAAAGAAGTGTTGCTTTGATTAGTAGCGGCTGATGTTGTAGAGCCCCAAGTGGCACCACCACCAGTTGAAGATCCGGATGTAGTAGTAAGCGTGGACACAACATAATTTGTACCCGTATTTAGAGCGGCTTGCGCCGTGCCCGATATTGTTAGTGTTCCAGCAACAGTTGCGGTAGCTGCGATTGTTTTGACTAGTGAGCCCGAAAGTGTAAGATTTTGATAAGCTAACGCAGGTATCGCTTGATTTGTACCGCCAAATGTAATTGTACTACCAGCAAAAGTATTAACAGCAGGTGCTGCCCCGGTCAGTAAAATAGAACTAGTAGTTCCAGTTATATTTAATGCTCCACTACCCGTAAAATCAACAATTCCATTTTGTAACTGGAGACTGCCAGTGTTGCAAGTAAGAACACCCGTTCCTTGTATGCTAATTCTTGCCGACTCCGATCCTGACACAGTAGTGTTTGTTACCCTACCTTGCTGGCAAGTTACAGTAAAACCTGTCGAGATCGTGACTGAACTATTTCCTGCGCTTTCATCCACTATTAAGGCACCAGCAAAAGTTAAATTCCTGTTAACAGTCAGAGAAGTAGTCCCAGTTAAGGCGCTGGGAATCAACTCCACCCTAGTGATGACGGTGCCTGAAAAAATAGTAGCCGCTGCATCCAAAGTAATCGCGTCACCGTTGAAAATATACACTCTTTGATTCGCAGTAGCAGTTTGTCCTGGGTAATTTACAGTAGTGCTCCATACAGTGGGCGAAATGCTGGTACATATATTCCAGTTTGCTGCCGTAGACCAATTGCCTGAGGCCACCGAACGATAATCACCTACTACTACAGCCAAACTTTGCCCATAGGATGAATTGGCTAATCCAACCATCATTAAAAAAAGTAGTGCGGCCTGTAATTTGAAATGGTGTAAAGCTATTTTCATAGTATGTATTATTTAGTGTATTAGAAGCTATTTAACGATTTTGAATGATTGCCTTTTTAATAAAAAACTGTGTATTAAAAAGAGGAATTAACAATTATAGACAAATATAATTGTTTGATTAACATAAAAATGGGTCAAATAAATCATATAGGGGTCGTAAATCAATCAAAACTAAAAAAACAGGGCGATAAGAGGTGGTTTTTAGCCTATTTAAGGGATACAAGTATAAAATAATTAGTATGTATTTAAACCTCAAAGTCTGTCATTGCTTCGCTTGTTCGTCCGCGGCAGAGCTCTCGTTTCTGAGGGAATCTCGCATTGAGGAAAGCAAACATATACAATGCGTGAGACGCTTAAAGCGTGACAAAAAGGGTGTCAAAACCAACCGTAAAATTGATAAGGTCGCTTATGGTTTTGGTCGGATCGCCTATGGTTTTGGTAGGTATGCCTATGGCTTTGATAGGTGCAACTCTGTTTTTGGTAGCTGCAACTCTGTTTTTGGTAGCTGCTGTTCTGATTTTGGTAGCTACAGCTCTGTTTTTGGTAACTGCTGTTCTGTTTTTGGTAGCTGCAACTCTGTTTTTGGTAACTGCTGTTCTGATTTTGGTAGCTGCAACTCTGTATTTGGTAGCTGCTGCTCTGATTTTGGTAGGCGTGCCTATGGTTTTGGTAGGCTCTCTTATGGTTTTGATAGGCTCGCCTATGGTTTTGGTAGGTGTGCCTATGGTTTTGATAGGCTCGCCTAGGGTTTTAGGGCACTAAGCTCTCAACAAAATACTCACTGCGTTGCCGCCAAAACCAACCGAATTTACAAGTACTTTTTTTACAGCTCTGTTAGGGTTTTGAAACCTGATAGGGTTTGCTATAAAGGGAACGCCAATAAATTTTTGGTGTTGGAGCATCATAATCGCCATCTCGATACTCAACATTCCCGAAGCACCAAAGGTGTGCCCGATTTTCCATTTGTTGGTGGTGAGCATTGGCATGGCTGAGCCAAAAACTTTTTGAATCGCTTTGTATTCGGTTAAATCTCCCGTTTTTGTTCCTGGAGCGTGCATCACGATGGCGTCCACTTCTGACAAATCGGTATTTTGCAAAGCCATTTTCATCGATTTCTGAAAACAAGTCGCTTCTGCCGAAATGGAGATGTTGTGTTCCAAGATTTCAGTCGCATACCCAATGCCTTCAACGAAAGCCAAGGCGTTTTCCTTTTTGCCAATTTCTAAACAACAAACTGCGGCACCTTCACCAAGAATTAAGGTGTTTTGCTTTTTTCCAAAATCTAATGCTCTATTGGGATACTCTTCGACAGGCTTAGACTGAAGTTCATCTGTGGCAGCATAAATTTTTAAAGCTCGCATTTGAGCAATCGTAAAATCGGTTAACGGTGCTTCGCTTCCACCGACCAAAAATTTGTCGATCATTCCGGCACGAAGCCACGCAACACCATTCAACACCGCATGCAACGCCGTAGAACAGGTAATAGAATGTGAAATTTCAGGGCCAGCACTTTGCAAATCGTGTGCCACCCAAGAAGAAATATTTCCCAAAGTCGTTGTTGGCGAAGCCAAAGTTTGAGCCTTACCGGTTTCTAAATATTCCTGAAAATGTTTTTCGAATAAATCAGTAGCGCCTCGAGAAGAACCTATGTTGATTCCGAAAATATCATTTGGTGTCCAACCTGCATTTTTAATAGCTTTGCGAGAAGCCGCCATAGCGTACAAAACCGATTTGTCTAATGATTTATACTTAGGATCCGATTGCTTTATAGCTTCAACAACTTGTCTTGAATCTTCATCCAATTTCGCAACGAGTGTATTTTTATGGTCTAAAAAATGGCTTGTAAAACAATGATTTGGATTTTGATAGTTTTCCCAAATCGTTTTTGGGTCATTTCCTAGTGGAGAAATGGAGGCTATAGCGGTTATGGAGATGGTTTGTGACAAGGCTTTTAATTTTGGCGCAAAGGTCGGAAAAAATGGCACACAGATAACACGGATTTGAACGGATTAAAACGAATTTTAAATTTAACCATGTAAGTCATTTAAGTTATAAATGAGTGGCTGATTAAATTTTACCACGTAAGGCATAGAAGGTCATTTAAGTTTAAGAATTCCTAAAAAATAGGATTAATGGGTTCAAATCTTTGAAGAAATATGGAACACGGATAACTCGGATTTGCTAATGCAAAAACACGGATAAAAAACGGATTTCAATTTCAACCAGATAAGGCATAGAAGGTCATTTTAGTTTAAGAACTCCGCGAAAATCCCTATAATCTATTCAAATCTGTGGCTGATTAAATTTGAAATTTGTCTCTCCTTTTTGTCATTGCTTCGCCAGTCCGCCTGCCACGGCGGACTTGTTTCGGTAGGAATATAAGCTAATTAACGGCAAACAACACGGTATAAAAATGGCACACGGATGACACGGATTTGAACGGATTAAAACGAATTTTAAATTCAACCATATAAGTCATTTAAGTAAAAATGCGTGGCTGATTAATTTTTACCAAGTAAGGCATAGAAGGTCATTTAAGTTTAAGAACCCCGCGAAAATCCCTATAATCCATTCAAATCTGTGGCTGATTAAATTTGAAATTTACCTCTCTTTTTTATCATTGCTTCGCCAGTTCGCCCGCCACGGCGGACTTGTGTCGGTAGGAATCTAAGCTAATTAATGGCAAACAACATGGTATAAAAATGTCACACGGACAACACGGATTTGAACGGATTAAAACGAATTTTAAATTTAACCATATAAGTTATTTAAGTTTTAAATGAGTGGCTGATTAATTTTTACCAAGTAAGGCATAGAAGGTCACTTACGTTTAAGAACTCCGCGAAATTCTCTATAATCCATTCAAATCTGCGGCTGATTAAATTTGAAATTTGTCTCTCCTTTTTGTCATTGCTTCGCAGGTTCGCCCGCCGCGGCGGACCTGTGACCGTAAGAATCTAAGCTAATTAATGGCAAACAACACAGTATAAAAATGGATTTAATTTGCGCCTTAAAATAGTAAACTTTACAAAACTATAAAGACATTTTTTGCAATTTAAAAATTAGAATGAGTTCGTGATACTAGGCAGAAATCCAGCTAATCTAAGCTTCTTCGTTATACTATTTTACACTAAGTACGCGTATAAACATATTTTAATAATCGCTTAAAAAATAACTTTCTTGGAAACTATTGTGCCGCTTTGCAAGATTATTTTAAGCATTACCGTTTGAGTGCCTGAAACAAAATTTGGCACTGTTAATTCATTGCTACCGATATTATTTTTTTGATATAAAGTTCTACCCGATAAATCATATATGGTTAGGTTTTTTATAGCTTCGCCAACAGCATTAATTTTTAACTGTTTGTTTTTAACAGAAACGTACACTTGATTGGATTTTCCTTCAAAATCATTTGTACTTAGAGTCTTAGCTACAAATCGCAACACAAAACGTTCATTAAATACTCCTACAGCGGTTGTAAATGTATAGCTGCTCGTTTTTAAATTTACAATAGTATTTGTTAGTTTATCTTCAAGAAACACTGCTTGATTGGTCAGCAAACCATCAACTTGATTGATATTAATTGAAAATTCACCTGCGATTGTACTGCGGTATCCCAACGGCACTTCATCATTTTCATCAAATGGTAAAGCTCGACCTTGAATGGTGTACCGTTTATTGTTGACGACGCTGTAAAAATCTACGAATGCATTTCCGTTAAAACTCCTACCGTCAAAAGCGCTGTCATATTCATTGGTAGCGTTTGTAACATATCCTACAAGTATTTGTTTGAAAGCGCCTTGGGTATTGGTTAAATTCAGCCAAACTCTATGCTTTTCGATAGTAATCGCCTTTTTTGTATTTTTGGTTTTATAAAAATTTGTGTTATCAAAAGGGGTTCCTGAGCCATCAAATCGCATAAAGTTGTTGAATGTTACTGTACTTGCTGTCTTGCTGGTCGCAAAAAAACCTTGTGTAGCTGCTATTTTTCCCGTTGGTGCAGTACCACCTGTAGTTGCTGCAACACCTCCAGTGCCATTATAACTGGCATAATCGCCAGAAGTGTAAACTAAATTAGTAATCGGCGTATTGTGAGTCCAAAAATATAATGTCCCTTCAATAGTTGCAATATTGGCACCTAAAAAAGCATCGGCATCAATTGCTGATGGATAAGGATTCCCCATCAGACAGTTATTCCCAGCAGCGCCAGTGGGCGTTGTTAGGACTCCATTGTTTGGAACTCCCGTAAAAGTAGCTTCTATATTTGGTCCTGGTATGTTTTTCCCCCTCATAATGTAACCTACACTTGGTAACATCACGGTGGTGTGAGGCAGCCATATTGACCAGTCGTTAAGGATGGTATCGAACGAATAGTATCTGCCTTCATCGTAATTGATTGGAGAAATAGCGGCTAAGGTTTGACCCACGACTGGAGAGGACCAATAGGTGTAATCCGTATCTAATAAGTTAGGGGTTGTTCGTTTGTATACAATATTTCCAGTGTTAACAGCATTGTTTACTTGAACCAAATTGGCATTGTTTTCGAAAATTAAAGTACCATTATTAGTTATCGCATCGGTAATAGTGAGTGTAGCACCTGCATTCACAATTAATATAGTACTAGGGTTTAATGTCAAGGATCGTATATGATTAATAGCACTCGCTGCGATTAGGGGTTGGTTCGCAGCCGCTGCGATAACAACATCGGTTAAGTTGGACGGAAGTCCTCCAGTCCAATTGGCTGCTACTGTCCAGTCGGTGTCAACACTACCATTCCATGTTGTAGTAGTGAAAGTTGGTGGGGTATACACCAGGTCTACAGTTGTAGCTGTGTATGCCAGCGCCCAACCTACAGGTACTTGTGTAAGTCCTGTTGCACTTACTAAAGTTCCAGTTATAGCAGTTGCTGAAATAATAGAAATCGTTGTTAAAACGGCTGGAGTGTACAAGGAAACAACATTCAAATCTAAACTTCCAACATTTATACTTCCGGCAGTATTTACCATTTGGTCATAGTCTACACCCGCAGTTGTTCCTGCAACTTGTATTCTTAAAATTCCATTGGGCGTTGTTGACGCTTTTTTCAAATCAGTAATTCCGTATAAAGAACTTCCAGGAACAATAGCACCTGCGGACGCATCACTGACCCCTGAAATAATATTCAAATTAGTGCCGCTAGCGGTATATATTGTTCCTGAGTTCGTACAAGTTCCTACAATGGCATTGTTAGTAGCTACAATAGATATGGATGTAAAAGCTATTGAAGCATCGCCTGTACCACTTGAAAGTGTAAGCGAGCCTGCTGCCGAAACCACTGATGCTGATGATAACACATTGGCTGTTAACGTAGTTCCAGAACCGGTGTACTTCTGGGTAATGACAACAAAGGTATTTCCACCATACGTATATACCGCTCCGACTGATGATGCAGAAGCCGTAGTTAAACCATTAAATTGAACTTGTCGCGTAACTGCTGTTGATGCGTTATTAAAGAAAGAAATCTCTCCTCCTGTATTATTATTAATTGCAGTAAAATGACGCAACTCGTTATTGGTTGTAATAAATCCGGTGTTGTTTAATGTTGTTTTGTTTGTAAAAGTATTTACTGTTCCCTCTAAGTTCAAAGTGCCACTGTTATTGATAACCAGAGGTGCTGCTTCTCCGGTTACAGTGCAAAAAATAGCCTGTCCTGCACCAACGGCTGTACTATTATTTTTTAATGTTAAAACACCTGTTGCTGTATTGTTTAGATTTACAACTGTTCCAGCATTAACATTACCTCCACCACCATTCCCAATAATAAATGGAGCACTACCAACAGTAGGAATAGTCAAATCTACATTTAACGTGCCTTGGTTTGAAATATTAAATACACTTGCTGTTCCAGAAGCACCTGAGGAAAATGACAAGCCGCTTCTTGCAGAAGACCCCAGTATGTTTATTTCGCCTAGATTGGTAAAATTTGTTGCAGTAGCACTTGATGAAAAAGAAGTTATCGCCGTTGTAAGATTTGTACTGGCAGTGTACAAGCTTAGTGTTGTACCCGAATTAACAGTCACAGTTGTTGCAGCTCCTAAAGATAATAATCCTCCGTTTGCAATAGGAGTAGATGCACTACCAATTGTAAATCCTGTTCCTCCTATAACTAAAGGCGAGGACGATGCACCTCCTGCATGTCTAATCGCAAACGAGGTGGTTGCAGAACCAAGACTAAAAGTTGTAATGCTATTAAAAAGAAGGCTGTAAGTAGTATTCGCATTTAATGAGGTAACGTTAAAAGCAGCACTATTTGCTGTCGTAGAAGCACTAACATTTAAGTTTAATGCGCCAGTCCCTGAATAACCGTATGTAGTAGCAGATCCAGGAAGAACAGTAGGTATAATACAAGCGATACCAGATGACGCTGCAGCACTAGTACTTGTTATAGTTAATGTGCCATTGTTTACAATATTACCACCTGCAATACTGCAAGGTACAGCACCATAATGATTAATTGTTAAACTTGCTCCGGCATTGATAGTCAAGGTTGTACCTGTTGTAGGTCCAAAAGTATTACGCATCAAGAGAAAAGAAGCTACTCTAGCTCCTGTTAGCACAGGACTAGCAAGAGTTGCATTATCTACAACAACTGTAGCTGTAGTTCCGGCTGACGAGTTACCAGTAGTCGCAAAAGGCAGAATAGAAGATTTTAAGTAGGTTTGAATTAAAGCGGCACTACCTGCAGCTGTTGTTGGTTGACTTAGTGTTATTGTTGTACCAGCTGCTGGAACTGCACTAAATGCTACTACCGTTGTATTGGCTGGGATGCCAACGCCAACAATAGCATGACCAACAGCTAAAATAGTTCCAGTAGTAGCTAAGTTAGCTGTATCAATTGTAACGGTTGTAGAACCACTAGCAAAAGTAGCGGCATGCACAAACCGCCCAGTAGTGCTCCAATTTGCAGCTGTTGACCACAAGTTGTTTACTGTGCCTCCCCAAAAGAAATTGGTGTTTGTTACCTGCGCTTCTGAATTATTTGCAAACAATCCGCACAACAGAACTAATAATAGCAACATCCCGTTCTTAAAATTTTTGTTTGTGAGTACTAATTTTTTCATAGTATAAAGTTTTAAAAGTTGTTTGTCTTATTAGTTATAAACTGTAATTGCAAATTAATGGCATGACGGTTTTAAATAAACACTTTTTGCATAGTTGCGCTTTGTCCTTGATTATTTAAAACTGCAACTCAGGTTACTAGTTTAATGCTAGTAAATCTTTGCCACCTGTTTAGCGCTTACTAGTTGCCAGTGGTTATCGAACGATAATCACCTGCCGCAGGGGTAGTTTGTCTATCAGTTGAACCGCCTAAACAGACCATCATTAAAAAATGTATAGCGGTCTTTAATTTAAAATAGTGAAAACTCTTTTCATGTCAATTCCTATTGGTTTATTTAGCGTTATTCAACGCTTTATACTTGACTGCCTTTTTAATAAAAAATAGTGCTCTAAAATGATGATTTAACATTGATATACAAAGATAATTGTTTAATTAACGTTAAAACAAGTCAAATCAATCATTTAGTGGTTGTAAATCAATCAAAAAAGTAAAGACAGTGGGAGTTGATTTGGTTTTCAGCCTGTTAGGAATACAAGTAAAAATAATCTGTTGCTATTTAAACCACAAAGTTTGTCTGCAAAGCTTGTCATTAATTAGGAATCCCACGCTATCTAAACCAAGTTGTCTAGAATGCGTGAGACGCTTAAAACATGACAATCATGGTTGCGACGTAAACCGCGCAAACCATAAATAAAGTTGAAAAACTACCTCCAAAAATCATTTTAATCCTTCAATCGAGAGGTAGCGAACAGGCGAAGAATAACTGTGGTTTAAACTAAACTATTCCCAATGCTTTTTCGACCACTTCATATACTTTTTGCAATTGTTCGTCCTTGATGATATAAGGAGGCAAAATATAAACAATATTTCCAACTGGTCGTAAAATCACGCCATTTTCAATAAAGAAATTATAAAGCTTGTTGCGTAAACTTCCGTAGTAACTAGCGGCACTTTCGGTTTGTATTTCCAAGGCGAAAATGACCCCTAATACTCGAGTTGTGGTCACTTTTGGATGGGATTCTATATGTTTCTGAAATGCTAAATGTCTTTTATTTACTCGAGCAATATTGTTTTGCATTTCGTGTGTTTGCAGTAATGACAAACTTGCCAAAGCAGCCGCACAACCTGTAGGATTTGCGGTAAATGTATGCCCATGAAATAATGCTTTATTAATGTCTTCATCATAAAAAGCATCAAAAATATCCTGAGTAAACGTAGTAATCGCCATTGGAATTGTTCCGCCGGTCAGGGCTTTGGACAAACACATCATATCGGGTTTCTCGCTTAAATAGTCACAAGCAAATGTTTTTCCTGTCTTTCCAAAGCCTGTCATCACTTCATCAGCAATTGTGAGTACCTTACTTTCTTGACAAATTTGGATTAATTTATCTAATACTTTAGGTTCATACATTACCATTCCTGCCGCTCCTTGTACCAAAGGTTCAAAAATAAATCCAGCACAATTATTGTTTTTTACAACTTCTCGCAAAGCATCAAAACTTTCTTCTTCTTTTCCTTTTATTGGAACCGGAATCCGAACTACATCAATCAACATTCCTTGGAAAGCTTCTGTAAAGAAAGAAATTCCACTCGCTGCCATTGCCGCAAAAGTATCGCCATGAAAAGCATTTTCGAACGCAATTATGGTCGTTTTCTTCTCTCCTTTATTGGAAAAATATTGCAAAGCCACTTTAATTGCTACTTCCACTGCAGTAGAACCATTATCGGAAAAGAAGACTTTTTGCTGGTTTTTAGGCAAAATTGCCATCAATTTTTCAGAAAGCAAAACTGCTGGTTCGTGAGTAAATCCACCAAAGAGAACGTGTTCCAAGGTAGTCAATTGGGTATAAATGGCGTCGGCGATATATTTGTTGGAATGCCCATAAGGATTAACCCACCACGAAGCAATCGCATCAATGTATTCTTTGTTGTTTTCGTCCCAGAGCAAGGCGCCTTCACCTCTTTTTATAGCTATAGGCAGCGTTGCTGTTTTGTGTTGAGTGTAAGGATGCCAAATGTTTTTTTGGTCTCTTTCGGTTAAATTCATTTGATTTCAGATTGAAATTGATTTTTGAAATTGTAATTGCTATTGAAGTTTCAACAAATTCTCTCGAAACAAATCGGCATATTCTCGAACAACAGTTTGGTCAAAATAAGGCTCTTGCTCTATTCTTCCAATAAATGTGACTCCTGTTTTATTTAGAATTATCGTTTCAGTAGATTCGTTTTTGTCACCGCTAAAAATGATTCCTGCAATTTTTATTTTCCTGCTTTTTAATGCTTCAATAGTCAGCAAAGTATGATTGATACTTCCCAAATAATGCTTTGAAACCACAATAACTTTATAATCAGCTTTGATTAAATCGACAATACAATAAGTATCATTTAATGGCACCAATAAACCACCAGCACCTTCTATGACAAGATGATTTTTTTCCCGATAGCCATCGGGATTGGGTTCTTTGATTTGTTTTAAGTCAATTGTAATTCCGTCACGTTCAGCTGCAAGATGCGGACTAGCTGGTGTGTTGAGTTTATAACTGTTTTCGTGAATAATGGTTTTGTTGTTCGAAATATTATTCCTGATTTTATGACTATCGGAATTATCCAAGTCACCGGCCTGGATGGGTTTCCAATAATCAGCTTCGAGTGCTTCGACGATGATAGAGGAGGCAATGGTTTTGCCTACATCGGTTGAGATTCCTGTTATAAATAGTTTCATAGCAATTGGGCCACAGATGACACCGATTTAACGGATTTACACCGATTATTTAATCTTTTCGGTTGTTTGTAAAAATAAGTCTTTTAATTTCTGGCTTTTCACCAAAGTTTAATAATAAGCCAATTTCAATATTTGTTGCTTTTAGATAGTTTAAAGTTTGGGCATAATGCGCTTTCACTAAAGTGTCACAAGCCTTTAATTCTATTATAATTACATCATCAATAACCAAATCGGCAATAAAATTACCGACTAGCTCATTTTTATAATATACTTTAATTTGTTTTTGAGCTTCTACTTTAAAACCTTGTGATTTTAATTCTATATACATTGCGTTTTGATAAACATTTTCAAGAAATCCATAACCAAGTTCGTTGTAAACTTCATAAAAAACTTTTAAAATCGCCTCCGATAATTCTTTGTGTAAAAATTCAGTCATTCATCGCTGTTAAAAATTATTATCTGTGAAAATCGGTTAAATCCGCGTCACCTGCCGGCAGGCAGGTCTGTGGCTAAAAAACAAAGGTACTTAACAGACGCAAAACATCTGCTATTTCTTCTTTCGAATTATAATTGTGCAAACAGAAACGAAGTCGCTCTTGACCTTCGGGAACTGTGGGTGATAAAATAGCCTTGACGTCAAACCCTTTTTCTTGAAGCTGACTCGCTATTGATTTTACGTTTTGATTTCCAGGAATTATAGCACTTTGAATAGCTGATTTACTTCTTACAAACATAGGTTTCAATCCCAAAATATTTTTTTCTTGATTGAAGTGAACGATATTTTTCCGAAGTTTTGCGATTGTTTGCTTTTCTGATTGTAAATATTGATACGCCAC
The DNA here is from genome assembly GCF_031423415.1 of Flavobacterium sp. Classification (GTDB taxonomy): domain Bacteria; phylum Bacteroidota; class Bacteroidia; order Flavobacteriales; family Flavobacteriaceae; genus Flavobacterium. Next base: position 53,221 of record NZ_JANPFL010000001.1, read on the forward strand.
TAAAATAGTAGCTGTAGAATGTGGAGAAAGTCCCGTGGTATAAATAAAACTTCGGGCGAAATTGACGAGATAATTACTCAAAACTTTCGACCCTAAAATCGCTGCGCCGTGACAACCTAATCCTTTTCCGAAGGTCATGATTCGGGCGAAAATCTTGTCTTGCAAACCCAACATTTGAACCAATCCTTCACCATTATCTCCAAAAACACCTAGAGAATGAGCTTCATCGATAACTAAATGACATTTGAATTTTTCGGAAAGTTGTGCCAATTCTTCGAGATTTGGAGTGTCGCCATCCATCGAAAAAACACTTTCGGTGACGATATAGATGGAAGTTGGAAGTTGGAGGTTGGGAGTGTTTGCCAAATTGTCCCCGTTGCTCCCATTGCAATTAACAATCAATCGTTCCAAATCTTCAAAATCGTTATGCTGGAATTTATAGGATTTAGCATTCGAAAGTTGGATTCCATCTCGAATAGAGGCGTGGCTCAATTCATCATACAAAATGAAGTCTCCTTTCTGGGGAACGGAACTAAAAAAACCCACATTGGCATCGTAACCCGAATTAAAAATCAACGCACTTTCTGACTGATGGAAATTGGCGATAAAATCTTCGGTTTCTTGATAAACTTTGTGATTTCCTGATAGTAATCGTGAACCTGTTGCGCCATTTTGGATGATTTTATTGTCAATTAAATACTGGTGGGTTTCGTCAAAAATGGATTTGCTTTTTGAAAACCCGATGTAATCATTCGAAGCAAAATCGATTAAATCGTTAGGTAAAGGCAATTTTCGCAATGCACTGTTTTGCTTGCGAGTTTCGAGTTTAGCTGAGAGATTTTTCGGAAACATCATAATGGCAAAGTTAGAAAAAAAACGGGGTAAAAAAATAGGCTACGGCTGAAATGGGGACTATGAATTTACAGCCATTTCTAGCCCAGATAGAAGTGGAAATCCTCTTGCTTTTTTTCTTTAAAAAAGCAAGAGATTGAAATGAATAGCTGGAAATAGCTTCAAAAAAAAAGTCACACATTACTGTATGACTTTTAGTTATTATATAGAATTTCTTTAGTCGGCTAATACAATTACTTTATTGTCTTTCATTTCGATAGTTCCAGAATTGATAGCTAGTGTGTAATTTTGATCATTTACTTTGGTAAATAACCCTTCGGATTCTTTGGTAAACTTGAAACTAATCGCGGTAATTTTAACGATACCTTTTTGAAGTATCGAAACTATTGGTGCGTGATTATTCAACATTTGAAAATGTCCATCAACTCCTGGAAGAGACACCGATGTTACTTCGCCTGAAAATAATTGTGCTTCTGGTGATACTATTTCTAATAACATAATTTAAGATTAGAGGTTAGAAGTTAGAGGTTAGAAGTGGAGGTAAAGTTTAAACAACTTCTAACTTCCCACTTCTAACTTCCCACTTTATTATGCTTCTGCCAACATTTTTTCTCCAGCTTCGATAGCGTCTTCAATGGTTCCTTTAAGGTTGAAAGCGGCTTCTGGCAAGTGATCTAATTCTCCATCGATGATCATATTAAATCCTTTAATAGTATCTTTAATGTCAACCAAAACTCCTTTTAATCCTGTAAATTGTTCTGCAACGTGGAACGGTTGAGACAAGAAACGCTGTACACGTCTAGCTCTTGATACCGATAATTTGTCTTCTTCAGACAATTCTTCCATACCAAGAATCGCAATAATATCTTGCAATTGTTTGTATTTTTGAAGAATCTCTTTTACTCTTTGTGCACAGTTATAATGCTCGTCACCAATAATTTGTGGCGTCAAAATTCTTGAAGTAGAATCCAATGGATCCACTGCTGGATAAATACCTAACTCGGCAATTTTACGAGACAATACTGTTGTAGCATCTAAGTGCGCAAAAGTTGTCGCTGGAGCTGGATCTGTTAAGTCATCCGCAGGAACGTAAACCGCTTGTACCGATGTTATAGAACCTTTGTTTGTTGATGTGATACGTTCTTGCATCGCTCCCATTTCGGTTGCTAATGTGGGTTGATATCCTACTGCAGAAGGCATACGTCCCAAAAGTGCCGAAACCTCAGAACCTGCTTGTGTAAAACGGAAGATATTATCAACGAAGAAAAGAACGTCTTTTCCTTGGTCTGAACCTGCACCATCACGGAAATACTCAGCGATAGACAATCCTGACAAGGCCACACGAGCACGAGCTCCAGGAGGTTCGTTCATTTGACCGAAAACGAAAGTAGCTTTAGACTCTCTCATTCCCATCATATCTACTTTAGATAAATCCCATCCACCTTCTTCCATAGAGTGCATAAAAGCATCTCCGTATTTTATAATTCCTGACTCTAACATCTCGCGAAGTAAGTCATTTCCTTCACGTGTTCTTTCTCCTACTCCTGCGAATACAGAAAGTCCACCGTGACCTTTTGCAATATTGTTGATCAACTCTTGAATCAATACTGTTTTACCAACACCAGCACCACCAAACAATCCAATTTTTCCTCCTTTTGAGTAAGGTTCAATCAAATCGATTACTTTAATACCTGTGAATAAAACTTCTGATGAAGTTGATAAATCTTCAAATTTTGGAGCTTGTCTATGAATAGACATTCCGTTTTCACCATCTTTTGGCAAGTTTCCTAAACCATCAATAGCATCACCAATTACGTTAAACAAACGTCCGTAAACATCTGCTCCAATTGGCATTTTTATTGGGTTTCCTGTTCCAACTACTTCATAACCTCTGCTCAAACCGTCAGTTGAATCCATTGAGATGGTACGAACAGTGTTTTCACCAATGTGGGATTGTACTTCAAGAACTAATAATGTTCCGTCTTTTTTTGTGATTTCTAATGAATCATAAATTTTTGGAAGTTCAACATCTTTACCGTTGAAAACTACATCGACAACTGGTCCGATGATTTGGGCAACTTTTCCTATTACTTTTGACATTGCTTATGTATTTATTAAATAGCTAATCTGGTTTATGAAGTACACCTAATTGAAACTATTCAAGTAGTTGTGTTTTTCAGTGCGCAAAGATAATTTTTTAAAACATAAAAATCAACACTTTTTTTATAAAAAAAAAGTGGGTTTCAATCGCTCTCGTGATTGCAGTAGAATAAAGAAACAAAAGCGCCTAAAAACGAAAAAACCACCATGTTCCCATGATGGTTTTTGACAACTGTTGTATAAAAATTTAAAGAGACCTTGGAAATAAAATTCGATAATTTCCTAGATCTACTCCTTTTAAATTGGAACCGTAAGTTTTATTTATCGCTTCAATAAACTTATTGGCAATCAATGCATATCCTCTTGGAGACGGATGAACTCCATCTGTTGAAAATCCTCCTCCAGTTATAAATGCTCCTGTAACCGTAAATCCATTTGAAGGGATGCCACCGTTTGCAATTTGTGTCATTAGGGCATTTGCATCAAGGAAAGCAAGGCCCTTTGCAGTTGCAACTGCTTTTATTTTAGCATTATAGGCGTCTGTAGCTGTTTTTAACTCCAAAACCTCAGTCGGAATTAAAACGTGTTTGTCTTGTAAAGGATATGTGATTCCAAATTTATCTAATGGGGATGGTGGTGCAAAACCAAGACCAGAATCAGATGCAGAAGGTGCGGCACCAATTGCGGATTGTGTTGTCAGAAGAACCAAATCATTAGCTTTAGCCTGTCTGGCTTTTCCAAAAACACTTCCATAAAAAGTAGCTGTTGCAAGACCAAGTGATGGTGTAAATGCAGCGGTTAATTGTGCGGATAAATCTGTCAAAGATTCATCTTTTATCAATAAAGGGTTTGCAACGGTTAAAGACAATAAGTTAATTCTGTTTCCTTCTCCAAAGGCTGTTAAAGCTGCTTTTAATGGCCCGTACAACTGAGCATTTAACGCGTTTATTGTTCCAGTTCCTAAAGCAACATTACCAGCTCCTAAAACACTTGCGGACAATGGATTGTAGGGAATAGTTGTGAAAAATGGCACGGTATTTACATAAGGGATATTTGCAATGACACCTTTGGCTCCAGCAGAAGTTAATGTGTTTACTAAAGCGTCATATGTAGCGTCAAAGCCCGCACCTGCTGGTCCTGCGGATGGGGTTATTGGGTTTGATCCATCTCCACCTGTAGTAGCATAACCCAAAACATCATTGTTTCCAATCCAAAGCGAAAAGAATGTTGGTGTTTGAGACATTGCATAAGCTAAAACCGAAGTTGTAGCATTTGGTGCAAAACGCACATAATATGGGTTTGCAGTTCCAAGCGAAATTCCAGCTACACTCCCGTAGCTTGGCGATAGTAAATGAAAACTTTTAGCACCAGGAACTCCGCAGTTATTGTAAGGTCCTGCCGCAACTACCGCAGGATTGAGAATCTCTGTTGATGGAGTCCCCGTAACCGGAACTGGGGCTGAGCCATTAAAATACAATCTTGGCCCTGCAAATTGAGTTCCGTTAATCTTAAATCCACCAATATTATCAGCCATAAAAGGAATTTTGAATTCCCCACCTCCGACAGTTGCAAACTGCTGAGCCATAATATTAGTATAGGATACCTTTTGTCCGTCAATAAATAAGGCATTGTCTGAATATCCTGCGGTTAATGAATTTCCTAAGGAAACATATTTCGTAAAATTGGCAGTACCTGCCGTAGGCGGTAAACCATCGGATGTATTATAAAGTACAACCTCTTCGTCGTTATTATTATTACAAGCTACAAAGGTTGCTGCAACCAATAGTAGCCATTTGAAGTTTTTTATCATGATCTTATATTTTTATATGTTGTTGACTAATTGAATTACGGATTAATTGTCCAAGAAATAAAATATTGTTGTCCTATTGCTCCTGCGCCCAATACTTGTATGTACTCCTTACTGCCAATATTAGTTGCACCCAATTTTAATAGCGATTTTATTTTTGGAATACTATAATTAATTTGAGCGTCAACCACTGTAGCGGCACTAATCATTCCGTCAACCATTGTAGATTCCCATAAATACTCATTATTCCATCTTACGCTGGCATTAAATCCAAAGTTTTCGAATAATTTTTCGTTACCGACAGAAGCTTTAACTCTATGTTTTGGAGTGTTGAAACCTGCTTCAAAACCTGGATCTTTTGCTTGATCGAAATCAAACTGAGCATAGTTATAACTTACACCAAAATCATAACCTCCAAAGATTCGTTTAGACAATCCTATTCCAACTCCAAGTGACTGAATTTTTAAATCAGTATTAGTGTATAATTGATAGGCTCTAATATTTCCATTGGCTAGAGCGTGAAGCGTTTGAACCGCTGGATTAGCAACATAAGTCGGAGCTCCTTGAGCAAAATCGAAAGTTTCGCTAACTTTACCGTACAATGGAGCAATTGATACTGTGTTTCCTATAAAGTTATTATAGGTATTATAATATCCATTCAAGTCAATGTTTATGTCTTTGTATTGTGAACGGTATCCCAATTCGATAGCTTGTACCTCTTCTGGTTTAACATTTTTTACATTTGTTACTTTCAGCAATGCTGCTGCTCCAGGGGTATTCCCAGGATTGGCTGCTGCAAATGCCGCAAATTGCGCAACAGATGCGCTCGTATAAGAATTTTGATAAGCGTTTACTCCCGTCATCACAACAGATGTTCCTCCGGCATAGACTTGTCCAATTGCTGGAACGCCATTTGCAACAGGTCTAGTTTCAGAATATCTCAATAAATTATCAGGAGCAGAACCAACTAATACTGCACTTCCTACATTGAAACCTATGTATTGATCCTGAGTACTTGGATTTCTAAAACCTGTTTGATAAGATGCTCTAAAATTGTGTTGTTTGTTTTCGCCTCCAGAATAAACAAAAGATACTCTTGGGGAAAAATTACCTTCAAAATTTTTAGATTTGTCATATCGAACAGAACCAGTAAATTTCAATCTGTCCTCCATGAATTTTTTTTGCAACTGGGTATAAACACCATATTCGTTATAATAAATTGGACCATTAGCATCCGTATAAATTCTGCCTTGAGAATCAAGTTGATATTGTCTGTAAGAACCACCTACTTGAATTTCTCCATATTTAATGATGTCTTTAAAATTATAATTGGCATCAGAATGGTAAATTCTTGAATTGTCCACAAGTTTTGAACCTGATAATACATCTGGATTTGCAATCACCTGATCGAACGCTTTCTTAAATTCAGGTGTGCCTGGTATTAATCTTCCTGTATCAGCAACTCCTCTAGCAGCAATATGAGCATTTGCTGGAGTTTGTCCCGCCAATGTTGCTTGAACAAAGGCACCAGCATATTGTCCGAACCAAGTACTGTCATCTTTCCAAGCTCTATTTACATTAAGACCTGTAAAAAGCATGTCATAAGACTCACCACCGTCTTCTGTGGTGGTATAACCCCTTACAAAAAAGTTTTTACCTTTTACTTCTAATTTATGTTGTTGCATAAAAAAGTTATTCAAATAATATCTATTTGCACCTTGATAAACTGCATTTCCAAATCCTAATTTACTTTGTAAGATTACTTCTAATCGCTCATCCCCAAATGGTCTGAAATGCAAAGAGCCATCAATTTTTGTGTTAGATGCTTTGTTATCAGTTAAGTCCACTTCATTATATCCTGTTCGGCTTACATTATAGCTTGGAAGTAAATTCACAGCAGCAGCAGGTATTAATCCTAAAGCAGCTAATGATTGTCCCACAGATTTTAAATTTGTAGATGCTTCATCGCCATACACATTTATACCGTCATAATTGACATCACTTCTTGTAATTCCTTGTCCTTGACGTCTTTTATCATCATAATTTGTAGCATACCAGTCCGTTCCTTGCATGTAGGTAAAATTAGCTTTTGCGGCAATATATTTATTGAATTTATGCGCTACTCTGACTCCAACGTCATAAAAACTATTGGTTCCTGCAGCTTCTTGACTTGTGGCTCCATATTTCAAATAGGCAGAAATACCTGGATATGTAAATGGGCTTTTACTGTTCATAAACATAATACCATTAAAAGCGTTGGCACCATATAAAGCGGATGAAGCTCCAGGTAGTAACTCTACACTTTGCACATCAATATCAGATACGCCAATCATATTGCCTAATACAAAGTTCAATAGTGGCGAAGAATTATCCATTCCATCAACCAACTGCATGAAACGAGTGTTAGCAACCGTTGCGAAACCACGAGTGTTTATGGATTTAAATGTCAAACTACTGGTATTCATTTGAACCTCTTTAAGGTTTTCTAGTCCATCATAAAAAGTGGGTGAAGCTGTTTTTTTAATTTCCTTGATACCCATTCTTTCGATAGTTACGGGTGACTCTAAGATTCTTTCAGGAGTTCTGGAAGCGGCTATTACCACCTCATCTAATGTCATTTGGGCTTCAGTCAGTATAACAACTACATTTTGATTATTTGAAGTAATACTGACTTTTTTCGTTTGGTGTCCCAAACTGGTTACTTCAATTGTAAATGGTGGGTTTACTGAGGATGTTAAAGTGAATTTCCCATCAGCATCTGAGACCGTTCCTGCTTTAGTTCCAACGACTTTTATGCTGGCACCAGGAATGGGTTGGTTGTTACTTTCGGTAACAGAACCTGTAATTGTGTTTTGTGCAAAAGAAATGCCACAAAAAAACAACGACAAAACAAGTAAATAGCTTCTCATTTGATTGAATTTTGTTAGTTAATGCGACCAAAGTACAAATAATTTTGATATTAATAAAAAAAGACTAAAATATTTTAATAATATATAATTTCACTATAATTAGCCATTTTCAAAACCGTTAAATTAATTTTGAATATTTAGTTAAAATAATGTGATTTATTATGCGTGCATATAAAAATACGCCTTTAGAAATGGAGATTTCATAAAATATACGCACAAAAAAAGTGAGGTGAAAAACCTCACTTTTGATGAAAATAGATGTAAATTACTTACTCAACAGTCACTGACTTGGCTAAGTTACGTGGTTGATCTACATTACAGCCTCTCATAACAGCAATATGATACGATAATAATTGCAATGGAATAGTCGTGATTAATGGTGATAAAGCGTCGGAAGTTTCGGGAATTTCGATTATATAATCCGCTAAACCTCTTACTTGAGTATCTCCTTTTGTAACCACAGCTATGATAATACCGCTTCGTGATTTTATTTCTTGAATATTGCTAACAATTTTATCATAATGCCCTTGTTTAGGTGCAATAACAATTACTGGCATATGCTCATCAATCAAAGCGATTGGTCCATGCTTCATTTCGGCTGCAGGATATCCTTCAGCGTGGATGTAAGAGATTTCTTTGAGCTTCAATGCTCCTTCAAGTGCAACAGGAAAATTGTAGCCTCTTCCTAAATACAAGCAATTTTGCGTGTTTTTAAAAATCGCAGCTATTTCTTTTGCTTTAGCATTTGTCTCTAAAGCTTCTCTAACTTTTTCAGGAATAATTTCTAATTCTTGTAAGTATCTATGGAAATCGGTTTTAGACAATGTTCCTTTAGCTTTTGCTAAACGCAACGCCATCATTATCAATACTGTGATTTGTGTAGTAAACGCCTTTGTAGAAGCCACACCAATTTCAGGTCCTGCGTGTGTGTGTGAACCTGCGTGTGTTTCTCTAGAAATGGAGGAGCCAACCACGTTACAAACGCCATAAACAAATGCTCCTTTTTCTTTTGCTAATTTTATTGCTGCCATCGTATCAGCAGTTTCTCCGGATTGGGAAATGGCAATGACTACATCGCCTCTGTTGATGATTGGATTTCTGTATCTAAACTCAGATGCATATTCCACCTCAACAGGAATTCTGGTAAATTCTTCAAATATATACTCAGCCACTAGTCCTGCATGCCAAGAGGTCCCGCAGGCGACGATTATTATTTTTTCTGCGTTAAGAAATTTTTCTAAATTATCCTCTACTCCCGACATCTGAATAATGCCGTCGTTTGCGTGAAGTCTTCCGCGATAGGTATCCGTAATTACATTAGGTTGCTCGTAAATTTCTTTAAACATAAAGTGATCGTAACCCCCTTTTTCTATTTGCTCTAAATTCATTTGAAGTTCTTGAATATAGGGATCAACTAAGGAGTCATCCTTAATTTTTCGAACTTTCATAGGTTTGTGTAACCTAATGTTTGCCATTTCTCCATCCTCTAAATAAACGGCATTTGAAGTATATTCGATAAATGGTGATGCATCTGATGCAATAAAGTATTCGCCTTCTCCTATTCCTATTGCCAGTGGACTTCCCAAGCGGGCAACCACGATTTCATCAGGATTTTTTTTATCAAAAACGGCTATGGCATAAGCTCCAAAAACCTGGTTTAATGCTACCTGAACTGCTTTCCCTAGCTTTAGATTTTCTTTTTTTTGAACTTCTTCGATAAGATTTATTAATACTTCAGTGTCGGTATCAGAGTGAAAAATATAGCCTCTTTTTATCAATTCAACTTTCAGTGGAGCATAATTTTCTATAATTCCATTGTGAATTATAACTAAATCTCCAGAATTAGAAACGTGAGGATGAGAATTAACATCATTGGGAATACCATGTGTAGCCCAACGTGTGTGACCTATTCCAATGGTTCCATTAGTGGAAATCTCGTTGGAAGCTTTTACTTCAAGATCTATAACTTTGCCTTTTGTTTTAGAAAGTTTTAAGTTTTCTCCGTCATATAGCATAACTCCTGCACTATCATAACCTCGATATTCTAATCTTTTTAATCCTTTTATTACAATAGGATAAGCTTCTCTGTAGCCAATGTACCCGACAATTCCACACATAGTTCTGGTTATTTAGGTTTTGTATAATAAATTTCTAGTTGTAATCTTTTGCTATAATTCGCATCCGATTCAGAAAGATTACTTCCGTAAAGGACGGTTCCAAGAGGATTCATTACGCTTGCTTTTGGAACTTGTGACATAAAAGGATTTTCTGTCTTTAGCTTTCTAAAATCTGCACTGTTTACATCCTCGGTAACAACAAGACCGAGCTTACTATTTAATACATCAGATTTTTTAACTAAATTACTTATATGATTTGTAATATTAAATTTATAAGAAACTCCTCTTTTTAAATCAGTTGTTGCTCTTTTTATAAAGCCCCCAAATAAATATTTTGAATTGTTTTTATTGGCTATTGAAGAGGCGAAAACATAATCTAAAATAGTAGTTCCATAGGTGTAATTATACAAATAAATTCTCTGTGGCTCGATGCTTTTTTTAAATTCCGCGTTATCTGTATCAATATAAACAACCAGATTGGCTTCATTAATCAACCATCCTTCCTTTCTAATTTTATCCAATTCATCTGATACGCCGTTTGGACCAGTCAAGTTTCCGTTTGTGTCATATCCTAGTAAATCCTTTTTTTCAAAAAGCTCTATAACAGCCAATGTTCCCTCGCCTCCTTTTAAATATAATTTTTGGTCGCCAAGAACCCTATCTGGATTGTTTCTGGCAGTTTCATAATCAGTATTTGGGTTGCTTTGTTCCAATAAACTTACTGTTTTTCCTGTCATATTAAGAATTAAATTTTTCTCCACTCTAGTTACTGGCGTTGTAGAGGAATCTTCTTTATATTTAATAGTTATGGTTCCCTTAGCAAAATTAATCATGGCTAGACTCCCTTTATCAGACCCAGATTGTTCGACTTTAAAGTACAAACCTTTAAAATAATCTGTAAATACATTATTAGATACCAAACTTCCTGTCGGTGCTCCGTCGATAAATATCTTCTTCTGAAAAAAGTCCGTATTCAGTTTTAATCGCATACTTGGAGCCGAATAGGTCGTGGTTTCTTTATCTGCGTCACCTTTTGTTGTAACTGAATGTTGAGTAGGATCAAAATAAAATTCATCATTTTGCGACTTGTCAGAATCATCATTCAATCTACTTCCCTTTATAAAACCATCAAATTCAGTATTTTGATTGGTGTATAAGGATTGAGCGTTTCCATTTTGATTACCCATGTACCTAGTAGACTCATAAACACTCAGTTTTACTTTAGCTAATTTTTCTCCATAAATAGAATCTAAAACATAAGTGTTTCCAGATGTAACGCCAGTAGAATTTACTATAGGTTTTGTTTGAGAAGCATCAACAAAATAAGGCACATCAAGATATACGCTTTCTATTACAGGATTTAGTCCAATTGTGGGATCTAGATTTGCTAAGGCTAATTGAGTTACGAAACTCGCCGCGGTTGTGCCAAAAGCTGAATTTTCATATATTCCTAAAGCATTTATAGGGAGATTACTAGATTCTACAGGAGTAATTTTTTCGTTGTGAGCTACTACATTTGATGGATACTTTACTAATGTGAAATTATTATCACCTAACAAGGCTTCTCCAACCGCGCTATATTCTTTGTCACAAGATACAAAAAGCAGCATTACCGCAAAAAATAGTAAGGATTTAAAAAGAGAATTATTATGCATATTTACTAGAAAATGTTAATTTAGAGAACAAAATTTGTATAAAAATTAGAATACGCCTCGGCGAATTTATCTTTCGGGGCGAAAGGTAAAAAAGGTTTGCCTGAAGATTCTATAAATTTTGTTAAACTTGAAGACAGGTTTTCTGAGGCAATAATTACAGCATCCGAATGATTGATGGTTGCCTTCATAATATTCTCGTAATCAGGTTTTTCTAAGTCGGAAATAGCTTCATTTGGAATCCCGTCAAATTTTATTTTATTTATCATTTCTATATCTAAAGTACCGTCAAAAGACTGACTGTAAACCGATGTCACAATTTTTGTGTCTGAAAATAAGGCTTCGTTTTTATAAAAATGCTTCATATAAATGGGCAACATTGCGGCCATCCAACCATGAACGTGAATAATATCAGGAACCCAATTCAATTTTTTTACCGTTTCGACTACGCCTTTAGCAAAGAAAATAGCTCGTTCATCATTATCTCGAAACATAACTCCTTCTTCATCAGTAAATGTTGCTTTGCGCTTGAAATACTCGTCATTGTCAATAAAATAAACCTGAATTCTTTCTTTTGGAATTGAAGCCACCTTTATAATCAAAGGCATGTCTAAGTCATTTACGACCAAATTCATCCCCGAAAGGCGAATTACTTCGTGCAACTGATGTCTTCTTTCGTTAATATTTCCATACCTTGGCATAAAAATTCTAATTTGTCCGCCTTGATTATTTATCATTTTTGGCACTTGATAAGACATTGAAGAAACCTCATTTTCAGCTAGATAAGGCACCACCTCAGATGATACATATAATATTCTCTTATCTTCCATATTGTAAATTACTTGATTTATTGGCAATAAAAACTATGCAAAATTACAAAAATTTATGCAGTTATAGACTAAAATATTATGTTTGCAGATTATTTCAACAAAATACCTATGCATATTTTCTACGGAAAAGCAGCTTTGATAGAACATTTAAAATCTATTAAAACTAACAGTTCCACAATCGGGCTTGTACCCACTATGGGGGCATTACACCAAGGTCATTTATCATTGATGCAACAATCAATGGCTAATAACGACGCTACTGTAGTAAGTATTTTTGTCAATCCAACCCAGTTTAACAATCCTGAAGATCTTGCAAAATACCCAAGAACACTTGAAGACGATCTAAATCAAATTAGTGGTTTGTGCACTGAAATTATAGTGTATGCACCACCTACTGAAGATCTTTATGAGGGAAAACCTTCTTCCCAGTTCTTTGATTTTGACGGTTTAGAAAACCAAATGGAAGGTAAATTCAGGCCCGGACATTTCAATGGTGTTGGCACTATTGTAAAACGACTTTTCGAAATTGTGCAACCTACAAACGCCTATTTTGGGGAAAAAGATTTTCAACAATTGCAAATTATAAAGAAAATGGTCGCAAAAAACAAGATGAAAGTCCTCGTTGTTGGTTGTCCGATTCACCGTGAACGCAATCAGTTGGCGATGAGTTCTAGAAATGCTCTTTTATCTCCAAAAGAGAGACAAGAAGCTTCCATTATTTATAAAACTTTAATTGATTCTAAAGAGAAATTCCAAAAATTCAGTGCCAAAATAGTAACGGAAGAAGTTGAAAAAGTATTTCAAAACAATTCCAATTTCACTTTAGAATATTATCAAATTGCTGACGAAAAAACGCTACTGCCTTGTATACGAAAAAGCAAAAACAAAAGCTATCGTGCTTTTATAGCGGTTTTTGTCCACAATGTCCGATTGATTGACACCATTTCATTAAATTAATTTACTTTTGCACAATGCAAATACAAGTAGTAAAATCAAAAATTCATCGAGTGAAGGTTACTGGCGCCGATTTAAATTATATAGGAAGCATTACAATTGACGAAGCGTTGATGGATGCCTCGAATCTTATTGAGGGCGAAAAAGTAGCGATTGTAAACATCAATAATGGCGAGCGCTTTGACACTTATGCTATCAAAGGGGAAAAAAATTCAGGTGAAATAACCTTAAACGGACCTGCTGCCCGAAAAGTGCAAAAAGACGATATTATCATTATTATTTCATACGCTACATTAGATTTTGAAGAAGCTAAAATCTTCAAGCCTTGGATTATTTTCCCTAATGAAAAAGATAATTCATTGACTTAAATCTTCCGAAATCCGTCGTCATAATTTCAACTCCTTCTTATTTAATTGTTTTCGAAATGTTCTTTTTTATATATTCTGCTTTTTTAAAAGTAAATAAAAGTAGTATATTGCTACTCTTTTCGAACCGTAAAATTCAAAAAATAGTAATGTACAAACCACATAAATTATGAAGCAAATAGTATTATTTTTGTTTTTTTCGATCTCACTTTATTCGCAAAAATATACCGAGGAATTTGTTTCAAGCAAATTGGGCCAAAGCCGAGAAATAACTATTGGACTGCCCAATTCCTACGAAAAAAACCCAACTAAAAAATATCCAATCCTCGTTTTGCTAGACAGCGATTACTTGTTTGACCCTTTTTACGGTGCTTTGAGCTACGGTGAGTATTGGGAAGACTTACCCGAAACCATCATCATTGGCATTAACCAAAACAAAAACAAAGAACGAATCGACGACTGTACTTATAATGAAGATACCAATCTACCTTCCGGAAAAGGAGCTAGCTTTTTCGAGTTCCTTGGTGGTGAATTGCTTCCTTATATCGAAAAAAAATACCGCGTTGCTCCGTTTCGAATTATTGCTGGACACGACACCACAGCTGGCTATTTAAACTTTTTTCTATATAAAGATTACTCCATATTCAATGCCTATATTTCATTGAGCCCGGAACTCGTTCCTGGAATGGATACCCAAATTCCAGAACGGTTTGCAGGCTTAAAACAACCTCTTTTCTACTACCAATCTACGGGCGATGGAGACCTAAAAGATGTTTTAGAATCAGTAAATAAATTGGACACTAACATTAAAACGGCTGCCAACCCTAAAATCAATTACAGATACGATGCCTTTAAAGGTGCTTCGCATTATTCCACAGTACTGTATTCTATTCCCAACGCTTTGTACCACATTTTCGATTGCTACAAACCCATTTCAATGACTGAATTTACAGAAAAAATCTCGGTTCTTCAAACTGGACAAGTTAAATATTTGACCGATAGATATGATGTTATTGAGAAAACATTACGATTTAAAGTTCAAATAAGAGTTTCTGATTTTAAAGCCATCGAAGCTGCCATTCTGAAAAATAAATCCTACCAAGAATTAGATAAATTAGCGGACATAGCCAAAAAAAATTATCCAAAATCAATGCTTGCTGATTATGAGTTGGGTTTAATGTATGAAAAAACTGGAGATTTGAAAAGAGCTGCAAAAGCCTACCAAAAAGCATATCAATTTGATGAAATTGGAGATTTGAGTAAAGATATGATGATTGAAAAGTCTGACGAAATGCAAAGTTTAATACCCAAAAAGAAATAATGTCTAAAGTAAAAACATCTTTTTTTTGCCAAAATTGTGGTGCCCAATATTCCAAATGGCAGGGACAATGCAATTCCTGTAAAGAATGGAATACCATCGTCGAAGAAATTATTCAAAAAGAAGAAAAATCAAGTTGGAAACCTTCTACTTCCGATTCAAAAAGAGTTTCAAAACCCCTGAAAATAAAGGAAATTGATTCCAGCCAAGAAGTAAGAATGAATACTTTGGACGGTGAACTCAATCGCGTTCTGGGTGGTGGAATTGTCCCTGGTTCTTTAATCCTTTTGGGCGGCGAACCCGGCATTGGAAAAAGTACACTTTTACTGCAAATTTCTTTAAAATTGCCGTACAAAACCTTATATGTTTCGGGCGAAGAAAGCCAAAAACAAATAAAAATGCGCGCTGAAAGAATTACTCCGAACAGCGACAATTGCTATATTCTTACCGAAACTAAAACCCAAAATATCTTCAAACAAATTGAAGCTATCGAACCCGAAATCGTGATCATCGATTCCATTCAAACGCTTCATACCGATTATATTGAATCAACTCCAGGAAGTATTTCTCAAATTCGAGAAACCACTGCTGAACTCATAAAATTTGCCAAAGAATCAAACGTTCCCGTGATTTTAATTGGTCATATTACCAAAGACGGAAATATTGCTGGACCTAAAATTCTAGAACATATGGTTGATACCGTTTTGCAATTCGAAGGCGATAGAAATCACGTATATCGCATTTTGCGTTCGCTAAAAAATCGTTTTGGTTCCACTGCCGAAATAGGGATTTATGAAATGTTAGGCAACGGTTTACGGGAAGTTTCGAATCCGTCCGAAATACTAATTTCACACAAAGACGAGGAATTATCAGGAACCGCAATCGCCTCGACCCTTGAAGGAATGCGACCGTTGATGATTGAAATTCAATCCTTGGTCAGCACCGCAGTTTATGGAACGCCGCAACGCAGCACAACGGGTTACAATGCCAAAAGACTGAATATGATTTTAGCCGTTTTAGAAAAACGAGCTGGTTTCAGGCTCGGTGTTAAAGACGTTTTCTTGAATGTAACTGGCGGGATTTCTGTTGATGATCCTGCGATAGATTTGGCAGTGGTAGCCGCCATTTTATCCTCGAATGAAGATATTCCGGTGAATAAGGATTTTTGCTTTGCTGGCGAAGTGGGTCTTTCGGGCGAAATTCGTCCGGTAAACCGAGTGGATCAGCGCATTCAGGAAGCGGAAAAACTAGGATTTTCGACCATCTTTGTTTCGAAATACAATAAAATTGCTTTGAAAAACACCATAATAAAAGTGCGATTGGTGGCGAAGATTGAAGATGTAGCGAGCGAGTTGTTTGGTTAGAAACAGACCTAACAACCGAAATACATAAAGAAAATTAGCATCAAATGTCATAGACTTTATTAAGCACTTCAATTTGTTCGGGTCTTCCTAAAACTATAATTTTAGAATGAGGTGCTAAGACTAAATTTTCCTCAGGATTTACGATATAATTGCCATTCTCGTCTTTGTAACCAATAATAGTGCATCCCGTTTTATCTCGAAGGTCTAAATCTTTAATAGTTTTTACTTGGGTTTTGCTTTTTAATTTTTCAAAAGCTACTTCTTCAATATTAATATTTGAATTCCCTACAAAGGACAAATTGTCTATAAATTCCATCAAACCCGGAACAACTACTAATGAAGCCATATGGTCACCACCCAATTTATCGGGTAGAATAACATTGTTAGCACCTGCAAATTTCAATTTAGTATACGACGATTCTAACGAAGCTCTACTGATAATATTAATGTCCTTGTTGATTTGTCTAGTCGAAAGCACCACAAACAAATTGTCGGCATCGTTTGGCAATGCTGATATAAAAGCCGATGCTCGATCGATACCCGCTCGCAACAACACCTCATCTTCATTGGCATTTCCAATAATATAAGGCACATTGTCGGATTTCAATCGGTCCTCGATTTCCTTGTTTTTTTCAATAACAATGCACAGCTTATTATACGCCATCAATTTCCGAACGACTTGTTTTCCGTTTCTGCCATAACCACAAACCACCACGTGATTTTTGAAACCATCTACATTTTTTTGCATCTTTTTATTTTTTAATTCTTCAATATTACTTTTACTCAAAATATGTTCGGTAATAATGGAAAGCGCATATCCCACAATAATAACACTTGCCAAAATTAAAAACACAGTGAAAATTTTAGAGGTATCATCTAGCGGTACTACCTCGCCAAAACCAACAGTGGCGACTGTAATTACGGTCATATAAACGGCATCAATCCAGGAATATCCCGAAATAAATCGGTACCCCAAAACGCCTATTGCTGAAATACATACTAGCATCAATACCGCTGCATTAATTTTGCTTCTTACTAATTTTAAAACTGATGCATTCATAAATTAAATCAATACTAATGACGATTTACGGTAATAAGCAGTTGCTTTCTCTATCAATCACAAAGAGATAAATATTGCTGATTTTGTCGCAATTTAACATTTAGTTGGTGCATTTTAGTCAAAAATGAAAAATTATATAAATTATTTTTTGACAAACTCGTCATTAACTATTAAAAACGCATTCTATCCCCTTTAAGTCACGCCTTAACCCGAGTAGACTTGTTGTATAAAACAATCACAAAAAAAATGAAAGCAGCATTTTTTTTCTTTTCTTTATGTCCCAAATTTTAAAGATTCCATTCCATTTATGCGAACTCGAAAACAAAAAATAGTTTTATCTATAAAAATCACTGCGGCATCACTGTTAATATTAGTGTTGGGGCTTTTTGTTTTTAGAAATGAATTATTAAAACAAACCATTTCAAAGGTTTCTTTTAAAATGACAAGCGAATACAACAGCACTTTTACTGTAAAAGAAGCATCATTTATGGGGCTTTCGGGTTTGAGTTTTTCCGAAATAATTTTAGTTCCCAAAAATGCCGACACCCTTTTTCACATCCATAAAATGAAAACCAGTGTCAATTTATGGCGATTGCTCGTTGGCGATATTCAATTGGGAACCTTAGAAATCGAAAATGGCTATGTGCAATTGGTCAAAAACAAAAAGGGTCGAAATTTCGATGCTTTTCTAAAAAGAGACAAAGACACAACCGGTTCCAATGAAAAAAGAGATTATGCTCAAGTAGCTTATAGACTTATTTCGAAAGTACTCAACTTAGTGCCAACGGATATGAAAGTAGAAAACCTCTCGTTTAAAATAGATGATAATGGTAAGAAAACCAACATTAATTTCCAAAAGCTGCGATTAGTCAATCAGCAATTGGAGACTGCTATCAAAGTAGAAACCAAAGCTTTTTCGCAGCGAATCCGAATTGCAGGTTTTGCAGATCCTAGAGACAAAAAATTTGATATTCAGTTTTTTAATGTTGATACCGGCGCAATAAAAGTGCCTTATATTGGCGATCGTTTTAACCTGAAATCAAGTTTCGATTCCATTAGAATTAACATTCAAAACATTGACAAATCTGGCAGCGAATTGCATCTTGACGGTTTTGCTTCTATTGCTAATTTGATGATTAATCACAAGAAAATTGCCAGTAAAGATGTGGTTGTCAAAAACGCCAAATTTGACTTTCGATTCTTGTTGGGTTCTGATTTTATTTCTATAGACAGCAGTTCGACCGTAGAATTTAACAAAATAAAATTTCATCCTTATTTGGCTTACGAAACCGAATCGGATACTATTTATAAACTCAAAGTGGCGATTCCGAAGATGAAAGCACAGGATTTCATTGTCTCGCTTCCCGATGGTTTGTTTACTCATTTTCAAGGAATGGAAGCCGAAGGGAACTTCGAATACAAGCTGGATTTTATGTTCAATAAAAACAAGCCCAACAAACTTATTTTTGATAGCAATTTGAAGAAAGAAAACCTGAAGATTACCAAATATGGCGAAGCCAATCTGAACAAACTCAATGGGGAATTCGTCTATAATGCCATCATACAAAACGTGCGGCAACGTTCGGTTTTGGTGGGTTCAGCAAATCCAAATTACACACCGTTGGATCAAATATCGCCTTATTTACAAAAATGTGTTTTGACTTCTGAAGACCCATCCTTTTTCTCGCATCGCGGATTTATCAGCGAAGCTTTCAAACAATCGATTCTCAAAAATATTCGCACCAAGAAATTCTCTCGAGGCGCGAGTACGATTAGTATGCAATTAATCAAAAATGTATTTCTTACTCGTGAAAAAACAGCTTCCCGAAAATTAGAAGAAATCTTATTGGTTTATATCCTTGAAAATAACCGAATCGCCAGCAAGGAACGAATGCTCGAAGTCTATTTCAACGTTATCGAATGGGGACCAAATGTGTATGGCATTGGCGAAGCTGCACATTTTTACTTCCAAAAAAGTCCATCTGATTTGACCTTGAAAGAATGTTTGTTTCTGGCCACCATCGTTCCAAAACCAAAGAAATTTATGTGGCAATTTGACAATGAAGGAAACTTGAAATCGTATGCCAAACAACAGCAAAAATTCCTGAGCAATTTGATGTTGCGGCGAGGGATTATAGTTTCAGAAGACACTATTGGTCAATCTCTTCCGTTACAAATTTCAGGAATCGCGCGTTCTCTATTGAATATAAAAGTTCAGGATTCTATTGCTATAGATTCATTGGGTATTGAAGAGCCATTTGAGTTTTGATTGAACCACAAAGACACAAAGAAGGCACACTCGAGCAAAGCGAACAGACGAAGTAAAGTTCACAAAGATTTTAATAAAAAAAAAACAAAAGATTCCCAACCTTTTTACGTTATTTGTTATCTAGTCATTCCTTAAAAATGAATTAACAATTTGATTGTTAATAACTTGTGATTAAATTCAGTTGAAAACAGTACTTTTAAATCGCCAAAAAGTGTATATTTCGGTATAAAAAAGTGGCAATATGTTAGGCAAAATAAAACCGGATTTTCAGCAAAATTTATTCAAAACTAGGTTAACAGACCTTATAAACCTTAGTCATCCGTTGGTAAAATTGGCTGATGAGGTTTCTTGGGATAAAATGGAGCTTGAGTTCCAAAATTTATATTCGGATCAAGGAAGACCCTCAATTCCTATTAGAAAAATTGCAGGATTATTACTTTTGAAAGAAATGTTCAAAGAGAGCGATGAATCGGTTGTTGAACGATGGATTGAGAATGCGTATTGGCAATATTTTACAGGAGAAGAATTCTTCCAAACCAAGCAACCTTTTGATCCTAGTGAGTTCGTACATTTTAGAAAACGCTTGAAAGAAGAAGGGTTAGAATTTTTGTTAAGCCAAAGTGTAGCCTTGCATCCAAAGGCAAAAAACGAAAAAGAAGTTCAAGTAGACACGACCGTTCAAGAGAAAAACATCACTTTTCCAACGGATGCCAAATTGGCTAAAAAAGTAATCGATAATTGTACAAAGATTGCTAAAAAGGAAGGTGTAAAACAAAGACAAACCTATAAAAGAGTAGCCAAACAACATCTTCGAGATGCCTATTTTGGTCATCATCCAAAACGGAAGCAGAAAGCCACTATGGCTCGAAAAAAGTTGCGAACTATTGGAAAGAGATTGGTTCGTGAATTAGAAAGAACGCTGCCAGAGCATCTTCAAAAACAATACGAAACGGAATTTAGTAACTACAAAAAGGCACTCACTCAAGAGCGCAACAGCAAGGATAAAATTTACAGTTTACACGAACCACAAACGGCCTGCATTGCAAAAGGGAAAGCACATAAAGCATACGAATTTGGTACAAAAGTATGTGTTGTAAGAGGAAGACAAACAGGAGTAATTACAGCAATAAAAAGGTTTTCAGGCAATCCACACGATAGTAATACTTTGGAAGAATCATTAGCCCAAAGCGAGCGAGTTAGAAAACATATTGGAGGGACAAGACCAATAATAGCTGGTACTGACAGAGGATTTAGAGGAAAAACAGAAGTTAATGGAACACAAATATTGATACCAAAAAACAGAAAAGAGAGTTCAAGATACAAACAAGAAGTTGCTAGAAATAGATTTAGAGCCAGAGCAGCAATTGAACCCACAATATCACATTTAAAAAGAAACCACGCTCTAGGATTGAACTTCCTAAAAGGCGTGGCTGGTGATATTCATAATGCACTTTTGGCAGGAATCGGGTACAATTTTAAGCTCCGATTCAACCAAATCAAGGAACAAATTGTTTTTTGGCTTAATTATTTGTTCAACTTCTATCCTGAAAATAATATTCCTATTTTTGTGGAAATTAAAAATAGCTCTTTTTAAGGGTTGACTACATAGCTTCTATGTGTAAAAAGTGTTTTCTATGAAAATCTTTTTAACAATTTAGCATCGATTCTATGTGGTTTAAATTTATCTCAAATTTGTTTTCATATAAAAAGTAGAACCAAAAAAACGATTCCCTGCAAGGTGATTTAAACTTTGACAGGGAATTTTTATGTTTAAAAACTTATAAAATTGCAGCTGGTTTTATATCATTTACAATCAGTCGAGCCGTTTTTTGGCTAGCGCCAATGCCACCTAATTTCTCTTCCAAAACAGCGTATTTTTTCAATAGGTTTTTACGGTTTTCAGGTTCTAAAATTTTAGTCAATTCATTAGCAATGCGTTTGCTATTGCAATCTTCCTGGATCAATTCGGTTACCACTTCCTCATCCATAATCAGATTGACTAGCGAAATGTATTTCAGCGTAATAATGCGTTTGGCAATTTGATACGAAATCGAACTTCCTTTATAACAGACCACTTCTGGCACTTTAAACAGAGCCGTTTCGAGTGTTGCCGTTCCTGATGTGACCAGTGCAGCCGAGGCATTACTCAACAAATCGTATGTTTTATTCGAAATAAATTTAATATTTTTAGTAGTGATAAATTGTTCATAGAAAGCAAATTCTTGACTTGGTGCGCCAGCAATTACAAATTGATGATCGGGAAACTCGTTCACAACGCTCAACATCACCGAAAGCATTTTGGTAATTTCTTGTTTGCGACTTCCAGGCAAAATAGCAATAATAGGCTTTTCGCTCAAGTGATTTGCTGCTCTGAAAATAGCAGCATCTATTGCAGGATGATTGTGAATGGCATCAATCAGAGGATGACCCACAAAGGCAACAGGATACTGATGCTTTTTTTCATAGAACTCTTTTTCGAAGGGCAGAATAACATACATTTTATCAATATCGCGCTTGATATCAGTAATACGACTTTCCTTCCAAGCCCAAATTTGGGGCGAAATATAATAATGGGTTTTGAAACCTTTCGCCTTGGCCCATTTGGCAATTCGCAAATTAAAACCAGGATAATCAATGAAAATAAGCACATCAGGTTCAAAATCTAAGATGTCTTTTTTGCATATTTTGATGTTGTTCAAAATCGTTTTCAAATGGAACAAAACTTCAACAAAACCCATAAATGCTAATTCTCTGTAATGTTTTACTAAAGTTCCGCCAATCTTCTGCATCAAGTCGCCACCCCAAAAACGTATGTTCGCATTGGGATCCTCTTTGTATAATTCTTTCATCAAATTCGATCCGTGCAAATCGCCCGAAGCTTCTCCGGCAATAATATAGTATTTCATTTTGAGCTTTTGTGAACACAAAAATAGTGAAAACTAATTATTTTAACACCGGTTTATTTGTCGCTCATTAATTATATCACAAAGTGGATATACAAATGATAAGAATAAGGAGTTGAAATTTTATTGAGTTATTTTGATGCGTTAAGACTTATGAGGTTTTTAAAACCGTATAGGTCTGTTTTAAAACCCTATATGTTATCAGTTCTACTTATGGTTTCCATATTTATTTTTATAATACTGATTTAGCAAATGGAAGAAGTTTTAATCATGTCATAACTAAATCAAAAAAAATGTTACCGACTAGGCTTAATCAAAAGCACATTTTTATAACTGTCTTTGATGTCTGCCAAAGTTTTTTCGGCTTCGATGCGCGTTCTGAAATTACCAACCCAAACTTTATAATTGGGAGTATTGAAAACAATCGTGGCATCAAGGTCACTAAATTGTTGTCTGAACTCGTTTAGTGTTTTTTTGGCATTTTCGCTTCCGCCATTATAAATCTGGATTTTATAGGAGTCGATTAGGGTAAGCGAAGCATTTATTTTTCGCTTTTCGTTGAGTAACTGTTCAAATTTCGGATCTTGTATTACTGTAACATCGTCTTGCTGTGCTTGGACATAACAAGTCGAAATACCACAAAATAAGAGAGATAAAAGGATTTTTTTTGCGACTATAATTTTCATATTGCAATGATTTTTATACAAAAATAGTGTTTATAAAACATACCTGAAACCTTGTTGTTATTTAGAATTAATATAAATTATATTTAAGACTATTTTAGGGTTTTGAGAATAGTTCTTAAAGTGTATTTTTGTGCGGTATTTTAAAGAAGGTGATTTTTATCATATTTTAATCGTGTAAAAAATCAGTTCACTATTTTTGATAATTACTATACTATATGAAAAAGATGGGTAACCATAGTTCGATTTCAAGGAAATTATTTTTAAGTTTAGCTGTTCTGCTATCCTTATCAATACATTCTTATGCACAAGAGGCAACAGCGACACCGGCGGCGGCAACTACTGCTCCAGCGGCAGCGGCAACTCCAGCTGTAGCGCAAGGCGGCGACCCTGTCAAGGGAAAGGAAATATTCAACGCAAATTGTGCTGCTTGCCACAAACTAGATGCAAAAGCAACTGGTCCGGCGCTTAGAGGAGTTGGCAACAAGTACGAAAAAGCGTGGTTCTATAAATGGATTCACAATAGTTCTGATTTAATTAAATCAGGTGATGCTCAGGCCGTAAAAATTTACGAAGAATACAATAAGGTTCAGATGACAGCTTTTCCTCAATTGTCGGAGGCTGATATTGATAATGTTATTGCTTACACAATGGAACCAATTCCTGCAGCTCCTGCAGCAGTGGCCGGTGAGAAAGTTCCAGGTACCGATGCGAACGCCAGTGGGGTTTCGAACGACATAGTTTTAGGTGCATTGGCTTTGGTTATGGCAATATTAGTCGTAATGCTAGTATTGGTAAACAATGTATTAAGAAAAGTAGCTGCGGCAAAAGGAATTAGTGTTGCGCCAAAAGAACCGACAATATCATTATGGAAAGCTTTCGCACAAAACCAATTTTTAGTATTGGTTTCAGCGATATTTATGTTATTGGCTAGTGCTTATTTTGTATATGGTTATTTGATGCAAATAGGAGTTGATCAAGATTATGCTCCGGTACAACCAATACATTATTCACACAGAATCCACGCGGGAAGCAACGGTATAAATTGTAACTATTGCCATTCCTCTGCTCGTGTGAGTAAGCATTCTGGAATTCCTTCACTAAATGTATGTATGAACTGTCACAAAAGTATTGCCGAGGTTTCTGACACTACTGCGACACCTGAATACTCTAAAGCTTTTTACGATAATGAAATTGCAAAACTATACAAGGCAGTAGGTTGGGATAAAGACAATCAAAAATATACAGGAAAAACTGAGCCTGTAAAATGGGTTCGTATTCACAACTTACCAAGTTTCGTTTATTTTAACCATTCACAACACGTTACAGTTGCGGGAATTGAATGCCAAACCTGTCACGGTCCTGTTCAGACTTATGAAATTCAAAAACAATTTGCACCTTTAACTATGAGTTGGTGTATCAATTGCCATAGAAAAACAGAAGTTAAAATGGAAGGCAACGAATATTACACTAAAATTCACGAACAACTGTCCAAAAAATATGGTGTAGAAAAATTGACTGCAGCACAAATGGGAGGATTGGAATGTGGTAAATGTCATTATTAATAAGTTAAATCAAAGTTTAGGGTTTATAGTTTGTTGTTTCAAACATAAGCCACAAGCAACAAACAATAAACAATATTTATAGAATATGTCATCAAACAAAAAATACTGGAAAAGTGTTGAAGAACTAGACGGAAATAGTTCTATTGTTGAGGCGCTTAGAAATAACGAATTTGTTGAAGAAATTCCTACTGATGAATTTTTAGGAAACGAAGGTGCATTGTCATCTTCATCAACAACACGTCGTGATTTTTTAAAGTACGTTGGATTTACTACAGCGGCCGCTACACTTGCTGCTTGCGAAGGCCCTGTTCACTTGTCAATACCTTACGTAGTTCAACCAGAACAAATTATCCCTGGAATTGCTGATTATTATGCAACTACAGTTTTTGATGGTTTCGATTTTGCTAACCTTTTAGTAAAAACGCGCGAAGGTCGTCCTATCAAAATAGACAATAATACAATGGCAGGGGCAAAATTTGCTGCCAACGCCAGAATCCACGCTTCAATATTGTCATTGTATGATAGTATGCGCTTGAAAGAGCCTAAAATTGCTGGGAAAGCGGCTACTTGGGTTGATGTTGATTCCAAAATAAAAACAGGTTTGGCTGATGCCAAAGCTAAGGGAGGACAAGTTGTTCTTTTGACCAATACATTAGCAAGTCCATCAACTGAAAAGTTGATTGCAGAATTTCTTGCTAAAAATCCAAATGCAAAACACGTTATTTATGATGCTGTTTCTGAATCAGAAACCTTAGATGCATTCGAAACGGTTTATGGCGAAAGAGCCTTGGTTGATTATGACTTTTCAAAAGCCTCGGTAATCGTTTCCGTTGGTGCAGATTTCCTTGGAGATTGGCAAGGTGGAAATTATGGTTCAAGTTATGCAAAAGGAAGAATTCCTCAAGGACCAAAGGGAAATCAAAAAATATCGCGTCATTTTCAATTAGAAGCGAATATGACATTGTCTGGTGCTGCTGCCGATAAGCGTGTTGCACTATCAACTGCCAATCAAAAGCAAGCATTAGTATTGATTTATAACACAGTTGTTGGAGCATCAATTCCAGTAACATTGGATGCAAAATTAAAAGCCGAAGTTTCAAAAATTGCTATAGAATTAGGGAAATCTGGGTCTAAAGGAGTTTTAGTTTCTGGCATTCAAGATAAAAATGCGCAGTTATTGGTTTTGGCTATCAATCAGAAATTAGCTAGTGAGTCTTTTTCTACTGTTGGAACAAGACAAATTAGAAAAGGATCTAGCCAAAAAGTGACTCAATTAGTAAATGATATGAAAGCAGGAAGCGTTCATACTTTAATAATGAGCGGTGTAAATCCGGTTTATACTTTAGCTAATTCAAAAGATTTTGTTGATGGCTTGAAAAAAGTAAGTCTTTCGGCTTCATTTTCTTTGAGAGAAGACGAAACCGCTTCGCTAATAACGATTGCTGCTGCAGCGCCTCACTATTTAGAATCTTGGGGAGATGTAAGCATTACTAAAGGAACCTATAGTTTGACTCAACCAACTATTCGTCCGGTGTTTAATACTAAACAATTTCAAGACGTTTTATTGTCATTGAATGGGATTGCAGGTACTTATTACAATTACTTAATAGCAAGTTCTGCATCAATAATTGCAGGTTCTACTTGGAATCAAGTTTTGCACGATGGAATTTTTGTTGGAACTGCTGCTTCAGCTTCTGCGGGTTCAGCTGATTATGCTGCTGCTGCCAATGCTTTGGCACAAACAAAAGCGTCACAAGGTCTAGAATTAAATTTATATACCAAAACTGGTTTAGGTGATGGTCAACAAGCCAACAATCCTTGGCTACAAGAATTTCCTGACCCAATTACTAGAGTTTCTTGGGATAATTATGTTACTGTTTCCGCTGCCGATGCTAAACTATTGGAGTTGTCAAATGAAATCGTTGCTAATGGTGGTTTGAACGGAAGTTATGTTACAATCAAAACTTCTGACGGACTTGTACTAGAAAATGTTCCTGTAATTGTTCAGCCTGGACAAGCGGTTGGAACTGTTGGTTTAGCTTTTGGTTATGGTAAAAAAGCAGCTTTAAAAGAAGAAATGCAAGTAGGTGTAAATGCCTATTCATTATACAAAGGTTTGAGTAATGTACAATCAGTTACATTGACAAAAGGAGACGGAGAACACGAATTTGCTTGTGTTCAAGGTCAAAAAACGTTGATGGGAAGAGGCGATATTATTAAAGAAACTACTTTAAAAATATTTAATACAGAAGATGCAGAATTTTGGAATGAGCAACCAATGGTTTCATTGGATCACAAAGAAGTTAAAGCAACTTCCGTAGATTTATGGTCTTCATTCGATCGTTCCGTTGGGCATCATTTTAATCTTTCGATAGATTTAAATGCTTGTACAGGATGTGGTTCTTGCGTTATAGCCTGCCACGCTGAAAATAACGTTCCAGTTGTTGGAAAATCAGAAGTGAGAAGAAGTCGTGATATGCACTGGTTGCGTATCGATAGGTATTATTCTTCCGAAGAGACTTTTGCTGGAGATAATGAAAGAAAAGAAAATATTGCAGGATTGTCTAGTTCACTTTCTACCTTTAATGAAATGGAGCACGCATCAGATAATCCACAAGTGGCTTTTCAACCTGTAATGTGTCAACATTGTAATCACGCACCTTGTGAAACAGTTTGTCCTGTTGCAGCTACATCACACAGCCGTCAAGGTCAAAATCACATGGCATACAATAGATGTGTTGGAACTCGTTATTGTGCGAACAACTGTCCTTATAAAGTACGTCGTTTCAACTGGTTCTTATACAACAAAAACAGCGAATTTGATTTCCACATGAATGACGATTTGGGTCGTATGGTATTGAATCCAGATGTAAATGTACGTTCACGTGGTGTAATGGAAAAATGTTCTATGTGTATTCAAAAAACACAAGCAACCATTTTGACCGCTAAAAATGAAGGAAGAGAAGTTGTTGACGGAGAATTCCAAACCGCTTGTTCTAGTGCTTGTACAACAGGAGCGATGGTTTTTGGAGATATTAATGATAAACAAAGTCAAGTTGCTAAGTTGGTAGAAGACGAAAGAATGTATCATTTATTAGAACATGTTGGGACAAAACCAAATGTAATTTACCACGTAAAAGTTAGAAATACATAAAATATTTCAATGACAATAGTTGATAAAAATAAAATTAAATAAGTGTAAAATATAGGTATGAAAGAAAAGAGGTTTTTAAAAAATCTAAAATCTAAAATCTAAAATCTAAAATTAAATTATGTCTCATATATACGACGCACCCATCAGAAAACCTTTAATCATAGGTGATAAATCTTATCACGATGTAACAGTAGATGTTGCCGCACCGGTTGAAGGAAAAGCCAACAAACAGTGGTGGATTGTATTTTCAATCGCATTAACAGCCTTCATCTGGGGATTAGGCTGCATAGTTTATACTATTTCAACTGGTATTGGTACCTGGGGTTTAAATAAAACAGTAGGTTGGGCTTGGGATATTACTAACTTCGTTTGGTGGGTTGGTATTGGTCACGCAGGAACTTTGATTTCAGCGGTACTTTTATTATTCCGTCAACGTTGGAGAATGGCTATTAACCGTTCTGCTGAAGCAATGACCATTTTCTCGGTAATTCAAGCGGGTTTGTTTCCAATTATCCACATGGGTCGTCCTTGGTTGGCCTATTGGGTTTTACCAATCCCGAATCAATTTGGTTCACTTTGGGTAAATTTTAATTCACCATTACTTTGGGACGTATTTGCAATTTCTACCTATCTTTCTGTATCGTTGGTTTTTTGGTGGACAGGATTATTACCCGATTTTGCGATGCTTAGAGACCGAGCTATCACACCATTTAACAAAAGGATTTATTCAATTTTGAGTTTTGGATGGAGCGGAAGAGCTAAAGACTGGCAACGTTTTGAAGAAGTTTCCTTAGTTCTTGCAGGTTTGGCAACACCATTGGTGCTTTCTGTTCACACTATTGTATCTATGGACTTTGCTACTTCAGTAATTCCAGGTTGGCATACTACCATTTTCCCGCCATACTTCGTTGCAGGAGCAGTTTTCTCAGGATTTGCAATGGTAAATACTTTGCTTATTATTATGAGAAAAGTTTCTAATCTTGAAGCCTATATAACAATTCAGCACATCGAATTAATGAATATTGTAATTATGATTACAGGTTCTATCGTTGGCGTTGCTTATATCACTGAATTATTCGTAGCCTGGTATTCAGGAGTTGAATACGAACAATATGCATTCTTGAACAGAGCTACTGGACCGTACTGGTGGGCCTATTGGTCAATGATGACGTGTAACGTGTTTTCACCTCAATTTATGTGGTTCAAAAAATTAAGAACAAGTATAATGTTCTCTTTCATCATCTCAATTGTAGTAAATATTGGAATGTGGTTCGAGAGGTTTGTAATTATCGTAACTTCGTTACACAGAGATTACCTGCCATCGTCTTGGACAATGTTTTCACCAACATTTGTTGATATTGGAATTTTCATTGGAACAATAGGTTTCTTCTTCGTATTATTTTTATTGTATGCTAGAACATTCCCTGTGATTGCTCAGGCAGAAGTAAAAACAATTTTGAAAGGAACTGGAGATAATTTTATAAAGGCGAGAGCAGCAAATAAAGAATCACACCATGAGTAACAAAGTAGTATACGCCATATACAATGACGATGATATATTGATGAATGCCGTAAAAAAAACACGTGCAGCTCATCATCATATTGAAGAAGTTTTCACTCCTTTTCCAGTTCACGGATTGGATAAGGCGATGGGATTGGAACCGACAAGATTAGCAATTTGTGCTTTTATTTATGGTTGCATTGGAATTTCATTTGGAACGTGGATGATGAATTATATAATGATTCAAGATTGGCCACAAGACATTGGAGGTAAGCCAAGTTTTAGTTATATTGAAAACATGCCCGCTTTTGTGCCAATTATGTTCGAAGAAACAGTATTTTTTGCAGCTCACTTAATGGTTATTACTTTTTATATGAGAAGTAGACTATGGCCATTTAAGGCGGCTGAAAATCCAGATGTCAGAACTACAGACGATCATTTTTTAATGGAAGTTGCAGTTAAAGACAATGAAAAAGAATTGATTTCTTTTTTAGAAAGTACAGGTGCGGTTGAAGTTAAACTAATTGATAAGCATTAATAGTAGATATGAAAAGTAGATACAAAATAACATTTCTAATAAGTATTAGTATTTTGGTTTTATCCTGTAAAGATAATTTGAAACCAAATTATCAGTATATGCCAAATATGTATGAGCACATAGGTTATGATACTTACTCTCATGTAGGTATTTTTAAAGGCGGAGTAGAAGCTCAGCTTCCAGCGGAAGGTTCTATAAAAAGGGGCTTTGATGTTTATGCCTATCCGAACTCAACTGAAGGATATGACTCAGCTAAATTGAATTCGGTTTCGCCATTAGATAGTATATCAGATAAAGATAAAGAGAAATCTAAATATTTATTCGAAATTTATTGTGGTATTTGTCACGGAAATGCTGGTAACGGAAAAGGAAAGCTGGTTACTCAAGGAAAAATTTTAGGCGTGCCGAATTACAAAGACAGAGTAATTACAGAGGGTAGTATTTATCATGTTCTTAAATATGGTATTAATTCTATGGGTGCTTATTCCAATCAATTGAGTCAAAAGGAACGATGGATGGTTGCAGCGTATGTGATGGAGCTAAAAAGTAAATTATAATTGTAAAACAAACTCATCGTAAAAGATATGTACACATTTTCAAGTAAACTAAAAACATTTTCCCTTATACTAATGGTTGCAGGACTTTTAGGAATAGGATATGGTTTTTATGCTGCACCTAAAGATATTCAAGCAGTAGAAGCAATTCTTGCTGCGGACGCTCATGGTAGTCACGAAGTTTCAAAATCAACCGAATCCCACGAAGGTGCTGAAGCTCACAAAGTCGAAGCAGGAGAGCATAAAATAGAGGCCGCTCACACAGAACACGAAGAACATTTAGAACATGTGTTGCATCAATTACAGAATAAGCCTTGGGCTGCCTTGTATGTTGCCTGTATTTTCTTTATGTTAATTTCTCTTGGTGTTTTAGCTTTTTACGCTATTCAACAAGTTGCTCAGGCAGGTTGGTCGCCAGTGTTGTTTAGAGTGATGCAGGGTATTACCGCTTATTTACCTGTGGGGTCTGTTATTTTCATTATTGTTTTGATACTTTGTGGTTTGCATTTTAATCATCTCTTCGTTTGGTTGGGAGAAGGTGTAACAAAGGTTGGGGATGCGAATTATGATAAAATCATAGCCAACAAATCAGGATATCTAAATTTTCCTTTTTGGATTATCAGAGCTGCAATTTTCTTGATTGGTTGGAATTTATACCGATATTTTTCTCGAAAAAATTGTTTGGCGCAAGATGAAGCCAAAGACGATAGTTTCTACAAAAAGAACTTCAAAATGTCAGCTGGATTTTTAGTTTTCTTTATTGTTACAGAATCAATAATGTCTTGGGACTGGATTATGTCTATTGATCCACATTGGTTTAGTACTTTGTTTGGTTGGTATGTTTTTGCTAGCTTCTTCGTAAGCGGGATTACAACAATTTGCTTAATCACTTTGTATTTGAAATCAAAAGGATATTTGGAACACGTCAATACAAGCCATATTCACGATTTAGCGAAATTTATGTTCGGTTTTAGTGTGTTTTGGACCTACTTATGGTTCTCACAATTTATGTTGATTTGGTATGCTAATATTCCTGAGGAGGTTACTTACTTTGTTACTAGGATTGAAGTGTATAATCTTCCATTCTTTGGTGCTGTAGTAATGAATTTTGTTTTTCCAATCTTGATCTTAGTAAATACCGATTTCAAAAGAATTTCATGGATACTTGTTATGGCTGGCACCGTAATATTGTTTGGACATTATATTGATTTTTTTAATATGATTATGCCGGGAACAGTGGGGGATCAATGGTTTATTGGAATTTCAGAAATTGCTTCGGTTATGTTCTTCTTGGGATTGTTTATCTATGTTGTTTTTACAGCATTGACAAAAGCACCATTATTGCCAAAAAGAAATCCATTTATTGAAGAAAGTAAGCATTTTCATTATTAATATTTAAAAATAAATATATGTCGATTTTGTTGATAATTTTAGTTGTAGCTCTTTTAGCCGTTGCATTGTGGCAGTTAACTAAGATATTTGATTTAACTCAAGTAGGTGTAATTCACGATGATTCGCAGGTAGCTAATGATGATGATAATAATACGCAAGGTTATTTAATGTTTGGGTTTTTAGCATTCATTTATATCTTTACAATTTACGGATTAATAAAATGGGGTCCATTAGTGCTTCACACCCCAGCATCAAAACACGGCGCAATCGTCGATTATTTGATGAACATAACTTGGATAGTTATCTTTATAGTACAAGCTATTACACAAATATTGTTACATTATTTTTCTTTCAAATACAGAGGTAAAAAAGAAAATAAAGCATTGTTCTTTGCAGATAGCAATAAATTAGAAATAGTTTGGAGTGGTATTCCTGCTATTGTGTTAGCGCTTTTAATTGGGTATGGTTTGTATTCTTGGGTAGATATTATGTTTATTGATAAAAACGAAGAAACCATTGAAATCGAATTGTATGCACAACAATTCAATTGGACAGCAAGATATTCGGGAACTGATAACGTTCTTGGTAAAGCTAATGTTAGATTGATTGAAGGCGTTAATACTCTTGGGGTTGACCTTTCTGATCCAAATGCACAAGACGATATAGTAGTTAAAGAGCTTCATATTCCAAAGGGTAGAAAGATACATTTTAAATTTCGTTCGCAAGATGTTTTGCACTCTGCCTTTTTTCCACATTTTAGAGCGCAGATGAATTGTGTTCCTGGAATGGTTACCGAATTTGCTTTTGAACCTGTTTATACTACAGATGAATATAGAGATTTGCCTTTTATGATAGAGAAAATAAAAAATATTAATGCTTTACGCGACGCTAAAAGTAAAATTCTTGTAGCCGAAGGAAAGGCTGGTCTTGATCCCTATACTTTTGATTTTCTATTGCTTTGCAATAAGATATGTGGTGCATCACATTACAATATGCAAATGAAAGTGGTTGTAGATACGCCAGAAGATTATAAAAAATGGTTGAGCGATAAGCCTACCATAGTTGAGGAAGTAAAAGTAGCAAATACTCCAAAACCAGTTGAAGGTGGGGTTGGTGCAGATTCTACAAAAGCAAAAGATACTGCGGCTATCGCTAAAATGGCAATGAAATAATTAATAAAAAAAATTTAAAGTAAACAATATGTCAGCAGAAGTTCACGATCATACACAAGAACACGAACACGAACACGAACACCATCATAAAGATACTTTTATTACTAAATATATTTTTAGTATAGATCACAAAATGATTGCTAAGCAATACCTGCTTACTGGAATTGTTATGGGTGTAGTGGGAGTATTCATATCTATGCTTTTTAGATTGCAATTGGCGTGGCCAGAAGAGTCATTTAAAGTGTTCAGTTTTTTTCTTGGAGAAAGTTATGCTCCAGACGGTGTGCTATTAAATGATAGATATTTGGCGTTGGTAACCATTCACGGTACTATAATGGTATTCTTTGTGCTAACAGCAGCCTTAAGTGGTACTTTTAGTAATCTTTTAATACCGTTGCAATTAGGCGCAAGGGATATGGCATCAGGATTTTTGAACATGGTTTCCTATTGGCTTTTTTTCCTATCGAGTGTAATAATGCTTAGTTCGCTTTTTGTAGAGTCAGGACCAGCATCAGCCGGTTGGACTATATATCCACCCTTAAGTGCTTTGCCACAAGCTATACCAGGTTCGGGTATGGGTATGACGCTTTGGTTAGTTTCAATGGCAATTTTTATTGCAGCCTCGCTAATGGGTTCGTTAAACTACATAGTTACTGTAATAAACTTAAGAACAAAAGGAATGACGATGACTAGAATGCCATTAACAATTTGGGCGTTCTTTGTAACTGCTATTATTGGAGTTATTTCATTCCCAGTACTACTGTCAGCGGCGTTGCTGTTAATTTTCGACAGAAGTTTTGGCACTTCTTTTTTCCTTTCTGATATTTATCTCGCGGGCGAAGTTTTGCATTATCAAGGCGGTTCTCCTGTTTTGTTTGAACATTTATTCTGGTTCTTAGGACATCCTGAGGTGTATATCATATTGTTGCCAGCTTTGGGTATTACCTCTGAGGTAATCGCAACAAATTCTCGTAAACCAATTTTTGGTTATAGAGCGATGATTATGTCTATTTTAGCAATTGCATTTTTATCAACAATTGTTTGGGGTCACCATATGTTTATTTCTGGTATGAATCCATTTTTAGGATCTGTATTTACTTTTACCACTTTATTGATTGCGATTCCATCTGCTGTAAAAGCGTTTAATTACATCACTACGCTGTGGAAAGGGAATTTGCAATTGAATCCTGCTATGTTGTTTTCTATCGGTTTGGTTTCAACATTTATCACAGGTGGTCTAACAGGAATTATTCTTGGAGACAGTACTTTGGATATTAACGTTCACGACACTTATTTTGTTGTAGCGCATTTCCACTTGGTAATGGGTATATCAGCTCTTTACGGAATGTTTGCCGGAATCTATCATTGGTATCCAAAAATGTTCGGAAGAATGTTAAATAAAAATTTAGGATATGTTCATTTTTGGGTAACGGCCGTTTGTGCTTATGGAGTATTTTTTCCAATGCACTTTATAGGTTTGGCTGGTTTGCCAAGACGGTATTACACTAACACTAACTTTCCATTATTTGATGATTTGCAAAATGTAAATGTTCTGATAACTGTTTTTGCTTTAATTGGTGGTGCTTTCCAATTGGTTTTCTTGTATAATTTCTTTTCTAGTATTTTTTACGGAAAAAGAACAGTTCAAAATCCTTGGAGATCCAATACATTAGAATGGACAGCTCCGATTGAACACATTCACGGTAACTGGCCAGGAGAAATTCCTGAAGTGCACCGTTGGCCTTATGATTATAGTAATCCTGCGCATAATGAGGACTTTGTTCCCCAAAATGTGCCACTTAAAGAAGGAGAAGAAGTTCTACATCACTAATCATTTTGACATAAATATTAAAAATGCCTTTCCTTTCGAAAGGCATTTTTATTTACTTATAACTTTGTTATATTTGTAGAATGAATGAAAATTTAGACCCAACAAACGAAGGTTACAATCCAGAAGAACTTGATCTAGAGAAAAAATTGAGGCCACTCTCTTTTGATGATTTCGCAGGTCAGGAACAAATATTAGAAAATCTGAAAGTTTTTGTTCAAGCTGCCAATCAACGAAACGAAGCACTCGATCATACGCTTTTTCATGGGCCACCAGGATTAGGTAAAACTACTTTGGCAAACATATTGGCCAATGAATTACAAGTAGGAATCAAAATCACTTCTGGACCTGTTTTGGACAAGCCGGGAGATTTAGCTGGTTTGTTAACCAATCTTGAAGAAAGGGACGTTTTGTTTATTGATGAAATTCATCGACTGAGTCCAATTGTTGAAGAATATTTATACTCGGCAATGGAAGATTTCAAAATTGACATTATGATAGAATCTGGACCTAATGCCAGAACTGTCCAAATCAATTTAAATCCCTTTACATTAATTGGAGCAACCACCCGTTCTGGTTTATTGACTGCACCGATGCGCGCCCGTTTCGGAATTTCCTCTCGCTTGCAATACTACACAACCGAACTGTTAACTACGATTGTCGAACGAAGCGCCACTATTTTAAAAATGCCCATTTCGATGGAAGCCGCTATTGAAATTGCCGGTAGAAGCCGCGGAACGCCTCGTATTGCTAACGCCTTGCTGCGTAGAGTGCGTGATTTTGCACAAATAAAAGGAAACGGCACAATTGATATTGAAATTGCTTGTTACGCTTTAAAAGCCTTAAATGTCGATGCACACGGTTTGGACGAAATGGACAATAAAATTCTAAACACCATTATCGATAAATTCAAAGGTGGTCCAGTAGGATTGTCGACGTTGGCAACAGCCGTTTCGGAAAGTAGTGAAACCATCGAAGAAGTTTATGAACCCTTTTTAATTCAGGAAGGCTTTATTATGAGAACAGCAAGAGGAAGAGAAGTTACTGAGAAAGCTTATAAACATCTTGGGAAATTGAAAATTAATATTCAGGGTGGACTGTTTTAGAGTAAAATTTCAACGGTAATATCAATGGCAATTTGCTAACACGTAACCCATAACACATAACACATAACCCATAACTCCTAACTCAAAATATTCCCAATTCATCAAATCAGAAGCCAAACGCCTCGGGTTTTTGTCTTGTGGCATATCCAAAGCTGGATTTCTCGAAGAAGAAGCACCACGATTAGAACATTGGCTGAAAAATCAAATGAACGGTCAAATGTCCTATATGGAAAACAATTTTGACAAACGATTGAACCCCACTTTGCTGGTCGATGATGCCAAAAGTGTTGTTTCACTTCTTTTAAATTATTATCCTTCTGAATTTCAAAATGAGGATTCTTATAAAATTTCAAAATATGCTTATGGACAAGATTATCATTCGGTCATTAAAGAAAAATTAAAGGAATTATTGTTTTCGATTCAATCGAATATTGGCGAAGTTTCGGGTCGCGCTTTTGTCGATTCTGCTCCGGTTTTAGACAAAGCTTGGGCTGCGAAAAGCGGTTTAGGTGGGATGGGCAAAAACAGTAATTTACTGACTCAAAAAGTAGGTTCTTTTTATTTTATTGCCGAATTGATTATCGACCTAGATTTAGAATACGACCACGCTACAACCGACCATTGTGGGTCTTGTACCGCTTGTATTGATGCTTGCCCCACCGATGCTATTGTTGCGCCTTATGTCGTTGATGGGAGTAAATGTATTTCCTATTTTACCATCGAACTCAAAGAGAATATCCCTCCAGAAATGAAAGGCAAATTCAATGATTGGGCTTTTGGTTGCGACATTTGCCAAGACGTTTGTCCTTGGAATCGATTTTCGAAAGCGCATAATGAACCGCTTTTCAATCCTAGCACAGAAGTGCTGTCAATGTCTAAAAAAGATTGGACAGAACTAACCGAAGAGACTTTTAAGGCAGTTTTTAATAATTCGCCGCTTAAAAGGACCAAGTATGCTGGGATGATAAGAAATATTGACTTTTTGAAATAGCAAAGTCGTTGCTAAGGAACTCATTGTTTTCTGTTAAAGATAAAAATTCTTGCGAAACGCAAACGTGAACTTACCACAAAATTCAGAAATTGCTACTAACCGCTGTTATCCTCATTTTATAATTGCCAGTTCTCAATTGCACTTAAAGTGTTGTATTCATTGACTTTATTAAATTTGACAATGCAATTTTAAGCATAAAAAAGCAATGTAATACTTGTTTTGTTGTACCCAATGTTGTACCTTCGTATCACGATGCACCCAATTGAAAACCCAGTATTTACAATACTTTCACTCGTTTGCATTGCTTTACAAATATAGTACAACATTTCTAATTTCCTAACACTATGGCATCAATTAAACTAATTTTAAGAACACATCAGGCAGACCAAACTGGACACAGCCCATTGTACATTCGAATTATAAAAGATAGAAAAACGAAATTTATCACTGCTGGAGTGAAGCTCAAAGAGAACGAGTGGGATGAAGTAAAGCAGAAAGTAAAAAAGAACCATCCCAACAGCGCGAGGATGAATGCTGCATTATCTCAAAAAATTGCAGATGCTGAAGGTCAGGTTGCCGATATGGAAAGAAAGATAAAAACCGTTTCCATCAAAAAACTAAAAGAAGCCATCAAGGGAAAAGAAGTGCCAAACTTTTTTCAATATGCTTATGCTCGATGTGAAAAAATAAAGGGTAGCGTTTCGTTTGGAACCTATAAAAATTATATGCTTTACACTAAGAAATTTGAAAACTATGTAGGCAGCAAGGATGTTTATTTTGATGATATTACGGTGTCAGTTTTGAAAGACTATATGGCTCATATGGGAAATATTCTAAAAAACGGAGCAACCACACAACGCTATTCAATAATGATCTTGGCGATAATGTTCAAGGAAGCTATAAAAGAAGACATCATTCCAGAATATATGTACCCATTCAACAAACTGACATTAAAAAAAGATACCGAGAAAAGAGTATTCCTAAACAAAGACCAAATCGAAAAACTAACCAATTTAGACCTTAAAGAAGGTAAGAAAGCGGATTTATGGAGAGATTTATTCCTTTTCTCGATTTATGCCGGAGGATTAAGATTTAGCGATGTTATCGAGCTGCAATACACCAATTACAATAGCGAAGAGCAAAGAATAAAAAAAGTAATTCGCAAAACAGGAAGATTACACCAGTTCAAAATCGGCAAGGTTGCGATAGATATTTTGAATAAATACATCAAAGAAGATGCGCAACCAGATGATTATATTTTCCCAATTATTACAGATAAAAAATCATACAACAAGAGCGAAGAAATACGTTACTTCATTTCACAAAGAGAAAATCATTCTGCAAATTTCCAACTCAACCGAATGGGTAAAATGTTGAAACTACCGTTTCCACTTTCGTTCCATTTATCGCGACACAGTTTTGCAACCAATGCGTTAAATAACGGAATGAGAATTGAGCACGTTTCTAAATTAATGGACCATACAGACATTAGTACAACACAGATATATGCTAAAATCATCAGCGAAGAGTTAGACAAAGCAGTTGACAATTACATCTTTTAGAAAAGAACGAAGGTAAATTGTAGTCAATTCTACTTTTAAAATTCAATACGAAGGTAATTTTTTCATTTTTTTACTCTCGAAAATCATTTCGAAGGTAATTTTTTACTATTTTTACTCTCGAAAATAAAACGAAGGTAAATAATCCTAAAATTGACTTTCATATAAACACCATCTATGGCAGCAAATTATAACCCGGAAAAACCGTATGACGAATTACCGTTACTACCACCTAATACCGATTTAGAAACTAAAGTAATTTTAAAAAAACTAATTACTTCCAGTAGAGCTTTATCGGAACTAAAAGGAGCGATAACTAATTTGCCAAACCCAACACTGTTTATTGACACCATCAATTTACAAGAAGCACAAGCCAGTTCAGCAATAGAAAACATCCTTACAACCCAAGACGAATTGTTTATGGCTTCCATAGCCGAAAAAAAATACGACAATCCAGCGACTAAAGAAGTAATGCATTACAAAGACGCTTTATGGTTTGGCTTTCAAGAAATCGAAAAACGAACTTTCTTAAC
>NZ_JANPFL010000002.1:0-42197 GCF_031423415.1 Flavobacterium sp.
TCTTAAAACTTCAATATTTGAAAAAATATTTTTCTAAATTTCAAATATTGAGTTCTACAAAGAACACTAAAAAACAAGCAAAACAGTTGAAATGCTTATAAATAGTAGCTTTTCAAGTTTTTATCGGACAACAATGATTAAAAACATACTTCTAGAATTAAAAGACTTACAAAAAGAGAGCCTTGAAAATAAAGATAGACAAAAAAGCATCGCTAAAGTTTTTCAAAACATTAAATCTTATTCTATAAACATTGATCCTTCACTAGATTTTGGCGAATTAACTGCAGAATATCATCGTCTCATCAAAAACACTATAAAAAATCATTTTAAATCCGCAAGTGAGCAAATAAAGCAATTTAAAAAAAATAAAAACTTCGAAAATTGTGGAATAGTTATTCTAAATACAGGTTTAAATAGCCTTCCGCATAAATTATTCAAGAATATGGTAAAGGACATTTTGGATAGAGAAACCATTACAATTGAATTTGCATTTATATATACGCAAAAAATGCAAACAAATGGTTGGAATATGACATCCGTATTTATTAGTGAATGGCTTGGGAAAGTTCCAAAGGAAATTGAAGATATAAAACGCGAATTCGATGAAATCATAAACATTAAAATGTCAGAGATGATTACTAAAAATAATAGCAAAAATGTTTTAGAATCACAGAAACCAATTTCCTTTGAAATAAACGACAAAATCTTCTTTTGGAATCCTGGACAAATTAAATTCCCGTGGGAACAAAATTAACAGCCTGCTCTTGTGGATTTGCACTAAAAATATTGATAATATAAGTATGTAGTCCAAAGGCAGCATATGCTATGCAAGTGATTAAATCCTTAAGTCAGATAATTCTACAAAAAACAAATATCTAATAATTCAAAAAAAATTAACCAAAATGAAAAATTACTTTTTATGTGTCGTATTTATCTTAACTACAGTTAGTTGTAAAAACACAACTACAAATTTTGAACCCGCTATTACCGAAAATAGCCCTGCAACATCAAAGAATGAATTATTTAACGATAAAACAGATGAGAATTTAACACTTGAAATCGAAACAGAACCACAAATTCCAGAACTTCCGCAATCTTTAAGCAAATTCAGTATGGATGAGGTAAAAGATATTTATTTTTACTTATGGGTTGAGCGATGGAACAATGGCGGTAAACTTGGAACAACTGGACCATATTATTCTCAAGTCGCTGAACAATTAAATATTCCTGTGTCAATTCTTAAAGAAATAGATTTATATTATAGTGAATCAGTAGAACCAATATTGAAAGAACACACAAATAAACTTTTTGAAAACTATCCAAATTTTAAAACTGATTATTATGATTCTTTTGGCCCCAGTGCCTATTGTGGTCTAAATACTCTAATGGGTGGTATTGTTATTTATGGGCAAAAAAACAAAACTAATTTCACAAAAGAGGGGTTAAAAATTGCAGAAAAGTTAGTTCTCAACTTACCTGAATGGTACACGGGTTGTAAAATAAATACCGTTGCCTACAAAGACACAATTTTAGAGACCGAGGGCGACATCAATATTGGTTTTTTATGGCAAAGAGGTCATAAAATTAAAATTATGGATAGTAGAACAGGAACATACGGCTTTGAAGATCCTGAACAAAATTACAATTGGCATACACCAGGATGGAATAATCAAAAGAGAATAGATTACCCAAAGCGCCACCAACTGCATAATGGCAAGTAAATACTGATTACATTGGATAGCTTAGCAAACAAGAAAAAGTATTACATTTATACCTTTTAGGGGTGTCAAAGTTCGTTGGTGGTATTTATAAGTTAGGCGTAAGTATAATAAAATCAGAATACTTAGGGTATGAAATTAGATGAAATATTTGATGAATATATTCTTAAATCGGAACAGCTTATTTTAGCTAAAAGATCTATAAATGAAATTGCTGTGAATGAAATAAAAAGATTGCATCAAAAAAAAGAGAAAGAGCAAGACGTAACAGGAAATAAAAATTCTACTCACTCTGTTGACTTCTTTTTAATTCAAGATATTAAAAGTGGTGAAACTATAAGATATAAAAATATTAGAAGCACCGTAGATGAAAATATTAAACAAATAGTGCTCCATAAAAACAAGCAATACCAATGGATTTTAACCGAATCTTTTGAAATATTTAGAGAATATCTAATAAAGTCTTACGCGTATTTAGGTTATAAAGATAAAAATATTTGGCAGCTCAAGGATTATGGGAGTATTGTCTTATCTGAACTTGAAAGCAAGGATTATTCATTCTTTTTAGAACAGGCAAAAACAAAAAAAGATATACCTGATAGCATACTGACTAAATTTAGAAATGTTTTTCCTGAATACAAAAATCTAGAGATTTGTAATAAATTAGAAAAAAACTTACGATTTGAAATAAATGTAATAGAACATTTTCGACATATAATAGTTCATTGCGGAGGTCAAACAACAGAAAAAGAAATATTAATAGAAAAGATTTTAAAAAAATCAGGTTTATGGAATAATGGAAAATACGATAAAGAAAAATATGATTTTATATCTTCGTTCTTCCCACTCAAAGAATCTAATGATCTCATTATTCTTTTGGAGATTGAGTTAAATAATAAAGATGGATTTCCTAATAAATATGATGATATTTTGTATAATTTAATTAGTTCACTAACTAGCATTTCTTATTTGATTTTTAATGAACTAAAAGCAATAACGAAATAATAACAGCACCCGCTATCCGTTCCCTGACCTCTAAGATTGTTTCCAGCGATTCAAAACCTAAAAGCTTGTTTGGATATTGCCATTTTTTCCATCAAAGACATCAAGGTAAAAGACAATATTCTTGCCGACAAAAAATACGATTACCTATTTACAGTCGATACTTTAAATGAAATGGTTGTAGCAGGAATGCCGTTTAGAGATGCTTACAAAGCTGTCGCCGCACAACTAGAAAACGGCACTTTTGAATCGCCAAAAGAAACCAAACATACACACGAAGGAAGTATAAACAACCTTTGTTTAGGGGAAATAAAAGCGAAAATGAGATTGGCATTTTAAAAACAAAAAAATAAACCGAAAATTTGCAAATTAGATTTATTTTTTAATTTGCGAATTTGCGGTGACTTTTTTTAGAAACTAGAATTATTTACAATTTCCCTTTCAACTCCCCAACATCTATATCACTGTGCGAAACATCATAAACGCATTTTCCTTCTTTAATCAACAACAATTGTGGCGATTGATGATACACTCCAAAACGATTCGCAATTTCATTTGAAATATCGCGATGCTCTAATAAATCCAAGAAATAAAATAAAACGTTATTTTCAGTAAAGACGTTGCATTGCAACGTCTCTGCCTCAAATTGTTTCAAAGCGGTACGACTAACGATACAACGCGTACTATGTTTAAAAATTACAACCGGTTTTTCGTTTGAAGAACTAGTAATTTCATCCAACTGACCAAAATCAGTCAATGGAATCCAATTGATTTTAATGTCCGAGCAATTCTGATTCCCTGCTTTTCCAAAAATATTATCAAATACACTCATTTTGTCTTTATTTAAGTCATTTTGTCGTTCCTAATTACTTTATCTTCAGTCATAATGTCGTAACTTTAGGGATGGAATACCTTTTGACGATTATTTGACGAAGTTAGTCAAATAACTACAAACAAAAAACTACAAACTACAAACAATAAAAAAAATGAACATCAATAAATTTACCATCAAATCGCAGGAAGCCATTCAGCTTTCACAGCAATTGGCGCAAAGTTTTGGACAACAACAAATAGAAAACGAACACATTCTCAAGGCTATTTTCGAAGTCGATGAAAATGTAGCACCTTTCATTTTGAAAAAACTGAATGTCAATGTTCCGTTGTTCCAACAAATTTTAGACAGCA
Source organism: Flavobacterium sp. (assembly GCF_031423415.1). GTDB lineage: Bacteria > Bacteroidota > Bacteroidia > Flavobacteriales > Flavobacteriaceae > Flavobacterium. Next base: position 3,906 of record NZ_JANPFL010000002.1, read on the forward strand.
CCATACAAAGCTTTCCCAAAGTTTCTGGTGGCGAAATTATGCTATCCAGAACAGCAAATTCAACACTAAATGAAGCCGAAATTATTGCCAAAAAAATGAATGATGAATTCGTTTCGATTGAGCATTTAATCCTAGCTATTTTTGGTTCCAAAAGCAAAGTCGCCCAAATCCTAAAAGACCAAGGCGTAACCGAAAAAGGTTTGAAAGCAGCCATCGACGAACTCCGAAAAGGCGAACGAGTTACCTCCGCATCTGCAGAGGAAACCTATAATGCTTTAAACAAATACGCCAAAAACCTCAACGAATTAGCCCGAAACGGAAAACTCGATCCCGTTATTGGTCGTGATGAAGAAATTCGTAGAGTGTTGCAAATTTTAACGCGTCGAACCAAAAACAACCCAATGTTGGTGGGTGAACCTGGTGTTGGTAAAACCGCCATCGCCGAAGGTTTAGCGCATCGAATTGTAGATGGTGACGTTCCTGAAAATCTGAAAGACAAAATTGTTTTTTCATTGGATATGGGAGCTTTGATTGCCGGAGCAAAATACAAAGGGGAATTCGAGGAACGTCTAAAATCAGTCGTGAAAGAAGTTACCGCTGCCGAAGGTGATATTGTGTTGTTCATTGACGAAATTCACACGCTGGTGGGGGCTGGCGGTGGCGAAGGCGCGATGGATGCCGCCAATATCCTGAAACCGGCTTTGGCACGTGGCGAATTGCGTGCTATCGGCGCAACAACATTGGACGAATATCAAAAATACTTTGAAAAAGACAAAGCACTCGAAAGACGTTTCCAAAAAATAATGATTGAAGAACCCGATACCGAAAGTGCGATTTCCATCCTTCGAGGCATCAAAGATAAATATGAAACTCACCACAAAGTACAGATAAAAGACGATGCCATTATTGCCGCTGTCGAATTATCACAACGCTATATTACCAACCGGTTTTTACCCGACAAAGCCATCGATTTGATGGACGAAGCGGCTTCTAAAATTCGAATGGAAATCAATTCTAAACCCGAAGAATTGGATGTTTTGGATCGAAAAATTATGCAATTGGAAATCGAAATTGCAGCCATCAAAAGAGAGAAAGACGAAACCAAACTCAAAATTTTGGGAATGGATTTGGCCAACCTCAAAGACGACCGCAACGAAGTCTTCACCAAATGGAAATCTGAGAAAGATGTAGTCGATAACATTCAAGCTGTAAAAACTGAAATCGAAGACTTCAAGTACGAAGCGGAACGTGCCGAACGCGAAGGCGACTACGGAAAAGTAGCCGAAATTCGTTACGGAAAAATCAAGGAAGCTCAGGAACGATTGGATGTCTTCCAAAAGCAATTAATAGAAAATCAAATTGGTGGTAGTTCTTTAATCAAAGAAGAAGTTACCCGCGAAGACATTGCTGAAGTCGTAGCCAAATGGACAGGAATTCCAGTGATGAAAATGCTGCAAGGCGAAAAAGAAAAACTCTTACAGCTGGAAGAAGAATTACACAAGCGCGTCGTGGGTCAGGAAGAAGCAATCGAAGCTGTGAGCGATGCCGTTCGCAGAAGCCGCGCCGGATTGCAAGATATGAAAAAACCTGTGGGAACTTTCCTTTTCTTGGGAACAACTGGTGTTGGAAAAACCGAATTGGCAAAAGCCTTGGCCGAATATTTATTTGATGATGAAAATGCGATGACACGAATCGATATGAGCGAATACCAAGAACGCCACAGTGTGAGCCGATTGGTAGGTGCGCCTCCGGGATATGTAGGTTATGACAAAGGCGGGCAATTGACCGAAGCCGTCCGAAGAAAACCCTATTCTGTGATTCTGTTGGACGAAATTGAAAAAGCGCATCCAGATACGTTCAACATCTTGTTGCAAGTTTTGGACGAAGGACGTTTGACAGATAACAAAGGCCGTCTAGCCGATTTCAAAAACACGATTATCATTATGACTAGCAATATGGGAAGCCAGATAATTCAAGAGAAATTCGATAATTTAGGCTTTGGAAAAAAAGGAAGCCCCGACGCTTCGGGGGAAGCCGCTACCGAAGCCGCCAAAGCAGAAGTTTTAGGCTTATTGAAACAAACTGTTCGCCCAGAATTCATCAATCGTATTGACGAAATCGTGTTGTTTACGCCTTTGACCCATGCTAATATTGCGCAAATCGTAGGCTTGCAATTGAAAAGTGTCAAAAAAATGCTGGCACTACAAGGCATTACTTTGGATGCCACACCAGAAGCGATTGATTATCTTTCTGAGAAAGGCTATGACCCGCAATTTGGTGCTCGACCGGTAAAACGAGTAATTCAAAGAGATGTGCTCAACCAATTATCGAAAGAGATTCTCTCAGGAACCATAACTACAGATAGCATCGTTTTGATTGATGCTTTTGATGGGAAATTGGTGTTTAGGAATCAGAGTGATGTAGTTAATTAAGTGAGTATCTCAAATAAAAAAGACTTCATAGTTTTAGAAACTTGTGAAGTCTTTTTTATTTTATGTCTAATAATGATTAGATAAAAATCTAAAAACAGCTTGATTCATAATCTTTAATCAACTCTATAACTCCTATTTCTCCATTAATTTTCAATTCTTTGTTTTCAACCTTTTCTAATACGCTTGGACAATCAGTTATTTCTCGAGTAATAACTTTTTTAGAGATAAGTCTTCCTAATCCCATTGCCTCAATAAATGAATTCTTGCCATTGTTTGGTCTCACAATTACATAAAAATTTATAGCTGTATATCCCGGTTTTATTACTTTTAATAATTTTAATTTATTAGAATACATTAAAAATCCAAATAATCTGTCTTCTAAGTTAATAAATTCAACTACTTTTCCATCATTAGTAAATCTAAAAGATTTAATCTCATTAGGAGAAAACACTTTTTTTTCACCTTGCAAATTAAAAACAACTAATTTTTCTTGTAAATCTAAGACCATTGAATTTTCAAAGTCATAACTCCTTTTTAATCCATATTCTTTTATGGTATCATTTTACTTTGTTACAATTTCTAGTTTTACACTTTGACTAAAAATTTCGAGTGTCAAAAAAAACAAAATAAGAGTATAATGTGTTCTTTTCATAAAATTCAATTTATAAATTATGTGATTTAAATATGACAAATCTAATAGTTCTATTTAAGAAATTAAGAAATAAATAAAATTTTTATTTTTTAATTTATTCAGATTTGAGCAAACCTTCATCATCGTTTTAATTGATGCTTTTGATCAGAAATTAGTCGTTTGGAATCAGAACAAGTCGGTTCTTTAATCAATGATCATCTGTTCAAGTTCTCTATTAAAAAATGCGACAAGCTTTAATATTAAAAACCATTTGAAGAGACCACTAAATGGGCTTAACTTAATACGATTGCAATCGTACCAAACAATAAAGTCAAAAACCAAATGAAATCATTTGGCTTTTTCGCAAAAATGAAGAGCTCTTAACTTCTGTCTCTTAACTTCTTTCTGCTATTTGATAATACCAAGCTCTTCGAAGTGTTCCTCAAAAGCCGTGGGGCTCTGCGAAGTCTCCCGACTTCGCACCCACAACTATAAAAAGCTACAACTTTAGCAACTTGTTTTTCGGCTTGTGTTTATTGCTTATTGAATTAGCTAAAAAGTCTGGTCTTCGCAGGCAGAAGTGGTTACAAAATATAAAGCAACAATAGCAGTCGAAGGGTATTCTAAATGCTTTTATCACGGTTTTTAAGTTTAAAATATTTTATATCTTTGTAGTATTAAAAAATTACTGGTATGGCCACAATAACACTATCTTATGATGCTCGTAACGTTATCGCAAAAAAAACCATTGCTTATATACTCTCGTTGGGCGTTTTTAAAAATGCTGAGAAACCTCGTTACAACTCCGAAACCGAAAAAGCAATACAAGATGCTCGGTTAAGAAAAACAACCCCTTTAAGTTTAGATGACTTTAGAAAACAACTGTATTCCTAAATGTATAATTTAGAGCAAACAGGAAAGTTTAAAAAAGATGTTAAACTTGCCAAAAAGCGAGGTTTAAATATGGAACTCCTTGACGAAGTGGTTACAACCCTTGTGATTGAAGGCAAACTTCCAATAAAACATAAACCTCATATTTTAAAAGGTGATTATAGCGGTTTCTGGGAATGCCATATACAACCAGACTGGTTACTGGTTTGGGAGCAAAACGAAACTATAAAACTTATTACACTTACAAGAACAGGAACTCACAGCGACTTATTTTAGTTACTTTTTTAAAACCCGATGTCCTAGATAAACAACAAATATTCTCCTGCACGATAGCGGATTTGCAGCCCGGACGTCCTATATCTGCACTAAATATTCGTCCGTTCGCTGTCGCTTGGGTGCAACCTACGCCCATCAACGAGGGCAAACCATAATTTAAATTCCAATTAAAATGGGCACAATTTGCATCCCGAAAGCTTTCGGGAGCGCTAACAATTTTGAAAATCTTTGATAATACTGAATAAATTTCAATTTCACATCGATGCCAAAACAGCTTCAATCTTATCCAATTCTGTTTTAGTAAAATCGATATTCCCTAAGGCGTCAATATTGTTCTGCAATTGTCTCACTGAGCTGGCGCCAATCAAGACTGAGGTGATTCTATTGTCTTTGAGCAACCAAGCCAACGCCATTTGAGCCAAAGACTGGTTTCTACTTTGAGCGATGTCATTCAACGCCACGATTACCTTAATTTTTTCTTCGGTAATGTGTTCTGGTTTTAAAAATTCGGCTTTGGAGGCTCTAGAATTTTCGGGAATTCCATCTAAGTATCTATCCGTCAAAAGTCCTTGTGCCAGTGGTGAGAAGGCGATGCAACCAATTCCGTTATCTTCCAAAACATCAAGCAAACCTTCTTCGGGCGTGCGCTCAAACATCGAATATCTCACTTGATGGATCAAACAAGGTGTTCCCAATTGTTTTAGAATCGCTGCCGCTTCGGCAGTTTTCTCTGGATTATAATTGGAAATTCCCGCATATAAAGCTTTCCCGCTGCGAACCGCATAATCCAAAGCCATCATCGTTTCCTCTAGTGGTGTCTCGGGATCAAAGCGATGTGAATAGAAAATATCAACGTAGTCTATATCCATTCGTTTCAAACTTTGATCTAAACTCGACAACAAATACTTCCGTGAGCCCCAATCACCATAAGGTCCAGACCACATTCCGTAACCCGCTTTGGTAGAAATCACGATTTCATCTCGCAAATTTCCCTGGAAATTATTTTTTAGGATTTTACCAAAATTTGTTTCCGCCGAACCTGGAATTGGTCCGTAATTATTGGCTAAATCAAAATGGGTAATTCCTTTATCAAAAGCGGCGACGGCAATACTTTCTGCATTTTCGAATGAATCTACCGAACCAAAGTTATGCCATAATCCCAAGGAAATCTGTGGTAATAATAAACCACTCTTTCCACATCTATTGTATTTCATTTGAATAATTTAAAATGGTACTAATATATAACACGAATTTCACAAATTTACACTAATTAACCCGCTGGGTGCAATTATTAAATTTTCAGAAATAAAAAATTCAAACACATAGAATCATAGAAAAAAGATTAAGATAGACCAATTCTTGGTTTTCACATAGCCTAACGTATTCTAAAATTAAGTGAAACGACTAATAAAAATCAACAAAACTATGCTTCTATGCGTTTAAAAGAATAAAATTGAATTATATCCAACGGGTGCTAATTAATTAGTACAACCTTGCGAAATTCGTGACTCTAATTTTTTATTTCAACTCAAAACCACTTTCCAAACCTTTGTCAGAGCTTCCTCCTACCATAATTTTGAAAGTTCCCGCTTCTATCAAATAATTACCTTCATTGTCAAAGAAACCTAGTTCTTTTTCGGTCAAAGTCATTGTAACGGTTTTGGTTTCGCCTTTTTTCAATTCGATTAATTCGAAACCTTTCAATTCTTTTACGGGTCGCGCTAAACTGCCAAACTCATCGTGTAGGTACAATTGAACCACTTCTTTTCCGTCATAATTTCCAGAATTTGTCACTTCAACCGAAATTTTTACAGGTTCTCCTTTGGCGAAAGCCGCTTTGTTGATTTTTAAATTATTATAGGTAAAGGTCGTATAGCTCAATCCGAATCCAAATGGGAATTGCGGCGTTTTTTCCACATCAGAATAATGCGACCAAAACACGTTTTTCTCGGAATTAAAAGGTCTTCCTGTACTAAAGTAGTTGTAATAAATTGGACATTGACCTACATTTCTAGGGAACGACATTGGCAGTTTACCACTTGGGTTATAATCGCCATACAACACTTGAGCGACAGCATTGCCCGTTTGCGTTCCCAGTTGCCAAGCTTCAACAATAGCCGGAATATGCTCCGCTGCCCAAGGCAATGCCAACGGTCTTCCGTTATTCAAAACCAAAACAATGTTTGGATTTACTTTGTAAATTTCTTCCAATAATTCTTGTTGCAAACCTGGAAAATCAAGATTGGTTCTGCTTCGTGCTTCACCTGATTGAAAACCGATTTCTCCTAAAACCATAACCACAATATCAGCATTTGCGGCAACTTTTTTGGCAGCATCAAAACCACTTTTATCTGTGGTATTAAAAACCACTTCATTAAGAAAAGAGGTTTTCTCAATGGTTAAATCAGCCCCTTTTTCAAAGGTCAATTTGTTACCTTTGTATTGTTGCATTCCTTCTAAAACTGAAACAGCAGTATTGTCATCAGCAGCAATCCGCCAACTTCCTAAGGGACTGTTTTTATCATTGGCTAACGCCCCAATTAACGCAATTTTTTGTCCAGATTTTTTTAGCGGTAGCAAATTATTATCATTTTTCAACAATACAATCGATTTTTTGGCCATATCCAAAACCCCATCATTATTGGCTTTGTTGCCAATAGTGGCTTTTTCTCTAACTTCATCACAATATTTATAGGGGTCGTCAAACAAGCCTAATTCAAATTTTACGCGAAGAATTCTGCGTGCCGCATCATCGACCAAAGTTTCTTTTACTTTGCCATCTTTAACCAATTTAACTAAATCATTAACATAGTTATATGACTCCATATCCATATCTGATCCAGCATTTATTGCTCTTTCGGTTGCTTGTGCTCCGTCTTTGGCATAGCCATGAAATACCATTTCCTTAATAGAACCCCAATCGCTCACAACAAATCCGTCAAATTTCCATTTGCCTTTTAGAATATCTCTTTGCAAAAAGCTATTTCCAGTTGCCGGAACACCATTGAGGGTATTGAAAGAATTCATAAACGTACGAATGCCAGCATCGTTTGCAGCTTTGAATGGTGGAAAAACCATATTGTACAGCGTTGAATTACTGATGTCAACGGTATTGTATTCTTTTCCGCCTTCAACAAAACCGTACGCAGCAAAATGTTTGGCGCAAGCCGCAATGGTATTGACTTTCAACAAATCAGCTTTTGTGTCTCCTTGAAAACCTTGTACTCTTGCAATAGCAATTTTACTTCCCAAAAAAGGATCTTCACCAGAACTTTCCATCACTCGTCCCCATCGTGCCTCGCGAGAAACATCAACCATTGGACCAAAAGTCCAATTTATTCCAGAAGCTGATGCCTCGTCAGCGGCAATTTGTGCCGAATTTTTGATTGCTTCCATATCCCAACTTGCAGCTTCTGCCAGCGGAATAGGACTCAAGGTTTTGTAACCGTGAATCACATCTAAACCAATAATTAATGGAATTCCCAAACGAGTTTCTTCAACAGCAATCTTTTGAACGGTGCGAACTTCTTTTACACCACGGACTGTTAGCATAGAACCGACCCATCCTTTGCGTAAATGTTCGTATTTCAATTCTGCATTTCCTCCTTTTGGCGCAGGACCTGTTACTTCCCAAAAACCATTATATTGATTCATTTGACCTACTTTTTCTTCAAGTGTCATTTGTTTCATCAACAAGTTAATACGCTCTTCAGTAGATTTTGTTTTGTCTAAATGAGGTCTTTGTTGTGCATTGATAATTCCAAATGCGTTTAGTACTAGCATTCCAGCGAAAACTAAATTTTTGTTAGTCATAATTATAGGTATTGAATTTGTCATTTTGGGATTTGTCAATTATTCTGTAATAAATCAAGAAGCAGGTAAATTGGCCTTGTTAAAAAGAGTTGATTGATCAGTGTTTTTCCAAGCAAACCTTATTTTCACAGGCAATTTTACTTTATCAGATTGAAAGACGACAGTATAGTTTTTAATTGTTGCTGCAGCTTGATGAAAAACACCTTCTTTTCCTGCATTTTCAAACTGATTAGCTTGAGAAAAAACTGTGATTTTAATTTCTGCATTCTGACAAGAACAAAGCAAGGAAAAAGTGAACAGTCCTATGTGAAGTAAAAATTTTCTAAAAATCATTTTAAATTAATTAAATTGCATTCTGTAAAAATAATGAATTTATATTTTTAGAAAAGATACAAAACTGTCAATTTTTAATCTAAAATAATCCCAAATAAATAATTTTAAAGGTGAAATTTATAAAAATATCAAAATAAACCTTAAAAAAGTCTAAACTTATTTTTTCCCGATAGTACAAAAACCCCTTTATAAAATAGGAACTAGATATTATTTCTAAGTATAAAGACTTGTTAGACTTTTAAAATCTCACAGGTCTTTTATAAAAATCGATAGGTTACTAATTCAAAATGAATTTTGATACTATCTTAATATTATAAAATAGGTTCAGCACCTTTATAAAGAACTATATTTTTCATTACAATTGTAATGACTTACAGATTTAAAGGAATTAAATGATGATAGCATTTCGAGATGAGTTTTCTTAAACCTTCAATAATGTTTTCTATTGTTATAATAGGTTTTAGTTTTAAAAAACCCTACTAAAATGATCATATTAAAAATTTTCCTATTACACTTTTCGGAAGCTAATTTTGTACCCCCAATTTGGAAAACTACAATAAAAAACCCAATAAATACTTTGATTTAATGGGTTTTAACTTTTTAGTAAAACAACTATTGGAAAAAAATCAAGGATGCGATTCAGTTTCCTAGTCTTTTTATTTATTTCCTTTTTCGAAATCAGCAACAAATTGAGCCAAACCAATATCTGTTAACGGGTGTTTCAGTAATCCATATATTGCTGAAAGCGGTCCAGTAATTACATCGGCACCAATTTTAGCACAGTTCACAATGTGCATTGTATGCCGAACCGAAGCTGCAAGAATTTGCGTTTCGTAACCATAATTATCATAAATATCTCTAATTTCTTGAATTAAATTTAAACCATCGGTCGAAACATCGTCCAGACGACCAATAAACGGAGAAACATAAGTGGCACCGGCTTTGGCTGCCAACAAAGCCTGACCTGCAGAAAACACCAAAGTTACGTTCGTTCTAACTCCTTTATCTGAAAAATATTTGGCGGCCATAACACCTTCTTTGGTCATAGGTAATTTCACCACAATCTGTTCGTGCAAATCGACTAATTCTTCTCCTTCTTTGACCATTCCTTCAAAATCCAACGCATTTACTTCAGCACTTACATCTCCATCAACGAGGTTGCAAATGTCAACATAATGTTTCAAAATATTGTTTTTCCCGGTAATTCCTTCCTTTGCCATCAAGGACGGATTGGTAGTTACGCCGTCTAAAACGCCTAATGCTTGTGCTTCCTTAATTTGAGCTAAATTTGCTGTGTCAATAAAAAATTTCATTGTAAAATATTTATAGTTAATTGTTTGCTTCTCCCGTTCACTTGGCTCGGGTGTTGTTTATAGTTGGTAAAATTACAATTTATAATGATTCATCAACATTTTTTCATAGACTTTATCAGGCAAAATTCGCTTTAAAACAATTGAAAACTTTTGCATAAAAACACCTACTTTATAATGAATTCGCGGACTTGGATTTTGAATGATTTTATAAACTGCTTCCCCCATTTCATTAGGATTACTGCCACTATTTACGTGTTCATCCATCAATTTCAGCGTGTTCCCATACGGAATTTCGTATGCCGAATCCTTGATTAAAGGCGCGTGAAACCGTCCCGAAGCAATATTAGTGACAAAATCTCCTGGAGCAACATTCGTAATCTGGATTCCAAAAGATTTGACTTCCATTCTCAAGGCTTCGGTGATTAATTCCAAAGCTCCTTTTGAAGCCGAATATACGCTGCGATACGGCAAACCCATATAACCGGCAATGGAAGTTATATTAATAATCAAACCTGATTTCTGGGAACGCATTTGTGGCAAAACGGCTTTCATCACTTCAATGGGTCCAAAGAAATTTGTTTCAAAATTATTCCTGATTTCGGCAGTTGGAATTTCTTCCAAAGGTCCTGTAATTCCAACACCAGCGTTATTAATTACGATATCAATTCGGCCAGAAACGGCAATGATTTTGGCCAAAGCCAAATGTATTGATTCAATATTTCGAACATCTAAAGCTACTAATGGGAAAATCGAGTTTAAAACTCCTTCCGGATTCCTACTTGTTCCATAAACAACAAAGCCTTTATGGTGCAAAAATTCGCCAATAGATTTCCCAATTCCCGAAGAACCACCTGTGATTAGAACTACTTTTTCCATTTTAGATTTAGGATTTTAGATTTTAGATTTAGGAATTGGAGGGATAAATAGGTCCAAAAATAAAAAAATCACGGCAAAAAGCGTGATAAAATGTAGAAAAGATTAGTAAAAACTCAGTTCGCTTCGCTCAGATGTTTTCAGTCTCAAAGGAACTAAAAAATGGCAAGCGACCTACATCGCACCGCTCAACCACGTACCCTTGCTATGTTCCCATCCTGGGGGATTTTGCAGGAGCTGGTCGTGTAGGACTTGCCGGGTGCAAATATACAATCTTTTTATATTTTTGCAAGAGTTTTGCACCTATAAAATATCGTTGTATATTGCATCATCAAAATTTTAATTTATGAGAAATTATAACTTCCTATTTATCATTTTATTAGGTATCACATTAACTAATTGTGGAGGTGCGAAAAAAGGTGAAAATACTTTATTTACTTTCGATGAGTCTCAGTTTAAAGAAAAATATGAATCCCAAGATGCTATGGAATTGGGAATTTTAAACGCCAATTCAAAAACCGTTGATAGTGTTGTTTATTATAATAACGATGTGAAAATTGGTTCGAAAAAAGGTCTTGCCAAATTAGTTTTCAATTTAAAAGACCAAAAATTAGGCTATCAGAACCTGAAAGCGGTGGTTTATTTCGAAGGTGAAAATTCAGAAGCTAGCACTCGAATTGAATTGGTTTCGAATGTCATACCTAAAGCCTTAAAATACACCATTGTAAATACTTATTCTCATGATACTGCATCTTTTACTGAGGGCTTAGAGTTTTACAAAGATACTTTGTATGAAAGTACAGGTTTAAAAGGCGCTTCCTATTTAAGAAAATACAATTATAAAACTGGTAAAATTTACAAACAAACAAATCTAGATCCTCAATATTTTGGAGAAGGCATTACAATTTTAAATGGCAAAATATATCAATTGACTTGGGAGGAAAAAACTGGTTTTATTTATAATGCTACTACTTGGAAATTAGAAAAAACCTTTACTTATGACAAAGATATAGAAGGTTGGGGAATGACCAATGACGGAAAATACATTTACCAAACCGACAAAACCGAAAAAATTTGGAGAATGGATCCTGCAACTCAAAAAATGATTGATTATGTAAATGTTTATTCAGGAAGTTTTAAGATAAAATCTATAAATGAGCTTGAATGGATTAATGACAAAATCTTTACGAATGTATGGCAAAAAGATTTAATTGCAGTTCTTGATCCAAAAACTGGTGCTGTTGAGGGAATTTTGGATATGTCAGGTTTACGAAAATTTATTACTGCTGCACCTACCGACTTTTTAAATGGTATCGCTTACAACCCTAAAACCAAAACCATTTTTGTCACTGGAAAAAATTGGGACAAAATGTTCGAAATCAAAGTTTCGGAATAATGTAAGAACGGCTATTCACCTTAGTACTCTCAATAAGAATAAAGAAATAGCGGGAAATTAAATATTAGTAAATACCAAACAAACAGGTGAACACAATTCTATCTTTGTTCCAGTTGCTGTGAGGCTTCCAGTTATTGCATCTCTTTTAAAAATCACAATGTCGTTGGTATATTGATGTCCTACCAAAAGAAAATTCCCTGTTGGATCAATAGCAAAATTCCGAGGGCCTTTTCCTAAAGTACTAGTCCTTTGCACAAAATCCAATTTTCCGTTTTTCAAAATCTTGAATGCAGAAATGTCATTAGCTGTTCCGCGATTGGTAGCATATAAAAACTTTCCATCTGGCGAAATATGAATGTCGGCTGCGCCAATATCTCCTTTAAAATCTGAAGCAACGACTCTAGTTTCGCTCACTTTATTCAAAATTCCTTTAGCGTAACTAAACGAAGTTATAGTTCCGTCTAATTCTTGCAAAACGTACACATATTTTCCATCTTTACTAAATATCAAATGTCTAGGACCACTTCCTGCTTTAACATCAAAACTGCTTTTTAGTTGTAAAACTTCTGTTGCCGAATTTGCATTATATTGATATGAATACACCTTGTCGGTTCCTAAATCAATGGCCAAAACATATTTTTTGTCTGGAGAAAAATACACCATATGAGCGTGAGCAGCTTCTTGTCGTTTGGCATTGATACTTTTTCCGGTGTGTTGCACTACTTGCTTCACTTCGCCAATACTTCCATCATTGTTTTTGCCCAAAATTGAAATAGTACCACTAGAATAATTAGCTGTAATTACGTTTTTTTCATCATTGATTATATAACAAGGATTCAGTCCGTTTGGGTTTTGATAATTAATAAAATCCAACTTTCCGCTTTTTGAATTGAATCCAAAAGCACTAACTGAACTTTTTTTATCGTTTTCGCTTACCGAATAAACAAATTTATTATCACTAGAAACCGCCAAATAACTCGGATTTATAATATTTTCGGTATTACTTTTAAGTTTAAAATCGCCAGTATTCGAATCGAATTCATAAACATAGATTCCTTTGCTGTCGCAACTTTTGGTGTAAGTACCAATTAATAGGTTGAATTTTTTCTCTTGTGCTTGCACTACAACAGTTGTAAAAATTAGTAATAAATAAAAATAGATTGGTTTCATTATATTTTGAATTTGTTATTGAATTTGTTATTGTGATTAAAATTGATATTGATATTGCTATTGCTTTTTATTCTCCAAAAGTGTTTTAGCAGAAATACTCGTAACCACTTTTTTGCCTGTTTTCGCTTCCAATTCTTTCAAGGCAACTTTAGCAACATTTCCGCCTTGTTGCGCTACTTTTCGACTTTACCTAAAATTCCTTGGGTTTACCGCTTGCGAAATATCTTTAGTCGAAGCTTCTGCTAACATATTCAAATCAGTAGCATATTTTTTACCATCTGAAGCTTCCATTTTCAGTTGTCGACAAATTGTCGATAACTCAATTCTTGAAAGTTTTTCACGTTTTTTCATCCGATACCAATAATCTTTAGGATCCAAACTATCTGTCAATACCTGAACTACATCTATAACCGAAAAATACCATTGCTCCCCTCTTTCATCCCAATGGGAACGCACTTTATTATTTTCAAATAATTTTATATCGCTCATAATTCTATTATTCTTTAATCAAGTTCAGTTGGTTACAATTTGTAACCATTTCTTTTATTTTAACATTCCATCCTTCAAATATAAACTAAATTTCAAGAAAATCTGAAATCCAATTTCTAAAATATAAATCAAAAATACTATCTTTGAAAAATGCAATTGAAACACCCGGAAATCCTCTACTATCTTTTCTCGTTGGTTATACCAATTCTGGTTCATTTATTTCAATTGCGACGTTTTAAAAAAGAATATTTCACCAATGTTCGTTTCCTTAGAGCACTTTCCATTCAAACCAGAAAGAGTTCCAAAATCAAAAAATGGTTGCTTTTAGCCACTCGATTATTATTGTTGACTTTTATCATTATTGCTTTTGCACAACCTTTTTTCAAGGCCAAAGATGCTAAAAACAGTTCCAACGAAATGTATATCGTTTTGGATAATTCCTTTTCGATGCAGGCCAAAGGTCAAAAAGGGGAACTACTGAAAAGAGCTGTCCAAGAATTACTCGAAAACACTCCCGAAAACCAAACTTTTTCTCTAATTACCAATTCGGAAACGTTTTGGAATACCGACATCAAATCCATTCGAACCGAATTACAAAACCTAAAATACAGTGCTTTGCCCTTTCAATTGGAAAGCGCGATGGCAAAAATAAAATCCAGAAAATCAGCTTTTAACAAAGATGTTGTCGTGATTACCGACGCTGTTGGATTGGAATCCAAACAAGTAAAAAGTATTGACGGCGATTTCAATACGTATTTCATTATTCCGGAAGCGGAACAAAAAAACAACGCTTCGGTTGACAGCGTTTTTATTCATCAAAATTTGGATGATTTTTATGAAATCGGCTTAAAATTATCTGCTTTTGGTGAAAAAGACAAACAGATCCCAGTGGCTTTATACAATCAAAACAAACTTATTGCAAAGACTCTGACGAAATTTGAAAGTAAGGAAAAAACAATCTATTTTACCATTCCGAAAAAGGACTTCCACGGTTATGTGACCATTACTGACAACGGATTAGAATACGACAACAACCTGTATTTCAGCATTTCTAAACCTAAAAAACACAATATAATAAGTATTGGGCAATCTGAAAAATCTAATTTTTTGTCTAGAATTTACACCGCTGGTGAATTCAACTTCAACAATTTTCCGATCGAAACTTTAGATTACAATGCACTCGAAAAGCAAAATACCATTGTCTTAAACGAACTGGATGAAATTCCGCAGGCCTTGCAAACCACTTTAAAATCTTTTGTGGAAAAAGGTGGAAATCTCGTTCTTATTCCATCAGCAAAAACTTCAACGGCAAATAGTAATCCGTTTTTGAAAATCTTTGGAGACATCCAATTCAAATCTTTAGAAAACAAAGAAAAACTTGTCACTAAAATTAACTTTAACCATCCTTTGTTTAATGGTGTTTTCGAAAACAAAATCAATAATTTCCAATATCCAAAAACAAAAACTTCCTTTGGAATTACAAGTCCTAATCCTGCCGTTTTGTATTTTGAAGACCAAACTGCATTTCTACTTTCAATCAATAACCCAATTTCTTCTGTATATGTTTTTGCTGCACCAATTAATCTGGAAAATTCTAATTTTCAACAGTCGCCTTTGATTGTTCCAACATTTTACAAAATGGGAATAAACAATCAAAATAATGGTACGATTGCACTAACTATTGGCAACAACAATCCGTTTTTGATTGATGCCACGTTGTCAAAAGACGAAATTTTAAAAATCCAAAACGAGACCGAAACCTTTATTCCAATTCAACAAATCCTGAACGATAAAGTAAAAATGACTTTTAATGATTTTCCAGAACAAGCCGGAAATTTTGGAATTTACAACCAAAAAGAACGTTTGCAAAACATCAGTTTCAATTACAATAGAACCGAAAGCGATTTGGCTCAAGCCAATGAAAATGTAATTTCTGACTATAAAACTATCGATTCTATTGAAACCGTTTTCGATACCCTACAGACCGGCCGAACCGACAATCAAATTTGGAAATGGTTTGTTATATTTGCATTGCTTTTTCTACTAACCGAAATGGCGATTATACGATTCGTAAAGTAAAAACGAAATTCAAATAATTATATAATTATTATGAACACAATCATCCGGGAAGCCAAAATTATTGACGCAGAAAGTCCTTTTCACAATCAAACCGTTGATGTTTTAATTGTTGAAGGCATTATCCAAAAAATAGGAACTTCACTTCCAAATACAGATAATTTCCACGAAGTAAAACTGGACAATTTACATATTTCCCAAGGTTGGTTTGACAGTAGTGTTTCTCTTGGAGAACCTGGTTTTGAAGACTGCGAAAACATAGCAAACGGATTGAATGTTGCAGCAAAAAGTGGCTTCACAGCGATTGCCTTGCAACCCAACTCCAACCCGATTATCGACAATCAATCACAGATTAATTTTGTAAAAAGCAAAGCCAATGGTTTTGCAACAGAACTATTCCCGATTGGTGCTTTGACCAAAGCAAGCGAAGGAAAAGATATGGCGGAATTATTCGATATGAAAAATGCGGGTGCAATTGCTTTTGGAGATTACAACAAGAGTTTGGATAACGCTAATTTGCTAAAAATAGCCTTGCAATACGTTCAGGATTTTGATGGTTTGGTCATTGCTTTCGCCCAAGATTCAAACATCAAAGGAAATGGAGTTGCGAATGAAGGCGCAGTTTCTACACGATTGGGATTGAAAGGAATTCCTAATCTTGCCGAAGAATTGCAAATCGCCAGAAACTTATTTTTATT
Source organism: Flavobacterium sp. (assembly GCF_031423415.1). GTDB lineage: Bacteria > Bacteroidota > Bacteroidia > Flavobacteriales > Flavobacteriaceae > Flavobacterium. The sequence continues at coordinate 20,297 of NZ_JANPFL010000002.1, forward strand.
GGAATATACCGGTGGAAAACTACATATTCCAACCATTTCAACTGCAAAATCAGTAGAATTAATTAAAGAAGCTAAAGCTAAAGGATTGAACATTACTTGCAGCGTTGCAGTACATCATTTAGTTTTAACCGATGAGAAACTGGAAAATTTTGACACCAGATGCAAGGTTTCTCCACCATTAAGAACAGAAACCGATAGACAAGCCTTACTGAATGGAATTCTGGACAATACGATTGATATGATTACAACCGACCATAATCCAATTGACATTGAACACAAAAAAATGGAATTTGATTTGGCAAAAGATGGGACCATTGGTTTAGAAAGTGCATTTGGTGCGCTGTTGACTGTTTTACCTTTGGAAAAAGTAATCGAAAAATTGACTGCCGGAAAAGCTACTTTTTGTCCCGAAATTTCGGGAGAATCACAAACCATTGCTGAAGGAAAAACCGCCAACATCAGTTTGTTCAATCCTGAAGGGCAACGCATTTTTACTGCTGAAAATATCTTGTCAAAATCTAAGAACTCCGCTTTTTTGGGAACGGAAATACAAGGGAAAGTATATGGAATTTTCAATCAGGGAAAATTGGTTTTAGGATAAAATTTAAACACCAAGTGCACGAAGAAGGCACAAAGAACACTAATAAATAATTATCTAAATAAACACTTTGTGAACTTCGTGTAAAAAACTTAGCGACCTTTGTGGTTAAATCAAAAAATGGAACGTAACAACATCGAAAAAGGAAAAACCGCAGCTATAACAAGCTACATATTAATCATTGGAGTTTTGATTGCGATGTCAATGAACACTGGAGAGGAAAAAAATTCCTTTGCCTCTTTCCACATTCGCCAAGCGTTGGGTTTGTCTATTACTTTTATTTCATTGGGATTGATCATCAGTAATTTTGATAGTCCAATGATTTCAGCATCGATGTGGGTTTTTGTATCTGTTTTATGGACTTTCGGCATTTTTAACGCTATCAATGGACAAACAAAACCAGTTCCGCTATTGGGAAATTATTTCCAAAAATGGTTTGCATCAATTTCTTGATTTTAGTCCCGAAGCTTGGGGAGCTGATTAACGATTTATGACCCGAGCGATAGCGAACTGGTGTAGCATTTCAGAAGGCAAAACCGATTACTATAAACTGAACACTTTTTATGAATCTATCACTAGAATATCTCGTAAGAGAACCCAAAACAAAGCTAGACAAAAATCCGCTTTTACTCCTTATTCACGGTTATGGCAGCAACGAAGAAGATTTATTTTCCTTTGCAGCGGAACTTCCGGGCGAATATTATATCGTTTCAGTACGTGCTCCATATACAATGCAATACGGGAGTTATGCTTGGTACGCCATCAACTTTGATGCAGACGAAAAAAAGTTTTCTGATAATGAAGAAGCCAAGACTTCTAGAGAATTGATTGCAAAATTCATCGACGAAATAGTTGCAAATTATGCCATTGATGCTACAAATGTGACCTTAATTGGCTTTAGTCAAGGTACGATTTTGAGTTATGCTGTAGCACTTTCGCATCCAGAAAAAGTGCAGAGAGTGGTGGCGATGAGTGGTTATATTAATCAAGATATTTTAGAAGAAAACTATTTAAAAAATACATTTTCGAATCTTAAAATTTTCACTTCTCACGGAACCGTTGACCAAGTAATTCCCGTGGAATGGGGACGAAAAGCAAAACCTTTTTTGGAGAATTTGGGAATCAACACAACTTATAAAGAATACCCAATTGGTCATGGAGTTTCACCGCAAAATTTTTATGATTTCAAAAAATGGTTGCAATAAACAAGTTACCATTGAAGGGTTTACTAACATTCTGTTTTAGTAGTTAGTTGAACAATGTTACCTGCCAAATAAAATCTGTCTCTTTGCCTCGCCAACCACAAACGCGACGGAATTCGCAACATTAAAACTTCGAATTAAATTTGACATTGGAATCGTTAAGTGATTGTCGAATCTAGCCATAACTTCGGGACTCAAACCGACGCTTTCTTTACCAAAAACCAACCAATCACCATCTTGAAAATCGGCTTCATAAATGGATTTTTTGGAATGAGAACTCATCAAAAAAACTCGAGATTTGTTTGGAATTTGACTAATCCATTCCTCAATATTTTGATATTCGGTTACATCTAGATGTACCCAATAATCCAAACCCGACCGCTTCAGGTTTTTATCATTTATTACAAATCCAAAAGGATGAATCAGATGCAATCGGCTTTCGGTACCTACACACAATCGACCAATGTTTCCGGTGTTATTAGGTATTTCAGGCTCAATTAGGACTACGTTTAACATAGAAAGGTTAGAAGTTAGAAGTTAGAAGTTAGAAGTTAGAAGTTAGAAGTTAGAAGTTAAAATTAAGAAATTAGAAGTTGCGAGCTAGGGATTGGAAAAAAAGCACCAACTTCTTTCACTTCTCCAGCTTGTAAATCATTTAAATGTACGTTTCCGATTCGAACACGTATCAATCTCAAAGTAGGAAAACCAACTGCAGCAGTCATTTTACGAATTTGACGGAACTTGCCTTCATTAACCGTAATAGAAGCCCAAGATGTTAGTCCGTGACGTTCATCTCGTATTTTTTTTCCTCTTGCGCCAAAAACTGGAATTTCATCAATTATGAAAGACTCACAAGGTTTTGTGTTATATTTTGTGCCATTGAAACCAATTTCAACTCCCTTTTTTATTTTCTCGATGGCCTCTTGCGTAATGATTCCATCAACTTGAACATAATATTCTTTGTCCACTTTTGTGCTTCGGACCATTTCACTCATTTTGCCGTCAGTGGTCAACAAAAGTAACCCTTCAGAATCTTCGTCAAGGCGACCGATAGCCATTGTTCCGAATGGAAAATCGTGTAATTCTCCTAAAAGATTTTTCTTTCGCTTCAACTCATAAATAAATTGACTTAGATAGCCGTATGGTTTGTGAAGGATGAAATGGTGATGTGACATAATCGCATTTTGACTGACAAAGATAGTATTGTTTTTAAAATATATTTCGAAGTTTTTGTTCTTAAAAAAAACGGACAGCGAAGCCAATCTATCAAACTTTAGTTCGTTTCTTTCGAATGTTTTTTTATGTATTCTAAATCCTTACAGTTGAATAACTCTGCAAACATCAGCATATGATTTTTCGTTTGATTCTACTAGATTTGATTTATTCATTGTTTTTTTTGATAAATCTGCGGTATCGCTGACCTCATTTATTGTATTTTTGAAATCTTAAGATCACATTCAAATTATCCAACTTATGAAAAACGCAATTTATAGTATCACGTTGCTTCTACTATTAGCTTCTTGTCAAAAATCGAAAGAAGTTTCTAAAATAGTAGGCAAAGAATGGTTGTTAGGACAATGGGAAAACAAGTCTGACGAGGGCAATCTATTAGAAATTTGGAAAAAAGCAAATGACAGTATTTATATTGGAGAAAGCTACTTTATAAAAGAAAAAGACACCTTGCATTCTGAAAAAATCGAGTTGAAACAAAAAGGAGAAAATCTGTTGTACATTTCGACCATTAAAGGGCAAAACAACGACAAACCAGTAACTTTCAACCACAATATCGAAATTGAAAAACAATTGGTTTTTGAAAATCCAAAGAATGAGTATCCAAGAAAAATTGTGTACAAACGCATTGCAAAAGACAGAATCTTCATAGAAGTTTCTGGAATTGAACAAGGCAAACCAACTTCAATACGTTATTCGATGAAGAAAACCGATTGAAAATATTTTTTTACTTATTATCAGAATCTTGCCCTAAAAAAGCAAGATTTTTTTTGTTTTAAACTACTGAAAAGCATCTCTTAATAAAATCTTAATAAATATTATTAAGATTTAGTCTAAATAAGATTTGCGGATTCGAAAATGGTTTTTATATTTGCATAGTTATTTATATTAAATCTAAATAAATGAATAAGAAATACTTTTTAATTTGCTTTCTTTCACTAATATTGCTTTCAAGTTGTACCGATGATTCAGAATATATTCCGGCTGTAAACAATAAAACTGTAATCGGAAAATTAATTTTCTTTGATAAAAACCTATCAAATCCCATTGGTCAGTCTTGTGCGTCCTGTCACGCACCTGAAACCGGTTTTAGCGATCCTTTGCACAGAGATATTTCGGAAGGCGCAGTATCCGGCGCATTTACCAGCATCAATTCCCCGAATTTAGCATACAATGTATTTTCTCCTGAACGTTCTTACAATACTACAGATGAAACTTTTATTGGAGGCCTTTTTCTCAATGGTCGATCTCTAAACCTGAAAGAACAAATCATTCATCCGTTTATTGGAGGGTTAGAGATGAATAATGGAAACATAGCAAATGTTGTATCCAAGATAAGAAAAGCGGCTTACTTTTCGGAAATCGAAAAGGAATACGGTCTAGCTAAAACTGACGAAGAACAAATGTCTTTCATTGCTGATGCTTTAGTCGCTTTTGAAACATCTAAAGAAGTGAATTCTTTTACATCAAAATTTGATTATTTCAATAAACAGTTAATCAAATTTACAGATGATGAAAAGAAAGGCTTAGCGGTTTTTCAAGGTAAAGGAAAATGTGCGCAATGCCACGTTTTAGAGCCGGACGAAAGAACAGGGAAAATTTTATTTACTGATTTTACCTACGACAATATTGGAGTGCCCAGAAATGAAAAAAATCCTTTTTACAACCAATCTGCAGCCGTAAATCCTGCGGGATCTAATTTTATGGATTTAGGAATTGGTGCTATAGTTTCAAAACCGGAACACAATGGAAAATTCCGGGTGCCTACGCTGCGAAACATCGCCGTTTCAGCTCCCTATTTTCATAACGGCTCTTTTAAAACCTTAAAAGATGTCATTCATTTTTATAATGTTCGGGATCTCAAACCTAGCGAATTTGCTCCTCCCGAAGTGCTTAAAAACGTAAATACAGATGAGTTAGGCGATCTAAAAATGACCGCAGAAGAAGAACTACAACTGGAAGCATTTCTTAGAACGCTTACTGATCATTACCGAAAATAATTATTATTCTATCAAAAAAACCAATATGAATTTCAATAAAATATTGATTACCCTACTCGCTATTATTGGAGTACAAAGCATCAACGCACAAGTGAATTTGCAAAACTCATTGAAAGAAGTAATAGTTAAAGGATTTAAAACCGTTAATGGTATTGGCCATTTGCCAGAAAGCAAAGACGGAATTATTTATGCCGGTAAGAAAAGTGAAATCATTCTCATTGATAGTCTCGATGCCAATAAAGCCGTTAATAATACCCGACAAATACTGGGAAGAATTCCAGGTCTAAATATTGTAGAAACAGAAAGCAGCGGGTTTACTGCCAACGGGATAGCAACACGTGGCCTTAATCCTTCTCAAAGTGTAGAAATGAATACCCGTCAAAACGGATACAATATTAGTGGAGATATTTATGGTTATAATGAAGCATATTATCTGCCGCCGATGGAGTCTGTAAGTCGTATCGAATTTGTTAGAGGTGCAGCGTCTTTACAATTTGGATCACAGTTTGGAGGTTTAGTCAATTATGTTACTAAAGATGCGCCAAAAAATAAGCCTTTTGAATTTATAACTGCGCAAACTATTGGAAGTTACGGCTTGTTTAATTCCTTCAATTCTGTTGGTGGTAATCATAAGAAATGGAGTTATTACAGCTTTTTACAATACCGTACTTTGGCAGGATACAGACCAAACAGTGAGCAAACTCAAGCTTCCGGATTTGGAAAACTACAGTACAATCCATCAGAAAAATTAAATTTTGGTATTGAATATTCCCTGCTTCGCAATAAAATAAAAATGCCTGGCGGATTGACTGATAGTTTATTTTCTGCAAATCCAAAAACCTCAACCCGAGCAAGAAACTGGCTAAAAAGTCCTTGGAATATAATTTCAACATACGCAAATTACAAGCCTGCAGAAAACAGTACTTTGAGTGTTAAATCTACCTATTTATTCAGCAGTCGTTCGTTGGTTTGGAGAAATGAAGATGGTGGAGCTGTGGCCACAGATGACATAGACCCTATAACCGATGAATATGTACCTCGAGAAGTAGGCACAGAAAAGATCAACAACATCACAACCGAAATACGGTATTCCCAAAATTATACTGTGGGAAATCAAAAATCAACTTTAGCAGGTGGAATCCGTCACAGTTATGCTTGGTTTAAGCGTCAAGGCGGCGGAGAAGGAACAACAAATAATGATTTTGACTTGTCCATTTCAGGAGATTGGGGATACAATTTAGATTTTAGCACCACAAATCTAGCTCCGTTTGTAGAAAATATTTTTAAAATCTCCAGAAATTTCACTGTTACTCCGGGTTTTCGCTTTGAATATTTGAGAAGTACTGCCAAAGGACACAAAGAAGTGGAAGGCGATATACAACTAACAGATGAAATCAGAAACAGAACTTTTGCTTTAGGTGGAATTGGTCTAGAATTAAAACCCGGAAAAAACACGAGTGTTTATGCCAATATTTCTCAAGCCTATCGCCCGATAGATTACAGCCAGTTAGAACCTTTTGGAACTAGTTCAAAAACAGATCCTAACCTAAGAGACTCAGAAGGTTTTAATAGTGATTTGGGCTACCGAGGTACCATCAAGAACTATCTTAATTTTGATTTAGGATTATTTTATCTGGGGTACAACAATCGCATTGGAATAACATTAGTCACTAATCCCATTACAGGCGATTACTATTCTCTTAGAAAAAATATAGCCAATAGTGTGCACCAAGGAATCGAAAGTTATATTGAGTTTAATATCTTAAAATACTATAATTGGAAATCTAATTATGGTTTAAGCTTGTTCAATTCCTTTGCTTATATCGATGCGAGATACACTAACGGAGAATTTAAAGGAAATAGAGTCGAAGCTGCTGCCAAAACGATCAACCGTATCGGTTTAATTTTTAGTACAAGTAAATTATCAACCACTTTACAGTACAATTATGTTGGCGATGCTTTTGGCGACGCGTCTAATGTTATAACTAGCGAAGATCCTGTCGCTGGTTATATTCCTTCGTATACGGTTTTAGACTGGAGTGCTAGTTACAAAGTTAACAATTACGCCATCAAATTAGGAGTCAACAATCTAACAGACAAGTCTTATTTCACTCGTAGAACGGATGAATATCCTGGACCAGGTATTATTCCCGCAGTGGGAAGAAGCTTTTATTTAGGATTTACAGCTAAATTCTAATTGTAATCTAGACCAATTTTGTTCCCGTAATAATTTAGAAAGTATCTCATTTTTTTTATTTTTAAATTTCGAAAAATTCGCCGTCACAGAATTATGTACATTTGAATATTATTCAGATTATTATAGTTTACACAAGTAAAATATTCAATAACTAGTTTACCTTTACCTTATTTATCATTATTCAATATTTAAATTTATGTACTACCGATTCTTTTGCAACTTCCTTCTGATAGCAATACTATTTTCTTGTGATAATACTGAAATTCTTCTCGATGCACCAACAACAATAATTCCTTCACCTATAGCAACAGCAAAAAGAGCTTCACCTGCAGCAACAACCATTGTGCCCAAAATATGGACAAAAGGAATTGGCACCATAAGTGATCCATATCAAATTGAAATTCCGGAACATCTTGTTTATTTATCAAAAGCAGTAAACGAATCTTCTACCGACCCATACTCTGCAGATTATACCTTGAAACGTTTTGCAAATAAATATTTCAAAATTATGAGTGATCTTAATTTGAAAAATATTCCATTTATTCCAATTGGAAAAGTTCCTGTATTGACCTTTTTAGGTAATCTCGATGGGAATTTTAAAAAAATATCTAATTTAAAAATTAAAACAACCAACAATCTTGAGCTTTCTGGGCTTTTTGGATGTATGGGCTTCACTACTTCAGTAAAGAATTTAAGTATTATCAATGGCAATATCGAAGGGATTAATTACGTAGGAGGTATTGCTGGAAAAATTGGAGCAAACTCCAAAATAGAAAACTGTTCCTATGATGGAATCATTAGAGGAATTGATTTTGTTGGTGGTATAATTGGAGGAGGAAATAGTGATATCAATAGTGGTGACATTTTAAATAGCTGTTCCTTTAACGGAAGCATTGTCGGAAATAAATATGTTGGTGGTATAATAGGAAGTGTAGATAGTAATAGCCAAATAAATCGTTGTTTTAATAAAGGAAACATAAAAGGCAGTGCAAAGGTTGGAGGCATAGTAGGAGATAAATATGATTGTGTTGTAAACCAATGCTATAATATTGGTACAGTTATGGCAACTACAGCTTCTGCAGGAGGTATAATCGGAGTGTCTAATGGATACGCTAGTTTAGGTGTTAAGAGTGATGTATTTAATTGTTATAATAGGGGAGAAATTTCTGCGCCTAGTTCAGCTGCAGGCATTATCGGAACTCAAATTAAAGGTAGTGTACACAACTCTTATAATACAGGTAAAATTTCAATGCCCTCAGAATACAATAACCCGATTGCTAAGGGATACGACTATTCTTGGAATGAGGTTGATAATTGTTATTACTTAAATAGTTCGATAACTTTAGATTCTAAAAGTGGCCTTATTAGAGGAATTAGCAAAGAACAAAACTTTATGTTAACAATTTCTTTTGTAAATGACCTAAATAAGAACATTTTACCAAATGCTTGGAAACAAGATAAAATCCCAAATACAAATGGAGGTTACCCAATCTTATCGTGGCAATAACTGATTCCTTATCTAGCGATCTTTTTGCTCCCGACTACCGGCAGAGCATCAAACATTAATATTATAGCCAAAACACCATTTCAATACTATTTTGTGATGGTGTTTCTTATTTTAAAAATTGAATAAAAACCTATTTCAACCCAGCCAAACTCTGTTCGATGGTTTCAATTTTAGCCAATGCATCGGCTTCTTTTTGTCTTTCGTTTGCCAAAACTTTTTCTGGTGCACCGTTTACAAATTTCTCGTTAGACAATTTGTTTTGAACCGATTTCAAGAATCCTTGAGTGTAAATTAACTCGGTGTTTAGTTTTTCAATTTCAGCCGCAACATCAATATTTCCAATAATCGGGATAAAATATTCATTCGATTTTACTCGGAAAGACAATGCTCCATCCACTTTATCCGATACATATTCTAATGATATGATGTTTCCTAATTTGGTCACAACCGCATCAAAATATGTCGAAGCAGCATCGTTGTTAATCGCTTTTAATTCAATCGCATCCTTAAACGGAATATTCTTGTCTTTACGAATGGTTCTGATTCCTGAAATCACGTCAATTGTATTTTCGAAATCGGTTATCAATTTTGCGTCGAAAGGTTTCATTTCTGGCCAAGTCGAAACGATTAACGCTTCATCTGGCGTTCTTTCAGCCAGTAATTGCCATATCTCCTCTGTCAAAAACGGCATAAACGGATGCAACAATTTCATATTATTTTCTAGCATTCCTATGGCTTTCGCCAATGTCAAACTGTCAATCGGTTGTTGGTAGGCTGGTTTTATCATTTCGAGAAACCAAGAACAGAAATCGTCCCAAACCAATTTGTAAATGCCCATTAAAGCATCGGAAATTCTGTATTTTTCGAAATTGTCTTCGATTTCCAAAAGAGTTTGTTGCAACTTCGCTTCGTACCATTCTATCGCTACTTTCGAAGATTCTGGTTGCGGAATTGAATCCGAAACTTCCCAACCTTTAATCAATTTAAAAGCATTCCAGATTTTATTGGTAAATCCTTTTCCTTGGTTGCATAATTCTTCATCAAACATAATGTCGTTTCCGGCAGAAGCACTCAAAAGCAGTCCAACACGAACGCCATCGGCACCAAATTTTTCAATTAATTCCAACGGTTCGGGCGAATTTCCTAACGATTTCGACATCTTTCGTCTTTGTTTGTCGCGAACTAAGCCTGTTAAATAAACATTTGTAAATGGTTTTTTGCCTGTATATTCATAACCCGCAATAATCATTCTAGCTACCCAGAAAAACAAAATATCGGGACCAGTTACCAAATCATTCGTTGGATAATAGTATTTGAAATCTTCGTTTTCAGGATCTATAATGCCGCCAAAAACCGACATTGGCCACAACCAAGAGGAGAACCAAGTATCGAGAGCATCAACGTCTTGACGAAGGTCAGAGGTTAGAAGTTGTAAGTTAGAAGTTTTTTCTTTGGCTAAAGCCAACGCTTCGTCAATATTCTCTGCAACGACGAAATCTTCTTTTCCGTCTCCGTAGAAATAGGCAGGAATTTGTTGTCCCCACCACAATTGACGGGAAATATTCCAATCACGAATATTGTTTAACCAATGCGCATAGGTATTATTAAAACGAGTTGGATGCAATTTGATTTCTCCATCCACCAAAACGGATTTAATTGCTGGTTTTACCAAATCTTCCATTTTCAAGAACCATTGATCGGACAAACGAGGTTCGATTACCGCTTTGGTTCGTTCCGAAGTTCCAACTTTGTTTAAGTAGACTTCAGTTTTTGCCAAAGCTCCAATTGCTCCTAATTCATTGGCAATTTCATCACGAACTACAAAACGATCTTTGCCTTGATAATGCAATCCAAAACTATTTAATGTACCATCATCGTTAAAAACATCAATAATTTCAAGATTGAATTTTTCTCCAATATTTTTGTCGTTGATATCGTGAGCAGGAGTCACTTTCAGACTTCCTGTTCCAAACTCCATATCAATATAATCGTCAAAAACAACTGGAATTTCACGATTACAAATAGGCACAATAGCTTTCTTCCCTTTCAAATGTTGGTAGCGTTCGTCATCGGGATGAAAACACAAACCCGTATCACCAAAAATGGTTTCAGGTCTTGTTGTTGCAACAACAACAAATTCTGTCGAATCTACAATTTTATATTTCAAAAAATATAATTTCCCTTGACGCTCTTCATAAATCACCTCTTCATCCGACAAAGTAGTTTTGGCTTCTGGATCCCAATTGACCATTCGATAACCACGATAAATCAAGCCTTTGTTATACAAATCAACAAAAGATTTAATTACCGATGCCGACATATCAGGATCCATTGTGAATTTGGTTCTATCCCAATCGCAAGAACAACCTAATTGTTTCAATTGTTCTAAGATTGTTCCTCCATATTTGTCAGTCCAATCGTATGCGTGTTTTAGGAATTCTTCACGACTTAAATCGGATTTATTGATTCCTTCGGATTTTAGTTTCGCTACCACTTTAGCTTCAGTAGCAATCGAAGCGTGGTCTGTTCCAGGAACCCAGCAAGCATTGAAACCCTTCAACCGCGCTCTTCTTATCAAAACATCTTGAATAGTATTGTTCATCATATGTCCCATGTGTAAAACTCCAGTCACGTTTGGCGGAGGAATTACAATGGTATATGGCGTTCTGTGGTCGGGTTCCGAATGGAAATAATTGTTCTTCATCCAGTAGTCATACCACTTATTTTCAATAGTCTTTGCGTCAAATTGTGCAGGAATTGTCATAAAAAAGCAACTGTTAAAACCAAAATTATACTTTGGTCTGATATTTGTAATTAAAAGAGGGAACAAAAGTAAATAATTAAGTACAGTATAAAAAGAGAAATAAATAATTGTACGCTTAATTAAAAAAGGTAATTTTACTGAACAGAATTTAAAAAAAAATCAAAATGAAAAATAGAGCCACTTTAATAGCAATGGTATTGATGAGTAGTTTCGGTTTTGCCCAAGGTCCTAAAATTGAATTTAAGGCAAAAGACAATACTATAGATTATGGAACTACCGCTAAAAAAAATGATAATGGTGTTCGTTATTTTGAATTTACAAACACTGGAGATGCCCCTTTAATTATTAGCAATGTGCTTTCAACTCCAGGTTTTACGATACCTTCAAAACCTAACGACCCTGTAATGCCAGGGAAAACTGGAAAAATTGAAGTAAAATACAGCATGATACCTGGTCCAATACGAAAAACTATTACCGTAGAATCAAACGCCGTAAATTATGAAGGTGGCAGAATTCCTTTGAAAATTAAGGGCGATGTTATTGCTGATTAAAACCTATAAAAATTCGTAAAGACGCTTTGTAATTAATTTTAAGAAGCGTTTTGTTTTATAATACATTCAGCAATTGAAATTTAAACTTTAGAATTTGGCTTTCACGTTCAACTTCAAAAGTTATCCAATTTTCCTCTTCAGATTTCAATACTGAATTTATTTTTTCTAAAGTGAATTCATAACCAGGTTTTTGATTAATGCTAACAATTACATCTCCTTTTTGCAGTCCACTGACGGACGCAGGTGAATTCTTTCGAACATTTGCAATTATGTAAATTGGCTTTAAAACAAATTTATATTTAAAATTATTATTTGAATTGTTACCTCTATTATCAACAGCATTCCCTATTATAATTGGAACAGTTTCAAGACTAACCGTCTCTTGAACCCATTGCAAACCATCGTGTTGAACTTCGATGCCGCTTTTATTATAATAAAAAGGTGTTTTATAGTGGCTGTTTTTCTTTATAAATAATTGTTGGTTTGGATAGTCAAAAACTAAATTGAATCTTTTTAAAATTTCGGCACCTATTGAACCAGCGCGATCTTTTACCATTCTAACATTTTTTATAGAAGTCGAATCAGGAAAAGCTACTATCGGATTACTAAATGCAAATTTTGAAAAAGTAAATTTTTTAATTTGAGCTCTTCTTCCCTCAACATCTCCACTAAACCCTTTTCCTAAATAATCTTCAAAATTTTTTGCCGGAATTTTTATTGACTTATCTTTATTTTCAAAAAGCCAAAGGGCATCACTATTGCCGATATCAATTAATAATTTCGTCGAAATCTCGGAAGAATCGATACTAGCAGTACCTAGTACATATGGTTTTGATTTTTCGATAGTTATGGGAACCATTTGATATTTGTTTACTATTCGTTTTCTATTCTTTTCATTATCTTTATATACCGTAATTCGTTTTCTGTCATAGTTAATTTCAACTAGATTCGATTTTAAAAAATTATAACCAATAATACCATTTACAGGAATTCCAATGTGTGATGATAAGTTAAAACTTTGATCTAAAACAATATACAATAAGTGATTTTCAGATTTTAGATCCTTAATTTCTAAAGTGTTATTTTTAGATTTTAACCCTTCTATGGATGTTTCACTTCCCAAACCTCTCAAAGATATCTTTTCAACATTAAAAAAACTTACCTCTTTCTTATCTTCCATACTAAAAAGAATGGTTTCTTCAACACCAGAATCTAAGAGAAAGTACAATTCAACCTTATTAACTTTTATGGGAATAAATATTAAATTATTGATAATTTTGAAAGGGATAATTACTTTATCGGTTCCATTTTCAAACTGAAATTCATCCTGTCCAAAAACCGGTAAAGTAGAAATAGTAAAAAAACAAAAAATGAATAGTAGTCTCATCCTAATATATTTTCATAAAAATAGTAAAATATTGAATATTAAAGGTCTTTTATTAACAAATAAACAGAATCGAATCGATTTATTTCGAAAAAAAAATCGCAAATTTGCACCAAATTTTCACAAACATGCCTAGCATTTCAATTAGAGGTCGAAAAATGCCCGAATCGCCAATTCGAAAGTTGGCTCCATTTGCTGACTTGGCCAAACTAAAAGGTCATAAAGTATATCATTTAAACATTGGTCAACCCGATATAAAAAGTCCAGAAAAAGCCATTGAAGCCATAAAAAATATTGATTTAGATATTATAGAATATGGTCCTTCAGCAGGTTATGAAAGTTACAGAAAAAAACTAGCTTCATTCTACACCAGTCAAAATGTAAGAGTTTCGTTTGAAGATATAATGATTACTACAGGTGGTTCTGAGGCATTATTATTTGCGCTTGGCAGCATTATGGATCCGGAGGACGAAGTCATTATTCCAGAACCATTTTATGCCAATTACAGTGCTTTTTCAGCAGAATCAAGCGCAAGAGTTGTACCTGTGATTTCTAACATCGAAAGCGGTTTTACCTTGCCAACGATTGCAGAATTTGAAAAAACGATTACTCCAAAAACCAAAGCGATTTTAATCTGTAATCCAAATAATCCAACTGGGTATTTGTATTCCGAATCAGAAATTAATCAATTAGGAGAATTGGTTAAAAAACACGACTTATTTCTAATTGCCGACGAAGTGTATCGCGAATTTATATACGACGACAGAGACAAACACTTTTCGGTTATGAACCTAAAAGGAATTGAACAAAACGTCATTATGATTGATTCTGTTTCCAAAAGATACAGCATGTGTGGTGCTCGAATTGGCTGTATGGTTACTAAAAATAGAGAAGTTATTGGTGCCTCAATGAAATTTGCTCAGGCTCGTTTATGCCCTCCAACAATTGAACAAATCGCCTGCGAAGCTGCAATTGATACTCCTCAAAGTTATTTTGACGAAGTAATTTCTGAATACAGAGAACGAAGAGACGCGTTAATTACTGAGTTAAATAAAATTGAAGGTGTAATCGTGACCACTCCAAAAGCGGCTTTTTATTGCATTGCGCAACTGCCTGTAGATAATACCGATGATTTTGCACAATGGCTACTTGAAAGCTATAATTTAGATGGAGAAACCGTAATGGTAGCTCCTGCAGCGGGATTTTATTCGACTCCAGGAGTAGGTTTGAATCAAGTTCGAATTGCTTATGTATTGAAAAAAGAAGATTTAATTCGTGCTGTACAAATCTTAAAAGAAGCCATTAAAGTCTATAATTCAAAATAAGAAAACTCATAATTTCATTTTCAAAATTGAACACAATTTATCAGAATTAATTATTAAAAGCTATAGAAATTTTTTAGCTTTAATTAATTATCTTTACTCCCTAATTTATTTTACAATAATTGTAACTTTTAATGATAAACAACGAAGAATTTCAGGACGAAATAGGAAACAATCATATTAGTTCATCAGCAAAAAACCCAGTAAGAGAAGACGCTTTTGATATATCGGACGATGAAAAAATCGAAAGAATAAAAAAAGATGTCGAAAATATTTTGCTTACACTCGGAATGGATTTGACAGACGATAGCTTAAAAGGAACTCCCAATCGAGTAGCCAAAATGTTTGTAAAGGAAATTTTTGGGGGTCTAAATCCTTCCCGAAAACCCAAAGCCTCGACATTTGAAAACGGCTACAAGTATGGAGAAATGCTAGTCGAAAAAAACATAACCCTATACTCTACTTGTGAACACCATTTACTTCCCATAATAGGAAGAGCGCATGTTGGTTACATCTCAAACGGAAGGGTTGTTGGACTATCAAAAATAAACAGAATAGTTGAGTTTTATTCGAAAAGACCTCAGGTTCAAGAACGCTTAACGATGCAAATTGTACAAGAACTTCAAATTGCTTTAGGTACTCAAGACGTGGCGTGTATTATTGATGCCAAACACCTTTGCGTCAATTCAAGAGGAATAAAAGACATCGAAAGCAGCACGGTAACCTCTGAATTTGGGGGTAAATTTAAAGAAGAACAAACTCGCAGAGAACTTTTAGAATATATAAAGCTAGAAACGAAGTTTTAAAAGTTTATTGTTTTTACAGCAAATCACAAATCACGCAAGAATGCCTCTATACAAATCCCAAAATTTAAAAATATACAATACGCTTTCGGGAGAAAAAGAAAATTTTGTGCCCATTCACGAAGGAAATGTTGGAATGTATGTTTGTGGACCTACGGTTTACAGCAATGTCCATCTTGGAAATGTGAGAACTTTTATGTCTTTTGATGTAATTTTCAGGTATTTTTTGCATTTGGGTTACAAAACACGTTATGTTAGAAATATTACCGATGCTGGACATTTGACCGATGACGGAAATGTAGAAAATGACCGTTTTGTAAAACAATCTCGGCTAGAAAAATTGGAGCCGATGGAAGTGGTCCAAAAATACACAGTCGATTTTCATCAGGTTTTAGAAAAATTTAATTTTTTAGCTCCCACAATTGAGCCTACAGCAACGGGACATATTATTGAACAAATAGAACTCATTCAAAAACTAATTTCCGATGGTTTTGCATATGAAACTGAGGGTTCTGTCTATTTTGATGTTTATGAATACAACAAAAAAGGATTAAATTATGGTGAATTAAGTAACCGAAATATTGATGAATTATTTGCCAACACTAGAGATTTAGACGGTCAAAACGAAAAGAAAAATCCGCAAGATTTTGCCTTGTGGAAAAATGCTTCTCCTGCACACATAATGCGTTGGAATTCTCCTTGGGGCGAAGGTTTTCCAGGTTGGCATTTGGAATGTACCGCAATGAGCACCAAATATTTAGGAGAACATTTTGATATTCACGGAGGCGGAATGGACTTGAAATTCCCTCATCATGAATGCGAAGTGGCTCAAGGAAAAGCGTGTAACGGAACTACACCAGTAAATATTTGGATGCATACCAATATGCTTACGATGAACGGTTTACGAATGAGTAAATCGACTGGAAATTATATTTTACCAATGGAATTGCTTTCGGGCGAAAATACTTTTTTTGAAAAGAAATTTCAACCCAACGTGGTTCGATTTTGCTTTTTGCAAGCGCATTACCGCAGTGTTTTGGATATTTCGAACGAAGCCATGGTAGCCAGTGAAAAAGGATTAAACAGATTGCTTGAAGGTGTAAAATTGATGGCAACCATTCAGCCCAACACGACTTCCTCTTTCTCAGTAACCGATTGGAATCAAAATTGTTATGACGCAATGAATGACGATTTTAATACTCCAATTCTAATTGCTAATTTATTTGAAGGAATTCGGTACATCAATTTGTTAAATGATAATTCTGCCAGCTTGACTGCCGAAGATTTAAAATTATTCAGCCATTCGATAAGTACTTTTATCTTTGATGTTTTGGGACTTAAAGACGAAAAAGGTGTTGAAAACAACAACGAAAAACTAGAAGGTGTAGTCAATATGTTAATAGGTATGCGAAATGAGGCTAGAGCCAACAAAAATTTTGCAATGTCAGATCAAATAAGAAATCAATTGATTGCTTTAGGAATTCAGTTGAAAGACGGAAAAGAAGGAACTACTTTTAGTATCCAATAATTTAGTGGTCAGTGGTCAGTTTTTTAGTGGTCAGTTACATTTATCAGTAATCAGATTGCAGAATTTAGTCCCGAAGCTTCGGGAACAGGTTGTAGACAGATTACTAAAAATTTTATATAATAGTATCTAAACACTTATTAACTGAACACTATGCAACTGAACACTAGTCACTCATAAACTGAACACTCATAGACTGAACACTCATAGACTGAACACTGAACACTCTGATAAAGTATGTTAAAGAAAACCCTTATATTTCCTTTTGTCTTTTTGGTTCGGATTTACCAAACTGCGATTTCTCCATTTACGCCCTCCACTTGTAGATTTGAGCCTACTTGTTCGAGTTATATGATTGAGGCTTTACAAAAGCATGGGTTATTTTATGGTGGTTATTTAGGAATAAAAAGGATAATGAGTTGTCACCCTTGGGGAAAAACGGACTATGACCCTGTGCCGTCCTCATCACAATCAATTCAAAGCATTGAGTCTAAAAACAAAAGCTCTCACAAACATTAACTTTTTATAAAGACATACTCTTCTTTAAATATATATTTTTACAATCTATAAAAAACAGTATATGACACAAGCATTAAATATAATTTGGAATCCGTCAGAAGGAATTGATTTAGGTTTTTTTGTAATTCGCTTTTATAGTCTGATGTTTGTAATCGCTTTTGGATTGGGTTGGTTCATAATGAAAAAAATATTTGAACGTGACTACGAATCGTTGGAAAAATTAGACTCCTTATTTATTTGGATCGTTTTGGCTACATTGGCTGGAGCTCGTTTGGGTCATGTTTTCTTCTACGATTGGGAATATTATCGCAATCATTTAGTTGAAATTCTTTTACCCATTAGAGAAAATCCCGAAGGAACACTTTTTCACTTCATAAATGGCTGGGAATTCACAGGTTATCAAGGTTTGGCAAGCCATGGAGCAGCTATTTCAATAATAATCACAATGTACTTTTTTAGTAAAAACATTTTGAGAAGACCTCAAATGTGGATTTTAGATAGAATTGTTATTGCTGTGGCAAGTGGAGCGATATTCGTCCGCTTAGGCAACTTTTTCAATTCAGAAATTGTTGGAAACGTAACTAATTCTCCTTTTGGAATTCGATTTGTACGGGATCAGTTTACTGCGCGAGAAGCGGTGAATTCAACACAATTAGCATCGCCAAATGAGGCTTACAATGCCATAGCAACCAACCCACAGTTTGCTGATTTATTACTTCAAGTTCCTGCTAAACACCCTGCACAATTGTATGAAGCCGTTTGTTATATTTTTGTTTTCGCCATACTCTTTTTCTTGTATTGGAAAACCGACGCAAGAGAAAAATCAGGGTTTTTATTTGGTCTTTTTCTTGTACTTTTGTGGTCAGTTCGTTTTATTGTGGAATATGTAAAAGAAAGTCAAGGTGGCTTCGAAAGTGCTTTAGGCCTCTTATCTACCGGACAATGGCTCAGTATTCCTTTTATATTAATAGGGTTGTATTTTGTTTTTACTGCAGAAAAACCTGTTCACATCTAATTTAGTAAAAAAAATATAGCAACAAAATCGTTATATAATAGAATACCCCCAAAAAGTTAGACACTATTTGGGGGTGTTTTTTTATAATATCCCCCGTTAAAGGAAGTATTTGGTTTTGTCTAAAAAAAACTATCAACAAACTGAACAACACTTCGGCAATACTTAGCGTTGGTAAAAAACAAAGTTAATATTATTAATAGGTTGTCCTAGAAAATTAGTAGTAGCTGCATGACTCGACATCAAAGCTCTGATAGACTGCTACAGCTATCGAAACTACAATAAGTACTATATATTTTAAACACTTTTCCTGTAGTGACGACATCGCAAAATATTTATATCAAAAAAAAGACTCGAATTTTACTCGAGTCTTTTCAATAATTATAAAACTTTTATTCTAAGTATTGTGTTCTATTTCGATTCTTAAATGCTCCTCTTCTGACATTGTATCACACAAAACTGGAGTTGCAATGAATAACGAAGAATACGTTCCTACAATAATACCAATAAGCATTGCAAAAATAAATCCTCTAATTGAATCTCCACCAAAAACAAACATAATCAATAATACCAAAATCATAGTTAATGAAGTATTGATGGTTCTTGACATTGTACTATTAATAGATTGATTTACGATACTATTGAAATTTCCTTTGGCTTTTTTACCTCCTAAAAATTCACGAACCCTGTCAAATACAATTACAGTATCATTCATTGAATATCCAATAACGGTCAGAATCGCTGCAATAAAGTGCTGATCAATCTCCATTCCGAAGGGCATAAATTTATAGCACAATGAATAAATTCCCAATACAAATATTACGTCGTGAACTACCGCTGCAATCGCACCCAAACTATACTGCCATTTTCTAAAACTGATAACCAAATACAATCCTACAATAAGCATGGCTCCAAGAACTGCCCAATAAGCGTTGTTTTTAATATCCTCAGCCACTGTTGGTCCCACTTTAGAAGCTTGTAAAATACCCAATTGTTTACCTTCATAAGCATTTACAAATTTATCATAAGTCAATCCAGCAGAATAATGTTTTTTCAAATTATCATATAATAATTTGTTAACTTCTTCGTCTGCCTCACTTCCGTGTTCTGCAACTTTGTATTTTGTAGTTATTTTTAATTGATTGTTATTACCAATAATTTTAACCTCGGCACTTCCGTCAAAAACTTTAACTAATTCTGCTTTTATTCCTTCAACTTCTACCGGTTTTTCAAATCGGATTTGGAAAGTTCTACCTCCAACAAAGTCAACTCCTTGATCTAAACCATTTGTAGCTAATGAATAAATACTTACAATAGTTACAATTGCTGAAAAAGCATACGTCCATTTTTTGATTTTAAGGAAATCAAAATGGAAGTTGGTAAAGAAGTTTTTAGAAAAATTAGTAACAAATGATAATTTCCCACCTTGTAAAATTCTTCTGTCAATGAAGATTCTAGCAATAAAGATAGATGTAAACAAAGAGGTTATTATACCTATTAATAATGTAGTTGCAAAACCTTTGATCGGTCCTGAACCAAAAATAAACAATACGGCACCCGTTAAGATGTGAGTAACATTCGCATCTACAATAGAACGCATTGCTCCTTTCCAACTGTACGAGGCTATAACGGCTTCATCTAATGTTTTACCCGAACGTAATTCTTCTTTTGCTCTTTCATAGATAATGATATTCGCATCTACCGCAGTTCCCATTGTCAACACGATACCAGCAATACCCGGAAGTGTAAGTACAGCACCTAAACTGGCTAAGATTCCAAATAAGAATAATAAGTTTACCGCCAATGCAATATTAGCATACCAACCAGCTCTTCCGTAATACACCATCATCCACAGTGATACTAATAGCAATCCTAAAAGTGCTGAATTCGTTCCATTATCTATTGCTTCTTGACCCAATGATGGACCTACAACATCAGATTGGATGATGTCTGCAGCGGCGGGAAGTTTACCAGCTCTTAGTACATTAGCTAAATCTTTTGTTTCTGCAATTTCAAAATTTCCCGAAATTTCTGATCTTCCACCTGAAATTGGTCCACTAGAAACACCTGGAGCCGAATAAACAATATTGTCCAAAACAATAGCAATACTACTTTTTTGCGTATAAGCTCTACCTGTCAATTCTTCCCAAGCTTTTGCTCCTTGACCATTCATTTGCATCGAAACTGCTGGTTTTCCTGATTGATCAAAAGTATCTTTAGCGTCGGTAACAACTCCTCCACCCATTGATGCAACATTGTCTCTGTTACCTTTTAATGCATACAGTTCTACCGCATCAATAACTTTTCCTTTTGCATCAGTAAGCGTTGTTGGTTTCCCCCAAACAAATTTAGCATAAAACTGGTCTGGTGCCAATAAAGCTCTGATGTCAGCTCTTCTTAGATAACCTCCAACAGCTGCAGTATCTTTAGGTGCAAACATACCCAAAACTGGTCCGCCACCTTGTTGAATAATTTTATCCAGAATTGGATTATTCCCTTTTTTAGCATCAACTGAATCTTTTTTGTCAGTTAATAAAGCACTCAATGTATCTTTGGCCACCGTTTTAACTTCGGTAGTTTTGATTTCAGTTTTCTTCAATGCCTCATTTGCAGCCATCAAGAAATTACCAATTTCTTCAATTTTATAGGTTTCCCAAAACTCCAATTGAGCCGTACTTTGTAATAACTTTTTAATTCTATCAACGTCTTTTGCACCAGGAAGTTCTACAAGAATTCTTCCAGTTTCGCCTAATTTTTGAATGTTCGGTTGAGTAACACCAAATTTGTCTATACGTTTTCTTAATACTCCAAAAGCACTATCTACAGATTCATCTACTTTTCGTCTGATTACTTTTTGAGCCTCACTATCGGTCATTTTAAAATCGATTTCTCCTTGCAAAGTTCTGTTTGCGAAAATATCAGGAGAAGCCAATTTTACCGTTCCTTTCGAGTTAGCCTCAAAAGCTTCAAAAAACTTGTCGATGTATGATTTATTTCCCTGCATATTTGCAGTTGCATCGGCTAGGGATTTATTAAAAACTGGATTTTTAGAATTATTAGCTAATCCTTTCAAAACATCTTTAACTGAAATTTGCAATATCACGTTGATACCTCCCTCTAAGTCAAGACCTTTATTGATTTGCTTGTCTTTTACTTCGTTGAAAGTAAAATTGGTAAACCCAAGATTGAACACATTTTCCTTTCCAATGGAATCCAAATATTTTAATTCTTTTTCAGGATTACCCTTAGCAAATGTTTTAGCATCGCTTTTGATTTTACTTGAAACG
>NZ_JANPFL010000003.1:0-65811 GCF_031423415.1 Flavobacterium sp.
CAACACGAAAAACCAGAAGGTGTTATCGTGCAATTAGGAGGACAAACGGCTTTAAAAATTGCTGAAAAATTGGCCAAATACGGCATAAAAATTATTGGAACCAGCTTCGATGCTTTGGATTTAGCCGAAGATAGAGGAAGATTTTCGGAACTTTTAACTGAACTAAAAATTCCTTTTCCACAGTTTGGAATTGCAGAGACAGCTGATGAAGCTTCAGCTTTGGCGGATACTTTGGATTTTCCTTTATTGATTCGTCCTTCCTATGTTTTGGGCGGTCAAGGAATGAAAATCGTAATCAACAAACAGGAACTGGAAGAACACGTCATCAATTTATTGAAAACCATTCCAGGTAATAAATTGCTTTTGGATCATTATTTGGATGGAGCGATTGAAGCCGAAGCCGATGCGATTTGCGATGGTGAAAACGTGTACATCATTGGGATAATGGAACACATCGAGCCTTGCGGAGTGCACTCAGGTGATAGTAACGCCACTTTGCCACCGTTTAATTTAGGTGAATTTGTGATGACGCAAATTAAAGATCATACTAAGAAAATTGCCTTGGCTTTGCGAACCGTTGGTTTAATAAACATACAGTTTGCGATAAAAGACGATATTGTTTATATCATCGAAGCGAATCCAAGAGCGTCACGAACAGTGCCGTTTATCGCAAAAGCGTATGGCGAACCCTACGTAAATTATGCTACTAAAGTGATGCTAGGTGAAAATAAAGTGACGGATTTCACATTCAATCCACAGTTGAAAGGATATGCCATCAAGCAACCTGTTTTCTCTTTCAGCAAGTTCCATAATGTGAATAAAGCTTTGGGACCAGAAATGAAGTCAACTGGAGAAAGCATCTTGTTTATTGACGATTTGAAAGACGACCAATTCTATGAGTTGTATTCCAGAAGAAAAATGTATTTGAGTAAGTAAAGTATATTGAATAAGTTATATAGGTTTCAAGAATAATGTACCAATATAAATCAATAAATACTTATTTTTGTTCCAACAAAAACGTAATACGACATTTTTATGCTGATAATAGGAATTGCAGGCGGAACAGGCTCAGGAAAAACAACCGTAGTTCATCAAATAATGAATGAATTGCCGCATACAGAAGTTGGTATAATTGCTCAAGATTCTTATTACAAAAAATCCTCAGACGAAAGCTACGAAGAGCGTTCAAAAACCAACTTTGACCATCCAAGAGCTATCGATTTCGACTTATTAGTACAACATCTCAAGGAACTTAAAGAAGGCAAAACCATCAATCAGCCTGTATATTCTTTTGCCATACACAACAGAACCGCAGATACCATCGTGACACATCCCCGAAAAGTAATGGTTGTCGAGGGCATTTTAATTCTTTCCAATCCAGAACTTCGAGAGTTATTCGACATTAAAATATTCGTTCACGCCGATTCTGACGAACGGCTAATTCGACGATTAAAACGAGATATTGCTGAGCGAGGACGCGATATGGAGGAAGTTTTAAACCGCTACCAAACCACGCTAAAACCAATGCACCAACAATTTATAGAAAACACAAAAGCATTTGCCGACATCATCATCCCCAACGATAAATACAACACCGTCGCCATTGATGTAGTTCGAGCTGTAATAAATCAACGAATCTTATAATTTTTTTGTAATTTTATAAAATAAATTATTTGGAGCTTTTTCCTGCTGTCATTCCAAAACAAAGTTCACTGAACTCCGATGGAAATAAAAGCATAGTGAAGTAATCTCCCGAAGAAAAATCGGAAGAATTTTCCCTTCCATCAGGGCTAGGGCATTAGGATTTCATTCGAAATAATTTTAAAACAATCGTGTGTTGTTATGACAAACCCATACAAAGACAAACCCTGGTTTAAATTTTTAAGCAACAAATACATTTGGGTACTATTGTCATTTGTCATTTGGATGGTATTCTTGGACAACTATTCCTATTTTGGTCATCGCGTTTTAGACAATCAAATAAAGGAACTTAAAGACAATAAAGAATATTACCAAGAAGAGATCAGGAAAGATCAGGAAAAAATCAAAAAATTGAACAATCCTGACGAAACAGAAAAATACGCCCGCGAAAAATACTATATGAAAAAAGACAGCGAAGACTTATATATCATTGAATTTGAAGGCGACACCATCGAAAAAGATGTAAAAAAATAGATTCGAAGGTAAGTTATAGTACACGTCACTTCGATTAGTCCCGATTTTTATCAGGATTGTATCGAGAAGATTACAAAAGTAAATTTTCTAAGGAAACGCCATAAATACCGAACGCAGCAAATGAAAAATTTATTCGATGATTTCAATCCCGTTTCCTCCAAACAATGGAAACAAAAAATCCAGTTTGAACTCAACGGAGCCGACTACAACGAAACCCTAATCTGGAATTCGCCTGAAAACATCAAAGTAAAACCATTTTATCATAAAGACGAATTTGTAAATACATCCAATATAAATACAAAAGCAACCGACTTTACCATTTGCCAAAACATCTATGTACACGACCTCGAAAAATCAAATTATAGAGCTATAGATAGTATCAAGCGAGGTGCAGAAAGCATCCGTTTTACCATCGATGACGATAAAATAGAACCAGCAAAACTATTGCAAAACATTGACATTGAAAAAATTACTATTTATTTCAATCTTTCTTTCCTTTCTAAAGATTTTGTAAAAAAGATAGAGTCTTTATCCAAAGGAAAAAAAGCAAAAATATACTGCAACTTCGATGCTATTGGTCAATTAGCCAAGGAGGGAAATTGGTTTTCGACCAAAGAAAAAACGAATTTCGACACGCTAAATTTGATTTCGGCAGACGCAACAAATGTTTCCATAATCAGTATAAATAGCGGCCTATATCAAAATGCTGGCGCCAATATGTTACAACAAATTGGGTATAGTTTGGCTCACGCCAATGAATATTTCAACCGCATTACAACCATCAGCCAACCGATAGTATTCGAAGTTTCGGTTGGTACAAATTACTTTTTTGAAATTGCAAAACTTAGAGCTTTAAGAGTCCTTTTCAATCTAATTGCAAAAGAATACAACCACAAATTCGATTGTCACTTATTAGTTTCACCTACAAAACGCAACAAAACACTATATGATTACAATGTAAACATGTTACGCACTACGACTGAATGTATGAGTGCAATTCTGGGCGGAGCAGACTCTATTGCCAATCTAGCTTACGATTCTTTGTATCATAAAGACAATGTATTTGGCGATAGAATAGCCAGAAATCAACTCCTTATTCTCAAACATGAAAGTTATTTCGACAAAGTCAACAATCCTGCGGACGGAAGTTACTACATAGAAAGTCTGACAAATCAATTAGCAGAAAAAGCTTTGGTATTATTCAAAGACATTGAAGCCAACGGCGGCTTCTTGAAGCAACTCAACGATGGAATCATCAAAAGGAAAATCCAAGAAAGTGCCGACAAGGAGCAGGAATTATTCGATTCGGGCAAAGAAATCTTAGTTGGAACAAACAAATATCCCAACAAAAAAGACCTCATGAAGGACAATTTAGAATTGTTTCCTTTTGTAAAAATAAAACCTCGAAAAACCTTAATTTCACCCATAATTGAAAAACGATTGTCTGAAAAAGTAGAACAAGACCGCCTAAAACAAGAAAATTAATTCAAAAACAAACCATTATGACAAATAAAATCTATTTACTAGTATTGTTCTTTTCATTCTCGGCTTTTGCCCAACACAGAACCTTGCAAATAACCAATCTTAAGAACGGCCAAATAACAGTATTTGAAGAAAATCAACGTGTGAAAATTAGAACTTTGGACCATAAAAAATGGGTTGGGAATCTTACATTTACAGATAGTTTGAGCTTTACGGTCAACAATCACAAGATTGCAATAGATAGCCTGCAAAGCATCAAAAACCAACCCAAATCAGTAGCAACTTTCAAAACGGTGGTATTAATTTCAGGAGCGGCTCTTATCGGAGCATCAATAATTGCAGCCTCCGGAGGAAGTGATGCTGCATTTTTACTCTTTGCAATAGGCGGTGGAACAACTCTTAGTTCTGGATTAATTGGAAGTCGAAATTCGAGCTATACACACCTAAAATGGTCCTATAAAATTGTTGACTCGAGCCTGAAAGGCGAACAGGTGAAGCAAAAATGAGAAGATGGAAGTTGGGAGTTGGGAACTTGAAGTGAAAAAATAGATGGCTGAATTTTAAAATAATTTGTAACATCTAAATATACAATACAACTTAAAGTTTAGAAGAATAGAAAAAATTTAAACCCTAAACACTTTAGCTTTCTAAGTCAAATTCTAATGAGAAAAAATGTCCAACATATTAAAATAGAACAGTCGGAAGATGGAAGTGGAAAGCTAGTAGCTGGAAAAGGGAAGCTAGAAGAAAAAAATTTCTTGACAGCTGAAGGGATTTCCATTAAACCGACCTACTCAGAAAAAGACATTGAGAACCTCGAACATCTCGATTTTGGAGCAGGCTTTGCACCCAATTTACGTGGACCTTATACTACAATGTATGTTCGCCGTCCTTGGACTATTCGGCAATATGCAGGATTTTCTAACGCCGAAGAAAGCAATGCTTTTTACCGCCGAAACCTTGCTGCTGGACAAAAAGGACTTTCGATAGCTTTCGATTTACCCACTCATCGTGGTTATGATTCTGATCACGAACGTGTGGTAGGCGATGTAGGAAAAGCAGGCGTAGCCATTGATTCAGTTGAAGATATGAAAGTATTATTTGACCAGATTCCATTAGGAGAAATGTCGGTTTCAATGACTATGAACGGAGCTGTTTTACCTATCATGGCATTCTATATTGTCGCCGCCGAAGAACAAGCTGTCAACCCAGAACAACTTTCAGGAACAATACAAAACGACATTCTGAAAGAATTTATGGTGCGAAATACCTACATATATCCACCAACTCCTTCCATGAAAATCATTGCTGATATCTTTGAATTCACAAGCAAGAAAATGCCCAAATTCAACTCGATTTCTATTTCTGGTTATCACATGCAAGAAGCGGGAGCGACTGCCGATATTGAGTTGGCTTACACACTTGCAGACGGTTTAGAATACATTCGAATAGGACTGGCAACAGGTATGAAAATAGACGACTTCGCTCCTCGCCTTTCGTTTTTCTGGGCTATTGGAATGAACCATTTTATGGAAATTGCAAAAATGCGGGCTGGACGAATGATTTGGGCAAAACTTGTCAAACAATTCAATCCAAAAGACGATAAATCATTAGCGTTGAGAACCCATTGCCAAACATCAGGTTGGAGTTTGACGATGCAAGATCCATTCAACAATGTTGCCCGAACCACTATCGAAGCAGCAGCAGCAGCTTTTGGCGGAACTCAATCTTTGCATACCAATGCACTCGACGAAGCCATTGCTTTGCCAACCGATTTTTCAGCACGAATTGCCCGAAATACCCAAATTTATTTACAAGAGGAAACCAAAATCACCAAAACAGTTGATCCTTGGGCAGGAAGTTTTTATGTTGAGAGTTTGACCAATGAAATAGCTCAAAATGCTTGGAAACTTATCGAAGAAGTGGAAGAATTGGGAGGAATGACCAAAGCTATTGAATCTGGAATTCCAAAACTGCGCATCGAAGAAGCCGCCGCGAGAAAACAAGCAAGAATCGACAGCGGTCAAGACATTATTGTAGGAGTCAACCAATACCGATTAGAAAAAGAAGATCCATTGCAGATTCTTGATGTCGACAACCAAATGGTACGTAAACAGCAAATCGAGCAATTAGAAAAAATTAAAGCATCTCGTGATGCCGAAAAAGTACAACTTTCACTCAAAAAACTAACCTTTTGTGCTCAAACCGGCGAAGGAAATCTACTAGAAATAGCCATCGAAGCAGCGCGAAACCGCGCCACTTTGGGTGAAATTAGCGATGCCCTAGAAACCGTTTTCGGAAGATACAAAGCACAAATTAAATCCTTTAGTGGTGTGTATAGCAAAGAAATAAAAGACGATAAAAGCTTTGAAAAAGCCAAACAACTAGCTGACGAATTTGCCCTAAAAGAAGGTCGTCGACCAAGAATAATGATTGCTAAAATGGGACAAGACGGACACGACAGAGGTGCCAAAGTAGTCGCCACAGGTTATGCCGATTTGGGTTTTGATGTCGATATAGGTCCACTCTTTCAAACCCCGGCCGAAGCCGCCAAACAAGCCGTAGAAAATGACGTGCACATTCTTGGCGTTTCTTCACTAGCAGCCGGACACAAAACTCTCGTGCCTCAAGTGATAGCCGAACTCAAAAAATACGGTCGTGAAGATATAATGGTTGTTGTAGGAGGAGTAATTCCTGCCCAAGATTACCAGTTTCTGTTTGATGCTGGAGCGTTAGCAGTGTTTGGTCCAGGAACTAAGATTAGCGAAGCAGCGCTAAGTGTTTTGGAGATATTACTAGCCTGACCTGTCTGGTTTAAAGATAAAAACAAAATATGTCTAAACTCCCCAATGTAACCGCGAGTATTTTTGCTACCATGTCTAAAATGGCAACCGAATACAATGCCATAAACTTGGCACAAGGATTTCCGAATTTTGATTTGGATGAAAAATTAGTGGACATCGTAGCCGAAGTGGTTAAAAAAGACGTGCATCAATACCTGCCAATATCAGGCTATCAGCCCCTTTTAACCAAAATCGCTACCCTGATTCTTGACTCCTATCAGCGAAAAGTGTTGCCCGAAACCGAAATATTGGTAACTGCTGGAGCGACTCAAGCGCTTTTTACTACAATTGTAGCGTTAATTAAAACAGACGATGAAGTCCTTATTCTGGACCCCAGTTTCGATAATTACGAAGCACCGACCTTATTGTGCAATGCCAAAGCCATTCGGGTAGAATTAAACGACGATTATTCGCCCAACTGGCAGCGAATTGAAAACGCAATTACAACCAAAACCCGAATGTTAATCATCAATAGTCCACACAATCCAACAGGGAGAATTTGGAAAGAAAATGATTTTCAATCTCTAGAAAACCTAGTCGAAAAATACCCAAATATTCTATTGCTATCCGATGAAGTCTATGAATTCATTTCATTTGAACAAATACATATTTCCGTACATTCAAGAAAAAAATTAACACACAGAAGTATTATTGTTTCCTCTTTTGGAAAATCTTTTCATATAACAGGTTGGAGAATGGGCTATCTCGTGGCACCGGAATACTTGACAAAGGAAATCAAAAAAGTACATCAATACTTGGTTTTTAGTGTCAACAGTCTAGCTCAAGCCGCAATAAGTGACTATTTAAAGGTGGTTGACGTGTCTAAACTAGGTAGTTTCTACCAAGAAAAACGAGACTATTTTAGAAAACTACTCCAAAACAGCCGATTTGAATTATTACCCTGCAATGGAACTTATTTTCAGTTAGTTTCCTACGCTGCAATTTCAGAGGAACCTGACGTTGATTTTTGCAAGCGATTGATTGAAGAACATGGTGTGGCAGCCATTCCACTTTCCTCTTTTTATGGAGATGGAAAAGACCAAAAACTCATCCGATTTTGCTTCGCCAAAGACAATGCTACTTTAGAAGAAGCAGCGAAAAGGTTGTGTAGGGTTTAAAATTCTACCCGCTGTAAGAGCAAGCGTTCCGATAGCTATTGAAACGCGGTGAAGCATGGCGATATGTTTTAGCCAACTAGCCTGTTTTTAATGATTCGTTAACCGACTAACCAATTTACCCATTTTTCCTTATATTTACATCACTAAAGAAATACAACTATGGATTTTTCAGCAAAAATGCTTCGCGATGATGCCTTAAAAGGCAAAGTCATTGTGATAACGGGTGGCGGAAGCGGATTAGGCAAAGCCATGACCCGCTATTTTATGGAATTAGGGGCAAAAGTAGCCATCAGTTCGCGAGATTTAGAGAAACTACAAGCTACAGCCGCAGCACTCGAAGCTGAAACAGGCGGAACTTGTCTGGCAGTTCAATGCGATGTAAGGCACTACGACCAAGTCGAAAATATGCTACAAGAAGTCTTAAAAGTGTATGGCAAAGTGGATGTATTGCTCAACAATGCCGCTGGAAATTTTATCTCCCCAACCGAAAGATTATCGGCCAATGCTTTCGATACCGTGATTGACATTGTACTCAAAGGCTCCAAAAACTGCACCCTAGCTTTCGGAAAACATTGGATTGAAGCCAAGCAAACGTCATCGACGATATTAAATATTGTAACCACTTATGCCTTTACCGGTTCAGCCTATGTTGTGCCTAGTGCCGCTGCCAAAGCAGGCGTTTTAGCTATGACCCGAAGTCTTGCTGTGGAATGGGCTAAATATGGTATCCGTTCGAATGCGATTGCTCCTGGACCTTTTCCTACCCAAGGCGCTTGGGATAGATTATTGCCTGGCGACTTAGCCGAAAAGTTTGATATGGCTAAAAAAGTACCTTTGGGAAGAGTAGGAAATCATCAGGAGTTAGCCAATTTGGCAGCTTATTTGGTGTCTGATTTTTCAGGCTACATCAACGGCGAAGTTATTGTTATAGATGGTGGCGAATGGTTGAAAGGCGCAGGCGAATTTAACATTCTCGAAGCGATTCCAGAGGAATTGTGGGATCAATTAGAAATGATGATTAAGGCGAAGAAAAGGGGGTAATTATATGTAAGCTAACTGTCTATTTATTTAAAATAGGACAGGGTAAAGTTTCTTTTAAAAAAGTATACTCTAGAAAAAAGTGTTGTATTTTTGAGTTTTGAACTTTACGATTAAAAAATAGAAGCGGCTAAATTTTGGTCAAAAGCACAAAAATGAAAGTAACTACTACCCTCCTTATAAGCATTTATTATTTTGGCGCAAAAAAAGATTTTTGTAATTGATTATAATACACATTACAAGGACAAAATAGTCTAGTAATAATTGAAACCTATTTTTTATTCAATTTATATTTTACTTTTTAATAACTGTGAAAGGTCCTATAAGCTCAATTTTGTTTTCTTTATTTTTCTGAAGTTTAAGAATTTCATTCGATTGAGAACTACTATAGATAATAACATTTTTATCGGTTTTAAAATAGTGCTCAATCCATTCATTTTTAGAGCAATTATCAGGAACAACATTTACAGTTATAGATGAATTTTTATTTTTGAAATTTCTATACTGAATGTTTTTACCTTCAGTGAAACCTGTTTGAGTGCTGAAACCCTTCTGATACAAGTCACATTGAAAATAGGCAGTTTTTCTAGATTGAATATAAACTACATTTTTATCATTAATTAAAATTTCAAGTGTTTTTTGCCGCTCTTTAGTAAACAAAGTGATCTGATTTTTCCAACCGTTGCCAAATAACACATAAAAATAACCATATAATGGCCTAGGACCTTCAAGCATTGGAAGGTAAAAACCAGAATCTAATTTGAGATTAACTCTATCTATTTTTATACTTTGATTAGGATTGGGTAGTAAGCTCGATTCTTCTTTCTTCGTGTTTAATTCAAATCCCGGTCCACAAAAAGTCCCTTTTACATCCAATTGTATTCCAACAAACCAAGGAAAAATAACTAATAATAAAAAACCAATAAGAGGCAGTTTTTTATTTAGTATAGAATCAAATCCGATACACATTAGTATTAATAGCATTGGAAACAATGTAATTAAAAACTTATAAGATGGAAAAAAGCCAACGACAAAGCAGGGCAAAATTGACAATACTATCAATCCCAGCATAGATAAACAATATTTTGGGCGACTTTTACTTTTTTTATAAATAGTAATAAATCCAAACAAAACAAGAAAAATCAATGATGGTGTCAAAAATGCAGAAGCAGTTGCAAGTAAAGCAAGAGTTGATTTTTCATTACTTTCGATGTATCCAACCGAAAAAATAATCGTGTTATAAATATCCTCAAGATTATATCCGGTAATATAAATAAAACCAAATGCCAGCATTACTCCTACTACATTTGCTACACAAATTTTTAAAAATAATAGCCATACTTTTTTGGAATAATACTCAATCGGGTTGTAATAAAGTGCAAAACCCATATAAAGAGGAAGTGCTATAAGCATAGTCCATCTAAACGGAATAGAAAGACCAAATAACAAAGTTGAAAGATATAAAAACAGATTTCGATTTGTTTTTAAAAATTTAATGAATATAATTAATGAACTCAGCAGGAAAACAAAACTGATGTAAGCTGAATTAATAATTAGACTATGAAAAATTAGATCAGGAACAATAAAAGGTAATAAAAAATAGAAATAAAATTTATTTTTAGCATCTACCTTTTCAACGTCATCAAAGAAAATATCGAGAAAAACTGCGAGTAATAAAAGTATAATAAAACCGGAAACAAACGATAGCAAAACCGCAAAAGTACGCATAGATGCTTCGCTATGGAGACTGGATATTTCAATTAAAAAGTCTAATCCAGAATTATAGGTAGCGTAGGGTTGTTGAATTTGTGAATTGCGACCACATAAATGGTACAAAATAGTGGAGGCGTCATCGCCCTCAACATAATTAAAATTTAAAGTAAAAAAATAAAAATACAAAAACAGTAGAAAATAGAATCCAAAAATATATTTGATGTTTTTCATATGGTATTAATTGCTTCTTGCGTAGGGAGTTTATAAAATAAAATAATATGACTTGCTCTTACATTTTCTAAAAGTATTGAATTATATTAATAGTGCTATATTACAAATCAGATTGCTGTAAAGAATATGCGTATAAAATGCTATTATAAATTTGTTTAAACATCCGTTGTAACTATATCTTTTGAAAGAAAATATTAATTTCTATTTCGGTTTACTAATTATCAAACTCCACCAACCCACAGTTCGACCCAAGGCTTCAGTCAAGGATTCCTTTTTTTTACTTGTGGTAAATGTATTTATAAATCGGATTAAAGTCAATAATAAAGTGATGGAATGCCATTTTATTCTCGATTTTAAGGAGGGTTTCGGATTTTTTACTCTCCATACATACCAGCCGTTGCGAACTACCATTTTGCCGTACCTATATTGATTTGGTCTTCCTGAAGGATGATGAAAATGGCTCAATTGAGCATTGGTATTAATAACATTTTTACCAAATTGCAAAGCTCTGATGCTAAAATCAGCATCTTCATACAAACCATAACCCTCAAAATAAGACGAAAATCGAATGAAATCGACTACTTTTTTTCGAAATGCAAACGACATTCCAATTAGTAAATCTACTTCATAGGTTTTGCCATTCAAAGGAAAACCACAAGTTTTACCATGTGAATAATCGGGCATTCTTCCAGGTCCTAAATTAGATTGCAATCCCAAATAATTGCGCACTACATTGCGCTGTCCTTCTTTGTAAACAAATCCTTCCCACAAACAAAACCGTCTCGAATCATATATTTTTTGGGGTTCTACTTCAATCCAACTATTTTCATTTATAGCAACACCTCCAACACCAGAAACATCCTGATTTTCATTGAAGGTTTTAATTATTTCTTCAAAATATTTTTTTTCTAAAACGGTATCATCGTCAAGAAAGCAGACGACTTCCATAGTTATTCCTACTCGTTCTATTCCGTAATTTCGCTGTTTAGTCAAACCACGATGTTCTATTGGAACAGCAAAATAATGCAAATGCTGAAATTGATTTTCTTTTAGAACAAGTTCCGTTTCACGATTTATTGAACCATCAATAATCAGGATTTCATCAGGGTACAAAGTTTGCTCCTGAACCGATTGCAACAA
This sequence comes from Flavobacterium sp., assembly GCF_031423415.1. Taxonomy (GTDB): domain Bacteria; phylum Bacteroidota; class Bacteroidia; order Flavobacteriales; family Flavobacteriaceae; genus Flavobacterium. The sequence goes on from NZ_JANPFL010000003.1 coordinate 11,741, forward strand.
TTGCAATACCGATTGAGGACGCATATAAGTACAGATCACTAAACTAAACTTCATTTTGTTTCCTTAATTCGTTAGCCCAAAACACACTTCGTTCCCATTGTTTTTGAAAACGAATGTAATATTTAATAGGGTTTTTAATTTCTTGAACCCTATAATACTTAAAAAACAAGGTCGTCTTAAAACTATTGATTTGTGCTCTGGAATTGTGCACTATGTTATACAAAATTACAGTTGGGGATGGTTTAGGCTGAATGGTATCGCTATGCCATCTCAATACTGGCTTAGTTCTAAAACCGCCAATAGGGGCTTTCAAATGCAAAATTTCGGGTTCGGGCAAATACAAAACATCATAACCCAAATTTCGCAACTTCATTCCGAAATCACCATCTTCTCCATAACCAAATTCAAATGCCATATTAAATTTGACATTAGCCAACATATCCCTTCGAACAAAACTATTTCCTGCTCCAAAAGTAGGCCATTGAATTACTTTTTTATATTTCTTGATTTCATTTTTTTGGGGATAAGATGTTGTTACTAACGGATTGCCATATTGTTCAATCTTACAAAAAATATCGGTTAGCAAATTTACTTCAAAACGATTGTCATCATCTGCCAAAAAAACCCATTCACTTTGGGTTTGATTCAAAGCCAAATTACGAGCATTGCAAGCACCAGCTTGATGCGTAAAAATATGCTGAATTTCAAAGGGCCATTTTTCATTGGTCAAAAAATCTAATTCCGTCTTGCTTCCCACCTCTGGATTTTGTTCTACTATAATAATTTTTTTAGGCAAAAGGGTTTGTTTAGAAAAATCCTTCAATACATCATATAGATAATTCTTTCGTCCAATTGTTGGAATAATGACATCAATAGTGAATTTATCAATTACTTTTTTGGACGATTGTACTTTTATACCATCCAAATTGGTAGTTAGCTTGCTTCTATTTTTATAAAAAAGTGATAAAAGAAAAGGCAAGAATGGAAATTTTCGTTCATATAAAAACAAATTCAACAGCAACAAGAAAACCCAACGCGTTCTATAGTGCTGTTTTACAAAACGGAAAAGAATATATAAGCTTGATTTAGTTAATATGCCTTTTTCTCCACTCTTTAGTAATCGAGGTTCGGAATAACACAATAGCCCATTAGGCATCAGTAATTTACTAAGCGAACACAAGAAATAATCAAAGTTTGTATCCAATGGAAACTTATTATTTAATGCCACTAAAACTTCGGCATGAACACAACCCAGATTGCTACTCATTTGCCAAGTTGGAAAAGTGACAGTTCTATTAATTTGCACAAAAAGTGAGGCATCAATATAACCAATAGCCAAATCTAAAAAAGAAATATTGGACGAATTATAGGAAAGTAATATTTTCTTGTGATGCAATAATTTCTCAATCTCTGAAAGGTTAAGTTCAGTTCTTAAACTTTGATGGCACCAAACAATTATTTCTTTTGGGTTCCTACTCGCAACTTCAACCAGAACAGAAGCAATCGATTTACCATTAACTTCAACTACTTGAATAGTTTCAGAATTAGTTAGTTCAACGATGCTTGTGCCATTATGATATATAATTATCATACTTATATTATTTTCATAGCATCTAGCTAAAAGGATTGTTTTTACTGATTTTTAACTAATCTTTGGTAAAACAGCATACTTTGTCTTGCCACTTTTTCCGTACTAAAGGCAAGAGTTACTTTTTTTCTAGCGGCGATTCCAAATGTGGACTGCAATTTCGGGCTTTCTAGTAGTTCCAAAATTCGCACTGCATACTTTTTATGGGCTTTGGGATGAACCAAAAAACCCTCAACTCCCTCTTCAATAACTTCTTTTGCCCAACCAATATTGGAAGCTACAATGGGCTTTTGCAACGCCATTGCCTCAATCCACGAAACAGGCAATGCTTCGGCAAATGTAGGAAAAACACAAACTCCAGCCGCTTTTATATGTGCTTTTATCTCTTGATAAGGAACGCTTCCTAAATAACTCACGTTTTGCAGGGCAGCGGCCGTAAACAATTCTTGCATCATTTCCCAAGTCGATGGATTTCCACTTAGTACATCAGGAACGTCTTTTCCTATCAAAAGGAGTTGAACTTCCGGATTTTTTTGAATCACTTCATTAAAAATGAATGGCAATTCCAATAATCCTTTTTTTCGGATTAAACTTCCAAAATAAAGAATGGTGTTCTTATCATTGCTATTGACATTGCTATCGCCATCAAACAAATCCATATCAATAGAATTGGGGATAATTGTAAATTCCTTTTGTAACCCAAAAACTTGATTCGTCAAATCGGCTGTGAATTGACTTACTGATAATAACCCATCTGCCATTTGAAGTGCCCTTCGTTCGTGAAATTTATTTCTCCATTTCACGGGACGGTTGTCCAAATGACAAAAATAAGTGTCCGACCCGTTCAGTCGTATTACTATAGGACATTTTTTAGGCTGAATAAAAGAGGTAATTCCAGTCCAATCAGGAGCTTCGACTAAATCAATTTCCTTGCTAGCATACAATTGATTGATGATACGTTCTATTTTTTTTCGCGTCAAAAACCAAGATAATCCTTTGAGTTTTACATTCTGAATTTGTTGAATTGTAATGCCGTTATCGTCAAAAACACTTTCTTTATTTTGACCATAAACTAGCACTCGAACTGAACAACCTTGTGCTAAAAGCCCAATCGCTAGGTTCTTGATGCTCGTACCGATACCACCTGAACTTCCTGTTTTGGGATGTGGATATTCAGGAGTTAGAAAGGCGATTTTCATAATTTTAGTTTCTATTTTCATTTTGATTCGTAGTATCAGCCATTCATTTCCGACTACCTCTTCCAAGTTCTAACACCCCTCACCTAAATCCTAACTTCTAGCAACAAATCTATATGCTCGTTTACCATTTTCTCCAAATTAAAATCCTTTTCGATTTGAAAGCTGACATCGTTTTTAATTTTTAAATTTCCCACTACAATATTTTTTAAGATTTCTGCCAATGCCAAATAGTCTTTAGCTTTAAAAATATAGCCGTTTGTGCCATTCTGAATGATCTCTAGATTACCTCCAACGGGAGTTGTAATGACTGGAACATTGGCAGCCAAACTTTCTAAAATAGAAAGACTGAAACACTCCATGTAGGTGGGTTGTAACAAATATCTATAGTACGACAATAATTCATTAAGCTCAGACGAGCCTCCTTTGAAATGAATAATTCCCTCAATATTATTTGCCTTGGTCATTTCTTTCAATTCAGTTTCATAGGGTCCTTCTCCGTAAACATCAATTTGAATTTGGTTTTTTATATTTTCGTCTAAAACGGCAACCGCTAGTATCAAATCCTGAATTCCTTTGGAATGCCGCAAGTGCGAAGAAACCACAAATTGGTTTGTATTTTCTTGAGTTCGCTTTTTAAAAACCGAAGTGTCAATACCATTATAAATCACAGTCGTTTTCTTACCCAGAAAAAAACCATAATCCTTTAGAATATGCTTTCTGGTATAGTCAGAAACACCTATGAATTGGTTAATATACTTGGAATACAAAACCCCTTTTATTTTGTTTTTTATGATTTTAGAAAGCGGAAAACCCTCCAAAGGTCTTGGATTATGATCAACGGCGATTGTTTTATGAATACCTGTAAGCTTTGCTTTTTTATAAAAAGAGGTACACAAAGCCAAAAAATGAGTGACTAAAATAGTGTATTTCAGATTTTCTTGGTGCACTTTTTCTAAGAAAAAGCGTTCTACATTTTCGTTATTGGCACTAAAAATAGTTAGCCCAGAATAGAAATCAAAGGATTCATAATTTAGAAAATACCAATCTATTTCATATCCCAACTGCTTTGCTTTCGCATCATATTCTACATAAAACCGATCCATACCGCCGATGCGGTTAGGATTAAGTGCGTAATTGCAGACCACAGCTATTTTCTGACCCAAAACTATTTATTTAGAAATTATTTTATTTGTATGGTGGTCTAAAGTATAGAAATAAATCTTAGAATTAGCATCTTTTATTGTATTTATTACATCTGATTTTATAAAATCAGGCAAACTATCCTTACTGATTTTTGAAATGCAAAAACTGAAAGGATACGCATTATAAAAATCTTCCCTATCCGATTTTTTATTTGTTTTCGCCAATCGTTGTGAATTATAGCGCCAAATATTTAATGCATTCCCCTGAATGAAAACGTTCCTTTTTTGATTGAATTCATCTTTGATTTCCAACTCTAAAGAATCGGCTTCAATATTGAAAACGGTATAATTTCTTCCAAATAATTTAAGAAAAGCTGCATCATGCATAGGATAATCCTCTTTATCGTGTTTTTGCAAATCGCTTCCATAATAAATCAAACCAAAAGGATAGTCCAATTTTGATAAACTACTTTTAACTTCTGTAATAAATACCTTATCATAATACTTTATTCTTGTGACAGAATGAAAGAAATTATTCCCGCCAATTAATTCCTTGGCTCCTAATATCGAAATAACGACCAAAATCAAAAGTTTGATTTTGCCAAAAAGAGTTTCTGTAGGGGTTTGGAAGAATAAATAAATAATTAAAGCCAATACAAATGGACCAAAAACGTTGGTTGCAAATTGATAGGCATCACCAATCTTATTAAAATTAACATAAACCAAAACGGAACTTAAATAGCAAAGCACCAGAAAAATAAACAATGCTATCCGCAACTCCTTATCTAATGTTTTTGTTGTAATTAATAATATGGTGGCTAGTATGAAACTAAGCCAGTAGTAGGCAATGAAAAGCAAGATTGATTTTTTAAAAAATTGCATAATAAAATCAACCAAGCCAGCATTATTAGAAACCATCAAATTAGAATTCCCAATATAGAGTTGCTCTTTCTGTTGATTGAAATAATAAAAAAATAAAAAAGCTAGTGTCAACAAGATAAAACCCCCCAGCAGAGGTAAATAAACTTTTATGGTTTTTTTTATTTCTTTTCTTTCCTGAAATAAACAAAATAAAATTATTGCAAATACTATTAAAAATAAAGCAATAGCAGACTGAACCAAGAGAGGAATAAGGACTAGCAAATAGATAGCTTCCAATTTCTTTCCTTTTTCAAATTTGAAAAAAAATTGAAAATAGATTGAAAAGATGATCGCTAGTTTCGTGTAGGCTAAAATTCCAATGGGATCATAACCGCCGGAATGATTGGGATAGATAAAATCTGATACACTTCGAAACCATGTTCCAGAAAATGCAAATAATAGTAAAACCGATAAAACTAAAGAGCCCAGTAATTTAAATTTTTGCCTCAACAAAATAAATAGACTCACGGAACACATAAAAATGATGATGGTGCTATAAAAAAGTTCCCAAATGTAAATAGTATCTATTTTAGTCAAATCTAATCCCAATGAAACCAACCAAAAATCATTTGTTCGATACGGTTGAGCGAAATTCAAAAACGGAAACAAAACGTTTTTTAATCCCATTGCATTTTCATTGCCACTCAAATGATAGCCTTCGGCAATTTTCATATAAAATTCATTGTCGATAAACAATAAATTGGGTGCATTATAATCAAAATTCCAAAAATAACTTGCCTTTAAACCAAAAATTACTGTCCATAAAACAACTATAACACAAATGGGCTCGAAATATTCTTTTCTTTGAGTAGCACGAATTTCCTTTGAAGTATCAACAACATAAAAATAGCCTATAATCCACAGTAAGACAAAAATTCCTGCACTATTTCCGTTGCCCTTGACAATTGCATAGCTAGCAATAAGTAACAAATAGCCAAACAATAAGCTCAAAAAAAGGTTAGCCTTACGAAAACGAAAAAGTCCCAATCCGAAAAAATAGGAAAGCATCAAAGTGCCTAGACCAAGGAAATACAGGATTACAATATCTGAAATCATTTAATTATCATTTACTTGTTGTGTTTTTAATCGATTAAATAATTTCAATGCCGCAGGTGTATTTTTAGAGATTGTGATGATTCTAAACAAAACAATGCGTTTTAAATTTTGTTTAAAATTCTAAAAACCCCATAGAAAGACAAAAGGCACAGCACCATATAATTCGTAAAAATTAAATATTTTGAAATTTTATTCTGACTTTCTAATTCAGAGTAATATACAATGGTCATTACAAAAACTGCGGACAGCCATCTCAATTCAACATAAGAAATGATTATAACAGAAAAAATCATAATCATAGTCAAAGTGGCTAACGGCACAAAGTAGTTTAATTTCAGTTTTTTATCGGTTGGAATTCCTTTAAACCTATACAATAAAGTAAACAAAAGCATAAAGCTTAATGACCTAAAACTGTAAACAATCGATGAGGCAAAATCTTTAAAAAACTCTTTTATTGTTAGTTGATAATTGTAGGTCATCCCATTCAAGATTCCGTCTGGCAGCGATCCTTTCCCATTTTTATCCAAATATTGTTTTGTGGTTTCCCAACTGGGATGTTGACCATTAGCTAATGTACCCTCATTGACCATTAGTTGTGCAAGATACTGCCGTTGTGACCAAGAAACACCGCAACCTTGAGGAGGCAATTTTTGGTCAAAAGATAGACTTCCATTTTGTTGAATGGAAGGAATATTTAACAACAGAAGAAAAACGAATATTCCCAATGGGGCAACTGTTCTTTTAGAAAATCGACTACCCGATTGGTACAAAATGTAGCCTCCAAGAATGACTACTGGCATATAAACCAAAAGAAGTTCTCGTGTAAAAAAAGCTATAATTAATGCGGTTAAAGCCAAATTAAAGTGGAATTCTTTATTAATCGCAGCATTATTAACTTCATTAAAAAAAACAATTAAAGTTACAAAAAACAAACAATCATTGGTGCCAAAATAAAAATAGCCTACGGTACTAATAAAGAAGAAAAGGTAATAATACGTTGATTTCAATTTTACTTTCCCGACGTAATAAAAATAGAGAAATAATAAGAATAGCAAAATGACATTTATTAACTTTAATGCTGCAAAATCCTCCATAATAAACGATAATGGATAAGCCAATAGCATATAGGAAATTGAAACGTTTTGCACAATGGCGTCATACCATCCAACGTTTTTGATCAATTGTAAATCAGCCAGAAACAAGAACTCATCTCCACCTGTGGGTAATCTAAAAAAATAGTATGCAGCAATAAATAAGTAAAAAACAGCACTGAATTTGAATAAATTTTTTGCTTTTTCTGTAATTATTTCAATATTCATTTTTAAGATTATTTATAATATTAGTACAATCTAACTCATAATACATAGGCAATCGCAATAAACAATCCGAATATCGATCGGATTGAAGGAGTGAATCTCCGTTATAAATTTGGATGTAAAATGGACCACTGTGTAAGCTGATGTAATGAAAAACAGACAAAATGTCTTTGCTTTTTAATTTCTCAATAATAGCGGTTCTTTGTTGCAAATTCTTGCAAACCAAATAAAACATATGGCCATTATTAGTAGCATAAGAAGGAATCACAGGCAATTGAATTTCATTTTCTGTTGCCCAATCTTGAAGCGCCATATTGTACTGTTCCCAATGCAATTTTCGAACGTGTTGAATATCATCTAAATTCTCTAATTGTGCCCACAGAAAAGCCGCAATAATTTCAGAGGGTAGGAAACTCGAACCCACATCCACCCAACCGTATTTATCGACTTCGCCTCTGAAAAAAGCAGATCGATTCGTTCCTTTTTCCCAAATAATTTCGGCTCTATCGGCAAATTGAGCATCATTAATGGACAACATGCCTCCTTCTCCCGAAATAATATTTTTTGTTTCGTGAAAAGAAAAAGCCCCCAAATGCCCTATTGAACCCAGTGGTTTTGAAATACCATCTTTTCCAGTATAAAAACTATCAATGGCTTGAGCGGCATCTTCAATAACAAAGAGATTGTAAGTCTTAGCCAAATCCATAATTTTGTCCATATCACAGGCAACACCAGCATAATGTACGGGAACTATAGCTTTAGTTTTTGAAGTAATCAACCCTTCAATACTATTTTCATCGATTCCAGGATGATCTGTTCTACTGTCGGCAAAGATGATTTTGGCACCTCGAAGTACAAAAGCATTTGCGGTAGAAACAAAAGTATAGGAAGGCATAATGACCTCATCACCCTCTTTTATGTTGATTAAAATAGCGGCCATTTCTAGCGCATCGGTACAAGAAGTAGTTAGCAAACATTTATTAAAACCATATTTGTTTTTGAAAAAATCTTGGCACAAGTTGGTATAATAACCATTTCCTGAAATCTTGCCTTTTTTGACAGCGTCTTCGATATAGACTAATTCTTTGCCGGTAAGATAGGGTTTGTTGAAGGGGATCATCTTAAAGTGTCTTAAATTTAGTGTCCTTTATTTTAATAAATTTTAATTCAAAATAGTGGTAAGACAAAGAACTTAATACTATCGTAATACCAAAAATTAATGGGTAGAGCAAAATATTGTAATATATACCTCCTTGAAAATTTGAAAAATATTTATTAACAAAAGGAAAAACAAGAAACATTACAAAGGTATGGTACATATAAATACCATAGGATATTTTACCTAAATAAAAGAAAAGCCTATTTCTAAAAATCCATTGATTTTTATCATTAATGGTAAACAAAATCAATAGAAGAAAAAGGAAACTGATAACAATTTCTTGAATCACACTAAAAAAAAATGGATTAAAAAGAAAGGCAGCAATCATAGCTATTATTAAAAAATAGCCCCATTTGGAATACGTATATTTTTCGATTAGCTTCTTTTTAGTAAAGAAAAGATAACCGCCTATTGAACCTATCGCCATAAAATGAAAGGAGATAGATTTGATAATCACAGATAAAGGGTAAAAGATGTAATTATTTTTAGCTAAAAAAATTAAAATAGGAAACAAAAACAATACCGTGAAAAAAACTTGTAGAATCCTATTTTTATTGAAATATAAAATTAAAACGGGCCAAAGAATATAAAACTGCTCCTCAATACCCACGGACCAAGCTTGGGTACAACCAGTTATGAAATATCCCGAGTACAGAGCAATATTTGGCATAAAAAACAAATAAAACAAGATCCCTTTTATTCCATAATTATGTGTATCGGTAATTCTGTAATACGACGAAAGATCCTCCTTAAAAATATCGAAATTGACAGCCAAATACGGAATTAGCAGAACTGATATCGCAAAAATGAGATAATATAAAGGCCAAATTCTATACATTCTTCTCAAAAAGAATTTTTTCAAAAAGATGGTCTTGCATTTCTCTTTTTCTTGCAACAATAAATAAGTTATCAAAAAACCACTAAGAACAAAAAATAAAAAAACACCATTTTTTCCGACATTACCTGTGAAATAATCGAGAAATGCAAAATGACTTTTAATGGGATTAAAATCATTATGGAGTTCTATGTGATGGTAAATTACCGCCAAGGCTGCAATAGCTCGTAATTCATTTAATCCGTTAAAAAAGAAACTTTTTTTTACTTCCATTTCAAAACTTCCTAAATTTATTTTTTCCAAAAATGTTTAATATTTCGGTTTTCAATAATTTGATATCCTAATCTCTTGTAAAATTCACAAGCTATGTGATTCTGAAGTTGGGTAGGGATTCTTAATTCAATTACACCTTTTTTAAACAACTCCATTTCAACATATTCTATAAGTTTCCTACCAATTCCTTTACCTTGATGCTTTGAGCAAACTGCTATTAATCCAATAGTGGCATAGCTACCCCAAACTTTATAGGTAACAAATCCAAGGACTTTTTTTTGCTCTTTGTAAACTAAAACTGCATCTGCAAATTCTTTCGTAAAGGAATTATCGACCCATTTTTTATATAATTTTTCAAACTCAATTTGATTAAAATTAGAATCAAGCTTAAAACGACTGAATTTTCCGCTTTCAAATGCTAATTCATAAATTTCTTCTCTAGTTGAACTCTCCAATTCAATAAAAACATTTGCGTCTACTGAATCACTATTTGGAACTATATTTTTTGAAAAAACTATTTTGTTCTCCGAATAATTTTGCTTGTAATTTGTGATCTCGACATCAATATCTCTATCACTTACCACATAAATTAAATCAAAATCATTTTCAATTTCAAAAGATTTTCTGTCATTGAATAACTCTAACAACCCAATTTTTTTATTAAAAAAAGAGGAATCCCACTCTACATACTTAACTTTCATTTTTTTTGTCAATAATATAAGAAGGCCTATTCTTAGTCTGGTCAAATATTTTGCCTACATAAATTCCGGTAACACCTATTGTAGTAATTACTACTCCAGACAAAAACCAAATAGATACAATTATGGAACTATATCCTAAAACATCAATTTGATTGGTCAATGCCAAATAAACATTGTAAATTCCAAGAATAAAGGAAATGATGGAAATGGTCAAACCAAACTTTACAAACAATTTTAAAGGTTTATTAGAGAAAGAAATTATGGTATTGAAAGCCAAACTCAATAGTTTAGCAAAACTGTAACTAGTGCTTCCTTCAACTCTTTCGGCATGTTCTACAAGAATCGAAGCGGAATTGTAACCGACAAACTTAACAAACAAAGGAAAAAATTTGATTGCATCTGGAATTTCTAAGATAGATTGAATTACTTTTTTATGATAAATTCCAAAATTAGCCACCTCATTGTCATATTCGGTATCTGTAAAATAGCCATAAACCTTAGAAAAAAACAAAGAAGTCATTTTCTTAAAAAAATGGTCTTGCCTATTTTTTCGTTTGGCTAAAACAATATCAAAACCCTCTAAAACTTTGGTATACAATTTTTCAATTTCTTCAGGTTGATCCTGCAAATCACAATCCATAACCACAACCCATTCTCCTCTGGCCTTAGACAAACCTGCCATAATAGCGGGATGTTGTCCAAAATTTCGACTTAGTTTTATACCCTTTATATTTGGATTTTTTTTTGCAATACCTTCGATGACGCTCCAAGAATTGTCTGGTCCACCATCTTCAACCAATATAATTTCAAAATCTGAAGTGATTTTATAAACCGCTTTCTCGATTCTTTCTACCAATAACGGAATGATTTTCTCCGCCTTGTACACGGGAGAAACTATTGATAGTAATGGCACGGGTTGTTTTAACATAAATTAATTTTAAACTTTATAATGTGACGCTAAAAGTAGTTAAAATCGATTTAAAAACAAGTATTCCTATTTTAAAAACTATTCTAAAATGTTTTTTAAAGTTAATGCAATTCGTTTGCTTGTGCCTTCTAGAGATTCACTCACTTGTAAATCAATCATCGATTTTCTTTGTATTATGCGTTCTATGGGATTGGCCAACGCAATATTGATTTGGTCGATTAATTCCCATTCATTTTTTGCAATAGTTACCGATTGACTATCGACTACTTTTTTATAATGATCAAAATTCAAGAAGCGCTGGTCGTCATACAATCCATTCTCTGGATTTCCAAAAACAGTGTTGATTACGGGTTTATCAAACAACATAAAATCCAAACTCATTGTTGAACACATATTCACATTTAAATCGACATATTCCAATAAAGAACGTAAATCTTTGATATCCTCTTCGCTGGGAATGCGTTGCGACCAGCTTTCGGCGTGATTTTCTCGGGTCAAAATCCATTTGGGAACATTCCAAAAGATTTCTGGAAACTCCTCTCGAATCGACTTGAACCTGGAATCATCTTCAGCAGGCGAAGTTCTTACAATCAATTGCGCTTTGGTTTTAATATCATTATTCCTTAAGCCTTTTGCAATTGCAGTAATGACTATTGGGTCATTTGATCCTATGGAAACATCGGCGCAACTATAACAAATCGTTTTCAAATTAGCATCCAAACTGAATTTTGTATAAAATTCTGCGGAAGTAGTTTCGTATTTTGGCATTACATAAGGTTCAAATTGAGGAGTTCCCACCACTTTTACCTTTTCGATTGAAACATTCGGGTAAAAGTGCAGTAATTCGGACTGCATCAAACGACTCCAAACCAAAAAATAATCAAAAGTGCCCAACATCCTTCCTTTGGACGCTAAATTGTCCCAACTAAAAATAAAAGTACTTGTAGGTATCTTCAATTGTTGTGCAGCATATAAAAACGGTGCTAAAAAAGGCGGTCTTTGATGGGTAAAAAACAAATGTGAAGGTTTGTCTTCTTCAAGAAGTCTTAAATACGATTGCGTAATTTTATTTTTAGAAAAGAATAAAAACTGTAACTTCTCTATCCATAAAATACTATTGTCCGAATGAACAAAACGAGTAACAAAATAAATCAATTTTACTAATAGTGCTCGTGCTGAATTGTTTTTGGGATAGCCTATTTTCAGATTGTCCTTCATTCCATAAAAAGACTTGTACTTTCTCAAATGGGCTACTTCTTTCCATTTCCTAAAAAACCAAACGGGTTTAGATTCTATGTAAACATCTAATTCTTTTATAGTTATATTGGATTGCGAAATAGCATCATAAGCATGGATTGGCAAACCCGAATATAAGATAACGGAATCAAATTGTTTTGTGGCTTCTGGAATGAAATCACTCATAATAAAATTTCGAAAACCTACTCCATCTGTTATTACTATTCCTAGTTTTTTCATTTATTAAAATAGTGATTATTATATAAAATCATTAAAACTGTATTATTACTTCATCAACACTTCTTCTGCGAAAATTTCAGTAAACCTCTTGGCTCCGTTATCATTTAAATGGTTACAATCAATAAATAATTGATCATCTGTAAGAACTTGTGAGAAATCTTGCAACCCAGGTATTTTAAACTTCAATTTTGCAGTGAAATCCTTGTTCTGGTTATTCTTACAGAACGGAGCACAATAAAACACAACCTTCATCTTATTTTGCTTTATAAAAAACTGAATACTATCTAAAGTTTCATTTTTATCTAAAAGGACTTTAGGCAATGCTCCAGTCAATTCTGTTGCATTTCCCAGTCTTGATATATAACCTTTTTGTAGTATAACATTTGTTTCTTTTTGTACAATATTAGAGAAAATTTCTCTAAACCCTAACTTAAAATCGTTGCTACAATATCGGAAGAACGGGAGATAATAATTGGCAATGGAATGCACACCATATTTATCGGAATAACTTTTGGTAATACCATTATCTCTTATGAATGGCATCATTTGATATTCAAATATATTCGAATGTCCGTCCTTTATGTTGTAAATATAATCTACTTGAATAAAAATAGTTTCATACTGAATATTATATTCTTTTACTAATTGCAAAAGTGTGTAAATATCGCCTAATTTGGCCGCTTGAAATCCTAAATTAACAGCCGATTTACCTGTTTTCTTTTCAATAATATTGGGAACAATTCCGTATTCGACTCTCGAAGAACCTATAAAAATATAATCCACTTTTTTGTTACCCAAACTTCTCAAATATTGAAACTTGGACCTAGGAAAGGAGGATTCATATATTTTTGTGTATGTTACATCAAGCACAATCATTACAATTAAAATTGTAAATATCGATCCCATAATATATATAACGAATTTTTTCATCTAAAACTGAAAATAAATAAAATCTGCTGGACTCGAAAAAACACCCAAAATCAGGATGGTTATAATTACTACTAACGTTTTGAGGCTTACAAATTGGCCTTTTATGGGATGTTCTTGTTCCCTTGCGTTCCATTCGAAGACAACAAACAAGCCCAATAACAAAAGTAATTCACTGGAATAGCGTTCAAAATCTAAAAATTGAAATCCTCCTTCAAAATTAAAACTAAACATATTTTTTAAATATCCAAAAGCATCCGTGACTGTTTTTGCTCTAAAAAATATCCAAGCAAAAGACGTTAAACAAAAAGTGCTTGCTATCGCTATGAATTCGTGGAGTGTTGCCAAAGACTTGCCTTTGGCAACACTTTCTATATTATTCCTATTCCTTTGAGTTAATAAAAGTGGTAAGAAAAATACAGCGTGTAATGCTCCCCAAACGATAAAGGTCCAATTGGCTCCGTGCCAAAACCCACTGACTAAGAAAATAATAAAAGTGTTCCGAATTTTCATCAACATTCCACCTTTACTACCTCCTAAAGGAATGTACAAATAATCCCGAAACCATGAGGATAAAGAAATATGCCACCGACGCCAAAATTCAGCGATATCTCTTGAAAAATAGGGATAATTAAAATTACGAAGCAAATCTATGCCAAATAATTTTGAAGTTCCCACAGCGATATCTGAATAACCACTAAAATCTCCATAAATCTGGAAAGAAAAGTAAATAGCACCCAAAAAAAGGGACAAAGAATTCATCGACTCGTAATGATCAATAATATCATTGGCATACAAGGCACAATTATCGGCGATAACTATTTTCTTGAATAATCCCCAGATGATTTGATGCACCCCATCTACAGCTTTACTATAATCAAAAAAACGTCGCTTCTTTATTTGAGGCAATAAATGTGTAGCTCTTTCAATAGGCCCAGCGACTAACAAGGGGAAATAGGCTACAAAAAGAGAATAGGTAACTACATTCCTTTCAGGTTGTATTCTTTCTTTATAAATATCTATAACATAAGACAATCCGTGAAAGGTATAAAAGGAAATACCAACAGGTAATATCACATTCAAGGTCCAAAAATTGGCTTGAAATCCCAGTCCTGCAAGTGCTTCAGCAAAAGAATCGGCGAAGAAATTATAGTATTTAAAAACACCTAGAAAACCAAGATTGATTACAACACTCAACCAAAACCAGCTTGTTCTATTGCCTTGGCTTTTAGCCTCAGCCATTTTTATTCCTGCAAAATAATCCAACCCTGTCGAAAAAAGTAGCAGAAAAAGAAACCGCCAGTCCCAACAGGCATAAAAGAAATAACTCGCTAACAACAACAACAAATTTTGCAGGTGCAGACTTTTTTTATTTACCAACCAGTAAATAGCAAAAACAATAGGAAGAAAAAGCAAAAAAGATAGTGAGTTAAAAAGCATTTATTTTTTAATTATTAAAACTGACCATTTCACTATGACTATTTTTTTATACTACAACGAACAGAGAATCTGCATTAAATTTACAAGGATAACTATGCTCTATGAAAAACAAGTTCTCGTATTCTATTATCTTTGATAAGCATTGATCACTTTGTTTTGTAAAATTACATTCTTTTAACTAATTAAAAAAATTATATTGATCTGCTAGGAAAATAAGTATCTCTATAATTTAAAAAATACTTCTCCACTTTATACGTCATTATAAATCCTGCTCCAATAGAAATACCAAAAACTAGCAAAAAAGACAAATAACGGTTTTCAATATTTAAAAACCGAACTAAATAATGTACAAAAGAATGGATAATATAAATAGAATAAGAGCAAAATCCAATTTTTGAAACAAAAGAAACTATGGTAGTAGAAAAAAATCGATTAATCTTAGTATTTATTTGGGAATCTAACAAAAAATGAAGTAGCAAAATACCAAATGCGATATATAACATCGTAAAGCCAACTGTCTTTACAAAAAACGAGGTAATGGGTTCTATAAACGGAGTAAATAATAAAAATGAAAATGATAAAACCAGTAAATACTTTTGATATTTTGAATAAAAAAGAACCAATTTTTCTTTTTTAAAATGATACCAATACGAAATTAATACACCAGCCAAAAGTGAATCTATTCTTAAATGTGACATTGTAAAATTTTTAAACATGTGGTGCGGAAATTCTATATTTGAAATAATTCTTAACACAAATACAGCAACTAATATGGACAACAATAGCTTTTCAAAAGCCGAAAATCCAGCTTCCTTGCAATCGCTAATGTTAAGCACTTTCTTGTTAAATAACAACCATAAAAGAAATACCAAACCAAAATAGAAATGCTCTTCTACCGCCAAGGACCAACTGCCTGGATAAGCATATCCCCAACCCAAAGCATAATTTTGAACGAAAACTAAATCAAAGAAAACTTTGTTTAGTTTTAAATGTGGCTCTGTAATCATTGAAAAAAAATACAAAATATAGGTAAGGTAATAAATAGGATAAATTTTAAAACCCCTTCGAATTAAAAACAATTTAGGATTAATAACCCCAAATTTTTGAAACTCTTTAAACAGTAAACTTGAAACTAAAAAACCACTAAGAACAAAAAACAAATCCACCCCAATCCACCCCATTGTTTTCAAAAAATAAAATAATGATTGATGGCGAAGTAAAACTAAAATAATAGCAACGCCTCTTAAAAAATCAAGCTCGCGTAATCTATTATTTTTAACAATCAATAACTCTCCCCTATCACTTTTAAATTTGTAAAACACAGCTATAAACTAATTGTTGATTTTTTCCAATTCACGTAATCCTACAATCTGCCAACTATGAAAACTTCATGCAATATCAACATTAAAATAATGTTGAGTTTCTTTATGAACTAGTTGTATATCGAACCAATCTGAATATTTTCAACCCCAATGGATTGGAAAAAATTTAAAAACAAACTCCAGCGGTAACCACTATTTCTAGCTGTTTCATTTATTAAACAAAAAAATCTTTATCGTATTTTTAAAATCCTTTTTACTCTTTTTATACTTGAATTTAAGATCAATTAAAAGTTCGGAAATATAGCCTTTCATCATAAAAAACCAGTATTTCTTATCAATGACAATTTCCTTGTCATTAAAACTAATCCACCTTTCTGGAAAATAGTCAGAATCATCATTCTCATCGGCAAACATACCTCTGAAATTTTTAATTGGCCTTACAATTTTCGAATTACTTTTTTCACCCAACCAAGCAATCCACCACGAAAAAGTAGAATTACTAATTACAAAATCATCACATTTTGACCCCAACACTAATTGTTCAATTACGGTCAAATTATCTAAAAAAATACTGTTTTTAAGAAATGAAAAATGATATCGACAGTAGGAAAAATCATCGCTTGTAAAAATAATGTTTCGTTCCTTCCAATCAGGGAAGTTATGCACAATCCCTTTAAAATAAAAAAGATGCGATAATTGATAGTAATAAGGATGATTAATAAAATCCCCTCTTCGAATGGATACTAATAGTGTCTTTTTATTGAAAAGAAACTGATACTTTAACAAAAGTTCCTCATTAAAGCTTCCCCATTCAAAAATTTTTTTAACACTTTCTTTATTAAAATATTTTTCAGATTGTAACCAACCATCCAGATCATAATTTTGTTTCCCTATATTCCATTCATAATAAGCAAATTGTTTTTCCTTAATTACCTGATAACTAATATCATTCTTTAAAATAGGCAAATCATTTTTGAGAAAATCAGAATAATTCCATTTAGGAAAAGAGTAATCATGACCATACTTTTCAGCTAAACCTACTGTTGAAGCTATTTGAAAAAGTTGATTGCCAAGATTTCCTTTCCTTCCTAATTTTGAATATGTAATCATTTTTTAACTTTCTCTAAACTCGATATGATTATTTTTTTTCAAAAATCGATTTCACGATTGATTTTCTGGCGCTTTTCCAAGTATTTCATACCAACTAATTAGTTGCCAAATATGAAAACTCGATTGCCTGTTCCCATTGAAGTACAATTGTAATTCCCTTTTTAATTCTTCTCTATCGAACCAATGTGAAAAAATTGAATGTTCAACTTTTGTAAAACATTCAGACAACCAATCCTTTAAATCCTCGGCTAACCATTCACGTTGTGGTGTTTGCAAAGGTCTTTTGGGTGCAAATACCAAATCATTCGACAAGTATTCAGAGGCGATTTCACGCAACATGTACTTGGTTTGCCCGTTTCTAATTTTAAAATCCAAAGGTAGCGAAAAAGCAAATTCTACCAGACGATAATCTAAAAATGGCTCTCGCAATTCTGTTGAATACGACATCGAAATTCTATCATTAAACCGCAAAGCACGAGGAATTTTGGTGTAAAACAAGTCCCGATATTGCTTATTTAAAACCGTATCTTCAAAAGGAGTTGGATAAACGGGTTTTTTTACTTTAGACAAAAAAGATTCCGATAGCATTGCTTTTTTATAGGGTGAATCAGAAACACCTTGAATGGTAGCTTCATTTAATTGGGTATAATAATCGTATCCTGCCCATTGCTCGTCCATTCCCTGACCATCAAGCAACACCAAAACTTTATCTTTTCTGGCCTGCTGAAAGATTTTAGAGTAAGCCAATGTTGGAATTCCACCATAAGGCTCGTCTTGTTGCCACGCCATTTTTTGTGCTAAATGGGGTACCTCATTGGCTTGCAAAAGTACTTTAGTTAAAGGATTATTGGTTTTAGCAATCATTTTTTCTACCCAATGCAATTCGTCATAATCAGGATGGTTACAGTAAAAAGTATACGCATTAATAGATTGCAGATTTTTACTGTCATTTTCGTCCTTGCTTTTCGTTTCAAAATTAACCATAGCCAACAACACTGAACTATCTAGTCCACCGCTGATATTAAAACCTACCGGAACATCGGCTCGAAAACGTAATTTGATGCTATCCTTTAACAACAAAATATAGTGTTCCTTAGCTTGTTCAAAAGTTAGATTTTGAGGTTGTTTGGCGACTTCGTCTTCGAAACAATACCATTTTTTTGTTATCAAAGTTTTATTTTGATATTCCAAAAAATAACCGCCAGGCAATTGTACAATACCTTCCCAAAAAGTCTCATCCGGCAGACCGTAAGAGCCATAAGCAAAATAGGAAGACCAAACTTTTTCGTTTGGTAATTTTGAAATTCCAGCAGCATGCAAGGCTTTTATCTCGGAGGAAAAATAGAAGGAATACTCTTGAATAGTATAATAAAAAGGTTTTACTCCAAAACGATCACGGGCTGCAAATAATTTTTTTTCCCGATTATCCCATATTGCAAAAGCAAACATACCGTTGCACTTTTGCAAACAATTTGAACCATAAACGATATATGCTGCTAATAATACTTCGGTGTCCGATTGCGTTTTAAAATCATATAGGTTTTGTAAATCCGTTTTGAGCTCAATATAATTATAGATTTCACCATTAAAAACAATCACATACCGTCCCGAATTGTCTATAAAAGGCTGATTGGATTGCTCGGTCAAATCAATAATTGCCAAACGATTGTGCCCCAAAGCGACACATCCGTCATCAAAATATTTCCCCGTGGCATCGGGTCCTCGATGATGCTGACTGTCGAGCATCGCATCCAATTGAAACGCTGGATAATTCCCTACTATTCCTGCAATTCCGCACATTTATTTCAACTTATTTTGAACCATTTCCTCCGCTTTTTTCCAATCTTCCATAGTATCAATATTTACATAAAAATCAGAATCTGACTCGATATAAGTGATGCTTTTTCCATATAAAGAACGCTCCTTTAAAAGCACTTCAGTTTTAGTTATGTAAACACTTCCATCGCGATGATAAGCCAAAGGCAATTCTTGTCTTCTTGTAATGATTTCCGTTTCGCCAGTGGCAATTTTTAGATTTCCGACTTCATCAACTTCAAATGCCCAATGAGGATTGTATTCATGAGGAACTTTTTGTACCGACACCAAAGAATCGCAAGCACTTGAAGTGAATTTTTCGATAGCGTCATTCAAAAAAGCAACAGTCCTAAAAGGGCTTGTGACTTGCAAAAGACACACGGCATCAAAGAAAACATTCCTACTTTCGTACCAGTTCAAGACGTGAATAATGACATCAATTGTGGGCGTATTGTCTTGAGCCAATTCCATAGGTCTAATAAAAGGCACTTGTATTCCCAAACTTTTTGCGACTGTACTAATTTGTTCATCCTCAGTGGATACAATTACTTCGGTCAAATATTTAGATTGCAAAGCAATTTCTGCAGTATATCCCAATAATGGCTTTCCATTCAAAAATTTGATGTTTTTACCAGGAACTCCTTTCGAACCTCCGCGAGCTGGGATGATAGCTAGTATCTTCATTAATTTATTTGTAATTACCTTTTTTGTATTTGAATGGCATTAACGTTGAGTTTAGATGTACTTTCATCGTATTACGCCAAGTCACAAATGCTATATTTATTGCCCAAGGAATTGATTTCAACAAAATAAGCAAAAAAGACGGTATCGACTTAACACGAATCCCATCAATCTGGTATTTAGATATTATGTCTCTAACATTTGCTTTTGAATTGTTTGTTTTATTATACAAAAAATAACAAGGAACATTTGTAATAATGGCATATTCCTTTTGCAGGGCATCTAAACACCATAATTTTTCTTCATTCGATCGTATTTCTTCATTAAATGGAATTTCAATTGCAACGCTTTTTCTTATTGCAGAACAATTCGCAATAATCAAATTTTGCCAATCTTTTGAATGAGAATAATTATCCTTACTTATTGTTATATAACCATCCAAAGAACTCGCTACTTGCTTGCTATTTGCAATAGGTGTGCACCTAACAGCAGCAACTTGGGGGTTTTGAAAATAGTCAACTAATTTTTTTGAAAAATCATTCGAAATAAGGATATTGTGTGCACTTAACAAAACAATAATATCGTATTGGCAGTATTGTACTCCAAAGTTTATCGCATATCCATAAGTAAAAGGCTTGTCTAAAGAAACTACCTTACAACCATATTCATTGGCAACTTCAATAGAATTATCAGTCGAATGATCATCAATGACTACAATTTCATAAGGCACAGTAAAATGCTGTGCACTGATACTTTTAAGTGCTATTTTGAGTGCTTTTGACTCATTTTTGTTTCTTATTAGTATTGATATCATTACGTATTATTTTCTTTATTTAACGCTAAATTTGTATTATAAGCAATTGTCAATTCTCCTTCGTTGAAATAAGTAAATCCATAAAAATCTAAAACATCGTAGATCTGTTTTCTACAATCAAAAAAATCATGTATCTCAATGGCTATACATTTTGTTATTTTTAAAAAATCTAAATTCGAACTATTTTTATCAAAAATTTGCTTTTCTGAACCTTCAACATCTATTTTCAAGATATCAATCGAATCGAATCCAATAGTATTAATGATGGTATTGATTGAAAATGCTTTTATACTATTATCCTCTTCTGTTTCCTCAACCCGAAATGACCAATCCAATTTATCTTTAAAATCATTGATAATTTTAATATTACAATCTGTACTCCAAACAGCTCCATTAATTTTAAAGACCTTATTATCGTTACAATTTTTTAAATTATACTCTAAAATTTTGAAGTTTTCTAATTCCGGTTCTATACAAACAATCGTAGCTTTTTTAAAATAATCAATAAAAAACAACGAAGTTAATCCAATATTACTGCCCGCATCAATTATGTTTAAAGAAGTTTCGTTTACAATTTTGAAATTTTCAAAATAGACTTTTACGATGGGTAAATATTCTTTTTTAGAATAAATCATATTAAAAGCATCTAAATCACTTGATTTTGGTTTTTTTCTTGTTTTTATACATTTATAAAAATTGTCATTTATTTCTGAAACAAATTCACTTTTAGTTTCCGACAAATAATTCCCATTAGAATTGATTAAAATATTATAATAAACATAGACGTTTTCCTCGTTTTTTGTGGGTTCGATTCTCAAAATCCTTTTAATTAAATAAAGCACAACAATGAATTTGTTTTTATTATTTAATCTTCTAAGATTCGAAATTTTGTTGGTTTTTGCCATTATTATGTTTAATTTTTTAAATTATATTGCTTGATTACAATACGTTCTTGACCATTATTTAAAAATTTTGATCATACTTTACTTTGCAATAAAGTGTTTATAAAATTGTATTCGTGCTATACAGACAACAAGTGTAAATAATACCGAAAACTGCAACGCAAATGCTTACGCAGAGCTTATCAAAGACTTAATACATAATCGTTTTATGAAATTGCAAAGGCACTTCAGCTAATAAATTTGCTATTTGAACTCCTGCTTTTCCGTTTCCATAAATTACCGATGAAACGGTTTTTCCACTTTTGATTGAAGCAGCAATTGCCTCTTCTATTTGTTCTTGCGAGTAATCGACATCATGTGTGTTTCCTCCACGGTCACGCCTATTTTGACGCGTACCAATATTAATCACGGGCACTCCTAAAAAAGCGCATTCTCGAATTCCTACACTTGAGTTTCCTATTAAACAATCACAATGCTGCAAAAGTTGTAGAAAATCCATTCCTTCCATATTTTTAAAAAAATGAACATTTGGTAAAAGATGCTGTTCTCTAAAAGCGCGAATTCCAGTTGAAGTTCCGTCAGCACCAGCATCGACATTGGGCCAGAACCACAGTGTGGGCATTTTCAGTTTATGAATGGCTTCAAGTGTGGCTTCTATATGCTTTCTGGAATCCTGATATTCAGTAGTTACAGGATGTTGCATCACTACTAAATAGCCTTTGGATAATTCAGGTTTTGCTCCAACGCCACCATATTTTTCATAAGGATCAAAGGAAAGTGTTTTGCTATCTAATAGTAAAGATGCCAAATCGATAGAAGGGCATCCCGTATTAAAAACCATAGCTGGATCTTCGCCCAATTTGATTACTCTCTCTTTGGCACTTTCTGAGGCTACAAAATGATAATCCGACAACTTGGTAATCGCATGCCGTACTTTCTCGTCAATATTACCTGTCACTTCGCCACCTTGAATGTGCGCTAAGGGAATATTCATATAAGAAGCAGCTATAGCGGTAGCCATTGTTTCGAATCGATCGGCAACAGTCACGACAATATCTGGTTTTAAATTATCAAAAACGGTCGATAATTCCAAAATTCCTATTCCAGTTGTTTTTGCGGCAGCTGTCAAATTCTCTCCTTCCAATACATTAAATACTTTGGCTGCTATTGTAAAACCATCTTTTTCAATATAATTAACGGCAGATCCGTATCTGTCCAATAAAGCCGACGCAGCTACAACCAATTGCAGTTCCAGACCAGGATGCTTTTGAATAGCAGATAAAACTGTTTTAACCCGACTGTATGAAGGTCGAGCCGTGATCACAACGGCTATTTTTCTTTTTGGCATTTTGACTATATTATTCTCGGGTTAAAAGTAGGTAAAAAAGTGGAAAGGGGAGAAATATATTTTTAATTGAATTAAAACGCTTCGACAAGCTCAGCTTGACATCGTCACATAGATTCAATCATATCCTGATTGTCAGTCTAAGACTTTAGAAGTCAAATCCCCCTCGTTCAAAAAATCCCATTGTTTCAAATCTTTATTCAAAAATTTTCCAATTACTTCTTGAAAACGTGAAGCATCAATGCCGTAACCTTTAGGTTTTTTGGCTTCTAAATCGTCGAAAGTCAAAATATGGTTTTTGGGTAAATCTTTATTAACGGCCAATGATTTTTCGAAAATTTGCTTCAAACCTGCAAAATCGTCATTGTTATTTTTATCAATTGGGTGAGCTAAAGCAACAGAAATATTTCTAACTGCTAACACCAAATCCTTAGTTTCTTTAATAGTTAAAGAAGACTTTGAATCTGGACCAAATAGCTGTCTGTCAAAAACTACATGAAATTCCAATATTGTGGCACCTAATGCGGTGGCGGCAATACAGCTTGCAGTTTTTGCAGAATGGTCTGAAAATCCAACAGGAACATTGTATCTTTTTATTAATTCTGGAATAACATTCAATCCGTATTGTTCAGGTTCTGTAGGATAAGCGGTCGTGCATTGTAAAATTGAGAAGTTAACTTTTCGCTCATTGAGAAAAGCAATGGTTTGATCCAATTCATCATAAGAACTCATTCCCGATGACACAATAATAGGTTTGCCAGTTTGGGCAATTTTTTCCAAAAGTAAAAAATTATTCACTTCACCAGAACCTATTTTGTATTGTTCCACCCCGATTTCTTCCAGCCAATCCACAGCTAAATTACTAAAGGGCGAACAAATAAAATCTAAGCCAACTGCGTCACAATGTTGTTTGATATCTTTCCATTGAGCTAAAGAAAAACCCATTCTTTTCCAATAATCGAATCTTGTATTATCTTCTAATGAAAATTGTACCCGAAAAGGTTCGTGCTCACTACTTTCCGCTTCGGCAATATGCATTTGGAATTTCACGGCATCGACGCCAGTTGAAGCAAGAGCGTCAATATACGAATACAAAATTCCTAGACTGCCGTCGTGAGCTTGACCGATTTCGGCAATGATATAGAGAGATGATTTTTTTGTGTTTTTCATTTTTTTTATTTTATCTAAAATTGAATATTTAAAAACTCAGACAAGCAATAAAGGTTTACATAGGGCGCTATTTCATACTAAATTGAGGTTGTAATTTGCTAGTTATTATTTAATATCTCAGGTTGCCAATACAATTGAGCTGCCGAAAGTTTGGTGTAAACTTCGAATTCTTTCGTTGTCAATCGGTTGCTATTTTTTAAAATTTTGGGAATATTCCAAACTAAATCTAGTAATGCCAATAGAATAGTCTGAAATGCTTTGAAATCCCCCTTAAAAACCTTTGTCGTGAATTGTATCCAAAGTGAATACGTTAATTCTCTTGGAATTTTAACAATAGGATAGAACAAAAACATCAAATACCAACCGGAACGCAAGGATCGACGTTGTCTTTCTATATAATCCTTATTTTTTTTTCTTGCTTTGATATCTACACGATGATGCACTAGCACATCGGGCAAGTAAAATACTTTCCAATTCTTTTTGAACAACTGAAAGGATGCAAATTCTTCTTCCCCATAAAAAATAAACCAATCTGGATAACATGGAATTTCACGCCAAGCTTGCATACGAAAGGCATGGGCGCAACCCACAAATCCCTGCACCCGATGTACTTTTTCTCGGGTAGCAATTGTTTTTGGTTCTTCTAATCCCCAAAAAATGCGCAAAGCAAGTAATCCACAATGGGAATTTTTCTCAAAATAATTTTTGATAATTTCTAATGGGTTCGTGGTAACAAAATGCGCATCATCATCAAGAGAAATGGCATATTCGGTTGTAACTAAATCCATCAATCGATTTCTGCTGTAAATGAGTCCCTGACTTTTGGGGTTTTGAATTAACTGGATTGTCGGATAATGGGTTCGTAAATACGCTCCTGTTCCATCAGTAGAACCATCATCACAAATCAGGCAAAAAACATCATTCCTGTGCAATAAATATTGGATTTTTTCTAAGGTAAAAGCCAATTCATCCTTACGGTTTTTGGTGGTAATTAGAATAGAAAATGTAGCATTATCCATTATTTAGTGGTTTTGGATTTTAGTAATGGTTTCAAGGTTTGCTTGCGACTTTATCGCTGTGTTTTCCAGAAAATTAAGGATTTCAAAATCAATTTTAGTTCTTGTTTGAAAGTTAACGTGGCTTTCCATTTATATTTGGCTAGTGAATATTCGATATACATTGCGGGGGAATACCGCTTTTGTTTTAAGAAACATTTTCGCAATACATCGGCTTCTAAATCGGTGAGATATTGATTAAACAAAATTGAATCAAAAAAACCAAGCGAAGCATTAGCACTAGCTAATTTCTTTTGCACTTCCTTAAAAATCCTGATGTCCTTAAATGACACAACTTCTGTTTTACCAAATTGCCGCTCTAAAAACTCCCTTTCAATTGGATTCCAAGCTATATGTAGATACTGAAACATTCCAAATTTGGCAGCAATATCACTTTTTTTCTGTTCTTCAGCTCGTTTTCGAGACACTTGATCGCTATAGACTCTATATTCTAATAGCACTTCGGGCAGGTTGTACAGTTTTCCGAAAGCTAGCAATTTAATCCACAGATGGTAATCCTCCGCTGGTTCTGTGCTGGTATCGTATTGTATGTTATAGTCTTCCAATATTTTTTTTCTAATCATTGCTGACGAATGTGGAATACGGTTGCCCCAAAGTAATCCAATTTTTATAGCCTCATTGCTTACGGGAAGCGTAATTAGTTTATCATTACCAATAATTTTTTGGTTGGTGCCACAAACCACCACTTCCGGATGAGTTTCTAAATATGCTATTTGTTTAGCAAATCGCTCGGGATAACTTATGTCGTCTCCGTCCATTCGAGCAATATAGTCTCCTTTGGCAAGTTGTAATCCATAGTTCAAACTATTAGTATAACCAGAATTTATAGGTTTTTCTATTAATTGAATTCGAGAATCATTAAATTTTTTGAGAATAGCAACAGTGGTATCAGTCGAAGCATCATCTATAATCAGAAACTCAAAATCAGTAAAAGTTTGATTTAAAATACTTTCAACCGCAGTTTGTATATACAATTCGCAATTGTACACAGGTAATAAAACGGTTATTTTGGGTTTGTGATTCATAGAAAAAAGGTGCAATTATTTTAATTTTTGATTAATGCCAATGGTTAATTCTCCTTCATCAAATAAAACAAAACCATAGTCTAACAGAATCTTACAAATTTCTTCTCTACAATCAAACTCATCGTGAATTTCTATTGCAATACATTTTGTTCTATTCAAAAATTCTAAATTGGATGTCGGATGTGTAAATAATTGCTTTTCAGAACCTTCAATGTCAATTTTTAAAATATCCAAGATTTCAAAATTATAATTCGCAATCAATTGAGGTATCGAATATGCTGTAATGGCATCTGTCAGGTCACTTTCTTCTACCCTAAAAGAAGAACTAGACCGATCTCGAAAATCATTTACAATTTTAATTTTACAATTAGAACTCCAAAGCGCTCCGTTAATTTTGATGGTTTTACTATTTTTAGCACTATTTAAGTTAAATTCTAAGATTTTAAAATTTTCTTTTTCTGGTTCGATACTTATGATCGTAGCATTTTGAAAATATTCTGAAAAAAATAAAGAAGTTAAGCCAATATTACTTCCTGCATCAATGATGTTTACTGTTGCATCGGCTTTAGGGTTAAAATTTTTTATGTAAGCATTAACAACAGGAAGGTATTCTTTAAAAGAAAACACTTGATTAAAAACTTCAAAATCGCTAGAGGGATTTTTCCGGAGTTTTACCATTTTGTTAAAAGTGCCTTTAAAATCTGTAATGTATGTGTCTTTTGTTTCTTCAACAAGGCTTCCGTTTAAATTTATCAAATTATTATAGTAAGCATATACTGTTCGCTCTCTTAGATTGGGCCTAATTTTTAAAATTCGTTTAAAAAAATAAAGAAACACTATGCAAATGTTCTCAACATCTAAACGATTAAAATTTGTAAATTTATTTATACTTACCATTTTTTGAAATTGAAATTAATTTATAACAGACTCTTAATTAATGAAATAAATCAATTGCTTTTCAATGCTACAATTACTTTTTTCAAATAGTCAGTAGACAAATACTCTTCCAAATCGCGACGATTCAAAAGTAAATTGTCTGGATTTTGTTTCCATAATAAATACATTTGTTCTATAAGACGTGCTATTTTATTCACATCATCTTGTTCTGACCAATACGGGTAATCATCACCCAACAATCTTCGAGTTTCACTGTAATAAGGAGCTAAAGAAAGAATAGCCTTATTGGCTTCAACGCAATGCGGAAACTTTGCAGGCAGAAACGGACTAATTTCTGATTTTGCTTCTAAGATGACATTAACAGATGCATTTTTTTGAATTAAAAAAACGGCATCAAAAGCGATAGGACCATCACTGATATAAATCTCTGGGTGGTTTTTCTTGTATTCCTGCATCATTTGGATATGATCGGTAGCATTTCCGAGCAATAATAGTTGGGCTTCGTTCCGGGCTTTTGGATTGTTTTGTAAGAACAAGTTAAATCCTTCTACCAATCCTTTTGGAGATCGCTGAGCTAGCAAATTTCCTGCGTGCAAGACATTAAATTTTGAGACATTAAAATAGGCTGGAAACACATTATTCTTAATTTCATATTCAGCAATTTGATGCGGAATTATCAATCCAGTTTTAATAAAATTAGGAAAATAACTTCCTACCCAGTCTTTTAGTAACAAACTAGGAAAAGCACTGTATTTTGCTTTTTGGGACACTGCTAAAAAGAATCGTTCTTTTTGTTTGTAACTACCTTCTATCCAATTGTAAGGTCTTGGATAATAATGAATAGGATATGGATCATGAACATAAGCTAACCACTTGCTGTGCAGTTTTGGCAATTTTAATACTGCATAATGAGGTCTAAAACTTGTGCCCTTACTCAGGGTTACAACTAAATCAGGATTAAAATCGCTTTGCTTTACAGCACTTATAATACTATTTGTGTCGTTAAAGAACGTGAAGGAAAATCCGAAAAACTTTTCAAAAAATAGCGCTAGATTTACTTTAAAATGTCGAGTAAAAAGTCGTTGTGAGCGACTCAAAATATACATTATATTTACTTTTCTTTCAGGAATTGAAAAACATTTAACATTGTGCAGCTGAATTTTTTTTTGAGTGTAGTGATATACTAAAACATCGAATCCAGCCTCGACTAAATTATTAATTAATGCGACATTTGCTTTTGATCCGCTGCTGTCTTCTATATCTATAGAATCAACTACTACTAGTATTTTCATTTCCTTTCTATATCGTAATTGGGACTATTGTAGTTCCCTTTTCATTAATTATTGTCTTGTTTTACGCAGTTTTGCCGGTGACTCAGGGTAACAAGTTACAAAAACAAGCTTCTAAGTCGATCACGGTCAGTCTAAACTTGACCCAGACTGAACATATCGTCGAAACATTACCTACAAATTGCCTTTCGAATTGTCAGTCTATCCTTTATTAACCTGAAGTCAGCAACTCTTGAGATTGTCAAGAGATTACTACTTAGCATAACATTATTTTGTAAAATTAACATTCAAATAATCCACAATCCGTTTTGATGCCTTCCCATCGCCATAAGGATTCATCGGATTGGTGAACCCCGCAAAGTTATCCAAAATATCCTGTATTGTATTTATAATTTTAGTAGCATCAGTTCCTACTAAAGTCGAAAATCCTGCCCCAACACCTTCGGGTCTTTCTGAAACCGTGCGCGTAACGACAACTGGTTTCCCCAAAGAAGGTGCTTCTTCCTGAATCCCTCCAGAATCCGTCACTATCAAATAGGATTGTTGCATCAACCAAACAAAAGCAGGATACGAAACAGGAGCAATGAGATAAATATTTTTTTTATGAGACAACAACTCGTTTACGACATCCTTTACATTCGGATTTAGATGCACCGGATATACAATAGACACGTCTTCTCGATCAGAAATAGAAAGCAAAGCTTTACAAAGATGTTGAAATCCTGCTCCAAAATTCTCTCTGCGATGTCCGGTAACCAAAACTATTTTTTTATCTTTTGGAATGAAACTTTTTAAATTTTCAATTTCCAGATGGGAAAAGTGTGGTTCTGCAATTTTTTTACAAGCCCAAAATAAAGCATCTATAACTGTATTTCCAGTTTCAATGATGGTTTTGGATGCAATTCCTTCACGAAGCAAATTTTGAGTAGATTGCACAGTTGGTGTAAAATGAATATCGGCAATTCGGGTTGTGATTTGCCGATTGATTTCTTCTGGGAATGGGGCTTGCTTATCATAAGTGCGCAATCCGGCCTCGACATGACCTACCATTATACCTAAATGAAAGGCGGCTAGCGCCACCATAGAAGATGTCGTTGTATCTCCGTGCACCAAAACCAAATTTGGTTTTTCTATATTTAAAACAGTATCTATTTTAGCCAGAATTCTGGCACTTAAGCCATTCAAGGTTTGGTTGGCTTGCATTAAATCGAGGTCATAATCGGGTACAATCTCAAAAAAATCTAAGACTTGATCCAGCATTTCACGATGTTGCGCCGTAACACAAACTTTTATTTCAAAATCACTTTTTTTTAGTTCGTGATAAAGAGGTGCCATTTTTATAGCCTCGGGACGAGTGCCAAAGCAAAGTAGGATTTTTTTAAATTGCATAAAAAGATTTAAGATTTAGTTACAATTCTATTGGCAGAAAATTACTTCAATAAAATTGTTGCATAAAGACCTAGAATCATTAAAACTAATGTCACGAAAAAAGCAAAAAACCATTTTATCATATCGGTTTTAGTGTCCTTGATTTCGGTTCGCAATTGCAGCTCCATTTTTTGCAAATCGGATTGCAGCACGCTTTTGAAGTGCGAATTATTATTATCAGCATTCTTTTCTATACTTTCATATAAAATTTCTGTAAAAATTTTAGCTCTAGCATCATCTAGTTTCAAGTCTTTTCTAAAAAAATCATACAATTTGATTTCGGTAGCACTCATTTTTTATAATTTTAAATTTATAAGAATCCTGTAAAGCAAAGGTATTTATTTTTTTATACCAAATTACAAAAATTATTGAACTACAACAAAGAGGTCCAAAAAAGGACATTTAAATAATTTGCATCAATTTAGATGTATAAAGAGTACTAAAAGTGTGTAGCGCTCGTATTAAAGTGGTGCCATTTTTATAGCTTCGGGACGTGTGCTGAAGCAAAGGATGATTTTTTTTAGCTCTAGCCATTCGGATTTTTTATAAAAAAATGCAATTTAGGAAATTATCTTTTTAAATTGCTGTTGAATTTTTGAATCCTTTTAAATTTTGCCTAGATGCATCCCTATTTTGGCCCTTATATTCATAACAAATTTTAAGAAAGCCAAAAATACTGTTAGATTTTTCAATGCATCAGTGTTTTAATTATCTTTGTTAAGTCTTTAAAAAAGAGGGCAAAAGTTTAGTTCACATTTAGACTTTGTGTAATTTAAATTTGTTCAAACCCTCTGTTTAAAAGAATCATAAAAAAAACAAAAAAATGAGAATAGTTTTTCAAGAGCATATTTCAAAACGCAAACAGCCTATAAATATTGAAAATAAAGATATTTTGTTATTTGAACACGAGTTTGAAAAAAAGATTAGAAATTCACATTATATACTAATTTTGAATGGTTTTATCCTCAATGGTATAATAATTAAATTTGGGACTAATCTAAAACAATATCTGAGTTATGCGCTTGTGCATCCCATCTTGAGTAATAAAAAAATTCTAAAAAAAGTATTTCTATTTAGAAGAGGGTTTACTACAATTGAAAAAGGTGTCTGGATAATTGACAATATGAGTTTAGGATATTTTCATTGGTTAACTGATGCACTTCCAAGATTATTAGCCTCAAAAAGAGATGGAGAACAATACCAAGTGCTACTTCCAGAATCTTATAAGCAATTTAGTTATATTTCAGAATCACTAAGCTTCTTAGGCGAGCAAATCATTTACTATAATGCACAAACCCCTTTAAAAGTGAAAAAACTTTTAGTAACAAGTCATACCGCTGATACAGGTAATTATAATCCTATTTTAATAAATGAATTACGCAATAAGTTTTTATATAACAACACAAACAAAAGTGACAGGAAAGTATTTATTAGCAGATTAAAAGCCCCTAGAAGAAAAATTATTAATGAAGAGGAGGTAATTAATTTGTTAAAATTGTATGGTTATGAAATTCACTGCTTTGAAGATTACACATTTAAAAAACAGATTGAAATAATGTCACAAACAAAACATTTAATAGGATTGCACGGCGCAGGATTGACAAATATGTTGTTTATGAAAGAAAATAGCAAAGTTTTGGAATTAAGAAACCTAAATGACAATCATAATAATTGTTACTTCTCTTTAGCTTCAGAATTAAATTTGAATTATTTTTATCAATTAAACCAAGGCAATAGAAATGAGACTTACTCGGCAGATATTATCGTAGATATAAATGAGTTAAGGAAAAATATAGAAAAAATGATATGAAATGAGTTTAGCTTATTAATCATAGTACAATTTAGGAAATTATTTTTTTAAACAGCCTCTGAAGTTGAATAACCCTCGTTAAAATTCTTGAATTCTGATAAGGTAGCAGTTGTCCTAAAATCTGAAAATCGGCTATTAAATGAGGCAACAACTCATTTTCGATACGTCGATGCTCTACGCCCCAATTCCCTTTTTGAGAAATTCCATTCAGTTGAAAAATAGCAATTGGAACGGTGTAACTTTTAGCTGTTGTTGTAGGAAGTAGAAAGCTCCGAATCCAAAACTCATAATCACCCGCAATCGTGTAACTTTCATCATAAAGACCCACTTTGTGAAATAAGCTTCGTTTTATAAAAGTGCTTTGGTGTTTAAACCCTTTCAAATAAGCAAAAAACAGGGTTGGGTTTTCTATATGTGTTCTTCTCCCTGTTATTTTATTGTCTTTTTCTAGAAAACAATCAAAAGCGACAATATCCTCTACTAATTTTTCAGCACAGGTACTTACAATTGCAGGATCATTTACTAACACATCACCGCTGTTCATAAACAATAAATAATCGCCTTTGGCAGCATTTATTCCTTTGTTCATTGCGTTGTAAATACCATTGTCGGGTTCAGAAACCCAATACTTTATGCTATCTTGATATTCGCGAATTACAGCTTTACTATTATCCGTAGAATTCCCATCAATAATAATATATTCAAAATCCAAACAGGATTGATTGAGTACCGATACAATAGTTTTTTCTAAACCAATGGCATCGTTGTAATTAATAGTTATGATGGAGATTTTTGGCATTATTTTATTTATAAATTCACTTTAAAAATGCTTTTTGCTGTACGAAAATCTTTAAAAATATAGCTCTAAATATAATTTTATGAACAGTAGCTTTCTTGAAATAATAGTTCAATTTCAGGAAAAAGGTTTGTTTTCTCTGAATAGATTTTAGCAGCTGTACTGCAGCAGGTTTTGCCTTTCCGGCGATAGATTCGTAAAACTGCTGCATCCAATTCTCAAAACCATTGCCCATATGATAAGCATAATTATCGTGAGTGGTCAGTCGGTAATAACCCAACTTCAATGGCGGCAAATCGAGATAATCCCTGTCGCTAACACCACTCAATAAATCATTGGTAAAACTTCTATTCAAACTATCAAATACCGATTTCCGATAGGATGCCACAACATGTCCTGAACCCACTACTGCATAAGTTCCATTTTCAGCTTTTAATGTCAAATAAGTTTCTAAAGCTTTTGGATCATAGGGTCGACCAATCCAGATGCTATCATAAAATCTTACCATATCATCCCGGTTTTTTACAGCCGTAAAACCTAATCTTTTAGAAAACAAAAAATCAAAAATAATAGGAGCCGAGTAACTTTTGTAACTCGTAAACATTGGAATCAAACCAACGACTCCCACATTTTCAAAACTATTGAAAACGTCAAAAGTAGCACTTTGCCAATTTTCTTTGAACAAAATATCTTGATCAGAAATCGTAACTATATCAGCTCTCACACCTACAATTCCTTTTAGTACTGCATTTATTTTCCCAATATTGGTCGTGTGAATTACTTCTTGAATTTTATTTTCAGCTGCTAAACCATTCAAATAATCTACTACTTTTTTGCCACTACCATTATTTACTATGGTGATATACGTATTGGAATGTGTTGTAACCAATAGTGATTGCAAACACAATTGAAATATGGTAAAAGAGTCTTTAAAATAGCCCTCTTCGTCAAGAATATAAACAGGAATAATTACTTGATGAGCATAGTGTTTTACTTGCTCACCCGAAAATTTATTGGGGTTGTCGCCTATTCTCATTTTTTTTACAATGTAGTTAAATAATAGAAATTAAAAATTTAGAGTAGGATGTAAACTTTAAATTTTTAAATAAATAATATTATTGTTAAACCTTTTTGTTTCACTATTTTTAAATTTTACGCTGATGTTAACCTAAAACTTACAAACTATTAATAATTTCCATAAATTTTATTCCAAATAGCTTCGATTGTTCCTCGTAGTCAAAATTTGGATTTATGATTTTTTCAGTATTAAATTTTAAAAGAAGAGCAGCTAATTCGCCTGCATCATTAGGATCAAAATAAAATCCTTTATCTCCCAACTGCTCTTGATTTACTTTCAAATCAGATACAATACAATTTTGATTCAATCTTTTGGCATCTTCTATTACGGTACTCCAACCTTCAAAAAAAGAGGGTTGAATGACGGCTAAAGCGTTTTTCATGATATACAATTGCTCTTTTCTATCAATAAATCCTAGAAATTTAACATGGTCTTGAATGTCATTTTGTTTAACATACTGTTGCAATTCCTCAAAATAATTAGGATTTCGATAATCGTATTCTTTGCCTGAAAAAGCAACAGTAAAATTCAATTTATTCGGTTTTTTTAAATGCACTAAAGCTTCTAGGATGACAATATGATTCTTATGCTTCCAGAATTGATTGGGCGAAAAAAAATAGTTAGTCTTATTTAGCCCATATTTCAGTAATACCTTTTCATCCAACTCACTGAAATCGGGATGAAAAACATTAAAGTGCAACACTTGATTTTTTGTTACATTGTCAGGGAAAAAAAAGTTGTAATCATCCTGCGCGTCTTGACTGCTAAAAATTACATTTCCATTGCTGAGGGAAAAAATTTTCCTGTTTTTTTTCCTCGTCACTAAATCTTCATTGGGGAAAAACTGAGGCAAACGCAGCTCTTGAAAATCCGGAATCCAAAACAAGTGTTTTTTAATCCAACTTAAAGCAAGACTACCGTTAGATGGAAAAAGCAGATCTACATTGGTATCAACATTTCTAATAATATTTCTTTTAAAAATGAATTTTCTGGTGATTTTATTAATTGCCCTATATACAAGATTTAATTCTACATTCAATAATTTGTAGTGTATGTAAGGATAATTAATTTCTTGGATTTTTTCGAAATCATCACTTTTTTCAGATAAAATAATGAGCTCCGGTTTTTGTTTGTCTTCGAGCAAATTCAAAGAGTGTATTAAATTAATAATATAATAACTCCCGGCTATCCAGTTTTCATCATAATAAAATAACAATCCTATTTTAACTCTCTTAGCCATTTTACATATTTTTTTATTCCTTCGCCTAAAGAAATTGTTTTTAAATAACCCATTTGCGATACGGCATCAATAGTAGCAAGCCAATTATTGGGGTCACCCTGTTTGACCTCACCATTAAAAACCACTTTCTTCTCAGGCGAAAATTCATTGACAAAAACTTGTGCAGCTTCGGCAATTGTAATTTCCTCTTGGTTGGCAACATTATAAATAGTACCTTGAAAGGGAGAATTATGGATAACCAAATCTATGATTTGTACTAAATCGTCAATATAAATAAAATCGCGGGTTTCGCTTCCCGAACCAAAGAGCAAAATCTCGTTTCCAACGAGTGCTTTTTGATACAAATCCCAAAACAATTGCTTTTTTAATCCTGGTCCGTAAGCCGAAAAAACACGAAGACTACACGTTTTCAAACCAAAAAATTTACTATACTCTGTAAGCAATAACTCGCTTTGCAATTTATGAAAACCATAAGGAGATAAGGGCTTACAAACACTGTTTTCTGTTATAGGCAAAAATTGGGGATTGCCATATACCGCTGCGCTTGAAAAATTAATAAATTTACAATTGCTGTTATAATCCCTGATGGCAACCAATATTTTTTGGACATTGACCACGTTCAATTCAAAGTCTTTAGAAGGTTTTTCGAATGAGAAACCCACGTGTGCCGAACCGGAAGCATTAACACAAACATCATATTGATTTTCCTGAAACGGCATCGAATAATCAGAATTTTGCCGATCCATCTTATAATAGTTTTTACAAGTCGATGCATCAACATCGGCTTGAAAAACATCAAACCCTTTAGATTCAAAAAAAGCTACACAATGACTACCAATAAATCCTTGAGAACCTATAATTAAAATTTTCATTTTTTAAAACATAAATATGAATACATCCTACCAGGAATTTTACTTTCATCGTAAACACTTTCTTTACTCACCCCTACAACTTTAAAAACTATTTTTTGCACTAAAGTTATAGTTGAAAATATTCCGATTTTTTTTCGCAATTTTTCAATCACTTTTTCTTTTCTATTTTTAAGTTGATTCTCGATACCTTGTTTAGGTGCAGGGAAATAATTAATTACACTATCATAATATTTTAGCTCCTTTATGATTTGTAATCTAGCATTTACCATAGCATTTTTGTACTCAGTAGGAGTAAACGCATTTTCCCCACCATAAAACTTTTGCAAAGGATGAGTTGCTAAAAACCATTCTTTATCTTTTTCATTAAAAATAACATGGTCTCGAATGGTAATAAATAGACCTCTTTTTTTTGTTACTCGACTAGCTTCTGCAACAAACTTATTTAAATCATAGGCGTGATGCAAGCATTGCCTTGCATAAACGATGTCGAAATTATTATTTGGCAATTGCAGTTCTTCTGCAAAAGCTTCATGAATCTCTAAATTTGATAAATTGTAATGCTCTTTTAATTTTCTAATAGCACCAGCGCCAACAGTATCACTCGAATCAGGCTCAATAGTTACCACATTATATCCTTCAAGTGCTAGTGCTATTGCACTTATCCCATTTCCACTTCCAATATCCAACAGGAATTTTGCATCAGGTTGATATTGCTTTAAAAGCTGAAGTGTTTCTGTAAATTCTTCACTTTTTTTAAATCGCTCGACATTCAAAGGCAAATCTTCCTCAAAATAGGCTTTCTCTACTAAACCTTTAAATTCTGGTAGAGTGCGAATGAATTTTATGGTTTCTTCCCAAGTCATTTTATCTTTCATTCTCAGGGATTTCTCTAATTATCTTCGCAGGATTTCCCGCTACAATTGTCCAATCAGGAACATCTTTAGTTACAACACTTCCAGCGCCTACAATTGCACCTTCGCCTATAGTTACTCCTTTTAAAATAATGCTGTTAAAACCAATCCAAGCTTTATCTTTAATGGTAATTTTTTTTCTTTTAACATTACTCCAATCCTTGTAAGCTCCCGTTTTATTTTCATCAAGTCCCTTTTTCCATTCCAAAACATCATTTTGACGTTCTGACCATATATGTGAATGTGAATTATTATCAGCAACGGTACAACCCCAAGAAAACATAACATCATTCCCTATTTCAATTTTATCAATACAAATAAACATTCCGCCACCAATAAAGGTACGATTTCCAATAGATATTTTACCCTCTTGCATTTCAAAAATAAAATTTCCGCTAATTTGACAATTTTCTCCTATTTCAAGAAATTTTTTCTCTTCTTTTGGGTTTCTTACAGATATCTTTAAATTTGAAATATTGGTATTTACCGGATACAAAATATAATCTAAATCACTTTTCACAGCGCTTTCACTATTATTAATAATTGCAAAAATATGATTGTAAATTTTTTTAAGTAATTTCATAAAACAACTTTTTATCTAAGTAAACTTATAATAAATTTTTTGCATTTATTTATAATTTTTAATCCAATTCCAATAACTCCTATTCTATTTCCTAGGTAAATTTTTAGTTGCTTGAATTTATTTTGATCAATCTTAATATCAATAGGATAAGTTATAATACTATAATTAGGATTCCAATTTTTTGTATTTGCCAGATTAGAATTACCGCAATGAACTCCAGAATTGTCAAAACCTATATTATGCACCAAAGAGTAATCTGGATGTAAAACTAAACCTTTATTTTTAAAAATACTCCAGCAAAACCTAATTCCCCAAGAACTTATATTTTGACTCTCCATTTGCGTAATCAACATAGAACTATAATCATAGTTTCCTTCAAGATTGAATTGATGTCGTAATTTTGCATTGGTTTTTAATACTACATAATCTTGAGGGTTAAAATTAGTTTCATCCCAAACTCGTTTCCAGGTTGCCCAACCCCAAGTGGTTGTAAGTGGCATAAAATAGGCACTATTACTTTTTTTAACGTCCAAATCAAATGCAAAAGCACTTACTTGTTTTACTACAAACTCATTTTCATAGCGAGCAAGAGCGGTGTTCATGTAACTAATAAAATGTGGAGATGTTACAATATCATCCTCTAAAACAATGATTTTGTCATATTCAGTAAACATAGTTGTAATCCCATCTATAACATTTTGAGCTAAACCCCAATTTTTATCCCTTTCAATAATATTAATTTTATTAAACTTCCATTCCTTTTTTATTAGATTTCTAACTTCGTGAATTCTTTTATTTTCCTCAACATTAGCATCGTCTTTTATACCATCAGCATAAATGTATAAAACTGAATCTTGAGCAAACTCATTGTTTTCAAGCGCCATTAAAGTTTGTTGCGTGTGCAAAGGCCGATTATAAACAAATAATATGATAGGGGCTAAATTCATTATCTATAACTTTGCTGCAAAAATATCAGTAACTAATTGTGAAAAGGTCACGGGTTTTTCATCAAAAAAAAGAGGTTTATAATTATCAATAATATGTTTTGTAAATGAATTCGGCGGAGTAAATCCTGTTTTATGACGATGTAAAACATAGTCTGGCAATACCGTTTTTAAACTGTCTTTTAGAAGTTTTTTGGGTTGTTGATTAGGAAACTTGATATCTAATGGTAAAGTATCTATAAAATTAATTAATTCTTTGTCTGCAAAAGGGGAACGCATTTCTATAGATTGAGCCATTGCCAATTTATCCCCTAGAAAATAGCAATTGTTAGTTAGCCAAGCATAATGCATGAAATTGTAAATTTTATCTATATAATACTCTGTATCAATTCTATGCCAGTCAATTCTTTCAAAAGGGATTTGTTGTTGAAAAGCTAATTTAGTAAGTTCTTCAAAAACTGGTAAATGACCAGTTCTTTTAGAATTTAATAAAAACTTATTTTTTGAATTAAAATTAAGCCAAAGGATTTGCTTTACTATTGATTTTAATTTTTCTTTTTTTCCTCGGGCAAAATCTTCTAAATAATTATTTTCTATCCAACTCAAACTTTCAGCATACTCATTGTGTGCTCTATAGCCATAAAATAGCTCATCTCCTCCATTTCCGCTTAGCAAAACTGTAAAGCCCATCGCTTTGGCTTTTTTGTAAATCGCCCATTGTGCAAACATGGCTATGTCACCATTAGGCTCGTCAATATGATTGAGAATATCATTGAACGAATTACTGAAATCATTAGAATCTAACTCTATTTCATGCCAAATAAGCCCCATTTCATCGCTAAAACGTTTGGCTTCTTTACGCTCATCAACGCTAAAATTACCTTTGTAACCTGCAGAAATGACACTTACATCTTCTCTAAATTGCCTTGTTATTGCTGCAATAGCAGATGAATCAACGCCGGCACTCAATAAAACTCCAATAGGAACTTCGCTCATTAATCTTTTCTCGACAGCATTAAACAAAAGTCTTTTTACTTCATCACATGCCTCTTGGTAATTTCCGCCAAATGTTGCCTTGTAATTTCTTTCGGAATACTTTTTAATATTTAAATGTCCCTTCGGAGTAATCGTTGCAAAAGAAGCATTGGGTAATTTTTTTATGGATTGTATATATGTATCTGTCGTTGAAATGGAATAGGAATATTTTTGTACTTGCCTTAAATTCTCAAAGTTCAAAGCGTTAGTAGAAAAATGAGATTTTATTACTTTTAATTCAGACGAGAAAATAATACCCTCTGATAAAATGGAATAATACAAAGGTTTTTTTCCTGCTACATCTCTTCCGGTGATAAGTTTTTCGTTCTTTATATCATACAAACAATAAGCAAACATGCCATCAAGTTTATCATTTAAATTTTCTCCATACTCTTCATACATATGTAAAATTACTTCGCAATCAGATAGCGTTGAGAAAACGTGACCTTTTAATTGTAAATCTTTTTTTAATAATTTATAATTGTAAATTTCTCCATTACAAATTAGAACTTTACTTTTATCTTCATTAAAAATAGGCTGATGTCCATTATCTATACCAATTATTGATAGGCGTACATGAGCCAAAGCAACTTTATCGTCATTCCAAATATCTTGTTCATTCGGTCCTCGATAAAACATATCATTATTGCAACTCGAAAGTTTAGCAATGATTTCATTGTTAATTTTAGTAAATGAATAAAAAGCGCTAATTCCGCACATATAATATATTTTAAAACAAAGTAATAAAAGTTTTCACTTAGCAGTGCGAACCTCTCAAACCAAAAACCAGACTTTAACTTGCCGGACATTTTTCAAAAGCCTTCTTAAAAAAGATGTATTACTAGCAAAAGTATTAAACAAATAGAAAGATTTATGCAGTATTTTAAATATGAAATGACATATTACTAGATTTGCAATAATGTGAAGGTATCAATACTTGGTCAACCAACTGATAAAAACCGCTAAGAAACACATTTGACAAATTATTTTTTTCATAGTATACAAGTTGTATAATTTTAGCACATTTCGTCTCAATAATCTAGATAGTATTTTAAAACCTAATTGGGATAATTTTTAATTAGTAGTGAACGAACAACTAAAGTCTAATAAAACTGTTTTTCCAGCCCATCCGCCAGGATAATTTAAACCGCCTTCATAATAAACACCATCTTCTACAGTAAAAACTAAGGCATTCTCCATCCAATCTTGTAACTCACCATCACATTCTAAATAAGTCTCAATGGTATAATTGGATTTTGTCAATGGTAATTTAGGGATATTAAATTCTATGAAGCCCTTTTGAGGCAACTCCATATATTCGTTGGCTCCCAACTCAGTAGATAATAATACAAAAATTTTACCTTGATTATGAATACCTAAGCTAAGTCGGCTTTTTTTATGAATGTTTGACACACTACTTTCAAAATAGACTTTAATTATTGCTTTTTCGCCGGTTCTAATAGTATCGACTTCATTTTCATTCTTATCAAAAATCTTGATATCAACAATTTTTATTTCTCCTCTTCCTTTTCTTTCTTTTATATCTCTAATTGAAATATTGGTATCAGTAGAACTATTCAGGCTTAAATAATAATTGATTCCTTCATCTGTTTTTCCATCAAAAACCACAGTCCCATTTTTTAATACAATAGCGCGTGTACATAGACTCTGTATTGCCGCCATATTATGACTCACAAACAACACCGTTCTTCCACCTTGTTTAGAAATATCTTGCATCTTACCAATAGCTTTTTTCTGAAACTCGGCATCGCCTACAGCAAGAACCTCATCTATAACCAGAATTTCCGGTTCTAAAAAAGCAGCAACAGCAAAAGCCAATCGCACTGTCATACCGCTACTGTAACGTTTTACAGGAGTGTCAATGTAGCGCTCACAACCTGAAAAATCTATGATTTCGTCCAGCTTCGAGGTGATTTCTTTTTTGGTCATACCCAAAATAGCACCATTCAAAAAAATATTTTCGCGTCCGGTCATTTCGCCATTAAATCCGGTTCCTACTTCGAGCAAAGAAGCAATACGGCCTCCGCACTTGATACTCCCAGTGGTGGGTGCAGTAACTTTAGATAATATTTTTAATAAGGTAGATTTTCCAGCTCCGTTTTTGCCTATAATGCCCAGGACTTCGCCACGTTGCACTTCAAAATTAATGTCTTGCAAAGCCCAAACATAATCGCTTTCCCCTTTAGTACTGCGGTCATTCGTATCGCCAATTTTAAGATAGGGGTTTTCTTTGCCTCGCACTTGGTGCCACCAGCGATTCAAATCATGACTCAGTGTTCCTGTACCTACCTGACCGAGGCGGTATTGCTTTGAG
The DNA here is from genome assembly GCF_031423415.1 of Flavobacterium sp. GTDB lineage: Bacteria > Bacteroidota > Bacteroidia > Flavobacteriales > Flavobacteriaceae > Flavobacterium. Next base: position 53,180 of record NZ_JANPFL010000003.1, read on the forward strand.
ATGTTTTCAGCTTTTAAAATTATGTCTTTACTCATTTTTATATTTTACTCTGGTGTAACGGATTACTAGAAACTGAAAACTGATCGCTAAAACTAAACCGTATCAATAAAACTTTTTTCGGTCTTGTTAAAAATCAATAGTCCTAAAAGGAATACCACGAGTGTAAAACCAATAGTATATAACAGCCCCAAAAAGGAAATAGAACCTATTCCCAGAAGCATATAGCGTGTGGTTTCAACGATATAAGCCAAAGGATTATAGTGTATTATCCAGGCGTAATCGGGCATTTTTTTTTGAATCAAAGCCATCGGATACATCACTGCTGAAAGATACATTAACAATTGTACCCCAAAACCAATCAAATAACTAAAATCTCTATATTTTGTAACCAAAGAAGAGATAAACATCCCTAATCCCAGGCCTAAAACACCCATCAGCGCAATGAGTAGAGGAAAAAATAATAGAGAAAAATTCAAATTTATAGCAGCACCTTGTATGTAATAATAGATGTAAAACCCAATAAATATAAGAAACTGAATGCCAAATTTAAGCAAATTAGAAATAACGATCGAAATTGGCATAATGACACGAGGAAAATAAACTTTGCCAAAAATAGCCGCGTTTTTTTTGAAAGTATCTGAGGTGTCATTGAGACAAGCTGTAAAATAATTCCAAACCGTTATTCCGGCCAAATTGAACAAAAAAGGAGGTATAGTACCCGTTTCTATTCCAGCTACTGTGTTGAATATAATAGTAAAGGTGATGGAGGTAAACAGCGGCTGAATCAAATACCACAAAGGGCCTAAAATAGTTTGTTTGTAAACCGTTACGACATCTCTTTTCACAAAAAGCATCAGTAAATCTCGGTATTGCCATACTTCTTTGAGATTGAGCGAGAAGAACTTATTCTTGGGTGTAATCTCAAACAACCAGTCATTTTCAATATTATTTGCAGTATTCATTATTATTTAGAAATCAATTAGGGGCGTTGTTGGCGTATATAACTGCAAATAAAAATATTTGCTGTTCGAGAGCAAATATAATAATTTAAACCTGCTGGATGTAATTATTTTTTTAGATTTTCATTTCCAGTTTTTAACACTAATTGTGTCGAAATGCCTTTTTTATAATCCTTAACTTTCGAAGTAATGTTTTATTTAGCACTATTGTTAGCTATCAAGACCAACTGCTGAACAATCTATTTATTTCATCTTAGCTTTTTATGCACTGCCGTCGTGACTCTTTTTTTTATGAACGACTTCAGAAATACACGCCCGAATCTATCAAATAGCCCTGTTATCTGAAGCTGTTAAAGGAAAATTAAAAGTAGTGTAGTTTAGTATTTTATTGAGAATGAGTTTAGAATTCTCAATAAAAATAACTGCACCAGTCCAGATTAATTTAATCCCATCACAAGTAAATATAGCTAAATATAATGTAAACTTTTACTAAAAACTGTAACCAAACATTAAATACTAAATAACAAAATGTGTATCTTTGCGATATGTTATCTTTTTTAAAATCAAAACCGCTTCTTAAGGATTTAATTCCTGGTAATTACATTGACATTCACTCGCATCTTTTACCAGGTATTGATGACGGTGCAAAAACTTTTAACGATAGTTTGAACTTGACAAAAGAGCTTCAAGGTTTTGGAACTTCACAATTTATAACCACACCGCACATCATTCGTCATATTTGGGAAAACAACAACCAAAATATTAAGGCGAACGAAGAAGTGACATGTGAGGAATTGAAAAAAAACAATGTTTCCATTCCTTTTAAAGCCGCAGCTGAATATATGATGGATGATTATTTTGTGTCTCTTTTTCAAAACGGGAATTTACTAACACTTAAAGACAATTATGTTTTAGTAGAAATGTCTTATATTAATCCTCCGATTCAATTGTATTCCATTTTGTTTGATTTGCAAGTAGCCGGTTACATTCCCGTTTTGGCACACCCAGAACGATACGTTTTTTTTCATACTGACTTAGAACAGTATAAAAAATTAATCAACGCGGGTTGTCTGTTACAATTGAATTTGCTGTCTGTTGTTGGATATTATGGTGCGGGAATTGCAAAAGCCGCAGAAAAATTACTCCAAAATGGAATGTACAGTTTTGCAGGATCTGATGTTCATCACAAAAATCATATTGCAGCCTTCCATCAAAAAATTAGAATAAAAGATGCAGCAGCATTAAAAGAAGTACTAAACAACAATCAATTTTTTAAAATATAGTAGTTGTCTTTGTAATTAATATTGATTAGAAACTTCGATGTTCAAAATTCCAGCAAAAATTACTTATCCAATACCTCAAAAGTTGAATTCATACTAATAAACTCTGGAACTATCTTTTTCATTTTGGCAACAATGTCATCATTATCAAAGAAAGTGGCAATACCTATAAGTTCATCAATGTTTGAATGTAAATCTAAAAATTCTTCTTGGATTTCCTGAGCTATCATAATTTTTTCGTGATAGGTCGGCAAGGTCTTTGAAGTATCGTTGAGTAGCTCTTCATATAATTTTTCTCCTGGTCGTAAACCTACAATTTTTATTTTTATATCTCTATCTGGAATATATCCTGCTAACTTTATCATCTTTCTTGCTAAATCAATAATTTTAACAGGTTTACCCATATCAAAAATATATATTTCACCTCCATTTCCCATTGAACCAGCTTCTAATACCAGTTGGCAAGCCTCTGGAATAGTCATAAAATAGCGAATAATATCAGGATGTGTAATGGTAATGGGACCACCTACTGAAATTTGTTTAGTAAACAGTGGCACAACCGAACCATTCGAACCTAAAACATTTCCAAATCTAGTGGTGATAAACTTTGTAGCGCATAAATCACTACTTTCTTTACTTTTTAAATGAAGAGATTGCACGTACTTTTCAGCAATTCGTTTACTTGCGCCCATAACATTACTGGGGTTAACGGCTTTATCTGTAGAAATCATAACAAAATTTTTCACACCGTATTCACACGCTAAATCGGCAAGATTCTTTGTTCCATTTACATTAGTAAGTATGGCTTGAGATGGATTTCTTTCCATTAAGGGTACATGCTTGTAGGCAGCAGCGTGATAAACCATTTCGGGCTTATATAATTTAAAGACCCTTTCAATGGCAGATCTATCTCTTATATCAGCGATAATCGAATGGATAATGACCGATGTATTACTGTTTTCTACTTCAAGTCCTATATGATGCAATGGGGTTTCGGCCTGATCTAATATAATTACTTTCCTAGGATTAAAACTCAAAACTTGCCTTACAATCTCACTTCCGATAGACCCTGCGGCACCTGTAATTAAAATGGTCTTACCTTTCAATTGCCTAGAAATCGATTCATTATCTAATACAATTGGGCTTCTTTCTAATAAATCTTCTATTTGAATGTTTTTTACTTTTTGAGAAATTTCTTTTTGATCCGCCCAATCCGAAATAGTAGGTATGGTGTACACCTTAAAATTAAATTCTATACACTGATCAATAATAGCTATTTTTTCTTCTTTTGATAAACTTTTATCTGCAATTATAATACCCTCAGCACCAATAGACCGCATTAAAGATGGAAGTTTCTTTTGTAAAACTAAAATAGGCAAATCCAACATACGTTTCGAGCCGTTTTGGTTGTTTTTATCGACAAATCCAATGATTTTAAAACGAGAAGGGGTTTCAAATTTTAAAGCATTGGCAATCGATATAGCGTTAGCATCTGTACCATAAATAATAGTTTTGATCAATTTTGCGTCATTTTTTTCAATAAAATAGAGTTCAAAAGTCTGCTTCACAACCACTCTATATAAAAACAATCCACAAAAGGACAAAACAATATTGATAAAAAAAGCGGTATTTAGAAATGCTTTTTTACCAAAGTACAACTCAAACAAAAAATTGAAAAAAAGGAAAAAAACCAATACTGCAGTCTGCGAAAACAAAAGTTTAACCGCATCGATATAGGAGGAATGTCTAATGATTCCTGCGTAAGTTCTAAACAACCAAAAGAAAAACAAATTGATGCCAAATAAAAAACTTACAAAACCAAAAAATTGTGGATAAATAATGTAATGTAATCCTGTTCCATCAAAAATTAAATAAGTGAAATAGAACGACAACAATAAAACGGTGAAATCTATTAATAATATAATCCAACGTGGTAAATACCTTAAATTATAAATATTGAATCTTAAGTTATCCTTTGAAAAATACCGTTTTGTAATATCTTTTCCCATCTTTAAATAAAGTATTTATTATTCATAGAAATCGCAATAGTTAACAAAAGTACAAATAAATCTTAAAAAAAATTAAATAAATAATAATCATTTTCATTTTATAAATAAACTACACAATAAAAGTAGGAATAACAAAAAACCACGTTTTATTTTACAGATAGTGCTAAAATTCCTTTATTTTACATAGTTTTTAACTATTTCTTTATTTTAAAAATCATTATAATAATAATTATATGAATTTTTAGCATTTATCAACCTTATTTTTTACTATTTTAATTATCGAGGCTATATGACCATATTGTTGTAGATGCCTGAGTTGTCCCGTATTTAAACGCATAATCACAGTTGACTTTTCTTTTCATAAAAATACCCCCAAATAGTGTCTAACTTTTTGAGGGCAGTCTAAAAGCTGGATTCAAAATCTATCTTTTTTGTTTTAACAATTGGAGTAAATAATTTCCATAACCTGATTTCAATAATGGTTCTGCCAATACCTTAAGTTGCTCACTGTTAATAAATCCTTGACGCCAAGCTATTTCCTCAACGCAACCCACTTTTAAGCCTTGACGTTCTTCTATAACCTGAACAAATTGTCCAGCCTGCATCAAACTATTAAAAGTACCTGTGTCTAGCCAGGCGGTCCCTCTATTTAAAATCCCAACCTTTAAAGTCCCTTTTTGCAGATAGACTTTATTGACATCGGTTATCTCATATTCTCCTCTAGGACTAGGTTGAATATTTTTGGCAATTTCTACAACTGAATTGTCATAAAAATACAAACCAGGAACAGCATAATTTGATTTTGGCTCTAATGGTTTTTCTTCAATAGACAATGCCTTATTGTCATCATCAAATTCTACCACTCCATAGCGCTCTGGATCAGCAACGTGATAAGCAAATACAACGCCTCCTTGCGGATTTGTATTCGACTGCAATAACTCACCCATGTTAGCGCCAAAGAATATATTATCTCCCAAAACCAAGGCAACACTATCTTGACCTATAAATTCTTCCCCTATAACAAATGCTTGCGCCAAACCATTTGGAATCGCCTGCTCAGCATAACTAAATTGACAACCAATAGCCGAACCATCTCCCAATAACTTTTCAAAATTAGGCAAATCGTGAGGAGTCGAAATAATTAATATTTCGTTTATTCCTGCCATCATCAACGTAGACAAGGGATAATAAATCATCGGTTTGTCATAAACAGGCATCATTTGCTTGCTCATGGCCAAGGTCAACGGGTGCAATCGGGTACCGGATCCACCGGCTAGTATTATTCCTTTCATAATGTTACGGTTTATACGTTATGGGTGTTAGGTCTTAGGTTTTAGGTTATCAAATCACTTTTGTAATTGGTATAATAATCAACTATTTCCAACTTCTCACCTCTATTTTAGTCTCTCAATCATTTTCTTCAAACTAATTTTATAGTCCATTGGCACTATTCCATATACAGCAATAATTTTGGATTTATCCAACAAAGAATAAGCAGGTCTTTCAGCTGGAGTGGGATAACTCGATGCAGGAATTCCTTTAATTTCACAAGTTTTTTGCGCGATTTCTTTAATGTCTTGAGCGAAATCAAACCAACTGATTTCTCCTAAGTTTGAATAATGAAATATACCTGCTTCCCATTTGGTGGCAGTTAAAATTGTTAAAATAACTTGAGCCAAATCGGCCGCATATGTAGGCGAACCCACTTGGTCATTAACTACGCTCAAGCTTTCTCTTTCACTCATTAAACGTAACATTGTTTTTACAAAATTATTTCCAAATTCCGAATAAACCCAAGCAGTTCTGATTATTATACTTTCAGGGCAATTTTTTACGCAAGCAGTTTCTCCCGCCAATTTGGTTACCCCATAAACGCTTTTTGGATTTGGCAAATCAGATTCAGTGTACCCGATTGGCGAAGTTCCATCAAAAACATAATCGGTAGAAATATGCACCAACTTGGCACCCGAATGAGCGCACAAACTAGCTAAGGTTGAGATAGCCAAATGATTAATCGAATCAGCAACAATCGAATCGCTTTCGGCTTTATCAACTGCGGTATAAGCAGCGCAATTGATTACTATATCAGGTTGTATGGTTTTAAAATTGGCAACGATTACCTCTGATTGGTCTAAAGGAAAATCTTCTATATCAGTAAAAATAAAATCAAAATTTGGATAATTAGGAGCTAACATTTTGATTTCTGAACCCAATTGTCCATTGGCTCCGGTTACAAGTATTTTTTTCATTAGAATTGAGAATTACAATTTTCAAAATTAGGCAAAACAAGATCTTTGTCAGAAACAATGGCTGTAGCTAAATCCATTCCCCAATCGATGTTTAAACTAGCATCATCAAACCGAATGCCACCCTCGCTCAATTTGCTATAATACTGGTCACATTTGTATGAAACTGCGGCTGTTTCGCTTAAAACTGAAAAACCGTGAGCAAAACCTTGAGGAACCAATAGTTGCTTTTTGTTTTCAGAAGATAATAGTATTCCAAAATGTTTGCCAAAAGTGGCAGAATCTTTTCGTAAATCAACAGCAATGTCCATAATTTCCCCCTGAAGAACTCGTACTAATTTTGTCTGAGCAAAAGGTGGATTTTGATAATGCAAACCTCTCAAAGTACCTCTTTTAGAGAAAGACTGATTGTCTTGCACAAAATCAATTTGAATTCCAAAATCGCTAAGTTTACTTTTATTGTACGACTCAAAAAAATAACCTCTATCGTCTTCGAAAACAGCTGGTGAAAGAACTACTAAATCACTTATATAGGTTGGTTGTAAATTCATTATTTTTCTATTTTGTGTGCAAGTTTAATTATTTTTTTTAATATCTAATCGATTTTTACGATATAAATGTATTAAATATTCCTACTAACGTAATATTTTTAGGTTTTTCATTTGCAGTTTTTTAGCTCCAAGATTTTCATGTATCCATTCATCAAAAAATCTAATTTTTCTTAAAATAGTACCGTCTAAAAACTCAGCCTGAATTTTCTTGACTATGAAAAAACAATTGCATTTTCGAGAATTTAGTTAATTACAAACAACATTTCAAAAACATATTAACACTTTGTTTATGTAACAAAAAGCATTTGAATATTTATCACAAAGAAATACTAAAAATTAAAAACTCTTTTCACTACTGCTAAAATTCTAACTCGATCATCACTAGTTAAATTAGATCCCGAAGGCAAACAAAGCCCGTTTTCAAACAAAGAGGTTGCTACATCGTTCCCGTAAAAAGGATATTTCTCGAATAAGGGTTGCAAATGCATTGGTTTCCACAATGGACGACTTTCTATATTTTCAGCTTCAAAAGCTAATCGTAAAGTTTCTCTAGTGATTCCCTGAGTTAAAGTTGAATCAATCAATACAGTACTTAACCAATAGTTTACAAAATAATCTTTGTTGGTAATTGTAAAAACAGAAACTCCTGAAATGTCGTGAAATAATTGAAGATAAAAATCGTGCATCGCCCTTCGTGCCGCAATTCGAGCTTCTAAAACTTCCATTTGACCTCTACCAATGCCGGCACAAATGTTACTCATTCTATAATTATATCCTACTTCGCTATGTTGATAATGAGGCGCTTCGTCTCTAGATTGCGTGGCAAAAAAAATAGCTTTTTCCTTTATTTTTTTTGTCTTTGCAAGAAGAGCTCCGCCACCTGACGTGGTAATAATTTTGTTTCCATTGAAAGACAAAACTCCAATATCGCCAAAGGTACCGCATTTTTGACCTTTATAAGTACTACCCAAAGCTTCGGCACTATCTTCTAGAATTGGAATTTCATATTTAATTGCTATCGAACGAATCTCATCAATTTTATATGGAACCCCATATAAAAGTACCGCAATTATAACTTTAGGCTTTTTTCCTTTTTGAATTCTATCAACAATCGCTTCTTCAAGTGCAATAGGACAAAGGTTCCAAGTATCCAATTCACTATCAATAAAAATTGGGGTAGCTCCCAAATATAAGATTGGATTGGCAGATGCCGAAAAAGTCAAGCTTTGACAAATTACTTCATCACCTGCCTTAACTCCAAATAAAATCAAAGCAAGATGAATGGCTGCAGTTCCCGAATTCAACACGCCAACAAAAGAGTTATTTCCAAGATAATTCTCTAAAACCTCTTCAAAACTATCTAGATTATAGTCCTTATAATCAACAGCATAAGGATTAAAAACTTCATTAATATACTTTTTCTCGTTACCACTCATATGGGATTGAGACAAGTAAATTTTAGATGTTTTCATATTTTTAAAAACGTTGTTATAGATCGATTGTCACAATTTTGACAAAAAGTTAAAAAAAATGATTTTAAATGAAATCTAAATGATTTACATTTTGAGTACTTATATAAATAAGACTAACTCACACCAAAAGTATTGAAACACTATTTTTCACTAATAGGATTAAAATCACAAAAATAAAAAAGTAAACAATGAAGTATAAAATATTTACTACAAGGCTAATTGATCTTAAAACCTTCCAGCACAGGATGTGGACTCCATCCAAATGTTCGCCTCGCTTTTGAATCATCAAAAGTTAAAGTACCATTTAATTTATTCAATTTATCAGAATTTATAGGGAATTTGGAACCTATAACGTTACCAATCAAAGCTAAAAATTTAGCAATCCAAAAAGGCATATTACTTACCTTTTCTTTGCCTAATTGTCTAGAAATAATAAGACTCATTTCATTAAAATTAGGGTGATACCCGTCAGTTAAATTGTAAACCCCTCCTATTTCTTCCACCTGCAATAAAACCGCACTAATATCATCTGCTAATACCATACTCTTTTTGGCATAGCCTCCTGCTATGTTAAAATAAAATCCGTCGCGTATTGCGTAGATCATCGCTCCCAAATTTCCAGGTGGATTCTTGCCGACTACCAATGGTAATCGTAAGATAGTACAGATAATTTTGTTTTTCGCACACCAATCTTGGATCAATTTCTCGGCCAAAATTTTGCTTTTGCCGTAAGGGTCGGTGGCCAACAAAGGGTGGTCCTCAGCAATATTATTGCCTAACATGAGTCCATAAACACTAACAGAACTAATGAAAATAAACTGCTTTGGCAAACCTCCATTTTCGAGACCTTTCAAAAGGTTTTCCGTTCCTTTTACGTTTACATCAAAAAAAGATTGTTTTTCAATATCCGTTACGGGAACACAGTGGGCTTTCCCGGCAGAATGAATTACCAAATTCACTTGCGGTAGCAAAGGAATTTCTCGAGATAAATCGGCAATGATATCGCAAGTGGAACTTCGTCCTACAGTTACAGATTTTACCTTTAATCCTTTTAATATATGTTTCCCAAGAAAACCGTTTGAACCGGTTAATAATATCATATTCTCTTTTTTTTTCTAAAATACCGTATTATTTCTTACAATTGCAAACTGTCTTTAGATTTGCATTTTCAGTTAATCTGCAGGATCGAACGGTTACTTTTACATCCTAATTTAACTCCAATCAATATTCTCATTCGCTAAAACATTCAATCATAACACTCTAATTATTTGAAATCTCAAATTAACTTAATATAATGTATATGAAACATTTTTATGAAATATACGCAAAAATAGGGAATACAATCTGTATTATAAAAAAAATATTCATTTTGATTTTATACATTCAAGCTTCTTTTATTATTAACAATTCTACTCCATAAATTCGAAAATTGATATTATGATTTACAGCACATACTATCGTTTTATAAATTGTCCCAATCTTTTAGAAATCCGTAAGGGCATTAATTTTAGTGGGGGATTTAACCCATTTTGCTTCCAGGCTTGCATAATTTCCTTATTCTGATTAATAATATTGCGGATGCTTTTATTGGTTTCTCCCCCTAACCGCATTTTGACAATTAACCTATTGATATATTTGGATTTAAAATGATGTTTTTTAAAAACCCTAAACATAAATTCGTAATCAGCCGCAAGCTTAAATTCCAAATCGAAAAGCCCCACTTTTTGGTACACTTCCCTTTTTAAAAATAAAGAAGGATGTGGAGGCACATTACCATCATCAAAGAACTTGCTATAATAATCCTTAGATTTCCAATTACGAACGACCTGATTTACGGCATCTTTTTTCACATAGACTAGATTCCCATAAACAATCTCTAAATCTGGATCCAAATTAAATTGGTTTACAATATCGGCAATTACTGTACTATCTTGATACAAATCGTCCGAATTTAATATTCCTATTACATCACCCGTGGCAGCTTGAATCCCTTTATTCATAGCATCATACAATCCTTGGTCACGCTCTGATATAAAATAACCCAATCTGTTCTTGTAAGTTTCAATAATAGAAACGGTTTTGTCCATAGAGTTGCCATCGATAATAACATACTCTATATCGGAATAAGTTTGATTAAGAACTGATTCCATGGCTTGCTGTATGGTGGCTTCATTATTATAAACAACTGTTATTATCGAGATTTTCATCTGAAATGTTTCTTCTTAGTATTACATTTATAAATTACGCAAATTGGGCTGGCGTTAGATTTTGCTAACTTATAAACTATAATGGGTTAAATTTCAATATTTGCAAACTTTAAACTCAAATTTCATCAGGAAAAACAATAAATTATTTTTAAAATCTCATTAAGAATTGCAACGTGAAAATACTTTTAATAAAGCATAAATTCGAAATTGTAATTTAAAAAACAGAGAGGTTGAACTGATATGAGTAGAAACATTTTCGCCGTGCCTCCTATACAACAATAAGGGTTCCTTAATTACGTGGCTTTTATAATAAAATTCTGAAATCAAAGCAATCCAAAAATCATGCGGACATAATTTTGAGTTACTAGGAAAAGGCAGTACTTTATTTAAAATTATTTTATTAAACGCCATACAACAGCCAATGTACTTTAATTTTTTTAAATTATTTATAAATCCGTTACCATAACCGCCTCTTAACTCAAAATAAGTACTTCCCAAACTTTCTAAATTGGCATTTACTAATTGGGCATCACTAACTACAAAATCATATTTTACAAGTAATTCAGACATAATTTTAAGCTTATTGTCAACCCAAATATCATCTTGATCTGATAAAAAAATGAAATCTCCTGAAGCTTGTTGTATGGCATTTTGAAAATTATTGGTATATCCTCTATTTTTATTAAAAAATATTTTGATTCTACCGTCTTTTACACTTTCTATAATTTCAATAGTTTTATCTTTAGATAAATCATCAGAAATAATAATTTCATCATTTGGGCCTATTTGTTTTAAAATAGACAAAAGCTGCTCTTTTATATATTTCTCTCCATTATAGGTTGCCATACAAACTGAAATCATTCTATTTATTGTTTTTTTAACATTAATGTCCGATAAAAAATAAAAACGGCTATTTCTATTTTTTATCTTATTGTTATTCAGTTGTTTATTTTTTATATTCTGTCATTTTTAAAAACAAGGTGTCAAAAAAAAGATAATTGTTCTATTTCAGCTTTATCGATAATCCAGTCTTTTTCTGGGTTTTCTAAAAATTTCATCAATTGAATGTAATTGAAAAGATGGATTTTGCAAAAACTTACCAAGTTTGAAAATGCCCAGCTTCTTTTTAATTTCTTTTTAATCACTGCTATTAGTAAATTGACTATCAAAACACAATATATCTGAATTTTGATGGCGTTTTCGTTATCTCCTAAAAAATATCTCAGCGGATAGTTTTGTTTTAGTTGTTTGAAAAGCAACTCTATTTGCCATCTTATTTTGTACAATGCAGCTATTAAATCCGCTCTTAACTCAAATAAATTGGTGATAAACTCAAATTCTCTTTTGTTTTCTCTATCATAAAAACTAACTTTTCTGACTTTCAATTTTGAGATTGTTTTTCCTTCCTTAACATCAATTTCAATTATTTCATCCCGCAAAACTCCACTATGAATGGACTCAGGAACTTCTTTTGTTTGAATTACATCGTAAGCAGCGTTGTCTTTTATGCGAGTTACAAACCCTGTTCCATTGTCTGTAAAATGCTTAAAAGCCTTGTAATCATTATATCCTTTGTCAAAAACATAAATGGTGTTATCATCACATTTTAATTTCTTTAGAAAGTTATGGTCGTGCGTTGTGGCTGGGCTAAACCAGACTAAACTCGGCACTTTTTCATCGGCATTAATAACCGTATGAACTTTAATTCCGCCTTTACTTTTTCCGTCTTTTGACTTTCTTCCAACACAACTCAATATATCTTTAAACAAGCTAATTGTGGTGCTATCAACAATTTTTACTTGTTTTTTTATAACATCTTGAATTCGGCTGTCCGACAAAACTGAGCCATATTCGAACAGCAACTTATTGTATACATCTTCAAAAAACTCAACCTTTCTATTCTTATTT
>NZ_JANPFL010000004.1:0-1209 GCF_031423415.1 Flavobacterium sp.
TCCATCAATTTGTTGTCCATTAAAGTCAATCGTTGCAATATAATTGTCGATTTTTTTAGCCGAAGCAAACATAATGGCTTCCCAGTTTTGACCTTCCTGCAATTCTCCATCACCGTGCAAACTGTAAACTAAATTAGTGTCATTATTTAGCTTTTTGGTCAAAGCCGTTCCAATCGCAACCGACATTCCCTGTCCTAATGAACCCGAAGCAATCCTAATTCCTTCTAGTCCTTCGTGAGTAGTTGGATGTCCTTGCAATCTCGAATTTAATAATCTAAAGGTGTTTAATTCTTGAACTGGGAAATAGCCTTTTCTAGCCAATACACTATAAAAAACAGGTGAAATATGACCATTAGACAAGAAGAAAATATCTTCATTTATACCGTTCATATCAAAAGCACCGTCTTTGAGTTCCATTATTTCGTTGTACAACGCTACCATAAACTCGGTACAACCCAAAGAACCTCCAGGATGTCCTGAGTTTACTTTGTGCACCATTCGTACGATATCTCTTCTCGTTTGAAAAACTATATCTTGTAATTGAGCGCTTTCCATACTTAATTTCCTTTTTGGTAATCGGCCAAAAATTGTGCTAATCCACTATCGGTCAAAGGGTGTTTCAACAATCCCGTGATGGAAGACAAAGGGCCTGTCATTACATCCGAACCTAATTTGGCGCAATTAATGACGTGCATCGTGTTTCGAACTGAGGCAGATAGTATTTGAGTTGAAAAATCGTAATTGTCGTATACAAGTCTGATTTCTGCAATTAATCCCATTCCATCAGTGCAAATATCATCGAGTCTTCCCAAAAATGGGGAAACATAAGTTGCCCCAGCTTTTGCAGCTAATAAAGCTTGTCCAACCGAGAAAACTAAAGTTACATTAGTTTTGATTCCTTTATCCGAAAAATATTTACAGGCTTTTATACCAGCAGCAATCATTGGTAATTTTACCACAATTTGTGGATGTAAGGCTGCCAATTCTTCGCCTTGTTGAATCATACCTTCATAATCTGTGGCAATTACTTCAGCCGAAACATCGCCGTCAACAATATTACATATTGCTAAACATTGTTGTCCGATAAAAGTAAATAAAAAAGAAGCCATAAAAATGGCTTCTCAATTAAAATCGTAATTTGGTTTTGCAAAAGACAAAAAACGATGAGTAAAAGTAATTATTTTTCTAGTAAATCTGTTTTCGGACAGC
>NZ_JANPFL010000005.1:0-29784 GCF_031423415.1 Flavobacterium sp.
CCCCAAAAACGACATTACTATTTCTACCGAAGAAGATGCCGTTTTACTAGCCTTAGCAGCCCAAAAAACCGAGTTCATCAAGGTCTATCCTGTGCCTTTTCAGGAGCAATTGTACATAGGGTTTGAGTTGGCAAATCCTGCCCAAGTACAAGTTACGATAACCAGTGTAACTACCGCACAAACTGTACAAGTAGCCACTACAAACCTAGAACCAGGCTTGCAATCCTATACCGTAAACACCGCTAGTTTGCCTAAAGGCTACTATGTAATACGAGTACAAGAAAACGAAAAACTACACACCCGAATCGTAATTAAACAATAATACAGATGAGAAAAACTATAAAAAAGAGAATTACTAAAGGGTTTTTATTATTTTTGTTTACGTTCTTTTGTGTTGGGGTGCAGGGGCAGTATAATGAAAATGGACAACCGCAGTGGAGTGCTACTGCGGTAGGGCAACTAATAGTGAATGCATTGAATACTTCTGATTCTTGGCAAAGTGCACAATCGTTTTTTGTAAGAGATCAAGATGGTAATTTCGTTCGAATTGATTTTGCTTTAGAGGAGGTAGTAGTGTCTAAGAGCAGTGGTTCTGGAAAATTTAATTACAGCATTGATGAAGTGAATCTCTATGAGGAATTAGTAGTGTTAGAAGAGTTAACTCCTGAAGAACTCGTTGTGGCAAAAGAAACAGTACAAATCATACCCAATTGTCCAAAATGGTATGTCTTTGATGGTAATCAATGTGTTTTAGTACCCGAATCAGTGAGGCGACCGTGCGAGAAGGCATTTTTAGCCGACCACAGTTACTATCTAAAAGATGGCGTTATCAACAAAGCTGGTAGCCATGTTTTACCACTAGGAACAACTCTTGTTCCTAAAGCTTCGATGCCAAAAGATGCAAATGGGAATAATCTTGTATTAACTAACAATGATATTGGATTTAACTCGGCTTTATACAGAGTAGATAATGGAAACGGAAAAATAGAGTATGTATATGCCACTCAAGGTACCGACCCAGTAAGTGGCAAAGATTGGGGAAATAATATCTACCAAGGTACTGGCTATATCAGTGCACAATATACTCAATCAATAAAAAATGCCCAAGCGATAAAAATATGGGCTGAAAATAACAGTTATACTGTGTCTTTTACAGGACATTCGTTGGGCGGTGGAATGGCAAATGCTAATGCTCTGGCAACAGGATTTAAAGCTACTATATACAACCCTGCCGGATTAAACGATGCAACTATTAATAACGTCAATTATAAATTGGGTTTAGGTAATTCAAAAAATGTAACCGCCTATGTAGTGACCGGTGAACCTGTTTCTTTTCTTAACGATATTTCAGGTAATGCGGTTAGAGGAAGCACAAATTATATCGGTTCATATGCTATACCACTACTTGGTTATGGTTCGTCAATAGCATTAGGCGGAGCTACAGGTGCTGGAGGTGCGGCAGCCTTTCTAGTTACAGCAGGATATTTACATTCAATGGGTACTGTAATGGCTAATTTAGACTGTAATTAACAAAAAAAATGAAAAATAAAATAAATCTCTATTTACCAATAGCAATAGTATTAGTTTTAGTAGGATTGCACGTCTATTCCAAAGTTCAAAAAGACAATTGGGTTAAAGAAGCTCCCGCAATAAAATATAGCGAAGAAAGGGAAAATGAAGTTTGGGGAGGCGTTTTAAGAGGTGATGATGCAGGGTTGTTTTATGGCACCCCTTTATATGATTTAGCAGATGAAATGTCTGGTTTTTTCTTTTTGAGAAACCAAAATAAAATAGCAAGACTCATCAGCGAACTGCCTGAAGAGTATATTAACTATCAAGAAGAAAAATATGGAAAGACGATTGGACATTTTGCCTTATTTACAGGCAATCTAAAAGCAATACATCTTTTGCTGGATCGAGGCCTCAACGCGAATGTATTAGATAAAAACGGTAGTGCAATTATTATTGATATAAATGCATTTTCGTACAATCCATCGGAAAAATTGCAATTACTAAAGCATATGATTAAAAAAGGGGCTAATGTTAATTTAGCAGGCAGTCAAAATGAGACGCCGCTAACTAGAGCAGCAAGAAGTGGTGATTTAACAAATGTTAAAATTTTGATTAATGCTGGAGCAAATCCGCACTTTTTTCAAGAAATGACTGTTGAAGGTCGCCATTTTATGTATACATCAGCGTTAAGAACTGCATTAACCTATGGTCATATTAATATTGTAAATTATTTAATTTTTGATCAAAAAGTAGACTTTAGAATACATAAATATCCTGATTGGTCAAAGTTCCACCCAGGCGAATATGAAATATTATTTTTGCTTAGGGATGAGATGAGATTTAAGTTAAATTCTAAAGATTATAAAGAAAAACTGAAACTAGTTGCTTACCTCAAAACACAAGGCTTAGATTACTGGAAAACGCCTATACCTGATAATATGAGTAGCAATTCAAATTATACCCAAGAATATTTAAGTAAGTATTAATCACAAAAACTATTAATGTTAGGGTGTTGATAGCGCCTTAAACTTTCTATAAATTATAAACAAAAACATTATGAATTTTAAAAAATCAATACTCATACTAGCCTTGTTTTTCGTTGCCACGATGCAAAGTCAAACTATGGTAACAACCAATATACAAAGTCGTTTACTCAACAAATACTGGTGTCCTAATGTTGGCGATCCATACGAAGTCGTTTTTCTTTTCACCCAAAGTGAAGTAACATTATTTGTGGGTAATAAAAAAATTGGTTCAGAGCCTTATTATATCACGACTAACACCGAAGTTACCACACCAACAACTTTCAACACCATAAAAGTTGGAACCACTTCTACTGGCAATTGCATTAAAACCAATAGTTCTTACTACATCGTTGAGTTTTTTAGCGATTTCAAATCATTCAGATGGAAAAGAAGTTTCGATCCAGACCAAATCTGGCAAACCTATACTCAAAAGAGTACGCCATTTTTTAGTGTTGCTAAAAGTGGCACGTTTACGCGCAACAATTGTGGTACAGGCAATGTTGGTATGGCAGGCGAATACTTTGTTGAAGCAGGAAAGCACATATCGTATGTATCTCAACAGGATGCTGATGCCAAAGCGCAATCCGACGTAAATACAAACGGTCAGAACTTTGTCAATGGCGAACCTCATATATATTGTGAATATTACAATGTACAAACAACACGCAACGTTAGAAAAAACAATTGCCCAACTGGTAAAGTAGGTTCATTGGTTAGCTATACTGTGCCAGCAAGAATACTTATGTCTGAGATTTCTGAGGATGATTTGGCTAAAAATGTTGATGCTTATATAAATACTTACGGTCAAATATACGCCAATGCTCAGGGGACTTGTGGCTATACTAATATAAGCATCGATGGTCGTTACTCCAAAAATGATTGTACTGGGGGACGAGTTGCTGATTTTCTGAGTACTATTTATTATTCTATTGAAAAAGATAAATATTTTTCGCCAATTTCTCAATTAGAAGCAGATAGATTAGCTCGCGTGGATTTAGTTTAGAAATAGACAAAAATGGTACTCTGCAAGCTTACATTTACGATACTTTTGGTGTTGATGAAAACGATACCACAAAGGAAAGTAGCTTGACAACTATGCTTGAACAGATAGGTGCGATAAAAGGTTTACGTGCCTTATGGATATTGCAGCAGCAAAGAGGTTACAAGCCTTTTTTAATGAAAACACCTTTAAATTTAAACATACGGAATCCCCAAAATGGAACAATAACATCAAGAATTTCTTTAAATAATTGCAATTAATTCCTATAACTATGAAAAATACAATCGCACTTTTAACCGTATATATCATTGCGGTACATTTTGCAAACGCTCAAAATCCGGCCTTTTATAAACCGCATCCTACCAAAAGTAACATCAGTTGGTATAATCAAATCAATATTGACCCTGTTGTCATAAAAAGTGGCGTTGTAACTAGTGAAAATGTCAAACCTTCTTGGTACGGAGGATTTCAATTCTTGAATTGTCCAGGTGTATTTAGTACAGTAAATGAGGCTTATGGATTTTTAGTAAACAATCCAGCTTTTTTAGATCCTAGCGATTTTTCATATTATAATAGAAAAAATGCAGCAGAACAGCAACTTTATTTACAAAAAGATTTTTTACAAAAATCTATCTCATTGACAACGCAAAAAATAAAAGATGACGGAGATGCATACAATATTGCCGGATGTAGAGAACAGGTAGTATTCAAAGAATTGTATTTAAAAATAAATAATCAAGAAATAGTAATTTTGTATTCTTCACCTATGTTTTTGTTGGATTTAGACAGTAATTCTAGTATTAATAAGAAAACAATTGTCGATTATTTTTTAAGTGGTTGTAATCCGGCAGTTCGTGACAACTATGGCATAGAAATGACTGTTTTAATAAAAGAAAATAGCGTTTGGAAATTTCCATATAATGAAACATTTATGCCATACTTAGAGCAACAACTTGGTAATTTTGACTTTTTAGATTTAAATGGTAAACCCATAATACATATAGAATCAAGGGTAAATACAGCAAAAACTAGGGTTTATTTACAAAAATAATCTTGTAATTGCTGCTATAACCAAATGTCGCTCAACAGAAATATGTGAAAAATGTAGGATAGTATTCTAGTAAATCTAAAAACGCTTAATACTATTAAAGCAGCATCGAACAGTTAACCAACTTATGAAATATATTTTTTTGTTTTTTTTCAGTCCCTTTTTAATTTTTGCTCGTGCTGGTTTTTCAGAAATATTTTTTGAAACTCCTGGTGGTCATAGCATTTGCAACTGCGACCCCTATTCAAGCAATCAGACCCCTATTTTAGAAGGGTTTCCACAGTTAGAAAAGCTCAAGAAATGGTATTTTTATCGAAATCATATCATAGGTTTTGGCAACAATTACTATTTTATTTTCAACGAATCCACGTTAGCCATTCAATATTTCAAAGATGTAAAACAATGGCACAATGCAATAATAAAGCAACGTCTTAAACCTTTTATATATACCCGCTGGTTTGATTTATCAGACTCACCTGACGAGTTTAAATTTGCAATCGTTGTAATTGCTATACTTGCTTTTCCCTTTGCCTTGGTTATAGTAATTATTCTCTCAATTTTACATTATCGCCGAATAATTATTTGGGGCAAAAATGGTTTTAGAATTTTGTGTTTAAGTTTTTTTTTATTCGTGATATATTATATCTCTAACGTCCATTTAGTTAGTTATTAATGTTTTGCTGTTGCCCGCTTCCGCAAGAATTGTAATTTGACAATGTCAATTCTGCGTTGTTGTTTTTTTGCAAAACCCTGTTAACCTTCAAAAGGCTAACAGGGTTTTTTGTGTAAAATGAAATTTTATCACAATTACACGACCCCGATCACGCTGAAATGCAATAAATATCTCGTGTTGGATAGGCAGAATTGCATTCTGTGCCCCCCAGCTGGTCCGAGTAGAAATAACTTCAACGGCTAGCGCGATGCCTCTGGCTCGTGCCCACAAAATTGAGCAAACAAAAACAAGTCAAAAAAGCTATATCAATAACGGTATAGTTTTTTTTATTCAAAGTCAAGCAAACAATATACCTCCCCTAAAACCATACCTTACAAAAGTATGATTTTTATGTTTACAGCTTAAATGACTTCGAGCTAGACTACACGCGCTGGATTTTAATTGTTAAAATTTTGGTAATACATTGAATGTCAGTAGGTGTTTTTATTATATTTACAAGTATTAATTTTAAAATCAATTTTTTATGAGAAAATTTATTGCAACAATTCCGGCAAATCCCATTTTGACCGGTTTTGTAACAGCGGTAAACGCGGCAGTTGCCCCGTTTGCTCCTTTCAAAATTAATTTGACCACTACCGAACGAATGGGACGTTCTATGGCTGAGGGTCGTGAGGGGTATGCAAGACTCGTTTCGAGAATTGCCAATCAATTTCCAAACAGTTTGAGTCGTAGCGATGTACCTACTGATTTGGTTACAATGATTAACTATTATGATGGATTGGAATCTAACAGACTTGCCTTGGTGCAAGCATTAGAAACTATCGAAGAAATTCAACTCGGTGCCTCTATGGATACTATGGTAATGGTAGACAGATACGTGAAAAATTTGCAGATTTCTAGAAGCAATGATGCTTCATTGGACATGGCTATGAAAGATGTAGATGACTATAACAAGCGTTTCGGCGGCAACGAACCAGGCGCAAATCCAGCATAATTTCCTAAAACAACATCATTTTTAAGCCAATTTATAGCTCCTATAGGTTGGCTTTTTTATGCCCTAGCTTGAGCTTGATTTTATTTGGGTTGACCTCGGTAAAAGCTAGGTCATCCTAGTTTTTATTTAGGTTGACCTAGCTATTTAGGTAAGTTGAGCTTGTGTTTTGTTTGGTTAACCTAGCTTTTATTTAGGTTGAGGTTAATAATAGCTAGGTCATCCTAGTTTTTCTTTGGGTTGACCTTGCTATATAGTTAAGTTAAGCTTGTTTTTTGTTTGGTTAGTCTAGTTTTTATTTAGGTTGAGCCGATGGCTTAAATGGGCAATTTCTCTGCGCTATGCTCATAAAGACGATTTAGAATATCTGAGCAATGGGAGTGTAAAAACTATATTGGAGGAGCAAAAGTTTAAAACCACTTTAATTTTTTTGGTTATTTTATAGCTCTTCATTGATATTGGAAAAAGGTTTAATCACATCTTAATGTTATTACAAGAAAGGATATGCGTTGTCAAAACTCATCTCACAATCATTTGAAGTCAAATTAAAATAGTTATTCATAAAGTTGCTCTGATTCGTCGTGCTTTTTTTATCTTTGGCAAAACCAAAACTGCTATTATGTTACAATTAAACATAAAAAATGAGACTTCAAGATTGCAAGCCGTTGTATTGGGTATCGCCAACAGCAACGGACCAACACCAACAGTTAATGAAACGTATGACCCTAAGTCACTTGAGCATATTTTGGCAGGAACATATCCAAAGGAAGCAGATATGATTCCCGAAATGGAAGCTTTTAATCAGGTTTTCGAAAAGTATAATGTTACAGTTTTTCGTCCGCAAATCATAGAGAATTACAATCAAATATTTGCAAGAGACATTGGTTTTGTGATAGACGATGTCTTTATAAAATCGAATATTTTACCTGACAGAGAGCGGGAAGTAGAAGCTATTCAATATGTAATCGATCAAATAAATCCTTCTAAGGTGGCAATTCCGCCCGAAGAAGTGCACATAGAAGGCGGGGATGTGATGTTGTGGAACGATTATATTTTCATAGGAACGTATAAAGGAAGTGATTACAAAGATTACATTACAGCTAGAACGAATATCGAAGGAGTTCAATTCATTAAAGAATTATTTCCCAATAAAAAAGTCAAAGAATTCGATTTAATCAAATCAAAAATTGAAGCCAGAGATAATGCTTTGCATTTGGATTGCTGTTTTCAACCAGTGGGCGAAAATAAAGCAATTATTTATAAACGAGGTTTTAGGGAAGAAGCTGATTATTTGTTTTTAGTTAACCTCTTCGGTGAAGAAAACTTGTTTCATATCACTAGAAAGGAAATGTATCACATGAATTCGAATGTTTTTTCAATAGATACCAATGTGGTAGTTTCTGAAAAGAAGTTTACTAGATTGAATAAATGGTTAAGAGGTAATGGCTTCATCGTTGAAGAAATTCCTTACGCCGAAATAGCCAAACAAGAAGGATTATTGCGTTGTTCGACCTTGCCTTTGATACGAGAATAGGAATGTTGTAAGTTGTATGTTCTAGGTTATTCGTTCAGTTAGAAGAACAAACTATTTTTAAATGAAAGAAACATGAAAAGTTATAAAGATTTAGAAGTTTACAATTTAGGTTTAGAATTGTTTTATCTGAGCCATTCTTATTCTTTAAAATTACCAAAGCACGAAATGTATGAATTAGGCAGTCAATTGAGGAGATCTTCTGATTCTGTTCCCACGAATATTGTAGAAGGATATGGAAGAAAAAAATACAAAGCTGATTTTGTAAAATTCCTAACTTATTCCTATGCTAGTTGTCTTGAAACGGTCTTTCATATCGAAAAAATTGCTACCTTGTATCCCGATGTTATAAAAAATGAAATGGAATTGATAGCTAAATACAATGAATTAAGTGCTAAAATATATAATTTCATAAAATACGTTGATGAAAATTGGAAATCATAATTTCACAACCTACAGCCTACAACCTACAACCTATAACCTATAACCAATCCCATGAACCAAACTACAAATTCTATATTGATGATTCGCCCAGTGGCGTTCCGAATGAACGAACAAACGGCTGTAAATAATTATTATCAAAAAGTCCTTGATGGGTTATCGCAGGAAACGGTTAATATAAAAGCGCAACAAGAGTTTGATGCTTTTGTAAACAAACTCCGAATGGTTGGGGTCAATGTTATAGTAGTCGATGATACTAAAGATCCAAATACCCCAGACAGTATTTTCCCGAACAATTGGATTTCCTTTCACGAAAGTGGCGATGTAGTTTTATATCCTATGTTTGCCGAAAACCGCAGAGCAGAACGCAGAGAAGATATTCTCGATATTCTTGAAGAGAATGGTTTTGTTATTAATGAAATTATGGATTACACTTCGGCCGAAGAAGATAGTTTTTATCTCGAAGGCACAGGAAGTATTCTTTTAGACAGAGAAAACGGGAAAGCATATTGCGCTTTGTCACCTCGAGCTGACGAGGAGTTATTTATAGAATTCTGTGAGGATTTTGAGTATTCTCCGGTGATATTTGAAGCTTTTCAAACAGTGAACGGAGAGCGAAAGCTAATTTACCATACCAACGTAATGATGTGTATTGGCGATACTTTTGCCGTGATTTGTGCAGATTGTATAGACGATAAAAAAGAGCGAAAAATGGTTTTGGACAGTTTGAAAGGAGATGAAAAAGAAATCATTCTAATTACAGAAGATCAAGTCAATTCTTTTGCAGGCAATATGTTGGAAGTAATAGGTGCCGACGATAGAAGATATTTGGTGATGAGCAGTTCAGCCCATCAAAGTTTGACCAAAAAGCAAATTGCGCAACTCGAAGAACATGTAACCATCTTAAGTTCAAGTCTTGATACAATTGAGTCTTGTGGCGGAGGAAGTGCCCGCTGTATGATGGCTGAAATATTTCTGCCAACAGAATAATTGTCTATTGCTAAAGTAGATTCCCCTTGATGATACTAATTAGGGCACTCACAATATACTGAATTCCTATCGCAATTACGATGAATCCAATGATTCTAGAGATGGCAACAATTCCAGATGAGCCAAGGATTTTGGAAAGATAGTGAGCACTTCTCAAAATGATGAATATAGCGATCGCTATAGCAAAAATGGCGCAACAAGAAATAATAATTTCATTTGTAGTATGATGTTCCTGATAATATGCAATTAATAATGATATAGAGCCAGGTCCTGCAAGCATTGGAATAGCTAGCGGAGTTAATGCAATATCGTTTCTTAGTTGTGCTTCAGTTTCTGCTTTTTTATTGATTCCTCTCTTCTTAGTGAATTTACCTGAAAGCAATGAGAATCCAGAGCTTACAATAATTATCCCTCCTGCTATTCGAAGTGCGTCAATGCTAATTCCAAAAAAACTGAGGACATATTGTCCGATAAAAAAGGAAACTATTAGAATTATAAACACATCTATCGCCGTCCACAACGAAATTCTAGATCGCTCTTTTTTGGAGTCGAACTGTGTGAGCCCAACAAAAATAGGTACCGTTCCAATGGGATTTAACACAGAAAACAGTGCGGCAAATAAATAGATAAAAAGATCCATATCAATTTGTATTCAGAATGCTAAAGTAGTCTTTTTTATCGTTTTTCAATTCGATTCATTTTTAAAAGGCTTTTCGAGACACAACTAAGATTTGAATCGCAGTACCCTTTATCTCTTTTTGATTACCTTTGTAACATAGAAATTATAAAAATGAAAAATAAAAAAACAGTAGTTCTTGGTGCCAGTGCAAAACCAGAAAAATATGCTTTCAAAGCCATTACAATGTTAGTCGAAAAAGGACATTCTGTTTTGGCAATAGGTCAAAATGCAGGGGAAGTAGCTGGAATAAAAATCCAAACAAAGGCTATTCCTCTAAAAAATATAGATACTATTACTTTGTATTTGAATCCAATTCGTCAACGTGATTATTACAACTACATTGTTGAATCAAAGCCTAAAAGAGTAATCTTCAATCCAGGAACCGAGAATCTTGAGTTTTACCAATTATTGGAACTGAATAAGATCAAAGTAGAAGTAGCTTGTACATTAGTACTACTGACTACAAATCAGTATTAACTTATTTTAAATAATTTTTTGTTTATAAATGAAACCCCATAAGTTTTTTAAATTATGGGGTTTGTTTTGTTATTAAAATTGGATTTCCAATATAAAAAATGCAAATTTAGCCCTAGTTTGTAATGGGAGTTTATCGAAAACATAAACGGAGTTGCTTGATGTCTAGATAGTAAGAGTTAGTGTTAGAAGTTCTTGATAGCATTAGTCTTTTATGTAGCAATTTCAAAATCACTTTTTCTAATTAATTTTTAGGAAATCAATATTCATTTGAAAACAACTTCTTCACCATATTGGTTTTTGGGAAGTAGTTTTGGGATGGAAGTGAGATTCACGAAATGAAAAATTTATAGCAACAAAAGAGACATTTTTGGGGATGTTTTATTTGGAAGATTGTTGAGGTGTTGAATGGATCAAATTTTTTTTGGAAATCATATTATTACTTAATGAATAAAGATTAAGATTTTAGGTTTTTTGAATTTAATTTTAATATCCTGTTTTTCAATAGGCTATAAATTATTATTTTCTATAAGATTTTGTTTTTTTTTCATTTTCACATCTATTTATGTTAATTTTTCATTTTTTTAAGTAATCTAAATAGTGCAAATGGAGCAATTTTTATTATATTTGCATGGTATGTACCAAACCTACCTGATTACATAATTGTAAGTTGGTAAGGCGAAGCCATGAAATTTTGTAATTTGTCATCAAATGCTTTGTGATTAAATGAGCACTAATTCATTACTATAAAGCATTGTTTATTAGTTAAATAGTATAATTTATTGTATTCCAAAAAGCTAAATTTCAGTACAGAAATTGTTTAAAATTCGTTAAAAAACCAAAAACGAAATGAATTTAAATACAAAAATTTATATTGCAGGTCATCGTGGTATGGTAGGTTCCGCAATTTGGAGAACGCTTACAGCTAAAGGATATATTAATTTGATTGGCGCCTCAAGTGCTGAACTGGATTTGCGAAATCAGCAAGCCGTTTGTGATTTTATAACCGCAGCACAGCCTGATGTTATTATTGATGCTGCTGCACGAGTAGGAGGGATATTGGCTAATAATAATTATCCATATCAATTTATCATGGAAAATATGCAAATTCAGAACAATCTTATTGATTCTGCTATGCAAACAGGAGTGGAAAAGTTTGTTTTTCTGGGAAGTTCTTGTATTTATCCTAGACTTGCGCCTCAGCCTTTGAAAGAAGAGTATTTGCTTACTGGAGATTTAGAGCCCACCAATGAATGGTATGCTATTGCTAAGATTACAGGTGTAAAAGCGTGCCAGGCCATTCGTAAACAATTTGGTAAAGATTATGTAAGCTTGATGCCAACCAATTTGTATGGAACCTATGATAATTTTGATTTAAATACTTCGCACGTACTTCCTGCTATGATGCGAAAGTTTCATGAGGCTAAGGAAAACAATAATGCACCCGTAACCCTTTGGGGCAGCGGAACCCCATTGCGTGAATTTTTATTTGTAGATGATATGGCTGAGGCGGTTGTTTTTGCTTTAGAAAACAAGTTGCCAGACTATTTGTATAACATAGGAACAGGAGTAGATTTGACCATAAAACAATTGGCAGAAACCATTCAAAAAATTACGGGACATCAGGGAGAAATTATTTGGGATGCCACGAAACCTGATGGAACTCCAAGAAAATTAATGGATATTTCAAAAATGCATAATTTAGGATGGAAACATAAAGTAGATTTAGAAGAAGGCATTCAAATAACTTACGATTGGTTTGTAAAGAATGTTGAAAATGTCAAAAAAGTGGCTTTATAGGATTGAAAACAATTCAATAGCAATTTCAATAATAATTTCAATAACAATTACATTAGATAGGCGGTTGATAGCTATCAAAACTCATTTTAATAAATAGTAAGTAATCATGGATAATAAACAAAAAACAGCACTTGTTACGGGAATTACAGGTCAAGATGGATCTTATTTAGCTGAATTATTATTAGAAAAAGGATATCAAGTTCATGGAGTAAAAAGACGCGCATCCTCGTTTAATACTCAAAGAATTGATCATATTTATCAAGACAAGCACGAAAACCATGTTCATTTTAAATTGCATTATGGTGATTTGACTGATTCAACTAATATCATTAGAATTATTCAAGAAGTACAACCTGATGAAATATATAATCTCGGTGCGATGTCACATGTGAAAGTTTCATTTGATTCTCCAGAATATGTAGCGAATGTCGATGGTATCGGTACTTTAAGAATCCTAGAAGCCGTTAGGATTCTTGGTCTTGAAAAGAAAACTAGAATCTATCAAGCCTCTACTTCTGAATTATATGGAGGTTTGGCGGAAAACAAGAATGCCAAAGGTTTTTACGACGAAAACTCTGCATTCTATCCACGTTCGCCTTATGGTGTTGCTAAAATATATGGTTTTTGGATTACTAAAAATTACCGTGAAGCCTACGATATGTTTGCTTGCAACGGAATCTTATTTAATCACGAATCACCTAGACGAGGGGAAACCTTCGTTACCCGAAAAATTACTATGGCCACCGCAGCAATAGCATTGGGAAAACAAGATTGTCTATATTTAGGAAACCTCAACTCGCAAAGAGACTGGGGACATGCTAAAGATTATGTTGAAGCCATGTGGAGAATCTTGCAGCAAGATAAAGCGGAAGACTATGTAATCGCCACCGGAGTGACTACTTACATCCGTGATTTTGTGCGTTTTTCTTTTGCTGAAGCTGGAATAGAATTGGCCTTCGAAGGCGAAAATGAAAATGAAACTGCCAAAGTTGTCGCTTGTAATAATCCTGAATATCAATTGCCTGTAGGTACCGTAGTGGTGCGAGTTGACCCACAATATTATAGACCCACAGAAGTCGATTTGTTATTGGGTGATCCTACAAAATCTAAAACGCAACTGGGTTGGGAGCCGAAATATGACCTTGCTGGATTGGTGAAAGAAATGGTGGCAAGTGATTTGGAAATTTTGAAAAGACAAAGATAAAGATAGGCCGTCAAACGATTATTATATTGTGAATGAAATAATATGTTTTAATTATTTGAAGTGTATTTCATAAAAAAAATTAATACTGATAAGGAAATGAAAATAGTTGCTTTATTACCTATGAAAGGGAATTCAGAACGAGTTCCAAATAAAAATTTAAAAGATTTTTCTGGAAAACCATTGTATCATCGGGTTATGGAAACTTTGTTAAGTTCTAGTTATATTAATTATGTGGTAGTTAATACTGACAGTGAAGCAATTAAGAGTGATATCAGCAAAAATTTTGATGATAAAGTTATTGTGATTGATAGACCTGAAGAAATTATTGGTGATTTTGTATCGATGAACACTGTGATTGACTGCGATATAAATAATGTAGACGCTGATATTTATTTGCAAACGCACAGCACAAATCCATTACTCAAAAAAAAATCAGTGGATGATGCCATTGAAAAAATGCTAGCGTTGCTTCCAGAAAAAGTGTATGATTCTATATTTTCAGTTACAAAAATGCAAACTCGATTGTATACATCAGATGGACAAGCTTATAATCATAATCCTGAGGAGTTATTGCGAACTCAAGATTTGGAACCCTTGTTTGAGGAGAATTCAAACTTTTATATTTTTACGAAAGAATCTTTTTTGAATTCTGGAAGAAAAAGAATTGGTCTTAAGCCATTTATGTTTGAAATTGATAAAATAGAAGCAGTAGATATTGACGAACATCAAGATTTTGTAATTGCCGAGTCTTTATATAAATTACTATCATGATTATAGATAAAATTGAAAACTGGAGCCTTTATTTTAAAGCACCGATTTTTACTGAAATTAAAAATGAATTAGGAAATTATAATTCAACAACGCCAAACGGAGTATATAAGTCGCATGAGAACTATTACTTCAAAGTCATGAGTTATGATACTAAATTGGATTCTAAAATAATTGAATCACACCGCAAAGAAGTTGATGTTCAGATTTTGTTTTCTGGAAATGAACACATTAAAATTTACAATAACATTGATGTAGCTGTTATTGAAGCTTATGATGAAGAGTCAGATTGTCAGTTTTATAAAAATATTGGAAATCCTGTAACCGAAGTTAATTTGAGACCCGGTTATATGGCGATTTTTTTCCCTGATGATATACACCACCCACAATTTGCAGTTGAAGGTAAAATCGAAACATTAAAAAAACTAGTACTTAAAATAGATGAAAAACTTTTCGCATAATAATAGTATTCTTAAAGGGAAACTTAAAAATCATGAATTATCAATAGGGTCTTGGTTAACCATACCTCACCAATCGGTAATTGAAATATTAGGTTCGGCAGGTTTTGAATGGCTTACTATAGATTTAGAGCATGCTGCCATAAGTATAGAGACCGTAATGAATCTTATTGGTCATATTCAAGGAAACGGAATGCAAGCCCTTGTTAGGGTTAGCAAAAACGAAGAAGTTGTTATCAAGCGAGTCTTAGATGCGGGTGCAGATGGGGTTATTGTACCGATGATAAAAAACAAAGAAGAAGCAATTGAAGCTGTAAACTACGTAAAATATCCACCTTTGGGTAAACGTGGTGTGGGTTTAAATAGAGCTCAAAAATACGGAACTTCGTTTGATACCTATCAAAAATGGGTAAAAGACGAAGTGGTTATTATTGCACAAATAGAACACATAGAAGCGGTTAATAATCTTGAAGAAATATTTTCTGTACCCGGAATAGACGGAATCATTGTAGGCCCTTATGATTTGTCAGCATCTATGGGATATCCTGGTGAGTATGATCGAGAGGATGTTCAAGATGCACTAGCAAGGATTGATGCAATTGCTAAAAAGTTGAATAAACCTTTGGGATTCCACGTCATAGATTCCGATCATTCCAAGACTTTGGAAAAAATCAACAAGGGGTATTCATTTTTAGCTTTTAGTTTGGATTTCTTCTTTTTAGGCGATAAGGCAAGACAAGAAATGAAACTGCTAAAAAGTAAACTATAATGAAAAAAGTTTTAGTTTTTGGCGGATTTGGTTTTTTAGGCTATTATTTAGTGAAAGAACTTTTACTTAGAAATTATATCGTGTTTGTAGCTGATATTAATAAAAACGAGGAATTAATGAATGAAGTACATTTTATTCATTGTGATATTTCTAACAAAAATAGTATAGACGATATATTTAACAAAGAAAATTTTGACATCGTTTATAATCTTGCAGGTTTTGCAAATCTAGATAAAGCTATCGAAAATCCTATAAATACATTACAACTCAATATAATTGGAAATGTAAATATAATTGATGCCTGCTTGACTCACAAAGTAAGTAAATTTGTGTATGCCAGTAGTGCTTATGCTATGAGCAACAAAGGTTCATTTTACGGAATTAGCAAATTGGCCTCCGAAAAGATTATTGAGGAATACCATAAAAAACACAATTTGCCCTTTGTGATATTAAGGTATGGATCTGTGTATTCAGAGAAAAGTTATGATAATAATTATATCTATAATTTGGTTAAAGGAGCTGTTCTCAATGGGAAAATTGACCACAACGGAGATGGAAAAGAAATTCGCGAGTATATTCACGCTTCTGATGCTGCAAAACTTTCAGTAGATGTAATCGAGTCGGATGTATATAGTAATACTCATGTTATCTTAACCGGTACGGAACGCATGCAAAGAGTGGAGTTGTTTAATATGATCAACGAAATTCTGAACAATAAAATCGAAGTAAACTGTAATGATTCAGGTTATAACCATCATTATAAATTTACACCTTATTCTTTTGAACCTAGTGTGAGCAAAAAATTGATTGCTAATCCACATATTGACATGGGGCAAGGTTTATTAGAATGTATAAGAGCAGTTTATAAAAATGAACAATAGACAACCTGAATTTTACTCTTCAAAATCAATTGATTTTAATGAATATGCTTCTGATTTTTTATTCGAAAAATTACAACAATTAGAGTTGATTAATTTGGGTAAGATTAACATAGCTTTGTCTGGAGGAACTACACCATTACCCATTTTAGAAATTCTAAAAACAAAGAAATTAAACTGGTCAAAATTTAATTTTTTTATGGTCGATGAAAGAGTAGTTTCTATTGATGATGATTCTAGTAATTTTGGAAATATCAGTAAATCATTTTTTGAAGGTATAACATCAACCCGATTTTCGATGGTACAAAATGGGATTTCATTTTCGGAATCGATAGCTATGTACCAACAAATTATAAGCAATAGTGTTCCTATTGGTCAAAATGGATTTCCACAATTTGATCTTATTTTATTAGGAATGGGCGATGATGGGCACACTGCTTCTTTATTTCCAAGCACGTTGGCATTACTGGAACAGAAAGAGTTTGTAGTTCTGAATAAAGTACCACAATTGAGTACTGAAAGAATAACACTTACCTATCCTGTGATTCTCAATTCAAAAGAAATTATTGTACTTGTTAAGGGAGAACGTAAAAAAGAAATTATTGAGGAGTTATATACGTCTGAATCCCATAATTTTCCTATTTCTAAAATTATTCAAACTCACGAGAATTTGAAATGGTTAACAGATTAAAAGAGATACGGCAGAAAACAATAGTTTATACAAAAAAGAACTTATTGATAAAAGAATGTGTTGTCTTCGTAAATAAAAGTTACAAATTATGAAAATAAAATATATATTTTTTGATTTTGACGGTGTTCTTGCTGAGTCTGTCAATATCAAAACAGAAGCTTTTAGGCAGTTATATCTTTCTTATGGTGATGAATTTGCACAACGAGTGGTAGATTATCATCAAGCAAATGGTGGAGTATCAAGATTTGAAAAAATTAAAGTTTTTAATGGCGAATGGTTAGGAGAAGCGCTAACTGAGGAGAAAATCCAATCCCTAGCAGACAAATTTAGTGATTTAGTAATGGATGGAGTTATCAATGCTCCGGAAGTAACAGGCGCTTCAGATTTTTTAAATTCGGCAAACGAATATGAAAAATATATAATTACAGGAACACCAACTCTTGAAATCATACCGATTTTAAAACAAAGAAAAATGTTTCATTTTTTTAAAGGGGTGTACGGTTCACCAGAAAACAAAGATTTTTGGGTAAAGGAGATTTTGACTACTAAAAATATTAGCCCTAATCAATGCGTCTTTATTGGCGACGCTCTTAGTGATTATAAAGCAGCTCTTTGTAATGATATTACATTTATATTAAGAGAGACAGAGGAAGGGAAAGAGTTGTTTAAAGATTTTACAGGAATTAGAGTAGAAGATTTAAGCAATTTGCATCCAATAATTGAAAAACTTAATGTTTAACGAAATGATTAAAAATACAAAGGGTTCTTTTGTAAAAAAATCTTTTGTCGCTATTTTTTTTTTAGCACATCCTTGATTACTATTTGGTCACAAGAATTACCAATTTTTACTTTATCATCACGCTTTTTCCACCCGAGAAATCAAACTGATAATGCAAAAACCTTAGATGCTATTGATGAATTAAATCCCAAAAAAATAGATTGGATATATTATGAGAATGATGCTATATTAGAAAAATATAAAAAAAAAGGGTTACCTTTTAGTTTAACATTAAATCCACAAATAGCCGACTCTCTTGGATATACCTCAAAAAAAAACAAAATAATAGATTATAAAGGAGAGATTTTCATTGCTCCTTGGATGAAATCTTGGAAAGTGAAAAATCCATATTGGGGTTGTGTCAATAATCCAAATTTTAAGAAGCTATTTTTGGATAAATCACTATTTCTTGCTTCAAAAGAACCCTATGCTTTGATGGTTGATGATGCACTTTTCAATGCAAGACTAAAAAAAGTGAAATTAATTGGTTGTTTTTGTAATTATTGTACAAAAAAATACAATTTGCTTAACAGGAGAAAAACATCGAAGTCAATTAATAAAGCAGATTATATTAATGTTTCCGGTAAAGGAAGTTTCAATATAGAAAAATACGAATCTTTTCAAGAAAAATCTGTAGTCGATTTTTTAAAAACTTGGATGAATGATGTAAAAAAAGTGTACCCCAATATGCTTTTTTATACAAACAATCCTGACGGGGAATGGAATCAAATTTATAAAACGTTTGATGGTGGAATTGCAGAAATAAAAGAAATCAGAATAAATGATACAGACTTGAATAGATTATATCGTAATGCTGATATACTGCATAAGAGTCAAGTATTTACTCTTGACTCAGAAAACAGAGATTTACAATTTAAATTACTTGAATACAATATAAAAAACAAAAGAGAAACCATATTTCCTTGGGATATAATGATTGTCAAAGAGAATAGAAGGTTCTACATGCCGTTAGATACGATAAAAAAAATTATTACAGAATTAGAAATAAAGTATAAAAATAAAAATTAATGAAAATATTACTTACATCGACTTCATTTCAAGACACTCCGGGAGCTCATCATGATTTATTGAATGATCAGGGATACCATGTTGATATTTTGAGAGGACCCGTAACCGAAAGTGTTTTACTGCCGATTATACAAGAGTATGACGCCGTGCTCTGCGGTGATGATGAATATACCGAAAAAGTTTTAATCAAGGGCAAGGAAGGTAAATTGAAATACATTTCTAAATATGGCGTGGGATTAGACCGAATTGATTTAGAGGCTGCAAAAAAATTAGGAATTCCAGTCAAAAACTGTCCAGGAGTGAATCAAATTTCTGTTTCAGAACATGTATTGGCTTTGCTTTTTACCTTCGAAAAAAATATTCATTTGCAAAATGAAACTACCAAACAAGGCGGCTGGGCTAGAATAACTGGAAATGAAATCCAAGGAAAAACAATAGGGATAATTGGACTAGGTGCCGTAGGTAAAGAATTGGTAAAAAAAGCGTTGGCATTAGGAATGAAAGTAATTGGTTTTGATTTGTTTAGAAACGAAGCATTTATTAAGGACTTTCCTGAAATGATTTTTACAGAAAATATTGAGGATATTTATGCCAATGCTGATGTTATTAGTTTGCATATTCCACATACTCCTCAGTCGGAAAAGCTAATTAATGAAGATGTTATTTTTAATAAATTGAAAAATAATCCCATTATTATCAATACCTCTAGAGGCATGTTGATCGATACTGATGCTATTATAAAAGGTCTATCAGAAGGAAAAATTAGGGGGTATTTGACCGATGTTCTTGCCATAGAACCCATTGATGAAAACGAGAAGCTTAAAGGAGTTGAAAATGTAATTATTACTCCCCATGTTGGATCACGAACCTATCAAAGTGTGGTAAGACAGGGAACCATGGCGGTTGAGAATCTTATGGAATTGGTAAATACGCATTAATGAAAAATTTGTTTTTACGCATATATCATTCACCTACCTTTATGACTTGGTTTAGTTTTTTGACTAGATCTATAAGTCTTATAGTTGTTTTACCGTTAATTCTTTCTAAATTTAATCAAAGTGAAATATCCTTGTGGTATTTATTCAGTATTTTATTTGGATTTCAAATTCTGGCAGATTTAGGTTTTGGTAATACCTATACAAGAGTTGTTTCCTATGCAATGGCCGGACTTGAAAATTTAAATCAGATTGATGAAGTTAAGAAGGGTGGTAAACGCAGACCAAATTGGAATCTAATTCTTGCTATCAAGAAGAAGATGGACAATGTTTTTTTAATTGTTTCAATAATTTCGATTTCTATTATCACGTTAATTGCTGTTTTTTTCTTAAACACCCCAATTGAAAGACTTGACAATCCAACTAATGGGTATTATTTGCTAGTGTTAATTTTAGTGATACTTTTCTTTAAAATTAATAATAATAAATGTGTAGCTTTACTTCAGGGGTTAAACGAAGTTGCTTTGTTGAGACGGTGGGAGGGTATAATTGTCATCTTACAAATTTCGTCTAGTATTATTATTCTTTTATGGACTTCTAGTTTTAATCTTCTAGTTATTAATAATCAGATATGGGTTTTAATAGGAATAGCTAGGAATATAATAATCGTTAAATTCGTATTTAATAAAAATATAAATGAGATTGAATCAAATTACAAGGAAACTATAATTGATAAAAAAGAGTTTTCAAAGCATGTTATTGTCCCTTCGTGGAAAGGAGGTATCGGTATTATGTCGTCATACGGATTGAATCAATTTAGTTCTTTCTTATTGATCAATTATTTAACCGAAAATCAATTAGTCGTTTATCTTATCTCATTTAGGTTTATAACAATTATTAGTGAATTTTCAAGAGCTCCTTTTTATTCTAAACTGCCTTTATTTGCTCAATATTATCAATTAAATGACCGGGATAAATTACTCTCAGTCATTAGAAAAAGTATTAATACTGCTACATTATTAGCCGTTGTTTGTTGTTTGGGATTGTTGGTTTTTGGTGATTTAATGCTTAAATTAGTTCATAGTAAAGTGACACACTTGGATTATATTTTATGGTTTTTATTGTCTATTAATATTATTTTGGAGAGGTTAGGCGCAATGCATTATCAGGCACATAGCTTATCCAATAAAGTTATTTGGCACAAAGCAAATATTATTTATGGCATAATTTTCATGGGTGTTGCGTACCTTTTAATTAAAGATTACGGGCTTTATTGTATGCCAATTGGAATGTTATGTGGTAATATTTTTTATTATACTTACAATGGAATTAAAAGTTCACATGAAGTATTTGGGTATAAACTTATTAGTTTTCATTCTAAAGTAATTTTATACACTGTTATTTTAATCATTATTAACACAATTTTTTTAATATTTACATCATGAATTACATTTCACAAATTAAGCCTGCCGAAAAACTAAATTTATATCGAATGGCTCTTGGATTCATAATTAATAAATTCAGATGGGATTTAAAGAGTCCAGCTAGAAAAAGTAAAAGGGCATTAGAAAATATGAAGGATCGCTATAAAGGTAAGAAACTTGTTATTCTTTGTAATGGACCTAGTCTTAATGCTGTAGATTTTGATGAATTAAAAAATAGTGATATATTTACTATTGGTTTAAATAAAATAAATCTTTTGTTTGATGAAACTGATTTTAGGCCTAATTTAATCGTATCGGTTAATAAGTTAGTTATAAATCAGAATAGCGAATTTTTCAATTCAACTGATATAGAAGTTATTTTGGATAGCTCTGCGGCTGATACAATTGCTAAAAGACATAATGTTAATTTTATTCATTCTCTTCCTTTTCAGTTAAAATTTGCAGGAGATGTATCTGGATCGGTATGTCAAGGTTACACAGTAACATATGTTGCACTACAAATTGCATATCATCTTGGTTTTAAGAAAGTTGCCTTAATTGGCTGTGATCACAATTTTGTCACACAAGGTTCTGCTAATATGACCGTGGTAGCGGGTGATGTAGATCCAAACCATTTTTCCTCCAAATATTTTAGTGATGGAGTAAAGTGGCAACTGCCAGACCTTCCAGGTTCAGAATTGCACTATAAAATGGCTAAAGAATATTATGAAGCAAATAATAGAGAAGTCGTTAATTGTACGGTTGGAGGGAAACTTGAAATTTTCAATAGAATGCCATTAAATCAGTTTTTAAATGAGTAGAATAGAAAATTATTGTTTTTCTGCTAATAGAATATGTCATCACGATGATTATCATTTGTTGATTTCAAAATTTGTAGCAGTAAAGAATGAGAAAGGATTTGTAAATAAAATTAAAATATTATTTTCGAGCAGTACTATTTTTTATTTAGATATAGACAGTGTTGATTTGTTTTTTTTTCCACTTATTATTTTGAGGTCATTATGGAAGGGAAAAGGTTGTGCGTTGAGTGTAAGAACTGAATATTTGCTTGAAAATAGAACTTTTAAGGAATTTTTCTTTAGAAGAGGGCGTCTAATATTTCTTAAAGCACTAGTCAAAAAAATTATTTTTCTTGCTATTAAATTTTTTTCGTCAACAACTGTAGTATCAATACATAAAGGGCATCCTTTAATGCATAAAATGGAGCCTTTTGTTAATGGTTTTATTTATGATCCACAATTATGGGATTTGGAATTTTTAGATATTAGGCAATGCAGACCAATTGAGATTGATGAAATTTTTTTCAATGAAACCCAAAATATAGTATTAGTTGCAGGTAGGCTAAATGAGCAAAGATCAAAAAAAGAATTATTAAAATATTTAGAAAACAATTCGAAGTATTTCTTTTTATTGGCCGGTTCAATAGAAGATGAAGACGCAGTAATTATAAAGAATTTCGATAATTGTTTAATGTTAAATAAGTTTTTAACAAATGAGGAGTTATTGTATTTAATTGCTAATTGTGATATTACATATTGCTTTTACAATAATGATAGACCTTCAGGATTTTTTGGTCGTGCGTTACAGCTCAATAAACCAATAATAGTAAGAAAAAATGCTTTTTTGGACTTAGTTTTTTTAGATTATAATAAGAAAATAGCAGTTGGTAAACTGGAAGAGCTAGAAGATATTTCTATAGAAAATTTTGATATTCAAGAAAAAGAAAATTATTACAAAGATGTTAATAATTTTAAACAAATAATTTTTAATTTATGAGATATTTCCTTGCATTTATGTGTCTCATAATGGTTAATACTAGCTATATACAAATTCCTCGTTTCCTTAATTTGTTACTAGTATCTGTTTTTTCTTTATCGTGTATCATTTTTTTAATTAATGAACATAAATTGAAGAAAATTATTTTAAAAAATAAATTAGTTTACATATTCTTTTTTTATATTATTTTTTCATATTTTATCTCCAATAATGTAAATCTTTCACCAGAAACAAAAATTCTGAATAGTATTAATTGGATAGTAAGTTTCTTGTTTTTCACATCATTCATATTTTATTGTATTAAAAACAACAAAAACCCCATAGAATTTCTTGTATATAGTTTTGTTTTTATTTTGTTTTTAAATTTGATTCTCTTCTCTCTCAATGTCTCTAGGAGTGAGTTGTCTCTTGTTTTAGGAGATGCAATTCTGTTAAAAAACATCTTCGCTATTTCTATTAACAGGGTATCATTTTTTTTCGGTCCAGAATCGCCAAATCATATGGCTATATTTATAGCAATGTATTCACCCCTTGTTTTTGTATTAAAGAATAAAAGTCTTAGATATTTTGTTTTAATTGGGATTCTACTATCTCTTTTATTAATAGATAGTAGAATGTCAATCGTGGCATTGTTTTTTTCAATTTTATTATATTTCCCTTTTAAAAAGTTAAAATTAAATTTTGTTACTAAAGTAGTTATTGTTTTAACTCCATTATTTGTTGCTATTTTACTAGGTGTTTTGCCATTAATTCAATCAATGACTTCTTTTGACCTTATTTCTAGAGATTCAGAAGATATTACTACGGCTAATTCACGGACATTAATTTGGACATCAGTTATTGATAATATTGCAACATTGAATTTTAACACTATTTTTGGGGCAGGTGAATATGGTAATTTAACGTATAGTAGTTCAGCTGATTATTTATATTTATTTGATAATTATGCTAATGCTGTTAAATCGGTTCATAATACTTATTTACAAATGATTTTAGATAAGGGTTATGTGTTTTTAATTCTTTTTTATGCTTTACTTTTGTCTTTGGCGAATACACTTATAAAGAATAAAGATGATGTTAATATTCAGATTTATACTGTTACAATAATTGTTTTTTTAATTTCAGGAACTACTGAAGTTATTATTGGGAGCTATTATTTTACGATTATTTTTACTATATTAATGTTACATATGTACATAAATGCAAAATATAATAATTTAGTTATTCAAAATGAGAATAAAAATACAAGAAATAAACTTTAAAAGAGTTTACAATGCTATAATTAGAAGGATTACGGCGTTACCCCAAAAGTATAATTGGAATTTTTCTAAAGAAGGCATCCAAAATAGAGAACAATTAAGATTGTTCAAAAACAAGCACAAGGGAGAAAGATGTTATTTAGTGGCAAATGGACCTAGTCTAAAAAACATGGATTTAGGTTTTCTTAAAAACGCTATTTCATTTGGCTTAAATAGAATTTATCTCGCCTATGATACGATGAATTTTCAGAATGATTATTTTGTCGGTATCAACGGCTTAGTGCTTTCTCAGTTTAATGATGAAATTCAAGCACTGACAATGCCTAAATTTCTGAATTGGGAAAATAGAGACTCATTTAAACCGGACCCATCCATACATTATATATACAAAAGTTTTTTGGGAAACAACTTTGGTCAAGATTTGAGTAAAAGCATTAATCCTGCTGCAACTGTAACCTATGCGGCTTTGCAAATTATTTATTATATGGGTTTTTCAGAAGTTATAATTATAGGAATGGATCATAACTTTGAAACTAAGAAAAAAAATAGGCCTAATGAGACAGAAATAAGAGAGGAAGAAGTGGATACTAATCATTTCCATCCCAATTATTTTCCCAAAGGGTCCAAATGGGGAACGCCAGATTTAGTTTCTTCTGAATATTTTTATAAAATTGCAAGAAATCATTTTGAAAATGAAGGACGTAGAATTATAGATTGCACCATAAATGGAAAATGTCAAGTTTTTGAAAAAGGCGACATAGCTGACTTTATTAATTAAATTCAATATTGAATTACTTTGGTTTAACTAAAGCAATAATAAATATTTAAGGAAAATATAGGCTTAAAGGATTTGAAATTATATTGTCTCCATTGTAAATAAAATATATAGTAGCTACATAATACATCACCTTAACGGCAATTAATGAAACAAACTTGTTTACTCATCATACCAAAGCATTTTTATTCTTTTAAAGATCAATTTACACAACAACTGCAAAAAAGAGGATATTCAGTTACTATTGCAAACGATGAATACCCTGAAGGCAGGTTAGGTTTATTATTGGGAAAACTTAAATTTCCAATGATGAAAGATTTTACTTTAAAAAAGTATGAAAAAGATTTTTTATCTGATGCAAATTATGATTTAACTATCATTTTTAAAGGTAGAGGTATCAGCCTCCCATTAATAGAGCATTTAAAAAAAATTTCAAAACGGATAGTAGCCTACAATTGGGATTCATTTAAATTTAATAGTAATCCATTAAGCTGGATGAATGAAATAGATAAATACTGTACTTTCGATATTCAAGATTCCATTAAATACAATATACCATTAGTGGAGTTGTTTACTGTAATGGAGGACAGCAGTACACCTATTGAAAAAAAAATCAGTTTTAAGTTTTCTGCAGTATTTAGAAATCATTCAAATAGATTAAAATATTTGGATAGGGTTATTAAGAATTTCGAAATAAATAAAAATGATATTTACATATACATTTTTGAGCAAAACATATTTTTTAAAATAATAAACTTCATTAATTCACCTATTTTATATATGAAGTATAGAAAGTATATTTATGGAAGTGCTTTAAAATATGACGCTTACATCGAGGCTATTAGCACATCCATATATACATTAGATTATGCTCATCCTAAACAGACTGGACTTACGATGAGGTGTTTTGACGCGTTAAACATGCAAACCAAAATCATCACAAATAATTTGTACATACAGTCAAGTCCGACCTTTAAGAATACTTTTCCTATAGTTTACAATATAGCAACTGATACTAAAAGCGGGAGCGTAAATTTTAGTTTGGCATTGGGCACAACAAAAAAAAGGACGATTTCAGATTTTTTTGACGAATTGTTATCATAAAATTTTTAAATATGGAATTTTTATTTTTAATAATTCCAGCAAAAAATTAGAAAATAGCGAGGTAAAAGTAGTAATTGAAATCATTTGAATTTATAGTAACAATAATGTTGGACTTTTACAATCACTATTCAAAGAAGGAATATATCTTGTATTGTTTGGCTTAAATTTAAACACATGAAAGTATTGATAACAGGAGGAGCTGGTTTTATAGGTTCCAGCTTAGCATTAAAGTTGATTGAACGAGGTCATTATGTAAGGGTGCTAGATAATTTATCTTTACAGATTCACGGGGCTGATCCCAAAAAAAATTCACCTCTATTTCAATTGATAGATGGGAAAGTGGATTTTATTGAAGGTACGGTAACTTCAATATCCGATTGGGAAAAGAGCATCAAGGGGATGGATGCTATAGTACATTTAGCGGCAGAAACTGGAACTGGACAATCTATGTATGAAATCAATCGGTACATCGATGTCAATATATCAGGAACTGCATTGCTTCTAGATCACTTAGCGAACAATAAAAATCACGAGATTAAAAAAATAGTTATTGCTTCAAGTAGAGCAATTTATGGTGAAGGAAAGTATTATTCAAAGCAATATGGCTATGTTTACCCTGATGCTAGAAACGAACAAAGAATGAGTTCTGGATTATTTGAACCAACCTACAAAGATGATTTAGATTTAACCCTTTGTGCAACAGATGAAACATCTCGTATAGACCCATCTTCTATTTATGGTATAACAAAACAGGTTCAGGAGCAATTAGTTCTTACTGCCTGTAAAAGCATTGGGATAAATTGTTGCGCTTTTAGATATCAAAATGTTTATGGTCCAGGTCAGTCTTTAAAGAATCCATATACAGGTATATTATCTATATTTTCCAATAGAATATTAAATGGTCAATCTATAAATATCTTCGAAGATGGTTTGGAAAGTAGAGATTTTGTTTATATCGATGATGTGGTTGATGCAACAGTAGCAGGGCTGGAATATAATGAGCCACTATATGAATCATTTAATGTGGGGACAGGTGCCCCAACAACTGTAATTGAAGTGGTAAAGCAACTACAACAAAATTATGGTAAGGAAGTAGAAATTAAAATCAGTGGAAATTTTAGAATTGGTGATATTCGTCATAATTATGCAGATATAAGTAAATTAAAGGATAAACTTCAAATTACTCCAAAAGTTTCATTTGAAGAGGGTATTAAGCATTTTACTAAATGGGTTCAGACTCAGCCTAAAGAAGAAAGTACCTATGAGAAATCTTTACAAGAATTGAAAGAAAAAGGATTATTTAAATAAAAATTAATATGATAAAAGGAGCTATAATTGGTCTTGGTAAAATGGGGCTTTCTCATGCCGCCATACTTGGGGGGAACCAAGATTTAGATTTTGTTGCAGTTTGCGACACGTCCACTTTAGTGTTGGACGCATTTAAAAAGTTCACAGCTATAAAAACATATAGCGATTACAAGGAGATGCTTGATAATGAAACCTTAGATTTCGTTTTAATAGCAACTCCAACCCGTTTTCACTACCCTATGGTTAAATATGCTTTAGAAAAAGGATTGCACATATTTTGTGAGAAACCTTTTAGTCTTAATGCTGCTGAGGGTGAAGAATTAGTTGGAATTGCCTCAAGAAAAGGATTGGTTAATCAATTAGGGTATCACAATCATTTCATAGGAACCTTTAGAGAATTGAAAAGATTATTGAAAGCCAATGTACTAGGTGAATTGGTACATTTTACAGGAGAAGCTTACGGACCTGTAGTTACCAAAGAAAAGGGAGGCACTTGGCGCTCTAAACCTGAAGAGGGAGGAGGATGTCTGTATGACTATGCCTCACATGTTTTAAATTTGATACAGGAAATTATTGGTCGTCCTGTAAAAGCTAGTGGTTCACAACTTAAAAGTATTTATTCAAAAGGAGTTGAAGATGCCGTTTATAGTTCTTTAACTTTGGATAATGGGTTAAGCGGTTTGTTGTCTGTGAATTGGAGTGATGAGACGTATCGAAAAATGTCAACCTCACTGACTGTTATCGGAAAAAATGGTAAAATTATTTGTGATGCCACGGAAATGAAAATCTTCCTTAGGAAACCATTCAAAAAAGAAGGTTTAGATAAAGGATGGACGATGAAATACATCACCGATTTTGCTATTCCCGTAGATTTTTATCTTCGCGGTGAAGAGTATAGCGCACAGATAGAGCATTTTGTGGATTGCGTAATTCATAAAAAACAAACTACTTGCAATAGTTTTGAAGAAGGTCTCTACACTGATAAAGTGATTGAAATGATTATTGATGATTCTAAAAAAAGTATATAATGGATAAAGTAATATTTGGTGATAATCAGTTTTTTGCTGTAAACCATGCTTCAGATGAAAAAGCACGAGCACAATCAATTCGTTTTAAGGAAGATGCAGCTATTATTAACGTTCTCGATCAGGCAATAGATTTAGGAATTAACACATTTATGTGTACTACGCACGATAGAATTGCGAACATTTGCGATCATATGCGGGCTAATCCTGCTAAATACAAAAATTTCAATATCTATCCTTGTATGCCATATGCTCATAAATATGCCAACGCTGTAACAGAGTTGGGTATTCTGGGAACCATAAAGCAACACATACCAGGAAATATATTCGGAACTATGGCTAAAGGAGGCTTGGCCATCGTAAATAAAGATTTTGTCAAATTGTTGGAGTTATTGGTAGATGCTGAAATGAAAATGTTTAAGGGTATTAATACTCCTGTCATTTTCCTTCAAAACGTTATTGTAGACATGATTTTGGGATTGAAAATGTATGAATTTTTTAAGGCTTACGATGCTTACGTTAGAAAAAAATACAATGCAGAACCAGGTTATATTACGATGAACATGCCTTTGCTATTAGACACGTTAAACTCGTTGGGTATTGAGAATCCAATAATTTGCAGTTCCATAAATAAAATTGGTTTTCGAATGAGTGGTGGAGTCGAATTGTATGAAAAATATTTAAATGAAAAACAATTTCGTCCTATAGCTATGCAGGTTTTAGCTGCTGGAGCATTGCGACCAAAAGAGGCTATTGATTATTTAGGAAAA
The DNA here is from genome assembly GCF_031423415.1 of Flavobacterium sp. Taxonomy (GTDB): domain Bacteria; phylum Bacteroidota; class Bacteroidia; order Flavobacteriales; family Flavobacteriaceae; genus Flavobacterium. The sequence goes on from NZ_JANPFL010000005.1 coordinate 29,137, forward strand.
TTTCCAAAAATTGAATCTGTTCTGTTTGGTGCTTCTTCTAAAGGGCACATTCAAGAAACAAAGTGTTTGATAGAAGAGATGTAAGATTATAAAGTCGCAATATTGTTGGGTTCAATCAGTTAATTGTAGCATATTAAGCTTATAGATTTAAGGTTAGTCAAAAAATTAAGACTCCTTAAGTTCGAACCTAGAAAAGTTGATTTCGTTTTTTTGTTTAAAATATTTCTCTTTTTGAGTTTTTCAAGGATTTGAACCTTATTTTTCTGTACATTAAAAAGGGTGATTTGAAAATTTAAATAGTTAATCCTTTGGATATATTTTAATAAATATTTTAAAATCTATTAATATCAGCAAAATTTATGATCAATTATGTCGAAAAGTTCGCCTGACATTTCGTTTTTAGTTTAAACGGAAACGGAAGAATGTCATTGTAAGAAACATCTAGCGGAATATTAACCTAGCACAGGCGTAGAAGAGACTGAAAATTTGCAAATGAAAATACAAATAAATAGTCATTCCTTAAAAATGAATTAACAATTTGATTGTTAATAACTTGTGATTAAATTCAGTTGAAAACAGTACTTTTAAATCGCCAAAAAGTGTATATTTCGGTATAAAAAAGTGGCAATATGTTAGGCAAAATAAAAC
>NZ_JANPFL010000006.1:0-1333 GCF_031423415.1 Flavobacterium sp.
GTTGTGTTCTCCATTCGTTGCCATTTGCTAAAAAATCTGGAGTATTATCAGATAATTCATTTCCCATATCGTGCAAAAGCATATCGGTATAAGGTCTTATGATTTGATTTCTTAATGCTACAATTGAATATGTATTACCAGTTTGCATTTTTGGAATATGACAACTAGCGCATTGTACTTCATTAAAGATTTTCTTTCCTCTCAACACATTTTGATCGGTATGATTTCTTCTTGCTGGAACTGCTAGTGAACTGGAGTACAATACAATTTTATCAAAATTTGAATTCGAAATTTCAGGACTTCCTCCGTTTGGTATTGTACTTAAATCGACATTTGGAGGCGCATTTTCATTAGGAAAAATAGAGGTTGTAATTCCCATATCTCCAGAGAAAGCTCCAGCAACTTGTTGTCTAATATTGGGCTGATTGGCTTTCCAACCAAAACGACCTAATTTTTGAGAATCACTTTCTACTTCGTAAACATAATTTGCTTTTCCAGAAATTCCATTACTATTATTAGCCGTTGCAAAGCCTAAAATTGTATTTTCAGAAACTGCTTCTAGTAAACCCAAACCTATAATTTGATTCGCAATTCTTGGAGAAACTAATATTCCTCCTGCTAAACTACCATAACCTAAAGTGTTGATTTGATAAGTTGGTTTTTGAAGTTCTACAACAGTTCCGTCTGCCAAAGTTTCTGAAATTGTTTGATAGGTTATATTGTATTTTCCTTTTATGGTTTGACCTAAAATGGCATTGTCTTGTAGTTGATTACCATAAACGGGATCCGAAAATGCAGTTCCGTTAGGATGACTTCCTGCTAAACTCAAACGTAATAATAAACCACGTCCTAACTGACCATCAAAAGCAGGCGGGCGACCACGACCATCTTTAAAATGACAACTCGAACAATTATTAGCATTGAAAAAAGGTCCTAAACCATCTCTGGCAGTTGTAGATGATGGCGATGAAACCCAACTTTGCCTGAAAAATGAATTTACTATCCCAAAATCTGATTGTTCATTTTGGGTTAAATTTGAGGCAAAAAAACCGAAAGCTTCTTGTGTTGAGTTAAATACAGTTGCTTCGCCTCCTGAGTATTCCTCACGCTCTTCCGCAGTTAGTAGTTGTTCAACAGGAATATTCTGATAATCATCATCTTCACAACTAATAAGTTGCAAAGAGAAAAGAATAAGAAAAAATTTATACAAAAATTTCATAATGCAAAAATAGAAAAAGTGTCCTAAATTAAAAGAACACCCTGGTTAATTTGTTATGGAAACTATTAGTTTACAATAATTCCAATTTTAGTAGCTCCATTTAATAAATTTGAG
>NZ_JANPFL010000007.1:0-1320 GCF_031423415.1 Flavobacterium sp.
TGGAATTATTAATCCGTCGATACCTATTTCTTGACATTTTTTGCAAAATTCCTCGACACCATATTGTAACATTGGGTTGAAATATCCCATAATTATCAACGGAATTTTTACGCTTTCGCGAATGTTAGCAAGTTGTTCAAATAACAATTTGGTAGTCATTCCGTTTTGCAAAGCCTTGGTCGAACTTTCTTGAATGGTTGGTCCATCGGCAAGCGGATCGCTAAATGGCAAACCAATTTCGATCATATCAACTCCAGATTTTTCTAGGTTTTGAATAATGGTTACTGTGTCGTTTAGTTTTGGATATCCTGCTGAAAAATAGATAGACAATAATTTTTTATCTTCTTGGAGTTTTTGATTTATTTGGTTCATTTTTTTTATTTATCCACGAAGCGCACAAAGATTTTAACAAAGTACACCAAGTATTTTTTAGAGTTTAAAATAATCTATATAAGTATTCAAATCTTTGTCGCCACGACCTGATAGGTTAATAACCACAATATCAGTAGGTTTGAATTTTTTTTCGTCGAGTACAGCAAATGCGTGAGCGGTTTCAATAGCAGGAATTATACCTTCGGTTTTGGATAGTTTAATTCCCCAATTCATAGCATCTTCGTCGGTTATCGCAATAAAATCTGCACGCTTAGTTTCAAATAAATGGGCATGCATTGGGCCAACACCAGGATAATCAAGTCCTGCCGAAATAGAGTATGGCTCTGTAATTTGTCCGTCTGGCGATTGCATCAATAAGGTTTTTGCACCGTGAATAATTCCGATTTTACCCAAAGCTGACGTTGCTGCACTTTCGCCTGTATCAATACCTTTTCCAGCGGCTTCAACAGAAATAATGTTGACTTCTGGATTGTCTAGAAAATGATAGAAAGTCCCAGCGGCGTTGCTTCCGCCACCAACACAAGCAATGACATAATCTGGATTTTCACGACCTTCTTTTTCGAGTAATTGTGCTTTTATTTCTTCTGAAATTACGGCTTGAAAACGCGCTACCATATCAGGATAAGGATGTGGTCCAACCACTGAACCGATAATATAATAGGTATCATTGGGATTATTAATCCAATCTCTAATGGCTTCATTGGTTGCATCTTTCAAGGTTTTTGAGCCAGAAGTTGCTGGTCGAACTTCTGCTCCGAGCATTTTCATTCGTGCTACGTTTGGTGCCTGACGTTTGATATCGACTTCGCCCATGTAAACAATACATTTCAAACCCATTAAAGCACAAACAGTTGCGGTTGCAACGCCGTGTTGTCCTGCTCCAGTTTCTGCAATAATTCTTGTTTTTCCGAGGCGTTTTGCTACTAG
>NZ_JANPFL010000008.1:0-2105 GCF_031423415.1 Flavobacterium sp.
AAATGCAAAGCTAATAATATCGAATTGAACCGTAAAGTTCTTGCCGATTTAGCGATGAATCACCCAGTAGCTTTCAAAGCCATACTTAATAAAGTAAAATAAACGTTTTATCAACTCAATTTAAGATTACTTACTTATAGAGAAGCCCAGTCGAAAGATTGGGTTTTTTTGTCAATAGTAAATCAAAAAAAAACATTAGTAGTTTCTATTTACTTCATTTTTTTATTGTAATCCCATTTACTCCATTTATGGTTTTTCTCAACTAAAAAAAAGCTTTAGCAATAATGCCTTACTGTCCTTGCAGTATCGTCTCTTCTAAAATATTTGTTAATAACTTTTTGCAATTAATTTCTTAAACATTTTGTTAAAACGGTTACTTTTTATTGATTTGCATTGTTGATTTTGTAAAGAACTGCAGATTTAGAAGTAATGGCTGGTAACAAATAAAAGTCGACGCCTAAAACAAGAAACCATATAAATAAAACAAGCAATTATGCAAATAAAAATTACCTTTTTAGCTATTTTATGTAGCGTATTCTCTTTTGGGCAAGTGGGAACCATCTTCACAGCGGGTGGCATTAAATACAAAATAACGGCCGCAACAACAGTTGAAGTTACGCAAAATCCAACATCAATTGCAGGAGCTATTGTGATTCCTGAAACTGTTTCTTATAATAGTGGTAATTATTCGGTAACGGTTATCGGCGAAAAAGCATTTCAAGGTTGTACGAGTTTAACTTCAATAACAATTCCCAACTCGGCAACAAGTATTGGTACACAGGCATTTTGGCTTTGTGTAGGTTTATCTACAATAATTATTCCAAGCTCGGTAACGAGTATTGGAGATAATGCATTTAGACAATGTTCTTTGTTATCTGTGGTCAATATACCCAATGCAGTAACAAATATTGGCGCTAGTGCATTTCAATCTTGTGGAACATTAATTTCCATCACTATCCCGGACTCGGTAACTAATATTGGTAGGAGTGCATTTTCAAGTTGTTCAAGTTTAACTTCGGTTTCTATTCCCAATTCTTTAACAAGTATTAGTGACAGTGTATTCGCAGACTGCAAAAGTTTAATTTCGATTACGATCCCCAACTCGATTACGAGTATAGGTACTACCGCATTTTTAAGATGTTCAGGTTTAACTTCGGTTAGTATGTCAACCTCTATTACAAACATTGGTAATTATGCATTTGCACGTTGTTCAGGTTTAGTTTCGGTTACAATCCCCACCTCGGTAACAAGCTTAGGTTTTGGTGCATTTTCAGATTGCTCGGGTTTAACTTCGGTTGTTATCTCCAACTCGATTACGAACATTAGTAATTATGCATTTGCAAGTTGTTCAGGTTTAGTTTCGGTTTCAGTCCCCACCTCGGTAACAAGTATTGGTATTGGTGCATTTTCAAGTTGTTCAGGTTTAACATCGATTACTATTCCAAGTTCTTTAACCGCAATAGGAGATTCTGCGTTTGCTAATTGTACCAGTTTAAAGGAGGTATCGGTAAATTGGACAACGCCAATTGCTATTAATGCTAATGTTTTCGAAAATATAACTTTTGCTTCTGTTGCATTAAATGTACCATCCGGAACAGAAGCAGCCTATAAAGCTGCAAATGTTTGGAAAGAATTTAAAGTGGAAACCGCTTTAAACTTAAATAATTTTTCGGTACAAAATGATGTAAAATTTTATCCAAACCCCGCGCAATCTCAAATCAAGTTCAGTCAAGAAATGAATACTCTTGAAGTTTTTGACGTTGCAGGCAAAAAAGTAAAAACATTACAAAATCCTAGTGCCACTTATGATGTTTCTACCTTACAAAAAGGGGTTTATATCCTAAAAGGAAATACAACGGATGGAAAAAGTATTAATGAAAAGTTAGTTAAGGAGTAGTACATAACTACAACCACAATGCGAGCTTTGTGGATTCAACGTATCAGCGCTGGAGCCAGATTAGAACGAATGTCTTATTCACAATTCATCGGGAAATGCAAAGCTAATAATATCGAATTGAACCGTAAAGTTCTTGCCGATTTAGCGATGAATCACCCAGTAGCTTTCAAAGCCATACTTAATAAAGTAAAATAAACGTTTTATCAAC
>NZ_JANPFL010000009.1:0-1351 GCF_031423415.1 Flavobacterium sp.
CAAAAATTCCGACCACGAATATGATTGTTGGTTTCGAAGATGTAAAACCGATGGTTTTTGCAGGAATTTACCCAGTAGATACAGAAGATTACGAAGATTTGCGTTCTTCGATGGAAAAATTGCAATTGAACGATGCTTCGTTAGTGTTTGTTCCCGAAAGTTCAGCCGCTTTAGGTTTTGGTTTTCGTTGTGGATTTTTAGGAATGTTGCACATGGAAATCATTCAAGAAAGACTTGAACGTGAGTTTGACATGACAGTAATCACGACCGTTCCCAATGTTTCGTATCACGCTTTTACAAAAAAGAATCCAGATACGATAATGATTGTTAATAATCCAACCGACTTGCCAGATCCATCAAGTTTAGATAGAGTCGAAGAACCATATATAAAAGCAACCATTATTACCAAAGCTGATTTTGTAGGTAACGTAATGAGTTTGTGTATCGAGAAACGTGGCGTAATTACCAATCAAACTTATTTGACAACCGAACGAGTAGAATTAACATTTGACATGCCATTGGCCGAAATTGTTTTCGATTTTTATGACCGTTTAAAAACTGTTTCTAAAGGTTATGCCAGTTTTGATTATTCGCCAATTGGACTTAGAACTTCAAAATTAGTTCGTCTTGATGTTTTATTAAACGCTACAAATGTCGATGCACTATCGGCATTGATTCACGAAAGTAACGCCTATCACATTGGAAAAAAAATGTGCGAAAAACTAAAAGAATTAATCCCGAGACAACAATTTGATATTCCTATTCAAGCAGCAATTGGAGCCAAAATTATTGCTCGTGAAACCATAAAAGCGCTCCGAAAAGATGTTACCGCCAAATGTTATGGTGGCGATATTTCTAGAAAAAGAAAATTACTCGAAAAACAGAAAAAAGGTAAGAAAAGAATGCGACAAGTAGGAAATGTAGAAATTCCACAAGAAGCATTTATGGCTGTTTTAAAATTGAATGATTAGAGATTTGGACTTACAGATACAAAGCATTTAGACAACAGATAAAACCCAATAATTTTTATGATTATTGGGTTTTTATTGTTTTTAACAATTGAGATTATTTATTTTTTTAATCTTGTAAACAATATAATTTTCTAAAACAACTTAAATGTTAAAATTTATTTTCTAAATCTTAAAAGTTACAACTGGTATTTTAGCATGGTTTACAACATCTTCGCTGATGCTTCCATTAAAAAAATGCGAAATTCCTTTTCGACCATGAGTGCTTATTCCGATTAAATCGGCGTTGACTTTATTGGCATAATTCAAAATTCCTTTTTCGCGGGTAATATCGTTGTAAACTTGAGTTATATAATTTTCTAATTTAAAATTAGATACAAAAT
>NZ_JANPFL010000010.1:0-59498 GCF_031423415.1 Flavobacterium sp.
AGAAATCAACTGTCCGAAAACAGATTTTGTCGAAAAATAGCTATTTTTGTCCATCGTAATTTATGTTTTGCAATACAAAAATACGATTCTTTGAAAGAAGCCATTAATTTGGCTTCTTTTTTATCGGACAATAATGATTAATAATGATTATTTGATCATAATTTTTTCTGAATAAGTGTTTTCTCCATCGGTAATTTTTATCAAATAAATTCCTTTGGCCTGTGGAGTAAAATTGACTTCGTTTTGGGGTTGTATTTCAAAGTTTGAAGCTTCATAGACCTTTTGTCCAGAAAGTGTATAAATTTCGGCTTTCACTTTTGAATTGACATCTTTCAAACTGAAATAAAAGGTTCCGTTATTTGCATTTGGGTAAATAGTGATGAATTTATTGACTACATTTTTTTTAACATCTAATGTGCCTGTATATCTTGCTATTAAACCATAATCACCTGTAAACCAGCCATTATTTGCATCCCAAAAATAGATGCTAAATATAGAGTAATTTGATGGAGTGCTTTGTGTAGTCCAACTTGTGCCTCCGTCAGTAGTATGAAGTACAATTGCATTATCATTGCTATTATCACGTTTGCTCGATATCCATCCAACGTTAGGATTTATGAAATGGACACTTTTGTTTTTATATTCACTTGTGATTCCTGTATTAATGATTGGAGTCCAATTGATACCACCGTTTATAGTTTTGAGAATTTTTCCGTTTTTACCAACAATCCAACCATTACTTAAATCAAAAAATTTCATTTTACTAATTTCTCCAGTAGTATTATCTGTCGCTATAGGAGTCCAGTTTGTGCCGCCATTAGTTGTTTTATAAATAGTATAAGGTGGTAATTGGTTGGCTGAAGAATAAGCCCAACCGCTATTGGCATCAACAAAACTAAAAATTCCCGCACCATTTGCTGGAATCCAATTAGACCCGCCATCAGTGGTTTTTAAGAAAGTTGGAATGCCAGTACTAAAATTATAAAGTAGTAACCACCCTGTGTTGACATCTACAAATTGAAGTTGAAAGCCAACATCTCCAGCTGTTGTTGATATTACTTTCTTATTCCAAGTTGCTCCACCATTAGTAGTTTTATATACCACAGCACCAAGAGGACTTTCAAAAGTTCCAAAAGTTTTGAGAACCCAACCTGTTGTTGTACTAATAAAACTTAAGTTAAGACCAGGGTCAGAAGGTGAACCAAGTATGTCAGTAAGGTTTAGCACTTTTTCAGTCCAAGTGTTTCCACCATCCGTAGTGTGTAAAAGTCCACCCGGCGCAATAGAAATCCATCCTTCTGTTGCACTCACAAATTGCATAGCTCCGCACATTCTGGTGCCTAATGGATTGGTTTGAAGCGTCCAATCTGTATTTATTGGTTGATTATTACTACGAACCAAATTTGATACTTGGTTGGTACAGCTATTAGTTTCCAATGCGAGTTGGCCATTTAAATTATTGTTATTATAATAACCCATAATCGAAAGTTCGTGCCATTCTCCCATTTCTCCGGTGTTCATATGACCGATGTAAACTCCTAAATCTGCATATACTCTTCCAATAACTGGTCCAGCCAATCCCGCCGCAGAAGTTATAATTCCATTGCTATCGATGTTGAAAGTAACGCTTCTTGAGTCGCAATTAGCAGTTGTTAATGTTCCCGCTATTTTATCTTTCAAAGCTCCAGCATTGGCAATTTTGTGGAATTTCCAATTTCCACCAATACCTTCTGTATCAGAAATTAGTTGACCTCCAAAAGGAAAACTTTCACTACCATTAGTAAGAAAACCAGAAATCAAACCACTAGGACTAACGCTGTAAGTACTATTAGTCCAAGGTCCACCAAAACCATTAAAATCGGAAATATGTCCATTGCCATCAAAAACAAAATATGCCAAATTATCATTACTGGTATCTATTGGAGATAGATCTCTATACATAAACCACGGTCCATTTAAAGTTGCATTTGAATAAATGCCGTTGGAAACACTATATTTTGCGATAGGTCCATAATCAGAAGCAGCCCAACCGTTATTAGCATCCCAAAAATCCATTGAAAATACATCGTAGTTAAAGGGGAGTGTTTGCGTTGACCAAGTTACACCAGCATCTGATGTTGATAAGACTAAATGATTTCCATTTGAGTTATTTTTTGCGGCTATCCATCCTGTAGAATTGTTTATAAATGAAATTGTATTGATGTTGTAATTGGTGTTACAACCACTGTTGGTTATTTGATTCCAGGTAGTTCCTCCATTTGTAGTATGAAATATCTTTCCTTTGTCCCCAACAATCCATCCATTATTTGCATCTGTAAATTCTACTGCGTTAAACGAACCAATAGTATTATCCATGTATTGAAAGCTCCAATTAGTTCCTCCATTAGTTGTTTTCATTATGTAATAAGGTGGTTCCAAATTAGGACCTGCAGAGAATGCATAGCCAGTAGTTGCATTTACATAGTAAAAAATACCTCTGCCATCTGTAACAGTCCAAGTAGTACCACCATCATTAGTTTTCAAGAATGTAGCTATACTAGTATTCATATTGAAAATTAAAACCCAACCATTATTGGCATCAACAAATTGAACTTGAATTCCAGTATCTCCTGCTGTGGTTGAAATTATGGTTCGATTCCAGGTCGTACCAGCATTTGTTGTTTTGTATAAAACAGCACCAAGAGAATTGTTAGATGCATCTGTAAGCGATTTCAAAACCCAACCTGTAGAAGGATTGATAAAACTAATTCGAGAACCAGGCGCATCTGTTCCTGAGGTGTTATCTGTATTATTAGGAGCTACCACACTCCACAGAGCACCAGCATTTGTTGTGTGCAACAATTTATTGGATGACAATCCAATCCAACCTTCAGTAGCGCTTACAAATTGCATCGATTCTCCAGCATTTGCTGTTGGATTGGTTTGTAAACTCCAACTTCCTTGTGCTACCGCAGTAGCATTTGATAATCCTAAGAATATCAAAACCATAATAAAAGTAAAATTTTTCATTATAAAATGATTTAAATTTCCCTACTCGTAAGGTTTTTCGGTTCCACCCCGTTTTTTACCGTGGTTTCTGGTTTCCACTTTAGGAGATTAAAAGTGTAGTTTTTTCGATAAGTAAATATTTTTGATATAAGAAGCCAGTTATAGTTTATGGCTTGATGAAGAGAGTATTAAGTATTTCTGCTTGATAAAGCCAACACCATAAAGTTAACGAATTATTGCTTTTTTTTTGAATAAAAGAAATGTTTTTTTTACAATTTATAATCATTATAATTTGTTTAAACATTTACTTAATTTCACAAATGAGCTTTGGGTACCAACAAGGTTAATTATCTGATTGGCAAACTAGAATTTATGGTATTTTTTTGTTTTGTTATTTAAAGAAATATGATTTTTTAAGCACAAAAAATCCCCAATTATTTTCATAATTGAGGACTCAGTAAAAGTTTAATCTAAATTTTTATATGGCGTTTACTATCGCTAAGAAATCTTTTGAATTTAGTGCAGCTCCACCAATTAATCCTCCATCTACATCTGGCTTAGAGAAAATTTCTTTTGCATTATCGGGTTTTACACTTCCGCCGTAAAGGATAGAAACATCTTCGGCAATATCACTTCCAAAAGCTTTACGAACGGTTTCTCTAATAAATTCGTGCATTTCCTGTGCTTGTTCAGGACTGGCAGTTTCTCCGGTTCCTATCGCCCAAACTGGCTCATAAGCCAAAACAATTTTTTCCCAATCTTTCGCTTCAATATGAAACAAACCATCTTTCAATTGGTTTTCAACAATATTGAAATGGTTTTTGGATTGACGATCTTTCAACTCTTCGCCAAAGCAAAAGATAACGGTTATATCGTGTTTCAAAGCCGTATCTACTTTGTTCGCAATTAGTGCATCAGTTTCATGAAAAATCGCTCTGCGTTCTGAATGTCCCAAAATTACGGTATTTACACCAACGCTTTTTAGCATATCAGCCGAAATTTCGCCAGTGTATGCGCCACTTTCAGCTTGATGCATATTTTGCGCAGAAACGTTGATAGCAGTTGACTCCAAAAGACTTGCTGCCAAAGCCAAATTCACAAAAGTTGGAGCTACAATTACTTGTGCATTATTTTCAGTTGAAACTTGCGTTTTTAATTCGTTTAATAATTCTGCAGTTTGAGCAGCATTTTTATGCATTTTCCAGTTTCCTGCTACAATTTTCTTTCTCATTTTAATTGTGTTTCTAATTTATAGTTCTAATTTTTATTTTTTAATTTCAATAGATTCAAAGCCAAAAAAAGCACAAATAATTCCACTTCTGATTTCTAAACTCCCACTTCTAACTTCGCACTTCCAACTTCTAACTTCCCAAATCCTTCAATGTTGTATTAATTTTTTCAAAATCAGTTTCAATAGCTCTGTAAATCACTATTTTTCCAGTTTTGTCGATAATTATGTATCTTGGAATCCAGTCTAAATCAATTGCTTTACCAAAAACCCCTTTCATTTGATCGTTCGCCATAAAATGCTCACCTCTGAGTTCGTGTTTGTTAATTCCTTCTTTCCATTTATCGACTGTTTTATCCATCGAGATGAAAACATAATCTACTGCAGGATTATTGGCTTGTAGTTCTTTTATTTTAGGCATTGCTTTGACACAATCGCCACACCAAGATGCCCAAATTTCGATAACTAGAGTTTTGCCTTTATGACTTTTTAGAATGTCTTTAAAAGTGACTTGTTTTCCATTATTTGAAAGTAAAGTTTCCGACAAAGCTTCTTTCGAAAAGCTAGTCTTTTGGGCTTGAGAACAAGAAAAACTAATAACAGCTAAAAGCAATACAAGTATTTTTTTCATCTTAGAAATTTTCCCCAAAGTTACATTTTAAAAACAAAATAGGGAATAGTAAAACACATTATTTCAGGCAATTGTACTATTTCGATTTCGTTAGCAAATGCTGATGACAAATCAATTAATTCTATTTTTTATCGATAGTATCGTCTAAATAGATGTGTTTGGTTCGCTTTTTATTCTTAGTAAAAAACAATTGTTTAAGGGTGTAACCAATATATAGACCAGAAACTGCCATTAATGTGCATCCAAATACAACGTGGAATGTAACTCCTAAAGGAACATTAAAAATACCTGAAACCACATTTAAAAAATAATACCCAATTCCAAAAATGATACAACTAACAAAAATGAGGATTAATTTTATTTTTTTTCCTTTTTTTCTTTCTCTACTACTGCTCATAATACTTTAATAAAAATTTATAATTTCAAATTATCAACATCGTTGTAATGTGTTTTTTGAATAATTGTTCCGTAATTCAAAATAACAAAACTTGGATTCCCTCTTTCTACAGTTTTTAAAGCCGTAGCATCACAAAAAAGAATATCGAAATTAAAACTATATTTCTTTTTTATATCATTAATTACATCAGTTGATGAGCCAGTAAGTAAGGCAACATAATATCCTTTTGCATTCGCTTTTTTGTACACATCATTTATTTTTTGTAATCCTATACTATTTGCTTTTTCTAAATCATAAGCCACAATTAGGATTGCTTTTTCTTTAGATAATATCATATCAGTTTTGTCCTCTCCATCTAGTTCTAATTTGAAATCGTGAATAGGAGGTTGGTAACCTTGAACGATAACTTTGTCTTTTCTATCGACAAATTCTGCTCCTTCAGGAAGCGACATCAAATCTTTTTCGGTAAATTCTTTATCAACTCCTTTGACTTTATAAATAAAAATCATTTCGACTACACTTTTTGGAGCATTGTCAGGAATTTCCATTGATTTGCGAATGTTTGTTCCCACTTTATATGGTCTAAAATCTTTCAACGGTAAATGATTAAGAACCCAATATCCCATAAAGGAACACAAAGCAATGCTTGTCAAAACCAAAATATTTTGAATTTTAGCAGTAAATAATGGTTTGATATATTTTTGATTGTAAAATAAAATTAGAATAAAAAACAGCAATATTAAATCTTTAGAAAATGATTGCCAAGGTGTTAAATGTAGCGCATCACCAAAACAGCCGCAGTCTTTAACCACATCAAAATAAGCCGAATAAAAAGTCAGAAATGTAAAGAGAACTACCAAAAGCAACAAACTCCAAATAGTCCATTTTGATTTGTAACCAATGAGTAACATAAAACCTAAAACTACTTCCAAAATGACCAAAAACAAGGCTATTGCCAATGAAAAAGGCACAAAAAAAGGTATATTGAAAACGGGTTCACTAAAATATTCGTCCAATTTATAGGAGAATCCTAAAGGATCATTAAGTTTTATCAATCCTGAGATAATGAATAAAATCCCGACGAAAAGTCTAGAGAATTGGGTAATGAAGTTTTTCATATTTTTCTTAAATTCCAAATTGTATAAATTCCAAAAAACAAAAATCAAATAACAAATAAATTCTAAAAATTAATTTTTTAAATTTACAAAACTTAAAAAAAGTAAATAAAATTTTAACTGGCTTAGGATGACTTTTCAAGTATGGCTGAAAATATTTTTTTAAGTTCGTCTGATTCTTGTATCAATACATTAATTTCTGTTTCAAATTCTGTGTTGGTAGCTCTCATTATTTTTAACCAATAACTGCTTTCTTTTGCTTCTTTTCTGCAAATTTTAATTCTAAAACAAAAATCTTTCTTACTCAAAGATTCATTAGCTTCAATATAATTAGCTCCTACCGAACCAGATGATCTCACATATTGTTTAGCATCTTCAATATTAGAAATGTTTCTCGGTAATTTTTTTAAAAATAATCTTGAATCTATTGCGAATTTCAAAGTTCGTTCTTCTAAATCGTATTTTTTTGGCTCCATACCATTTTGAATTTTGATTTTTTTTTCGATTTTGAATTTATTTGTTATTTGATTTTTGCTATTTGTTATTTAACATTTTTCATTAAAATTAAAGCAAAAACAGCATAATTAATCATATCTTGATAGTTAGCATCGATGCCTTCAGAAACCAAAGTTTTTCCTTTATTGTCTTCAATTTGCTTTACTCTAAGCAGTTTTTGCAAAATCAAATCGGTTAAAGAACTTACTCTCATTTCGCGCCAAGCCTCGCCATAATCGTGGTTTTTATCTTCCATCAAATCTTTGGTCCATTTCACTTTGGCATCATATAATTCGATTGCTTTTTCAGGATTGATATCTGGTTTTTCGACAACCCCAAGTTCTAATTGTATCAAAGCCATAATAGAATAATTGATGATTCCGATGAATTCTCCAGTTTCATCATCTACGATTTTCTGAACTTCATTTTCCTGTAAACTCCTTATTCTTTGGGTTTTAATAAAAATTTGGTCTGTAAGTGAAGGCAATCTCAAAATGCGCCAAGCACTACCGTAATCTTTCATTTTATTGATAAATAGCGAGCGACAAATTGCAATTACGCTATCATATTGTTGAGAAGTAATGTTCATTTATTGGTTATATTTGTCAAAAAAATTTCTCCAAAATTAAGGAATATTTATGGGATGTAAAAATGATAACTAACGAAATTTGATTTGAGATGACAATAAACTGCAAAGGGCAACTGATTGATTTGACAACGCCCAAAGTGATGGGGATTTTGAATGTGACCCCCAATTCATTTTATGATGGGGGAATGTATAAAAGTAGTAGTGCAATGCTGACTAAAGTGGGGAAAATGCTCAACGACGGAGCGACGTTCATCGATGTTGGTGCATACTCTAGCAAGCCTAATGCAGAATACGTTTCGGAAGAGGAAGAATTGCAAAGAATTATTCCTATTATTAATTTGATTTTAGAATATTATCCTGAAACGCTACTTTCTGTTGATACTTTTAGAAGTGAAGTTGCCAAAGTTTGCATCGAAAACGGAGCGGCTATTGTTAACGATATTTCAGCAGGAAATCTAGATGATAAAATGCTGGAAACCATTGCAAAATACAATGTTCCGTACATAATGATGCACATGCGAGGAACACCTGAAACGATGCAAATGATGACAAGTTATGAAGATATTGTCAAGGAAATATTGTTCTATTTTTCTGAAAAAGTGGCTAGAGCGAGAAGTTACGGCATCAATGATTTGATTGTTGATCCTGGATTTGGTTTTGCCAAAACGTTGGATCAAAATTACGAAGTTTTACAAAAAATGGAATTGTTCGAAATTTTGGAATTGCCTTTATTGGCGGGATTTTCTAGAAAATCTATGATTTATAAAACTTTACAATCTTCTGCGGAAGAAGCTTTAAACGGAACAACTGTTTTGAATACTATTGCGTTGACCAAGGGAGCCAAAATTCTTCGGGTTCACGATGTGAAAGAAGCGATGGAATGTGTCACTTTGTTTAATAAAATCAACAATCAGTAATGAAATATTGTACCATAATTTTTCTTTTTATTCTATTTTCCTGCGGAAACAAAGAAGACATTTTGTTACCAAAATCTGATGTGACCATCGTTTCGGATGTGCTTGATCATTCGCCAATTTATATTTTCTTTAGAACCAAAGGCAAAGATACTTTGGCAGAAGTAAACCGAAAAAATTCGATTATTTCAACCAATTGGATTCTCAATATCGACAAGCGATTACCGCTGCGATTGGTTATTCCCGAAGTGATTAAATTGCAGGAAAAAAAGCGAAATGAAGTTGCCCACAAAAATGAATTAGCCGAAAATTATTATTCGTATGCGGATAGTATTGGCAAGAATATGGCGTTTCTTCCATTCACGAAAGTGTATTATAAAATGGGGAAACCAATGTATAGTTTTGTTGTGTTTTTTTCAAAAAAAAATGAAATTTTTGTCGATGGCTTTTCAGGAAGTCGTGAAGAATTGAAACATTTTTTAAATAGTTTTAAAGATAAGACCAAAATGATTAGATTCGGTTTTGATGAAGATATGAGTTATGGAACTTATATTCAGAATGAAATTTTAATCCAAAGTTTAAAAATTGAAAATAAAGAAGAATTCGTTTATTAGATTATTAAAACTAATTGCTTTTTCGATATGAGGTTGCTTTATAACCCGTAATTTTTTTATACATAATTCAGCACTTTTTTATTATTTAATCAAAAGATAATAAATAAAAAAAACCTTAATCTCTATAAAAGATTAAGGTTTCATCTAGCATTAAGCCAAAAATATTGCTATTGTTTAACTAAATTTCCTCTGATTTCTCCAGAAGGAATTGCTGCTGTATGCAAATTTACATAATAAAGCCCTGCATTAAGATCTGCTTCTTGTTCTGCTGTTAATGCACCACTAGTGTAAGAAATAGGTGAAGCTAGATTTGTAAAACCAAAAACTACACCTCCATTAGTTCCAGCTGCCCCTTTGTGAATGTGTCCACCAGTTGGTGTTAATCCACTATGTACAACAGCAATGGTGAACATTTTGGTAGTTTTGTTGTACACAAGCGTTGCTGTTCCTACTGCGGTAGATGTGTTTGCTGGCACCTCATTCGCACCACTCAAAGTAGCTGTGAAAGTTACATTGTCGTTTACTGCATCATCCTTATCACAAGAGATAATCAAAGTTAAAAAGAAAGTAAATGCTGCAATTTTAAATAAGTTTTTCATAATGTTTGTTTTAGATTAAAAAATAAAGTTAATAATTTGTTGTTTAAAAAGGTATACAAACATACAAGATGTTTTTTCAAAAGATTTGAATTGTTTACAAATTTAATTTTTTTTTAATAACTGATTAACACTCAAACAAATTCATCTTATATTTTTCGTATTAAATATCTGATATTAAGTTGTTTGTTAAATGTTATTTGAAAATGAAACATTAGACAGATATCAAAACTTCAAACTTTAAATCACTGATGATGATAAGGTTCATTTTTCAAAATCGTGAATCCGCGGTACAATTGTTCGATAAAAAATAAACGCACCATTTGATGCGAAAAAGTCATTAGCGAAAGCGAGATTTTTCCGTGCGCTTTGGCATAAACCGTTTCAGAAAAACCATAAGGTCCACCAATTACGAAAACCAAAGTCTTCACTCCTGAATTCATTTTCTTTTGCAATTCTTCTGAAAAAGATACGCTCGAAAAGGTTTTTCCGTTTTCGTCCAATAAAATTAGTTGGTCGGTTGGCGTTATCTTAGCCAAAATCATGTCGCCTTCTTTTTCTTTTTGCTGACTTTCTGACAAGTTTTTTACATTCTTACTATCAGGAATTATCTCCAAGTCGAACTTGATGTAAAAGGACAAACGCTTTTGGTACTCGTCAATCAGGGATTGCAAATTTTTTTTATCCGTTTTACCAATGGCGATGAGTTTGATGTTCATTGAAGTGAGAATTAACTATCTAAAAAAGAATCGGAATCGTTTTTTTTCTTGAATAATTTTAGAATCAACAAAATTCCGGCAACTGCTTCAAAAGTCATTCCGATGATTAAGAAAAAAGTTGTCCAATCTTTTCGTTCATTTGTTACTTTGAATGCAACTCCTATACTAATAAGCAAAGTGCCAATAAGGAATAGTACAAGGATTTGTGTGTTTTTCATCAATTTATTTTTGTTTAATAATGGTGGCCACTTCTCTTATCAACAAAGAAGTTAATGCACCAATGACAAATATAGATAGAAATTCTACAGCGCGAATAGCGCCGTGATCTATAATTCTAGTGTAATTTCCAATTGCAATAATGAGTATTATTGCTATAACAGCAGTTCTTTTTTTACTATTCATGGTCTTGTTATTTAGGATTCAAAGATATATAAAATGACTATACGTTATTCGTTTTGTATAGTTTGCGTTTTTATATAGTGTACATTTCGGGCTGCTAAATAATTCAAAATATAGTGGAAGCAAGTTTCGTGTTTCCCTATTAATTCCGGTGGGAAAACACCTTTTTCTGTAAATAAACCTTCTAAAAACAGCGAAGCGACAGCTGTTGCAGTATATCCCGTAGTTCTTGCCATTGATGAGGTTTGCGTTTCTGGGCAATATTCATCGTATAAGTTATAGACTACTTCCTCTGTTTCTCCAGTATCATTTTTTCCTTTTAAGGTGATACGCATTACTGTTAATTCTTCTTCGGTTTCTCCTAATTTCCATTCGTTGAAAAGGATTTTACTAGTGAAATCGAGTGGTGAAATTTCAGTTCCGTTTATCATTATTTTGTTTTCACTAAAGAATCCGCTGTCTTTCAAAACTTTTACATATTCAACGTGACCGGGATAACGCAATGTTTTTTCCTTCATATTTTTGATGTGTGGCATCGTAAATAGTATGGAGCGCAATCCATCAGAATTGAAAGATTCTAAGGTTCCCACTTTGTCAAATTCTATCAATTCGCAGTCGGTTAACGCATCTCGGATTACGATAGTTCCGTTTTCGACATAACGTGCAGGTCGGGTATATTCTTCAATAACATCGACGGGCGAAAATGGTGCTTTGTAGTTAAAAGGCCATTTTTTAACTTTTGGTAAACCACCGACTAAGGTTTCAAAATCAGTCAGTTTTAGTTTTTCATTATAATAACCCAGGATGATATTGTGCATTCCTGGCGCAACGCCGCAATCCACGATGGCTGTTATCTCTTTGGCTTTTGCCAAAGCATCTAATTCGAGCGCATTTTCAGGAAAGAATGAAATATCCACCACATTTTTTCCGGCTTCAATTATAGTTTTTATCGTTTCGAAACCCAAAAATCCGGGAACAGCGCAAACCACAAAATCAAAAGCAGCAAGCACCGATTGAAGTTTGGGTTTGTCACAAACATCAACTTGCAAAATTTCAATTGTTGGATATTTTATTTTGACTGTTTCCAGTCTTTGGTTATTAAGGTCTGCCAACGTAACCGAATGTTTTTTTGATAAATCGGATGCTATTGCGCTACCAACCATTCCTGCTCCTAAAACGATTATGTTTGTCATAACTATGAATTTGATAGATTTTTGATTTAATTTACTGCTAAGATAGTGTTTAAGACGAATAATTTCTACATCCGAATAATGACATTACATAAAAAGACCTATGAAGGATTATTTTTTCACAGGTCTTTCTAAATTTATAGTATACAAATATAATCCCTATTGAAAAAGTGATTATCCTTGCATATCACCACCACCTTCTTCTTCTCGTCGAGGTTGTTTTTCTCTTTCGTTTTTCGATTTGTTCAATCGATAGGTGAACGAAAGTGTAAATTGCCGAACACTTCTTTGTCTTTCAGAATAAGCATCTATAACGCCTGGAATTAGGGTTTCTATTTTCATTTTTCTTGAATTAAAAACATCACTAATATTGAATGCCAAAGTAGCTTTATCTTTTAAAACATCTTTGCTAAATCCCAAATTCATTGCAAAAATGCCAATAAATTTACCCTGCGCAGTTTTTTGGTCACCAAAGTAATTCATATTAGTTTGCCAATCGATTTTTGTGGGTAAGGTCACTTTTGAATTTAATCTAGCTGACCAAGAAGTTGTTTTTTGATCAAAATTTTGTGTGATTTCAATACTATTGAAATCGGTGTACGTATAATTGCCTTTTGTATCAATATTAAAAAAATTGAAATTACTATTTAACTTCCACCATTTATAAGGAGAGTAATTTAAATTGAATTCAAACCCAAGTCGGTTTTCTGTGGCTAAATTGATTGGAGTAGTAATGATTACAGGCACTCCATTTACTTCGTCGCCAGAATTCACTCGAACATAAAGAAAAGTGTCGGTGGTCCTATTGGTGTAGATAGAAGTGCTTACTAAAAATTTCGACCAATTTTTCAGAAATCCAAAATCGATTGCATTGGTCATTGCAGGGTCTAAATCAGGATTGCCTTGAAATATGTTGATGTTACTCGAATAATTGCTAAATGGATTGATTAATCTCCCTCTAGGGCGTGTAATTCTGCGGCTATAGTTTAAGGATAAGCTGCTTTCTTCTGAAATTTTATAAGTTACAAAAGCAGATGGAAAGAAATTATTATATTTTTTAACGTTGAAATCATTGTTGGTTAATTGATTCACATTCACATTAGTGTCTTCCCAACGAAGCCCAAACAGATATGAAAATTTGTTTACTTTAAGTCCATATTGTGTGTAAAATGCATTTACGTTTTCGATGTATTCTAATTTATTCGTAAAGTTCGTATTTAAAATACCGTTATTAAAAACAGTTATATCAGTCAGTTGATTGACAAAATTCCCGCGATATCCTGCCTCAAACTGACTTCTTTCGCCAAACGGCAAAACATAATCCAATTGAAATAATTCTCGGTTGTTTTTTTGTTTATTTTCAGTAAAATCTTTACCGTTTTGACTGTCCACGATATCGGCTATCTCTTTTTCGTTGTTACTAGAAATTTGAACATCAACATCTAATTTATGCCCCTCTTTTTTGAATTTTTTTTGAAGATTGGATTTGAATTCAAAATCTTCCTCTTTATTTTCTTCGTTACTAACTCTGGTTCTAGTGTAGTTTTTTGCGAGGTCGATATATTGGTTATCGTAGTTTACATCATCTACATTTTGCTCATTACTGTTTCTGTAATTGATAGTATTGACCCAGGTGGTCGAGTTATTTAAAAATACCTCAAGACCTAAATTCCCGTTATAGCTTTTGCTGTTATCTTTTGCGTCCCTAATTTCTTTGATGTAGTTGGGTGAGTTTGGTTTTGGGTTTAAATAATTGGTTTCATATAATGCGTTGCCGAGAGCCAATCTATCAGCATATCCTTGATTTGTAAACAAGTTGTATTTTTCTGTTTTGTAGTTCAACGTTCCGCTAAGGCTATTGTTTCTTGGTGTACCCAATGCGCCAATAAAAGTTCCGTTAAGTCCTTGATTTTTTCCTTTTTTGAGAATGATATTTAAAATTCCTGCTCCGCCTTCGGCGTCATATCTAGCGGATGGATTAGTAATTACCTCCACTTTGTCTATCGCATCTGCAGAAATTAATCGGAGTGCTTCGTTGATATTGACAGCATTTGAAGGTTTCCCGTCAATAAATATAGTGACGTTTTCATTTCCTCGTAAACTTATTGTTCCCTCTGAGTCTACCGAGACGGATGGAATGTTATTTAATACATCACTTACAGTGCCTCCTTTCACTATCAAGTCATTGCCAACACTGTATACTTTTTTGTCAAGTTTAATTTCGACAGATGTTTTATCTGCACGAACCACTACTTCGTTCAATTGTGAAAAATCTTCTTCTAAAGCGATTTGACCTAAATTAGTACTTTGCTGAAGTTTTCGTTGAGTGAATAGGGTGGGTTTAAATGAGATGAATTCTATTTTAATGTCATAAGTTCCTGGATTAATATCAACATCAAATTCTCCTTTCGAATTTGTAATTCCTCCTGAAATTCCTTTAGGATAGTTGGGATTTACAAAAGTAATTGTAGCATATTCGAGAGGTTGTTTGCTCATCTTTTCGATGACAGTTCCTTTGATTTTTATTTTTGCAACCTGAGGTCTTTGCTGAGAATAATTATTTTGAGAGTAGTTCTTTATTGAAGTCAATATCAATAGTAAAATTATAGTAAATTTAAGGTTTTTCATCAAAGGTTTTTTATATCTTAATTAGAATGCAAAAATAGAAGATGGTTTAAGGTACAAATCATAATAGTTTGTTAAAGTCCTTACGAAATATCTCTAAAGAATCGCTATGACTTTTTCCTTAGGTCTTGCTATTACAGCTTTGTTTCCTTTAATGACGATAGGTCTTTCGATAAGAATGGGATTCGTAATCATAGCTTGAATAATTTCATCATCCGATAATTGTTTATTTTTGAAATTTTCTATCCAAATTTTTTCTTTTTGACGTACTAATTCAATCGGCTTTATGTTTAATTTTTTGATGATAGACTTCAATTCCTCAAACGAAGGGATTTCGTCAAGATATTTGACAACTTCAAATTGTTGACCAGAGTCTTCCAAAAAAGCAAGACATTCGCGTGATTTTCCGCATCGGGAATTATGATATATTTTAATCATCGTAGTTGTTGTTAATTTTTTTCCAAAATTGGCATAAAAACGCAAAATTAGGTTAATTTCGGGCTGACAAAAATAGTTTAAAGTTTTAATTAATTCAATTTTATAAATGTTTATAGAACAAGCATATAAGGGTAAGAATGAGTGGTGGCGAGTTTTGATTACCACCTTTTTAACAGCAGGAATATTCCTTGCCAATTTTGTTGCCTATTTTATGATGTCGACAGAACAAATGGATGATGTGTATAAATCGATGAACGAAATACCAAATAATTGGTCACTGATAATTAATTTGTCACCCTTTATTTTTTTATTAGTATTGTTGTTTTTGCTGGTTCGTAATTTGCACGAAAGAAGTATAATTTCGCTTACAACTATAAGAAATAAAGTAGATTACAGGAGAATTCTTTTCTCATTTTCATTAATTGTTTTGCTCACAATTACGGTATTTATAGTTACTTATTTTAGCGACAATTCGAATATTATTTGGAATTTTAATCCGATAAAATTTGGTGTTTTATTTGGTATTAGTGTTTTGTTATTTCCTTGTCAAATAGGACTTGAAGAATACTTATTTAGAGGGTATTTGATGCAGCAAATAGGTATTATTGTTAAGAATAGGTGGTTTCCTTTGGCTTTGACTTCAATAATTTTTGGATTGTTTCACGGTGCGAATCCCGAAGTGGCCAAAATGGGTTACGGGGTTATGGTATTCTATATTGGAACTGGATTATTATTGGGAGTTATTACATTAATGGATGAAAGTTTGGAACTGGCGTTAGGTTTTCATCTTGGAAATAATATGATGGCAGCTTTATTAATTACTTCCGATTATTCTGCAATTCATACTGATGCGGTTTTTAAATATTCTGGCGTGGAAAATCCAGCTGACGTATTAAATGAAATGATAATTTCAATTGCAATTGTGTATCCGATAATCTTATATATATTTGCAAAAAGATACAATTGGAAGGATTGGTCATCAAAACTTACAGGTAAAGTTCTACCTCCAAATTAATACATCATGAAACAAAATACAACGCATCAAATAACCTATAAAAACATTCACAATCGTTTTAAATTGAATGGAATTCACATTTCTCGAGAAGAAATGTTTTATGTAGCTTATGGTTTTATAAAAGAAGGAAAACCTTTTGAACAACATATTGGTACTTTTTTACTAGATTGGTTTGACGAGAAATCGTATATAGAATTGAGTACTTCTGGAACTACAGGAGTTCCAAAAGTGATTAAAATCGAAAAACAAGCTATGTTAGAGTCGGCTTTGGCAACAGGAGATTATTTTGGATTAGAGCCTGGAAATACGATGCTGCATTGTTTGCCAACCAATTATGTTGCTGGAAAAATGATGTGGGTTCGTTCCTTTATTTTGGGATTGGACATGAAATTTGTTGAACCAACTTCAAACCCGCTGGACAAAATCGATGAAAGTTTTGATTTTTGTGCTATGGTGCCACTGCAAGCCAAGAACTCAATTGCAAAACTGAAGAAGAAACGAATCAAAAAATTAATTATAGGTGGTGTAACGATTCACAAAGCTTTAGAAAAAGAATTGGTAAAACTGCCAATGGAGATCTATGAAACCTATGGTATGACCGAAACCATAACGCATATTGCTGCCAAAAGAATTGGAGCCGAAGCCTTTAGCGTTTTGCCAAACGTTTCAGTTTCTATGGACGAGAGAGAATGTTTAATAATTAATGCCAAAAACATCAGCAACGAGCCTATTATTACAAATGATATTGTAAAATTAATTTCGGACACGCAATTTATTTGGGAAGGAAGATATGACAATGTCATTAACAGCGCTGGAATTAAATTGATGCCTGAACAAATTGAAGATAAATTATCAACACGAATTCCAAGACGTTATTTTATTTTTGGTCAAAACGATGAAACTCTTGGACAAAAAGTGGTGCTTTATGTTGAAGGAGAACCAATGACTATTGCAGAATCTATTTTTGATATTTTAAATAAATATGAAATACCGAAGGAAGTTATATTCATTCCTAAATTTCAAGAGACAGCTACTGGCAAGATTATGAGAAACGAAAGTGTTTTGTTTTAAAGTTCGTTATCATTATTAGAAAAGTATGTTAAGAAAAAAATCTCAACTATGTTGAGATTTTTTTAGTTTTATTTTTTTACTATTTCATAATTTTGTTAGAGCTACAATCTCCGTCAAATTTTCAATTGACCAAATAAAATCATACTTTAGCATTCTGAAAATTGATACCAAAATGATTAGCGAAAAGCAATTTAATAACGAATTACAACTCATTATTCATAATGCCATTCGTGAGGATGTAGGCGAGGGCGATCACAGTTCTTTGGCGTGCATTCCAGCTTCAGCAGCAGGCAAGGCAAAACTAATAGTCAAGGAAAACGGAATTATTGCAGGCGTGGCTTTCGCCAAAATGATTTTCGAATATGTTGACAATACTCTAAAAGTAGAAACATTTATAACAGATGGAACTCCTGTAAAATATGGCGATGTAGTTTTTCACGTTTCAGGAAGTTCTCAATCCATTCTCAAAGCCGAAAGATTGGTTCTCAATTCGATGCAAAGAATGAGTGCCATTGCCACAAAAACCAAAAGCTATGTCGATTTGCTTCAAGGAACAAATACAAAAATTCTGGATACACGCAAAACTACGCCTGGCTTTAGAGCTTGCGAAAAATGGGCAGTAACCATTGGCGGAGGCGAAAACCATCGTTTTGCGCTTTATGATATGATCATGTTAAAGGATAATCATATCGATTTTGCTGGCGGAATTACGTTGGCAATAGCCAAAACCAAAGCGTATCTCAAAGAAAATAATCTTGATTTAAAAATCATTGTAGAAGCCAGAAACCTCGAGGAAATCAAAGAAATTCTAAAAAATGAGAGCATTTATAGAATCCTTATAGACAATCTTGATTTTGAAGATACCAGAAAGGCAGTAGCCTTAATAGGCGATAAATGCCAAACAGAATCTTCCGGAAATATCAACGAAAACACCATTCGTAGTTATGCCGAATGTGGTGTTGATTATATTTCGTCCGGAGCATTGACACATTCTATTTATAATATGGATTTGAGTTTGAAGGCTTTTTAGAACCCTGAAGAAATGAGTAAAGAAATAGAAGAAAGGATAGAAAAAATCCCTGTACTGCGCACTTTAGTTCGTCCTCTAAAAAGGATTAAATTGCCTTGGTTGGCAGGTTTGTCTTTTTATGATTTAATGGAATTGTATATTCTAGGAATAATTGAAGGCGGTTTGACTTACCACGCTAGTGCTATTGCATTCAGTTTTTTTATGGCTTTGTTTCCTTTTGCGCTATTTATTTTAAATTTAATTCCGTACATCCCCATTGAAGGTTTTCAGACAGATTTTCTTGAATTTGTAAAAGATGGAGTGCCACCAAATACCTATGATGCGATTTATAAAATCATCAATGATATTCTCAATAACAGCCATTCCGGATTACTTTCTACAGGTTTCATCCTGTCCATTTTCTTGATGGCAAATGGACTAAATGGTATCTTGGGTGGTTTTGAATCATCAAAGCACGTACTTATCAAAAGAGGATTTTTGCACCAATATTTAGTAGCACTTGGAATGTCCTTGGTATTGTCTATTTTGTTGTTGGCTACCATTGCCATAATTATTGTTTTTGAAGTTATTATCCAAAAAACAATGATTCAAGACGTATTAAACGATCAAATTCCATTAATTATATTGGGACGTTATGCCTTCGTTATTCTAATGATTTTAATCACAACTTCCATACTTTTAAAATTTGGCACCTTGCACGATAAAAAAAGAGTGTTTATTTCAATTGGCTCTGTCTTTACAACCGTATTAATAATTTTAGATTCTTATTTATTTGGGATTTGGGTACTTCGATTTTCAAAATACAACGAATTATATGGTTCCATAGGAACATTATTGATTATGATGTTTTATATTTGGATTAACTGCGTTATTTTGCTGCTCGGATTCGAATTGAATGCGTCAATAAGCAAATTAAGGCTTGCATATTTAAAGGCCAACGAATAATTCTTACCTAAAATGCATTTCGTCGAAGTAATTTTACCGCTTTCCCTTGCCAAAACGTTTACTTACAGCGTTTCGGAAACCGAGTACCATTTTATCAAAAAAGGAATGCGTGTGGCTGTACCTTTCGGTAAAAGTAAAATCTACACGGCATTGGTTATCGAAATTCACCAAAACAAACCTGCTTTGTATGAAGCCAAGGGAATTCACCAAATCCTTGACGAAAAACCAATAGTCACTGAAATTCAAATTGCGCATTGGCAGTGGATTGCTTCCTATTATATGTGTGCTATTGGCGATGTGTATCGTGGCGCAATGCCATCGGCACTTTTGCTGGAAAGCGAAACAATAATTTCGCAAAAAAACGATGGTTTTGTAGATGAAAGCCTGCTTACAGATGATGAATTTTTGGTTTATCAAGCCTTGCAACAACAAAGTTCCTTGAAAGTTCAGGATATAATGAGTATTTTGAATAAGAAGAATATTTTCCCAGTTATCCAAAAATTGATGGATAAAAACATTTTGGTACTTCAGGAAGAAATGTTAGAAACTTATGCACCAAAACTCATTCGATATGTAAAATTGCATCCTAAATACCAGACGAATGAAGGCTTGAGCGAATTGTTAGAAGTGCTTAAAAACGCCAATAAACAAAAAGAAATTGTCCTGACTTTTTTTCAATTGAGTGCTTCGGAGAAAAAGCCCGTTACAGTTAAAAAATTGATTGAAGCAGCAAAATCCACTTCGACAATTGTTAAAGCATTAATAGACAAAGAAATTTTTTCAGCATATTATATTCAAGTTGATCGTGTTAATTTTTCAGGAAAAACCAAGGAAGAACAGCTGCAATTAAGCGAAGCACAGCAAATTGCTTTTGAAGAAATCAAGGATAGTTTTATCCAAAAAGAAGTGTGTCTTTTGCACGGTGTGACTTCTAGCGGAAAAACCGAAATCTACATCAAACTTATTGAGCAATATATAAAGGAAGAAAAACAAATTCTATATTTATTACCCGAAATTGCGCTCACAACCCAATTGGTAGGAAGATTGCGGGATTTTTTTGGTAATAAAGTCGCCGTTTTTCATTCGAAATATAGCAATAACGAAAGGGTAGAAGTATGGCAGCAAGTTTTGGAGCAATCTCCAAAAGCCCAAATTGTCATCGGCGCAAGGTCGGCACTTTTCTTACCATTTTCTAATTTGGGATTGGTCATCATCGATGAAGAACACGAGCAAACCTTTAAGCAAATAGATCCTTCACCGCGCTATCACGCCAGAGATGCTTCGATTGTTTTGGCTAATAGTTTCAAGGCTAAAGTGGTTTTGGGTTCGGCTACGCCAAGCATTGAAACGTATTATAATGCGCAATCTGGAAAATATGGATTGGTTGAAATTTTCGAAAGATATGGTAATGTCAAAATGCCCGAAATAAATTTGGTCGACCTAAAAGACAAGTACTTTCGCAAACAAATGTCAGGACATTTCAGCGATACTTTACTAGCAGAAATGACAAGCGCTTTAGCTTTGGGCGAACAAGTTATTTTGTTTCAAAATCGTAGGGGTTATTCGCCAATAATTGAATGTTTGACGTGTGGTCACGTACCTCAATGTCCGCAATGCGATGTGAGTTTAACCTATCATAAACACAAGAACCAGTTGCGTTGTCATTATTGTGGTTATTCGATGGCAAAACCAACCAATTGTCATGCTTGTACTAGTGTTCATTTGACTACAAAAGGTTTTGGAACGGAACAAATTCAGCAGGAATTAGTTGAATTGTTTCCAAATGCGAAAGTGGGAAGAATGGATCAAGATACTACTCGAGGTAAATTTGGTTTCGAAAAAATTATTGATAGTTTCAAAAATCGTGAAGTCGAAATTTTGGTGGGAACCCAAATGCTGGCAAAAGGATTGGATTTTGACAATGTAAGTTTGGTGGGAATTATGAACGCCGATAATATGCTCTATCATCCCGATTTTAGGGCTTTTGAAAGAAGTTACCAAATGATGACACAAGTTTCAGGTCGTTCTGGACGTTCCGAAAAAAGAGGTAAGGTAATTATCCAAACCTACAATCCAGAGCACAATACCATTCAGCAAGTGGTTCATAATAACTATATAGGAATGTATAAGGAACAATTGTACGAAAGACAAATCTATAAATATCCTCCTTATTTTAAATTGATAAAGTTGACTTTGAAGCATAGGGATTTTGACAAACTCAAAGAAGGTTCAATGTGGTTGTATCAAGTAATGCAACAAAACTTCACCATTCCTGTTCTTGGTCCAGAGGAACCACCCATTTCTAGAATTCGAAATGAATACATTAGAACTATCATGGTAAAAATTCCGACCAACCAGTCCTTGCAAGGCACAAAAAAAACTATTCAGAAAATACTAAATAGTTTTGATGTTGTTCCACAATACAGAGCAATAAAAGTAGCTGTAAATGTTGATTTTTATTAGTTTACCGCTAGAGCTCTCACTAAATCTTCTTTTTTATATCTGCTTAAAGGAATTTTAGTAACTCCAATTTCGGCATATCTACTGTTGAATCGCTCTACCTTATCAATATTAATAATATAAGATTTGTGCACTCTAACAAATTTTTCTTTTGATAGATCTTTTTCAAATGATTTCATAGTCGAAAGAACTAAATTGCTATCATCATCGGTAACTACTTTCACATAATCACCAAAAGCTTCAATCCATTTTATTTTGGCAGTAAAAATTTTTAGTTTTTTTAAATTGCTTTTAATGAAAATATGATCACCATCTTCCTCATGAATTTCTGATTTTAGCAAATGCAAATCCAACGCTCTTTTAACAGAAGCATTAAAACGATCTACTGCAATAGGTTTTTGTAGATAATCCGTTGCATCATAATCAAACGCTTTCATAGCATACTCTGCCTTAGAAGTGATAAAAATAATTTGGGGCTTCGTTTTTAAACCATCCAAAAAATCAAAACCACTAATCACAGGCATCTCAATATCCAAAAAGATTAAGTCCACATTGTGTATAGTCATACATCCTTTTGCTTCAATTGCGTTAGAAAAATCTCCAATTAAATGTAGATTTGGGTTATTATTTACTAACTTTGTGATAATCATTCTCTGAATGGAACTATCATCTACTACGACACAGTTTAGTTTCATAATTGTAATTATTTAACATTTGGCATAGTAAAAGTAATACATCAAAATCTAAAAACCTAATTTTATCGGCTTTTTTTACCTTATGACGATTAAAGTATAATTTCATTTGTATATTAGAAATAAAAGATTACTTTTGCAGCCAATTTAACAAATACAAACTATAATTTATGAATCATTATGAAACTGTTTTCATTTTAAATCCCGTTTTATCTGAAGTTCAGGTAAAGGAAACAGTAAGTAAATTTGAAGATTTTCTTACAAGCAGAGGAGCTGAAATGGTATCGAAAGAGGATTGGGGTCTGAAAAAAATGGCCTATGAAATCCAAAACAAAAAAAGTGGCTTCTACCACTTATTCGAATTCAAAGTAGCAGGAGAAGTCCTAATTGCTTTTGAAACTGAATTTAGACGTGACGAAAGAGTAATGCGTTTCTTGACTGTAAGCCTTGATAAACATGCTATTTCTTGGGCTGAAAGAAGAAGAGCGAAACTTAAATCTACAAAAGCTTAATCATTATGGCAACATTACAACAATCTGCTTCAGGAAAAAAAGACGGAGATATCAGATATCTTACTCCTTTGAACATAGAAACAAACAAAACTAAAAAGTATTGTCGTTTCAAAAAATCAGGTATCAAATATATTGATTATAAAGATGCTGATTTCTTATTGAAATTTGTAAATGAGCAAGGAAAAATTCTTCCTCGTCGTTTAACAGGTACTTCATTGAAATACCAAAGAAAAGTGTCTGTAGCTGTAAAAAGAGCACGTCACTTAGCATTAATGCCGTACGTGGCCGATTTGCTAAAATAATAAATAACAAATCAGTTGTTGCCTCGCCAAAAGCGGGCTAACTTCTAATAACAAAGGACAACAACATGGAAATTATATTAAAAAAAGACGTTCAAAATTTAGGTTTTAAAGACGATGTGGTAAATGTTAAAAATGGTTACGGTCGTAACTTTTTGATTCCACAAGGTCACGGACAATTGGCAACTCCTTCTGCTAAGAAAGTATTAGCTGAAAATTTAAAACAAAGAGCGCACAAAGAACAGAAAGTAGTTAACGATGCAAAAGCATTGGCTGAAACCTTGAAAGCACTTGAAATCAAAATATACGCAAAAGCGGGTGGTGAAAAACTTTTTGGTTCAATAACGAACATCGACATTGCTGAAGCTTTAGAGAAATCAGGTCAAACAATCGAAAGAAAATTTATCACAAGCGGTATCGTAAAAAGAACGGGTAAATATGCTGCAAGCATCAGATTACACAGAGATGTATTAGTTGAATTGCCTTATGAAATTATTGCAGAAAAGTAACATTTTGTTAACTCTTTGTTGATAAAATATAAAAACCACTCGGAAGAGTGGTTTTTTTTTGGGCTAATTTTGCTCTAAACTAAAATCAAAAAATATGAAAAAAATTTTCACTCTATTGTTTTTTGCAATTGGCCTTCAAGCTACAATTGCACAAACGACAACTTCAAACATTAAAGGTACTGTAAAAAGTAGCAATAATGAATTTCTGCCAGGAGCCACAATTCTTGCAGTGCATACTCCTACAGGAACTAAATATTCGACAGTTTCGAATTCTGACGGACGTTTTAGTATGTTGAATATGCGAATTGGAGGGCCCTATAAGGTGACCGCAACTTTTGTGGGATATCAAATTCAAGAAATTGCTGATGTTTTTCTTGAATTGGGAAAAACTTCCGCACTTGAATTTGTTTTGGTTAGCGAAAGTCAAAGCCTAAACGAAGTAAAAGTAACTTCAAAAAGCAAAGTCTTCGGAAGTGGGCGAACTGGTGCCGAAACTACCATTGGTAGAAAAGAATTATCTTCACTACCCACAATTTCAAGATCCGCTGAAGATTTTACCAGATTAGAACCATCTGCTAGCGGAGGTTCATTTGGGGGTAGAAATGATCAATACAATAACTATTCGTTGAACGGGGCAATTTTTAACAACCCGTTCGGATTGGATGCTGCAACTCCAGGTGGGCAAACAGGAGCACAGCCAATTTCATTAGATGCGATTGAACAAATTCAAGTTGCAGTTGCTCCGTATGACGTTACTTTGTCAGGCTTTACTGGAGCTTCTGTAAATGCAGTTACAAAATCAGGTACAAATGAATTTCACGGTACTGCTTATGGCTTCTTTAGAAATGATGCTATGACTGGTAGTAAAGTAAAGGGTCAAGAAATTGTTGTTCCAAATTTAGAGCAGACTCAAGCTGGTTTTAGTATTGGTGGTCCAATTGTAAAAGATAAATTATTCTTTTTTGCCAATTATGAAATAGATCAACGTAGCGATTCAGGTTCAAACGTTGTTGCTAATGATGGAAATGGTACAACAGGTGTAAATGAATCTAGAGTCTTAGCCACAGATTTAATGCACGTTTCTACTGAATTGGGTAAACTTGGCTATAATACTGGAGCTTACCAAGGTTTTACTCATAATTCTAATTCTAATAAAGGTATTGTAAAGTTTGATTGGAATATTAACGATAATCACAAGTTAGCGTTCATTTATAACTTTTTAGACGCATCTAAAGACAAACCTGCTCACCCAACGGCTATTCGTCGTAGAGGACCAGATAACAACACAATGCAGTTTGAAAACTCTGGATATGAAATCAACAATCAAATTAGTTCATTTTTAGTAGAATTGAATTCAAAAATTACGGAAACAGTTTCTAATAAATTACAAGCAGGTTATACTCATTTTAATGATTTTAGAAACCCGTTTTCTACTCCAGCTCCTGTTATTAGCATAACAAAAGATGGTTCTCCATATATTATTGCTGGACATGAACCATTTTCAATAAATAACAGGTTAGATCAAAAAGTAATTCAAATTAGCGATAATTTAAATATTGTTAGAGGAAATCACACATTTACA
Source organism: Flavobacterium sp. (assembly GCF_031423415.1). Lineage (GTDB taxonomy): Bacteria > Bacteroidota > Bacteroidia > Flavobacteriales > Flavobacteriaceae > Flavobacterium. Next base: position 25,054 of record NZ_JANPFL010000010.1, read on the forward strand.
GCTGGATTTTCTTTTGAAAAATTCATTTTCAAAAATTCATTTAATTTAAAAGGGTATGGTTTTGATGTTTTTGGAAGTGTTGATATGGCAGGTTTTGATGCGAACATCGCTAGCGGCTATTATGCAACAGCTTTTGCTAACGCTCAAGCAACTTTTGATGCTAAAAATAAATTAGAAGCAGGAACTAACGGAGGTTGGAATTTGTCTGAAACAACTGTAGGACAATTGGCTTTTTATGCTCAAGATGAATGGAATTTAAATGACAATTTTAAATTGACCTACGGATTAAGAGCGGATAAGCCATTATATTTTAACACATCTGAGAACATTCAAAAATTTATTGATACCGATAATTCAGAAGGTTATTTACCAGGAATTAAGTATTATGATCCAAAAGATGGAAAAGAGGTAACTTTAAATTCAACGGTATTGCCTGGAAATGCATTATTGTGGTCTCCAAGAGTTGGTTTCAATTGGGATGCTAATGGTGACAAAACGACTCAATTACGTGGTGGAACTGGTATTTTTACCGGAAGACTTCCATTTGTATGGATTGGAAATCAAGTAAGTGGAATTGATCCATTTTTCTACCAAGTTGTCGATACTGATTTTAAATTTCCTCAAGTTTGGAGAACAAGTTTAGGTCTGGATCATAAATTTAAAGGAGACTATATATTGACTGTCGATATGTCCTATAATAAAGATTTGAACGCTGTACATGTTCAGGATTGGGGATTGAAAACACCAACTAGCAAATTAGTAGGTGCAGATAATAGACCAATTTATGCTGCAAGTGATAAAGGTGTTTGGACTGATTTTGGTTTTCCAGCTGATTCACATGCATATGTATTGACTAATTCTAATAAAGGAAGCGCATTTAACACTTCTGTAAAACTTCAAAAAACCTTTGATAATGGATTGTTTGCAAGTGTTGCTTATAACTATTTGAAATCTATGGATGTAAATTCAATAGAAGCAGAAATTACAGGTGATGCATTCAACTTTAATCCTGCTTTAGGAAATGTAAATAATGATGTGCTTTCTAATTCTAAATATGGAGATACACACCGTTTTATTGGTGTAGGTTCTAAAAAATGGAAATACGGAACTGATAATAAGTGGGCAACTACTGTATCAACTTTCTTTGAATATGCTCAAGGAGGACGTTTTAACTACACATATGGCGGTGATATTAACAATGATGGAGCAGGCGGAAATGATTTAATTTATATACCAACAACTGCCGAGATTGCTACAATGACTTTTTCAGGTGCTGGTCAAGGAGCAGCATTGGATAAATATATTAATCAGGATGATTATTTAAGTGGAAGAAGAGGTCAATATGCGGAACGTTATGGTGCTTTGGCACCTTGGAGAGGAAAATGGGATTTTAAATTTTTGCAAGATTATAATTTCAAAGTTGGTGCTTCTAAAAAAGTGAATACTATTCAATTTAGTCTTGATGTTTTAAATCTTGGTAATTTATTGAATTCTGATTGGGGTTTGATTCAACAACCTAACAGTGTTCAACCAATTGGTGTAACTGTGGATCAAACTACGAAAATTCCAACCTATACCTTTAACGGTAGTCAGACCAAAACATTTAGCTATGACGCTAGTTTAGCTTCAAGATGGCAAGCACAATTTGGTATTAGATATATTTTCTAATTATCAGAAAAGTTATAAATTAGCCTTCTCATTCGAGAGGGCTTTTTTTTTGATTGATGTCATTGCGAGGAACGAAGCAATCTCATCTTTTTTAACTTTTAATAATTTGGAACGAGATTGCTTCGTTCCTCGCAATGACATGAAATACTCAAGATTAACAAAAGAACAATTCGAAGAATTACACCAAGAATTTATTAATTTTCTAGCAACTCAAGCTATTGATAAAGCAGAATGGGATAAAATAAAAATTGAAAAACCAGAAGTTGCTGAGCAAGAACTCGATGTTTTCTCAGATTTAGTTTGGGAAGGTGTTTTAAGCAGAGCCGAATATTTAGAACATTTCTCTAAAAATCATATTTTCCTTTTTCAATGTTTCGATAAGGATATAAAATCTATTGTTTTGAAATCATTGGTTCCTGAAACCGATTTTTTGACCAAAGAAGGTTTGCAATGGTTGAGCGATAATATGTTTACAGATACCATCGAAATCAAAACGGGTAAAAAAGTTTTTACCGAAGAGCGCAACAGTTCTATTTTTCAATTGATCCAACAAGGAGCGTTTTTGAGCGACGGACAATTATTCAAACAAATAATTTCGATTATTGAATCGTAATTTTATCGTTATTTCTATTAAATTGGTTATTTTAGTCTTTTATTTCAAAAGCTAAAATAGCCAATTTTATTTTCTATGGACATTCAAAATTCGATTCAAGTTTTACGAGAGGAATTAAACCAGCACAACTACAATTATTATGTGCTAGATACGCCAACCATTTCTGATTTTGAATTCGACCAAAAACTCAAGCAACTTCAAGAGTTAGAAAATAAAAATCCTGAATATTTCGATGATAATTCGCCAACGCAGCGCGTAGGCGGTTCCATCACAAAAAATTTTCAAACCGTAAAACACGACCACAGAATGTATTCCTTGGATAATTCGTATTCCAAAGAAGAACTATTGGAATGGGAAAAACGTATTCAGAAAGTTTTGGGGGATGTTCAACTCGAATACACTTGCGAACTCAAATACGACGGTGCATCTATAAGCATTACTTACGAAAACGGAAAATTAAAACGAGCCGTTACGCGCGGAGACGGTGTTCAAGGTGATGATGTCACCAATAATATAAAAACTATAAAAGCAATTCCTTTGCAATTAAAAGGAGATTTTCCAGACACTTTTGATGTTCGTGGTGAAATTATTTTGCCGTTTGCCGGTTTTGAAAAAATGAATCAGGAATTAATTGAAATTGGTGAAACACCTTATTCAAATCCAAGAAATACAGCTTCGGGAAGTTTGAAATTGCAAGATAGTGCCGAAGTTGCAAAACGTCCATTAGATTGTTTGCTGTATTTTATTATTGGAAATAAATTGCCTTTTAGATCTCAATTTGAAGGATTAGAAACTGCCAGAAATTGGGGTTTCAAAGTGCCAAAAGAATCCAAATTGGCTCAAAGTATGGAAGAAGTTTTCCAATTTATTGAATATTGGGATGTTCACCGACACCAACTTCCTTATGAAACCGATGGTGTTGTAGTAAAAGTAAATAGTTTTCAGCACCAAGAAGAATTGGGTTTTACTGCCAAATCGCCTCGTTGGGCAATTGCTTATAAATTCAAATCAGAGCAAGTTGCCACAAAATTAAATTCGATTTCGTATCAAGTGGGACGAACCGGAGCGATCACTCCAGTGGCGAATTTAGAGCCAGTGCAATTGGCGGGAACAATCGTGAAACGCGCTTCGTTACACAATGCCGACCAGATTGAAAAATTGGATATTCGCATTGGAGATACTGTTTTTGTAGAAAAAGGAGGAGAAATTATACCAAAAATTATTGCAGTAGATTTGAGTAAAAGACCTGACAATTCAGAACATACGCAATACATTACTCATTGTCCGGAATGCCACACAGAACTAATTCGTGGAGAAAGCGAAGCCAATCATTATTGCCCAAATTTTTATGGTTGTCCCCCGCAAATTATAGGGAGAATCCAGCATTTTATTTCCAGAAAAGCAATGGATATCGAAGGTCTTGGTGGAGAAACGGTGGCGTTGCTTTACAATAATAATTTAGTTCACAATTATGCTGATTTATATGAGTTAACTGTGGACCAAATATTACCTTTGGAACGAATGGCTCAAAAATCGGCTGAAAACTTGGTGAATGGAGTTGAAAACTCAAAGAATATTCCTTTTGAACGCGTTTTATATGCGCTTGGTATTCGATTTGTTGGCGAAACAGTTGCTAAAAAATTAGCTAAACATTACGGAAATATAGATGCTTTAAGTCAAGCCAGTTTGATGGATTTGGTTTTGGTAGACGAAATTGGAGATAGAATTGCACAAAGTGTGATTGAATTCTTTGAAAATCGAGAAAACCGAATTATTGTTGACCGATTGAAAAGTTATGGACTTCAATTTGAAGCTATCGAAATCATAAATCCAAATGCAACGAATAAACTGGATAGCAAAACCTTTGTAGTCTCAGGTGTTTTCGAGCAATTTTCTCGAGATGATTTGAAAAAAGCCATCGAAGACAACGGCGGTAAAGTAGGAAGTTCCATTTCAGCAAAAACGGATTATGTAGTGGCTGGAGCTAATATGGGACCAGCAAAATTAGAGAAAGCAGCCAAATTAAACATTGCTATAATTTCGGAAAATGATTTTATGAAAATGATAAATGAAGGTGAATAGACTTCGAAAAAATTATATAACAATTGATTTCCCCTCAGCAGTTTTCGATTTATCATTATCAAAATAAAAATCAATTCGACCTAAATTGATGCCATAACAGCCTACTTGATTGACCAAAACTTCTTTGCCATCAGCGTTTTTTACAATCGTAGGTTTGTCTAGAAAAGTGTGAGTATGACCTCCAATAATTAAATCGATGTCTTTAGTTTGTGCGGCTAATTTCAAATCGGATATTTTATTTGAATCTTCTTTTCCATATTTATAACCTAGATGCGACAAGCAAATAACTAGATCACATTTATTTTCTTTCTTTAGAATTCGCACCATATCTTGGGCAGTTTCTAAAGGATCATTATAAACTGTTTCTTTGTACATTCTTTTGTCAACCAGTCCTTGAAGTTCAATTCCTAGTCCAAAAACACCAATTTTGATTCCGTTTTTGTTAAAAATTTTAAAAGGTTTTACAAAACCATTCATCGAAGTATTCTTAAAATCATAGTTTGCCGAAACAAATTCGAAAGTAGCGTGAGGCATTTGGGCGGCTAAACCATCAACACCATTATCAAAATCGTGATTACCTATCGCTGACAAATCATATTTCATCATACTCATCAATTTGAATTCCAATTCACCACCATAATAATTAAAATAGGGTGTTCCTTGAAAAATATCTCCAGCATCCAGCAACAAAACATTTGGGCATTCCTGACGAATCGTTTCTATTAATGATGCTCTTCTGGCCACACCACCCATATTTGGATTTCGAGGATCATCTATCGGGAAAGGGTCAATATGACTGTGAACATCATTAGTATGAAGTATCGTGATTTGTTTTATATTGGATTTAAAACTGCTCAACGACAACCCTAAGCTCAATAATGCTGTGCTTGCAGCCGTTTTCTCGATAAAATCTCTTCTTTTCATTTTATATTTTTTTAATCTAAAATCTACAATCTAAAATATCACTCAATACTAATTCTAATGTCTTTTATCACGGGAATCGTATCTACTTCTTTGAAATAGTCAATCAGGACATTTCGTTGCTTATAATCTAAATCGTATTTTTGAATTCCTTTTTTAAAGAAGCTCATATTGTCGCCACCATTAGATAAATAATCATTGGTAGCCACATAATAGATAGTCTCTTTTTCGACTGCTTTTCCTCGTACTACGATATTTTTGGCAGTTTTATCTTTGCCAATAGTGAACGTAATTCCGGATAAAGGATGAGGCTTTTCAGCTGCTATAAAATAATTGACTAGTTCAAAAATTTGTTCCCCTTTTAATGCCATAACTACCAGGCCATTTTCAAAAGGCATAATGTCAAACGCTGTTCTTGTGGTCACATTCCCTTTGGGAAGCACTGCGCGAATCCCGCCATTATTGAGAATACACAAATCGATGTCCTTTTTTTCGCGTGCTTTAAATATCATATTTCCTCTTTGTAACGTGACGTCGGCCATAAGATTTCCAATGGTAGATTGCCATTTCCCATCGCTTTTGTCCAAAGTTACTGGGCAATATGCCAAAATACTGTCTAAGTCTTTGTTGATGCGTTCTCGATAGGGTTTTACATAGTTTTCAATTTGTTGATTTTGAGTTTCTTTGTCTGTGATTGTGATTCGTTTGCCTTCAATTTTTGAAACATAAAACCTTTGTTTCGCACAGGAAGCAACAAGGAAAAGTGTTAAGAATATAACAAAAAGTTTTAAAACACCATTATACTTTTTTAGATTTACCATCTGAAGTGAGACTTAATTATTTAATTTTGTCATTAAGTAAAAGTAATATGTTTTTAAATCATATAAAGAATTATTTTTTATTAAAATTTTTAAAAAATAATATACATAACACTATAATTAGCAAAGAGATAAGTGCTATTCAGACTGTTGGTTTGCTTATCGATGAAAGTTATTTTTCAGATAAAGAAGCCTTGATAGAAGGAATAATTGCGAATGGAATTTCTGAGAGCAACATAAAAATAATTGTTTACAGAGATAAATTGAAAAAAAATGAAGTGTATTCACATCCAACTTTTGGGATAAAACATTTGAATTGGAATGCGCAAATAACTGATCCAGTCGCAAGAGAGTTTATTAAAGATAAATTCGATTTATTAATAAGTTATTACGATATTGAAAAGGCATTCTTAAAAAAAGTCACGAGTCATTCAAGAGCACAATTCAAAGTTGGTTTTTCGTCTGTAGATAAAAAATTAAATCATTTGATGATTAGCACTAATGTCGAAAATCATACCGTTTTTATTCACGAATTATTTCGGTATTTAAAAATATTAAATAAAATATAAAGCAAATTATGCAATCATTAATTGGAACTGGCGTAGCCCTTGCGACTCCGTTTAAAACAGATTTATCAATAGATACAGAAGCATTAATACGAATAGTAAATCTTTCTGTTGATGGTGGTGTAGAATATCTTGTAATCCTCGGTACGACCGCTGAAAATGTGACGATGAACAAAGAAGAACGAGAATTTGTCATTAAAACTATAATCGAAGCCAACAAAGGAAGATTGCCAATGGTTCTCGGACTTGGCGGAAACAATACAGCCGAAGTTGTTGATGAACTTAAAACAACAGATTTATCGCAATTTGATGCTATTCTTTCCATTTCACCTTATTACAACAAACCTACCCAAGAAGGAATTTACCAACATTTCAAAGCCGTAGCTGAGGCTTCTCCGATTCCAGTAATTTTATATAATGTTCCTAGCAGAACAGGAAGTAATGTTTTGCCTTCAACAGCAATAAGATTGGCCAATGATTTCAAAAATATAGTAGCAATTAAAGAAGCCGCTGGAGATATGATTCAAGCAATGCGATTGATAAAAGATAAACCAAAAGACTTTTTGGTAATTTCTGGCGACGATATGATCGCTTTACCAATGGTTTTAGCAGGCGGTTCCGGTGTTATTTCAGTAATTGCTCAAGGTTTTCCCAAAGAATTTTCCGAAATGATTCGATTGGGCTTGAACAGAAAAGTGGATGATGCATTTAAATTGCAATACCTATTGTCTGATTGTATCGATATGATTTTCGAGCAAGGAAATCCTGCGGGAATCAAACAAGTCTTTCAATCACTTGGTTTGGCAGAAAATACCGTTCGGTTGCCATTAGTAAAAGTCGATGAATCTCTTGAAAAGAGAATCGATCAATTTGTAAAAAAAATCAATAAATTGACCTAGACCTCCTCTTTTTTAGTAAAAAAATATATTTTGTATTGGCTAAATTAATGCCTAAATTTGCGCTCGAAACTTTCTATTTTTTTGGATGCTCTAGTTTTCTTATTTATTGAAAATTAGATTAAAAAAATCAATTTGAAGATTGTTTCATGTGTTTGCCTAAATATTTCGGGTTACGAAATCAAAAAAATATTATAATTGTGAGTAAAAAAATTGTATCGTTGTTACTTCTTTTGATTGTTTTCGCTTCTTGTAGTGAATTTCAAAAAGCCTTAAAATCGGAGGATGTTGCTGTAAAGTTTGAAATGGCTACTAAAATGTATGATGCAGGAAAATATAATGATGCCATTCGTCTTATAGAACAAATTGCTCCAGCTTACAGAGGAAAACCTCAGGCAGAGAAATTATTTTACATGTTTTCGATGTCCTATTACAAAACGAAACAATATTATTTAGCAGCTTATCAATTTGAAAGTTTTACAGCGGGTTATCCAAAAAGTGAAAAAATTGAAGAAGCAGCCTATTTAGGAGCAAAATGTTTTTCAAAACTTTCTCCGGTTTATAGTTTAGATCAAGCCGATACATTTAAGGCGATTGAAAAATTGCAAGGATTTATAGATGCCTATCCCAACTCGACGTACCTACCAGAGGCCAATAAATCTTTGAGAGAATTAAATGATAAAATTGAGAAAAAAGTCTTTGAAAATGCCAAGCAGTACAATACCATTATGGAGTATAAAGCAGCAATGGTGGCACTCGATAATTTTGTTTCAGATTATCCTGGAACACCTTACAAAGAAGACGCTCTTTTTTATAAATACGATTCCGCTTACCAACTAGCAGTAAACAGTGTGCCAAATAAAATGGAAGAACGTCTAAATATAGCTAAGACCGCTTATACTAGTTTAATTAAATTTAAACCAGACACAAAATATAAAAAATCAGCCGACGAAATGTTTGCTCGAATTGAAACCGATTTAAAAAATTTCACTAAATAATAATAAAGTAATGGATTTAAGAAAGACAAATGCTCCAGTAAATACAATAACATACAATAAAAATGTTATCGAAGAGCCGACAGGAAATGTGTATGAAGCTATAACCATTATGGCCAAAAGAGCAAACCAAATCAATTCTGAAATAAAAAAAGAATTGACTGAAAAATTGGAAGAGTTCGCTACTTACAATGATAGTCTTGAAGAAGTTTTTGAAAACAAAGAACAAATAGAGGTTTCTAAGTTTTACGAAAAATTGCCTAAACCACACGCTTTAGCAGTTCAAGAATGGTTAGAAGGTAAAATATACCACAGAGAAGGAACCAAATAAATCGCTATAAATGTCAGTTTTAAGCGGAAAAAAAATTTTACTGGGAATTTCCGGTGGAATTGCAGCTTATAAAACAGCTTCATTAGTTCGACTTTTTATAAAAGCAGGTGCGCATGTCCAAGTGATAATGACACCTGCTTCTAAGGATTTTATAACGCCACTTACGTTATCCACCTTATCTAAAAATCCTGTTTATTCTAGTTTTTACAATCAAGACGAAGAAAACGAAAAATGGAATAATCACGTCGAATTGGGTCTGTGGGCAGATTTGATGGTTATTGCTCCAGCTACTGCCAACACTTTGTCTAAAATGGCAAATGGTGCATGCGATAATCTTTTAATCGCTACGTATTTATCAGCAAAATGTCCAGTATATTTCGCACCAGCAATGGACTTGGATATGTACATTCACCCTTCTACAGTAGAGAGTTTTCACAAATTAAAATTATTTGGAAACACTGTTATTCCTGCTGAAACAGGAGAATTAGCAAGTGGTTTGTCAGGCGAAGGAAGAATGGCTGAACCTGAACATATTGTGACATTTTTAGAAGCCGATTTAGAAAGAAAAGCACCTCTCAAAGGAAAAAAAATATTAATTACTGCTGGACCCACATACGAAGCGATAGATCCTGTACGTTTTATAGGAAATCATTCGTCGGGTAAAATGGGTTTTGATATTGCGCAAAGTGCAGCAAATCTGGGAGCTTCGGTAGTTTTAGTTACTGGACCTACTCATTTAAAAATTAATAACCCTTTGATTAAAGTCATTCCTGTGGTATCTGCTCAACAAATGTACGAAGCATGCCATCAGTATTTTGATGATGTTGATGTGGCGATTGCAGCAGCAGCAGTTGCAGATTATAAACCAAAGAATATTGCGCTTCAAAAGATAAAAAAGAATGCAAATGAGTTTTCAATTGAACTCGAAAAAACGAAAGATATTTTGGCTTCACTGGGCGAAATCAAGAAAAATCAGTTTTTAATTGGATTTGCTTTAGAAACTGAAAATGAAATTGAAAATGCCAAGTCGAAAATTCAGAAAAAAAACCTAGATTTGATAGTTCTTAATTCTTTACAAGATGAAGGAGCAGGTTTTGGGAAATCAACCAATAAAATCACTTTTATCGATAAAAATTTCTTGGTAGAACCAATGGAATTAAAATCAAAAGAAGCTGTTGCCAATGATATTTTAAATAAAGTTGTTGCACATTTTACGAAATGAGGCTATAAAAATGGTGATGAATTGCGAACTCCCATAGTACATTAAATGATAAATAGTAACTCCGTATGACTAGAATAATTCTTTTTTTCTTAATGCTTACTTTTGGAAGTGCTCATTCTCAGGAGTTAAATTGCACAGTTACTGTAAATACCGAAAAATTATCAAACGCAAATCAGCAAGTTTTTAAAACGCTTCAAACTTCATTAAGTGAATTTGTTAATCAAACGCAGTGGACTGGACAAGTATTTAAGCAAAATGAAAAAATAAATTGCTCGATGTATATTATTATTAATTCTTATGAATCTGATAAATATACTGCTACCATCCAAGTTCAATCTTCTCGACTTGTTTATAATTCCTCTTATTCAACTCCAATATTTAATTATAACGATAAAGATTTTAGCTTCACGTACACACAGAATCAGCAGCTAATCTTCAATCCAGCTGAATTTGAATCGAATTTGGTTTCAATAATTTCTTTTTACAGCCACATAATTATAGGATTGGACGTAGATACTTTTACACCGCTTGGTGGAAATCCTTTTATAGAAATCGCTCAAAATATTTCAAATGTTGCTCAGCAAAGTGGTAATAAAGGTTGGAATCAAGCAGATGGTCTAAATAGCAGGTATTTTTTAGCAAATGATTTATTATCCCCTGTTTATAAGGAACTTAGGGAATCATCTTTGTTGTATCATTCGGGTTTAGATTTAATGAGTCAGGATGTAAAGGCTGCTAAAGAAAAAATTAAATCATCATTGCTAAATATTGGAAAACTGAACTCGGTGAAACCAAATGCGTTCTTGACTCGTGTATTTTTTGATGCCAAATCCGACGAAATTGTTTCTATTTTCTCGGGTGGACCTAATATTCCTATTGCAGATTTAGTAGAAAGTTTAAATAAAACATCTCCGTTAAACTCTAGTAAGTGGGTGAATATTAAATAGTAAATGCCACTTTACTTTTTTAATTTTACGATTTATTTCAAAAATTATATCAATGATAACTTCGCTGTCAATAAAAAACTATGCGTTAATTGAAAAATTGTCTATCGATTTTTCTAAAGGATTTTCGATTATTACAGGAGAAACAGGTGCGGGAAAATCTATAATTTTGGGCGCCTTGGGATTGGTATTAGGGAAAAGAGCCGATTTAACTTCGCTTAAAAACAAAGAAGAAAAATGCGTCATTGAAGCTCATTTTGAAATCTCGAAATACAATTTATTATCTTTTTTTCAAGCCAATGATTTAGATTATGAAGACGAAACCATCATTCGTCGTGAAATTCTTCCATCGGGAAAATCCAGAGCCTTTATCAATGACAGTCCCGTAAATTTGCAGGAATTGCAGGAGTTGAGTTTGTTTTTGATAGACATTCACTCACAACATCAAACCCAGGAACTTTCAGAAGAAAAAGTTCAGTTCGAAATTATTGATGCTATTGCTGCTAATCAAGAAGGTATTTTAGAGTATCAAACGCTTTTAAAAAATTATAAATCCGATAAATCGAAGTTGAATTCGTTGCTTAAAAAACAAGCGGAATCGTACAAAGAAAAAGAATACAATACTTTTTTATTAGACGAGTTGATTTCTGCCAATTTGAAATCTGGCGAGCAAGAAACTCTTGAAGCTGATTTTGAAAAACTAAATAATGTCGAAATCATTAAGGAATCTATTGATAAATCTTTGGCTATTGCTAATGAAGAACAAATAGGAGTGATGCACAATTTGAAGGAAATCAAGGTGTCCCTGCAAAAAATTGCCGCTTTTTCACCTGAATATTTTTCATTTTTAGAAAGAATTACAAGTCTTACGATAGAATTTGATGATATTTCGGATGAATTGAATCGTTGTTCTGAGAAATTGATTAATGATCCAGAACAATTAGAACTCATCAGTCAGAAGTTGCAACTGATTTATAATTTGCAAAAGAAACACCAAGTTTTTACCGTTGATGAGTTGCTAGAAATTCAAACCAAATTGGAAAATTCAGTTTTAGAATTAGGAAATTTGGAACACGAAATAGCTTCTTTGAGCGAATCTATTAAGCAAAACACAGAATCTTTAGATACGTTGTCAAAAGCGATACATGAGAAAAGAGTAAAAGCAGTTCCCGTATTATCTCAAAAACTAATTTCGATTTTAGAGACTTTGGGAATGCCCAATGTTCGTTTTAAAATGGATTTAAACCTGTCTTCAACCTATTTCGAAAATGGAAAAGACGAACTTCAGTTTTTGTTTTCTGCTAATATAGGAACCGATTTTGGATTGTTGAAAAAAGTGGCTTCCGGCGGCGAAATGTCAAGGATTATGCTTGCAGTAAAAGCAATATTAGCGCGATATTCAAAACTACCAACTTTGATTTTTGATGAAATTGACACGGGAGTTTCAGGGGAAATTGCCAATAGAATGGGCGAAATCATGAAAGAAATGAGTCAGACGATGCAAATATTTTCGATTACCCATTTGCCTCAAATTGCGGCAAAAGGAACGGCACATTTCAAAGTTTCTAAATCAACAGTGGGCGAAGATACTCAATCAGAATTGCGATTATTATCTAGCGAAGAGCGCATTGTCGAAATCGCGCAAATGTTATCAGGAACCGTTGTTTCGGATTCCGCATTAAACCACGCAAAAGCCTTGTTGAATTAGTCATTATAATTTATATTTGTCGCCAATGCAAAAAAACAACAAACAATTAACAACAAACTATAAACAATAAACCATAATGAATATAGAACCAAGAATGAGAGGCTTTATTTGCACAACTTCACACCCAACTGGATGTGCGCAAAGTGTGAAAAATCAAATCGAATATATTAAATCGAAAGGAGCTATAAATGGTCCCAAAAAAGTTTTAGTCATTGGAGCTTCAACCGGATTTGGTTTGGCTTCAAGAATTACATCAGCCTTTGGTTCTGATGCTGCAACAATCGGCGTATTTTTTGAAAAACCTCCCTTTGCTGGAAAACCAGGTTCGCCAGGTTGGTACAATTCGGCAGCTATTGAAAATGAAGCTAGCAAAGCAGGTTTGTATGCCAAAAGTATCAACGGAGATGCCTTTTCAAATGAAATTAAAAAACAAACGCTAGACCTCATAAAAGCTGATTTGGGTCAGGTAGATTTGGTTATTTACAGTTTGGCTTCGCCAGTTCGCTTGCATCCTGTAACGGGAGTTTTGCATCGTTCGGTTTTGAAACCCATTGGCGACACCTACACCAATAAAACCGTAGATTTTCATACAGGAGTTGTGACAGAAATTAGTATTGCAGCTTGTCAAGGTGACGATATTGCCAATACCGTTGCCGTAATGGGTGGCGAGGATTGGTTTATGTGGATTGAGGCGCTGAAAGCGGAAAATCTTTTGGCTCCCGGAGTGAAAACAGTTGCCTATTCTTATATTGGACCAACATTGACCGAAGCGGTGTATAGAAAAGGAACCATTGGACGAGCCAAAGACCATCTTGAAGCTACTGCTTTCTCGATTTCAGATAGCTTAAAAACTATAGATGGACAAGCATTTGTATCGGTGAATAAAGCATTGGTAACGCAGGCTAGTTCAGCGATTCCTGTCATTCCGTTGTATATTTCTTTGTTGTATAAAATAATGAAAGAAGAAGGAATTCACGAAGGTTGTATCGAACAAATTCAACGTTTATACCAAGATAGATTGTACATAGGCGAGCCAATTCCTACCGATGAAAAAGGTAGAATTCGAATTGACGACTGGGAAATGCGTGACGATGTTCAGGAAAAAGTAGCTGCTTTATGGCAACAAGCCACCACCGAAACTTTGCCTGAAATAGGAGATTTACCAGGGTATAAACAAGATTTTCTTAACCTTTTTGGTTTTGGGTTCGACGGTGTAGATTATAAAGCAGATGCGGACGAAATGGTTGCGATTCCTAGTATTGCGTAAGTATTAAATTACAGGTTTAAATACAAAATTATCAAAACCATCCGCCGCGGCGGATGGTTTTTTTGTGGATAAAAGTTTATCTTTGTTAAAAATTATTCAAAAACATGTTGTTTTCTTTAATCATACCCGTTTACAATCGACCAGATGAAGTGGATGAACTGCTAGAAAGTTTATCGCAACAGGATTATACCGATAATTTTGAAGTGGTAATAGTTGAAGATGGATCTACTTTGAGATGTGATGATGTGGTACGAAAATATGCTGGAAAATTGCACTTATCCTATTCTTTTAAGGAAAATTCAGGACCCGGAGATTCTAGAAATTACGGAATGATAAAAGCAAAAGGCGATTATTTTATCATTTTCGATTCAGATTGTATTATTCCGCAACGTTATTTGACGGAAGTTGCTACCGCGCTAAAAGAAAGTTATGTTGATTGTTTTGGTGGACCGGATGCGGCTTTGGATAGTTTTTCGGATATTCAAAAAGCTATCAATTTTGCGATGACTTCTTTTCTTACTACTGGCGGAATACGCGGTGGTTCGGAGAAAATTGATAAGTTTCAACCTAGAAGTTTCAATATGGGATTATCTCGAAAAGCATTTGAAGCCTCGAATGGTTTTGGGAATATTCATCCAGGAGAAGATCCTGATTTATCCATCCGATTATGGAATTTAGGTTTTGAAACCAAACTTTTCCCCAAAGCTTATGTGTATCATAAAAGAAGAATCGACTGGGAGAAATTTACAGTTCAGGTTAATAAATTTGGCAAAGCCAGACCAATCCTCAATAGTTGGTATCCTCAGTACAATAAGCTTACTTTTTTCTTCCCATCGGTTTTTATAATTGGTCTATTTTTTGCGGTAATCTTGTTGATTTTTACATATGATGTATTTCTCCAATTGTATTTTGTGTATTTTTTGATAATTTTTTTGGTGTCAACTTATAATAATAAAAGTTTCAAAGTTGGATTATTGTCCATAAAAGCAGTTTGGAAACAATTTTACGGTTATGGAACTGGGTTTATAGAATCCTTCATCAAAGTCATTATTCTGAATCAAAAACCGCAAGACGCATTTCCGGAGTTGTTTTTTATAAAATAGGTTCTTCAATAAAAGTTTGTGAAGTTTTTCAACCACATAGTTTTTGTTAGGTCATTATAGAATTAATTTCAGAAAGTTTCACTTTTAACCTAAACTCGATTAATATTGAAAAGTTTAAACCACATAGAAAAATTATTAATTTTTAATAGAAAGGCGCTTTGCTTATCATAGATTTCATAGCGAAGTAAGAGGAATCAATTAATGTTACATTGAAACAATTATACATTTAATCTTACCATATAAGGCATATAAGTTCACATAAGCCATACAATCAAAAACTTAAATGTTCTTATATGTCTTATATGGTAAAAAAAACAACACTATTTTGTTCTCACTACTTATGTGTAAATAAAATACTTATGAAAAACTTTTTGCATTATTATCTTTTTGAGTCTATGTGGTTAAAAATTAATAATTGAGTTCTGGTTTTTACATAGTATTCATACCTACTATGTGCAAAAAGTATTTTCTATGAGAATCTTTTTTTACTTTCAATTTTAACTAATTTTCTATGTGGTTAAAATTTGTTTTAATTTTGTTTTCATACAAAATCCAGAAGAACCAAATAATAAAATGACAAAAATAATTGGATTAACAGGAGGCATCGGAAGTGGAAAAACCACTATCGCCAATCATTTTATAAAGGCGAATATTCCGGTATATATTGCTGATGATGAAGCAAGAAAACTTATGCAGTCGTCTGAGATTAGAGAAGTAATAAAAAAAACTTTTGGAGATTCTATCTTCGATGACGCCATATTAAATCGAGAAAAATTATCTCAAATTGTATTTAGTGATCCTGAAAAATTAAAACTACTCAACTTAATTATTCATCCAGCGGTAACAAAAAATTTCCAAGATTGGGTTTTGAACCACAAAAAAGCTCCGTTTGTTATTTATGAAGCTGCCATTTTATTTGAAAGCGGAAGTTATAAGAATTGTGATGTGATAATTACTGTTACAGCACCAATAGAATCAAGGATTCAGCGAGTAATTCAACGCGACAATACCACACGAGAGCAGGTTTTAAAGCGAATACATGCGCAATGGAATGATGATAAGCGTATTGCTAAAAGCGATTTTGTTATTGAAAATTTGGATCCTATAACTACAAAAACACAAATCGACAAAATTCTTAAAATTTTGAATATTTAATAATTAGATTGAACGCTGTTAATCTTTGGTTAAATTATTATTATTTATATTGTTAAAATACTAACTTTGTATTGATGAATAAATTGTTTTTTAGAATACTGGTTTTATTGATGAGTTTATCCTTAATCGGGATAATTTTAGTTCAAGTTTATTGGTTTAATACCTCGTTAAAAAATAATGACGAGCAGTTTAAATTTCACGTTAAATCAGTAATCGGAACTGTGGCCGATAAGCTTCAGGAACAAGAGGCTTATAGTTTCTTTGATAAGTATAATAGGTATAAAGATAGTACGGGTAAAATTCCACAAAAAGTTGATCTATTGGAGTTTTACTACATTCAGAAGAATCACGAGAATAATACCACAACAGTTTATTCAAATGTTTTAAAAGCAGATGATTTTGATATTACTGCCTCAATTTTTGGAAAAAAATTAGATAGTGTAAGATTTAAAAGCTTTAATTCTAAACGAGTTACCGAAGTGTACAACTCAAATAAAATTGATAATTCAAGTGTTCAAAAGGATATGACACCTGATTTGAAGATTGAGAAAACAGGGAGTTTAGATGTTTTAGATAAAGCGCAGTTTGAAATTTTCTTTAAGGATATTGCATCCACGATGCCTTTGCAAGAGAGAGTTTCTAAGGACGCTTTAGAAAAATTATTAAGGAAAGAATTAGTAAAATATGGCGTTAATACAAAATTTGAATTTGGAGTTTTTAGTAGTGGTTTAGCAACTAAAGTAAAATCGGATGGGTTTGTTTATGATGCAAATAATACGTATTCTATTCCAATATTTTCAGACAATGAAGGAAATAATAAATATCAATTATTAGTTTCATTTCCAAATAAAAAGAAGTTTTTGCTTTCGGATTTAGTTGGAATAACATTATTATCGATCATTTTTACGCTCATCATTATTATTGCTTACACAAGTGCATTGAATCAGTTAATTCGTCAGCGCCATATATCGGAGATAAAATCAGATTTTATTAACAATATGACTCACGAATTTAAAACACCAATTGCAACTATAAATCTAGCTTTGGACGCTATAAAAAATCCAAAAATTATAGGAAACGAGACTATGGTACTCAAGTACCTTCAAATGATAAAGGATGAAAATAAACGGATGCATGCCCAAGTGGAAAATGTGTTGCGAATTTCAAAATTAGAGAAAAAAGAACTGGACATTAGCAAAGAAACGGTTAATATTCAAGAAGTTATAGAAGATGCAATCGAACATGTTAATTTGATTTTAGAAGATAGACAAGGTACTATAACCAAACATTTTGAAGCGGAACGGACAAATGTTTTGTTGAATGAAGTTCATTTTATTAATGTAATTGTGAATATTTTGGAAAATGCCGTTAAGTATTCTCCAAATATTCCAAAAATTGACATCTTTACTGAAAACGTAAAAGAAATTTTGATTATCAAAATCAAAGATAATGGAATAGGAATGAGTAAAGTAGCTCAAAAGAGAGTTTTTGAAAAATTCTATCGTGAGCATACAGGAGATTTACACGATGTAAAAGGTCACGGACTAGGATTAGCGTATGTAAAGAAAATTATTGACGACCATAACGGTCAAATTTATGTAGAAAGTGAAAAGGGAAAAGGGAGTACCTTCATAATAAAAATACCATTAATAAATTAAGATATGGAAAATGTAAATAAGAGAATACTTTTAGTTGAAGATGACCTCAATTTTGGTGCGGTTCTAAAAGATTATTTAATGCTAAATGACTTTGATGTCACGTTGGCAAAAAACGGAATGGAAGGCTTTGAAAAATTCAAAAAAGACAATTACGATTTGTGTATTTTGGATGTAATGATGCCCTATAAGGATGGCTATACCTTAGCCAAAGAGATTAGAGAAAAAAATCAGGAGGTGCCTATTATTTTCCTAACTGCAAAATCTATGAAAGAAGATGTATTAAAAGGATACAAAGCTGGTGCTGATGATTATTTGAACAAACCTTTTGATTCAGAAGTTTTATTGATGAAAATTAGAGCCATAATTCAAAGAAAATCTTCTGTAACTCAAGCAGAACCAGTTCAGTTTGAATTCAATGTGGGGAAATTTCATTTGAATTCTAAACTTCGATTTTTGTCTGTCAATGAGGAGGAACCAGTAAAATTATCTCCAAAAGAGAATGAATTATTGAAAATGTTGATTCTTCATGAAAATGATTTGATGCCAAGAGAATTGGCTTTGACCAAAATCTGGAGAGACGATAACTATTTCACTTCCAGAAGTATGGACGTGTATATTGCCAAGTTGAGAAAATACCTCAAACTAGATCCAAATGTGGAAATTCTCAACATTCACGGTGAAGGATTTAGATTAGTTGTGAAAAAATAATTTTTTTAAGAAGATAATAAAGGCTTCGAGAAATCGGAGCCTTTATTTGTTTATTTCAAGTTCAGTTGCAAAGCAAAACAGGTTTTATCGTCTTTAGTAATGCTAAATATCATAGCTTTAGAAGTCAAATTTTCGTGAATGACTACCTTGTCTTGTATCGATAACTCCTTCAAGAAATTCATTTCAAAACTTTCAATTTTTTGATTTAATATTATTTTTTCGTCAACAAAATCCAAACACCATTCTAAATATTTCACGTTATTTACGTGATTGACAATATCTAAATCCGAAAGTACAACCCTTTTTTCAAAAACCATTTCGGTTTCGTTATTGACGTTAATTTTGGAAAAAGGAATTTGAGTTGCTTTTTGTTCAGGATACAATTCAAAATGTTCAAATGGCAAAGCCAATGCTTCTGGTCGCCTGATTTTAGTATTGAAAACAGCCCAATATGTTTCGCAACCTATCATTTTTTTCCCGTTGACATACAATTCCAAGGCACGAACGGAACGGGAATTTTCTAGTGTGTTGATCCAAGTTTTTATCGTGACAATGTCTTTCCATTTTGGTAATTTAGTCATTTCGACCCTCATTCTGCTTAAAACCCAAGCCTGATTGAATTCCTGCATATCCGAAAAACTGATGCCTCCAATTTCAGAATGAGCTGCTGCAGTCAATTGTAGAATGTTGCATAAATCGGTGTATTTTAAATAACCATTGGGAAGACATTGGGTGAAATTAATTTCCCAATCTTTGCTAAAAATTGACGTGAAATTTGGTGAAATGGGCATTTTTTTACGGATATATTTTAATTTATTTTAAATCCAATATTGATTTGGAGCATTTTTGAATTGTCATAGAAGGAAACAAATTCGGGAGCAGTTTTGATGTCGTAACTTGAAGACACATATCCAAATCCTGCAAATGCTGAAATTGTTTTGTCTAATTTATAATCAACACTACATCCAATTCTGAAATCATTTCCTGTTTGATGTCCAAAGCTTCTATCTCCGGATTTAAAGTTTAATTTTACTGAACCATAACCTAAATAAGGCTGCAAATAAAGTTCATTTGAAAGTTTGAATTCATATTCCAAGAGTCCGTAAACAGCATTATATCGGCTACTTCCTATGTTACCAGCTCGGGAAACATCTGTAATTGAATAGCCAATATAGTCATAGCCCATTCCTAGTTTAAAATGGTGCACTTCTATGAAGTTCAAATTTGTACCTATTCCAATTTTTGATTCATTAGCCTCTGCTAAATAGTTGTTTCCAAAGTTATTAGGAGCTATTATGTATAAAGTTAGTTCTGGTTTAAAAGTCACTATACTTTTGGTTTTTTTGTCTTGTCCGTAAGACATATTTAAGCAGAATAAAATTAAGAAGATTTTATATTTCATAACTAGTAAGTAATTGTATAGTTTACTTCATCATTAGCTATCGGGATTGAGATGCTTTGAACAGTTGAACCATTATTTGAATAATCAATGATTGTGTATTTTACGATAATGGTTTGATTTTTTAGTACATTATAATAGGTTTGTAAATTATTAGGATTATTATCTATTGGGTTTAAAACGATCAAATCATTAAACTGTTTTCCGTCTATTTGAAGGCTTGTTAGTTGTTTATTTGTCGAAGTTTTATTTAAAAGCAACCTAAGTGTAGTAATCGATTCCTTTTTGTATAATGTTATATTCTTTAATTCCAACTTGTAGTTTTCGAAATTATTTTTATCAGCAATAATCTCTATCGCGTGAAATTCATTTGTTTCCTTTTGCATGTTGTTGACTGAGATTGAAAAATTATATTCTCCTTGTGGAGTTGGAAAAATCAAAGTAAAATTTCCATTTTGATCGGATTTTCCAAAGGAAATCAAATCGCTTGGAGTGTATGGATCATCGCTATAGATTGTAATATCAATATTTTTATTCGAAATCGGGTTCCCATTTTCATCAATAATTTTCCCAGTTACTACAATTTTGGTTTCTCCATCGTACTGAATTTCGCAAGACGTTACTAAAAATAGTAAGCAAATCAATAGTATTATTTGTTTCATTTCAAATAAATTAAGGTTGTCTAAAGATACAGACTATTTGTAAGAAGTTTAGCTTTTTAATTTTATATATTCGATGATTTTATTCCTATCTGTCAAATAATCAAACCATTTTGTGTTTTCATTTCGTTTGAACCAAGTGAGTTGGCGTTTTGCAAATCGGCGCGTGTTTTTCTTGATTTCTTCGATGGCAAATTGTAATGATATTTCGCCTTCAAAATAGGTAAATAATTCTCTATAGCCCACAGTTTGTAATGCATTCAAATTTTTGTGTGGGAATAATTCTTTGGCTTCCGCCAATAAACCTTCTTCCAACATAAGGTCGACACGATGGTTTATTCTATCGTAAATTATACTTCTTTCAGCTTCCAAACCAATGAGGATAGGAGTGAAGTTGCGAGTGTTTTTCTTCTGGTTTAAAAACGATGAATAGGGTATTCCGGAACCAATGCAAACTTCCAAAGCTCGCATCATTCTTTGTGGATTTTCTTTGGCTACGACTTCAAAATAGTTTGGGTCTCGTTTTTCTAATTCGCTTTGCAAGTATTCGATTCCCTGTTTTTCATAATTAGAAGTTACTTCCTCCCGAACGGAAGTTTCAATTTCAGGGAAATCGTCAAAGCCTTTCAAAACGGCATCTACATACAATCCTGAACCGCCAACTAAAACAACATAATCATTGGTTAAAAATAACTCATCGAGTGTGGCAATGGCTTCTTTTTCGAAATCGCCAACGGAATAATTCTCAAAAATGGATTTGTTTTGGATGAAATGATGTTGTGCTCCTGCCAATTCTTCAGTCGTTGGAACTGCCGTTCCGATTTTCATTTCTTTGAAAAATTGTCGGCTGTCGCAGGAAATAATCTCGCAGTTGAAATGTTGTGCCAAGGCGATGCTTAAGGAAGTTTTTCCTATGGCTGTTGGTCCCACTATGTTGATTAGGTACTTCATATTTTTTAGCCCCGATAGTAGAGGAAATCCTCCCGATTTTTCTTCGGGAGATTGGAACGAATAGCGGGATTAGCTTCAAAAAAAATTAAAATTTTATCACTTTTAAAGTTTTACTTTTCCGAATATAAGCCTGAATAATATTTCGAGTATCCCGATTGTTTTGCATTGGGATAAGGATGTTTTTTAGGATGTCGATATGGGTAATTTGGTGATTCAAATCATAAAAAGCGTAGCCTTTGTAAATTCCGTTTTCTATCAAAACTGCACTGTGTTCGCCGCTATTTCGTCCTTTATCGATGAGTATCATATTGTTGTCCTCGAAGCTATTTTTCTCGATAAATTCTTGTACTCTTAGATTGTATTCTTCAGGCAAAATGGTGCCAATACAAGCTCCATCACATTCTTTTATTTTGTACTGAAAGCATTCATTTTTAGTGATGTACAATCCCGTATATTTTTGGCACAAATGGTAGTGAGCTGTAATTCTAAATAGGGCATTTTTGGCTTCTTGCAGGGAAGCAAAAGAGGTAATTTCTTTTTTGCGACCATCTGCTTTTTGCAAAGTTAAATTCAAGTAGCCCTTTTCATCTTTCTCAGCATACAGCGCAAACTGAAAAATACTCTTTCTTTGCGCCCGATTAAGCATAGGTTTGTTGATTTTTATTTCCTCGCTTTCTTTCAGTAAAGCAATGAGTTCGCTGCCAGTTTCATCATAGGTTACGGTATAAACTTCGGTTTGAATTTTTTTGCATTTGGTTGTAGTTCCTGTAAAATGCTGATTGATGCGTTTTTTTATGTTTCGGCTTTTGCCAATATAAAATAGCTTTCCTCTTTCGTCGTGAATGTAATAAACACCTGTTCTTGAAGGCAGACTTTCGATAATATCCATCAGTTTTGGAGCTATTCCTTTTTGGATTTCAAATTTGATATGGGCTGCGACAATTTCTTTGTTTAAATCTTTGTCCAAAAGCATTTTAAACAATTTTACGGTTGCCAATGCATCGCCACTAGCACGATGTCTGTCAGCCATTGGAATTCCTAGTGCTCGAACTAATTTACCCAAGCTATGTGAGGGTTGTTCGGGCAATAATCTTTTGGATAATTCGACCGTGCAGAGTGTCTTTATATTGAAATCATAACCCAAACGGCGAAATTCAGTGCGAAGAATTCGATAATCAAAATCGGCGTTGTGGGCTACCAAAACACAATCATTGGTCATTTCAATAATGCGTTTGGCCACTTCAAAAAACTTTGGAGCTGATTGCAACATTGTATTATTAATTCCTGTCAGTTTCACTACAAAAGACTGAATCGGAATTTCGGGATTGACTAAGCTGATGAACTGATCCACGATTTCGTGACCATCAAATTTATATATGGCAATTTCCGTAATTCCTTCTTCGTTGAATTGTCCTCCGGTGGTTTCTATGTCGAGTATTGCGTACAAAATAAGTGTTCAGTGTTCAGTTCCGATAGCTCTCGGAATTAATGTTCAGTTTTCTAATCTGAATTCAAAAATCGTTAATCTTAAATCAAAAATCAAATTCGTTCCCCAAAGATACTACTTCCTATCCGAACCATCGTACTTCCGCATTCAATTGCGAGTTGATAATCGCCAGACATTCCCATTGAAATGGTTTGCAACGTAGAGACGCGATTAATAGCGTCTGTATTATCTAATCGCAATTTATCAAAAATCGTTTTCAAATGTGTGAATTCTTTCTTGATTTGGGTTTGATTGTCCGTGAAAGTGGCCATTCCCATTATTCCCACAATTCGAATGTTTTTCATTTCCTGAAATGTTGCCGAAGTGATAATCTCGTCGAGTTCTTTTTCATCAAGTCCGAATTTAGTTTCTTCTTCAGCGATATATATTTGAAGCAAACAATCGATAATTCTATTGTTTTTTTTAGCTTGTCTGTTGATTTCTTCCATTAATTTCAAACTATCTACACCGTGAATCAAACTTACAAAAGGCGCCATAAATTTCACCTTATTTGTCTGAACGTGACCTATCATATGCCATTCGATGTCTTTTGGCATTGCTTCCCATTTCTCGGCCATTTCTTGGATTTTGTTTTCTCCAAAAATGCGTTGACCCGCATCGTAAGCTTCCATCAAATCTGGAATGGGTTTGGTTTTAGAAACAGCAACTAGTGTTACGGTTGATGGTAAAGTGGATTTTATTTTGAGGAGGTTTTGTGCTACTGACATATTTCAATTGATAATTAATAATTGACAGTTAATAATTAAAAAAATTATCAATTATCAATTATCCATTTTTAATTATTTGATAAACTGTTTCGAGATTTTTTCTGCTTTCTTACTTTCGCTATAATCATAAAAACCTTCGCCAGATTTTACTCCTAGTTTTCCGGCGCGAACCATATTGACCAATAAAGGACAAGGCGCATATTTTGGGTTTTTAAAACCGTCGTACATCACATTCAAAATGGCTAAACATACATCCAATCCAATAAAATCGGCTAATTGCAATGGTCCCATCGGATGTCCCATTCCGAGTTTCATTACCGTGTCAATTTCATAAACACCGGCTACTTTATTGTATAATGTTTCTATGGCTTCGTTTATCATTGGCATCAAAATTCTATTGGCAACAAAACCCGAATAATCGTTGACTTCAACTGGAGTTTTACCTAGTTTTTCGGATAAAGTCATAATGGTTTTCGTCACTTCATCACTCGTATTGTAACCTCGAATGATTTCGACCAATTTCATAATGGGCACAGGATTCATAAAATGCATTCCAATAACGCGTTCCGGATGAGCCACAACAGCACCAATTTGCGTGATAGAAATGGAAGAAGTATTGGTTGCCAAAATCGTATTATGCGAACAAACTTCATTCAATTGTTTGAAAATATTGAGTTTTAATTCCACGTTTTCCGTTGCAGCTTCAACCACTAAATCAACACCAACAGCGCCGTCTTTGATGTCAGTATAAGTGATAATGTTATTGATGGTTTTGAATTTTTCTTCTTCGGTGATTGTTCCTTTAGCAACCATTCGGTCTAAATTGGCAAAAATAGTTGCCATTCCTTTATCCAAAGATTTCTCGGAAACATCGATTAATTTGACGGTAAAACCACTTTGTGCAAAGGTATGTGCAATTCCGTTACCCATTGTTCCTGCTCCGATTACGGCTATTATATTCATATTAAGCCCCCTAACCCCCAGAGGGGGAATTCCTATTAGAGGTAAATAGGATTTTAATTAATTCTTTTCTAAAATGTGCAAGAATTCAGTTGTACTGCTTGCTGTGTGAATTCTATTTTCGGTTTTATCGGCTTTAAATCGTTGGTAATTGGTGGTTACCAAATCGTATTTTCCGTATTTGGACATAATAGTTCTAATTTCGTCTTCCGACATTAAACCTTCGTTGTTGTAACTTAAAAAAGTATAATTGAAATTAGCATTTTTTACCAACTCTTCAAAGGATTTTCTAACATTTGTTTTGCTGCAATAATCTGAACGATGGTAATCTCTAAGACCTGTTTTTCCTTTTGGAATAAAGGTGTCGTATTTTGCTATTGTGTTCAATAAGTGATAATTAGATCCGTATTGGCGAGCGTTATAAGGCGGGTCCAAATATAAAATATCGCCGTCAATTTTCTTTATTAAAAGATTGCTATCTTCGTTGAAAACCTCGTGTTCGTTATCATTTATGGAGAAAATGGCAGGTTCCAAAACAAGGTTTTTCTGAGCTGATTTTTTGATTTTTTTGTTAATTTAAATTCATATCATTTACTAACATTGATGTTTCTTGATTTTTTTTAACTTATCCTTGAAAAATATATTTTTTATGATATTCCAAAAAATCTTCTCTGCCAAATATTGGTAAATCAACGATAATTTGTTTGTGATCAATATTTAATTTTTTTATATTTTCTTTCGAAAGTTTATTAGAAATAAGAATTTCTTTAGCTAATGAAAACGTGATTAGTCCAACTCCCTTGTCAAAAAGTTTATCAAATAATGGGGACAATAAAAAGCCGTTTTTAGGGTTAAGTCTTTCGTCATTATTACTGTGAATCCACGGTTTTATATGACTTGCAACTAATAAGCGTTTCTCATTAATTCCAGTAATTGGACAATAATTCATTTCTTTAAATAAATTATTTCTAAAATCATTTTGCCCAATTCTGATTTTTTGTTGTGAAAGTTTTTCGGTTAAATCTCTTTTTTTAAAGACAATTGATTCATTTTGCACTTCAAACCTTCCAAGATCATTAGAATCAATTTTATTCACAAACTCTGTTAATGCATACACACCTTTTGCAATTCTCGTAAATCTGGGATCCCTCTGGACACGTTCTTGAATAGTATTATGCGGTGTTTTTCCAATGATTTTCGATTTGTCTTTAAATCGCCAAATATTTTCATACAGTAATTTTAGTGGTGCGAAATTACCATTTTCAATCATTATTTGTTCAATTGCTTCTGAGTATGTAAAATCTATTTTCAAAATTTTATTTTAAATTGGAAGGATTAATAATGATGGAGTATTTTATTTAAAATATTACTTCTTAAAACAATCAATAATCTGGTAAGCAACCCTTAAAGCTTCTGTCGCTTGTTCCAATGTAACCACTGGAGTAGTGTCATTATTGATAGCATCGGCAAAAGATTCCAATTCGTCAAGAATGGCATTGTTTTGCTCCACATCGGGATTCGAAAAGTAGATTTGTTTTTTTACGCCTTCGGCATTTTGTAGAATAATATCAAAATCTCCAGGTATTTCGGGAGCGTCTTTCATTTTTACCACCTCACATCTTTTCTCCAAGAAATCTACAGAAATATAAGCATCTTTCTGGAAGAAACGTGTTTTGCGCATATTTTTCATTGAAATTCGGCTCGCAGTCAGATTGGCAACACAACCATTTTCGAACTCAAGTCGAGCATTGGCAATATCTGGAGTGTCACTAATTACCGAAACTCCACTGGCGTGAATATCTTTCACTTTCGATTTGACAACACTCAAAATAGCATCTATGTCGTGAATCATTAAATCCAAAACTACAGGAACATCCGTGCCACGAGGATTGAATTCCGCTAAACGATGGGTTTCAATAAACATCGGATTTTCGATCATTTCCTTGGTCGCTTTGAATGCAGGATTGAATCTTTCGACGTGACCTACTTGACCTTTTACATTATATTCTTTGGCTAAAGCAATGATTTCTTCGGCTTCAGCAACGGTATTTGAAATGGGTTTTTCTATAAAAACGTGTTTGCCAGATTTGATGGAAACTTTGGCACATTTGAAATGCGAAAGTGTGGGCGTTACAATATCGATAACATCGACGGCGTGAATTAAAGTTGCGATTGTGGAGAATTGTTTGTAGCCAAATTCTTTGGCTACTTTTTCCCCATTTTCTTGGTTTTCATCATAAAAACCAACCAATTCATATTTTTCGGATTGTTGTAACAATCTTAAATGTATTTTTCCGAGATGCCCAGCACCTAAAACGCCTACTTTTAACATAAAAATGATTTTCAACAAATATAAAATTTATTTGTTTATGGTCTATATTTTGTTGTTTAAAGTTTTGGAAATACTTACTTGATTTTTGAAATTTTTAAGTTTATTTTTGCCGCAATTAATCGCTCCAAATTTTGAAAGATACTGCCAAACATCAAGGACTTCGCAATCAATTAGTAACTCTTTTGAAAGAAAAAGGAATTATTGACAAAGGTGTTTTGGAAGCTATTAGTAAAATACCAAGACATCTCTTTTTGAATTCTAGCTTTGCCGACTATGCCTATCAAGACAAAGCGTTTCCTATTGGTGCTGGACAAACTATATCGCAACCATATACGGTGGCTTTTCAGAGTCAGTTATTAGAAGTAAAAAAAGACCATAAAATTCTCGAAATAGGAACGGGTTCTGGCTATCAAACTGCAGTTTTGTGTTTAATGGGAGCTAAGGTTTATAGTGTCGAAAGGCAAAACGAATTATTCAAACAAACTTCTGCTTTATTGCCAAAATTAGAAATTGGAATACGTCCAAAACATCTTTCTTTTGGCGATGGCTACAAAGGATTGCCCAATCATGCGCCTTTTGATAGCATTATTGTTACGGCTGGTGCGCCAATAATTCCGCAAGCCTTGATGGCACAACTAAAAGTAGGAGGAAGGCTAGTGATTCCGCTTGGCGAAGAAAAACAAATTATGACTTTGCTTATAAGGAAAAATGAAACTCAGTTTGAAAAACACGAATTTGGAGATTTTAAATTTGTGCCTTTATTGGAGAATAAAAATTAAATTCCAACTCAAATCCTTCCCACACGTGCGATAGCGAACTGGCGAAGCAAAGAGAAGGGAGCTGAAAATGGATTTTATTGACCAATAATTTCAAGATAACGCTCTAAACTTTCTTTCTCAGTTTGAGCAATAAATAAGAGAAAATCTTCCTTGTTATTTTTGGTTTGAGCGGTTTCCAGAGCATTGTAATATTGCATTCTAGAGTCATAATCTCCTTTAATATTAGCAATGACGTAACCGTTTTGCAACAAAATTAAATTCATCACCAAACGCGAAGTTCTACCATTTCCATCAATAAAAGGATGAATAGTAACCAAACGTTCGTGAAGTTCTGCTGCCAAAACTATTGGATGTAAAGCATTTTTATTGGTTTCATACCAAATAAAATAATCTTCCATTTCCTTAGAAACTAAAAAAGGTTGCGGTGGCATAAAAGAACTTCCTTTAATCATCACTTGTACTCTACGATATCGCCCTGCATCTTCGGGATTAATACCACGAAGAATCAAGTTGTGAATAGATAGAACTTCTCTTTCATTTAAAGATGTATTTTTTTCCATCAAATGCTTTATATAAGCAATCGCTTCCTGATGATTGATAGCTTCCAGATGTTCACGCATACTTTTACCAGAAATAGTCAAACCTTCGTTGATAACCAAATCAGTTTCTCGAAGAGTGAGCGTGTTTCCTTCAATGCGATTGCTTTCAAAAGTATATTCGAGTTCTAATGCTTGAGCAATTCTATAGCTGTCAAACTGACGAAATTGATCCAATTTTGCTTTCAAAACATCTATTTGATTAATAATAGACAATAAGTTCTTGGAAATTGAATTCTTTACAGCAACATAGTTGTTTTCCAATTCTTCACGAACCATATTCATTGCTTTCATTGCAAATTCATCTTGACCAATTTCGTAAAGAATTTTCTCTTTGAGCCAAGCCACCATCAATGTTTCATAGTCGATTTCTAATAAAGAAGCCAACTTTATAACTTGATCTTTGGTAGGTTTTCTTGAACCATTTTCAAATTTGCTGATCAAAGCTTGATCGATTCCTAAAAGCTGTGCCACTTCTCTTGTCTTTAATCCTTTTTGCTCACGTGCATTTTTGAGTAATGTTTTCATTAATAATTAAGATTAAAATTGTCTTGACAAATTTAGTCATAATTTTTTAATAAAAAAAAACATTTAAAGAAAATTACAATTTATTAAAATGATTTCTTTATTCTATCGAGATCGCGCTTAGTATCTTGTTCTTTAAGCGATTCGCGTTTGTCGTAGGTTTTTTTTCCTTTACAAAGTCCAATTTCTAGTTTTGCCATTCCTTTTTCATTGGTAAATAATTTTAAAGGAACTATAGTCAAACCTTTAGCTTGAACACTTCTTGCCAAACCTTTCAATTCTCGTTTGTTCAGCAAAAGTTTTCGTTCGCTTCTGGCTTTGTGGTTGAATTGGTTGCCAAAAGCATATTCTTCAATGTAAGTATTAATTGCAAAAAGTTCTGTGCCATTAAATTCGCAAAAACTTTCAGTGATATTGGCTTTTCCTAAACGAATCGATTTTATTTCGGTACCAGCCAAAACAATTCCGGCAGTAAATTTTTCGATTATTTCATAATCGAAACGGGCTCTTTTATTGAGAATGTTAATTGTTTTTAGCATCGGATTGCAAATGTAGATACAATTGAATGAAACGCCAAAGAAATCTAAATAAATGCCCTAAATTTGTAATATGGAAAAGCTACAATCAAAAGATCCGCTTCACGGAATTACGTTGCAAAGAATTTTGGAACAACTTGTGGATTATTATGGATTCGACACTTTGGGCGAATTAATCAAAATTAAATGTTTTACAGATAATCCAAGTATAAAATCGAGTTTAACTTTCTTAAGAAAAACGGATTGGGCTAGGAAAAAAGTCGAAGAATTGTATATAAAAACTTGTTCGAAGTTCACAGTCTAGTTTAATCGATACGATATCATAATTCCTCCTCGATAAGGAATCCATTCTCCGCTTTTGTTGCGTCCCACTGCTTTGTCAGGGCCAAATCTTTCACCAGTTTCAATATAATAACTGTGATAAAATCCTTGATGTGTCCCTCCACCCAAGAAAAAATCAAGCATAAATCGGTCATTTAATTTTTTTTCATATCCAATAGTTGCACCAATTCTGTATCCGACTCCTATTTGATGTATTCTAGCAGCATAATAATTCCATTTTGTAATATTGTAAGCGTCAAAACCAGCATTAGCTCCTGCATAAAAGCCATTATATTTTTCTCTAAAATGGTATCGATATTCTGGAGTGAACATATAAAATTCAAACGGTCTGCCATTGATAGAACTCCAAAAAGAGGCTACAATATCAAACTGAAAGGTCGATTTTTTACCAATGCTAGTTTCTATGCCAATATTTGGAACTAAAGCCAAAGCTGTTACTGCATTCCCTTTTATGTAAGTTTGACTTTGCGAAAAGAAAGAAATCAAAAGTAAGCTAAAAATGAATAATTTTTTCATATTTTTTTTGGGGTTTAATAAAATGATTCTTTTACTCGAATCATTTAGTTTTGCGAAATTAGATAATTTTTTTAGAAAAATTCATAATTAGTATTTATTCAAAAGTGAGTAAATCGCGGAATCTATAAATTGGCCTTCATAATATTCGTTTTCTTTGAAATGTGCTTCTTTTACAAAACCATTTTTTTGCAATACTTTCTCAGATGCAATATTTTCCGGATCAATAATAGCTTCAATTGAATGCAATTTCATCACTTCAAAACCATAATTTACAACTTCTTTTAAGGCTTCGGAAATGATACCTTTTCCGTGATATTCTGGAAGTAGCATATAACCAATTTCTGATCTGAAATGTTCTGGTTTTAGTATATAATGACCAATAATTCCTATTAGTTTTGAGTTTCCTTTTTGAGTAATTGCCCAATTTATTCCTTCGTTCGAATCTATTTTTTCATCTATTGCAGTGATATGCGCTATTGCTTCTTCTTCGGTTTTTAGCAAAGGTCTTGGAATATATTTCATGACTTCTTGATCTGACCGAAGTGCGAAAATTTCGGCTACATCTTCCTTAACAACTCGTCGTAAAACCAAACGCTCGGATTGCAGCTTTTGAAAAGGTAAAAAATTAATGTCTAACATATTTTACAAAATTTCGATACTATAATTTGATTTAAATGTTTTCTGTTTTTCCAAAAGTTGAATCCCTTCCTTTTTTGTAAATTCAACATGCTCATGCAAGGTATCTGAGTATCCAAACCACGGTTCAATACACAAAAAAGGAGCATTTACAACCGTCCAAATACCTAAATTGGGAAAATCACTAAAATTAACTCTTAATACTGGGTTTGCATTTTTTAAAATGGTTATTGATTTAGATTTCAATGTTTTAAACACTAAAGCATCCTTTTCGAATAAATTATATTTTAATTCAAGTCGTCTATTATTAAGGGGAAGATTATTTGTACTATTAGAAATTAAACCGTTTTCTAAAAGATGGTAATTTAGAATTTCATCTTTTTGAAATTCAAGACTGTAGTTTTCAAAATCTCCTGGCAAGGCAAATGCAGGATGAGCTCCAATAGCAAAAGGCATTGTTAAATCATTATTGTTAATAACTTTATAATTGATATTTAATTTATTGTCTTCCAAAGAATAACTAATTTGTAATTCAAAATCAAATGGATATATTTTTTTGGTTTCTATTGTTGAAGCTAGAGAAAATGTCGCACTTTCTGCCGTTTTTTCTATTAATTCAAATGCCATTTCTCTTGCAAAACCGTGTCTGTTTAACTTAAATTGTTTTGAATTATATGAATAAGAATTGTGCTTTAATGAACCAACAATTGGAAACAAAATTGGCGAATGTTTTCCCCAAAATGTTGGATTTCCTTCCCAAATATATTCTTTATTTAGGTCACTTTTTAAAGAAAATACTTCAGCTCCCACGTGTTTTATTTGAGCTGATAAATTAGAATTTGAAATTGTTGTAGTCGTCATAAAGGTCTGGAGAATGTGAATTTTAGAATGTAAATATATTTATAAATTTAGATTTGTACATTTAAATCAGAAAAATCTATAATTAATTAATTTTTAATTAGTGGTTCCTTATAAGTGATTTGAGCTTGTACTAACTTTATTGCTTTTAAAATTTTCTACACTTAAATTTTCAATAATTGAATATGCGACTCTGATATCAAAATATTTTGTGTAGTTTAAGTCTTTAGGTATTATTGTGATAAATTTCAAACTCAATTTTATTTACAATTTATAAAAACATGGTTACACTAAGTCTTTAGAATAAATCTTTTTTGGTCAATCTCAAAGGTAATGCTTAAGTTAAAAGCTCACTTTTTTTGCGTAATTTATAACGTGGTGAGACAAAACCTTTATTACAAAAAAAATATCACGAAAAGGCAAACATTCAAAATCGTATTGAATCACATTAATGATACATATATTTTGCTTGTGTTTTTGTAATGCGTTATATTTGCAGTCACAAAATTAAAAACAATGATTAAGATTAGTTTGCCCGACGGGTCAGTTAGAGAGTTTGCAGCAGGAGTAACTCCAATGGATGTTGCTATTAGTATTAGCGAAGGATTTGCCAGAAACGTGATTTCGGCTTCTTTTGATGGTACAATTGTTGAAACTACAACTCCTTTGACGACGGACGGCAGTCTTATATTATTTACTTGGAATGATGAAGGTGGTAAAAAAGCTTTTTGGCATTCGACTTCGCACGTGATGGCGCAGGTTCTTGAGGAAATGTATCCGGGGATTAAATTAACCCTTGGGCCAGCAATAGCTAATGGTTTTTACTATGATGTAGATTTTGAAAACCACAAAATCACTGATGCTGATTTCAAAAAAATTGAAAATAGAGTCTTAGAAATCTCAAGAGAAAAACACGAATTTAAATTGCGTCCTGTTTCTAAAGCCGAAGCTTTGGAGGTTTATAAAGACAATGTTTATAAAACGGAGTTGATTTCGAATCTAGAAGATGGAACCATCACTTTTTGTGATCATTCTACTTTTACTGATTTGTGTCGTGGTGGTCATATTCCGAATACTGGAATCATTAAGGCAATGAAAATAATGAGTATCGCCGGTGCTTACTGGCGTGGTGATGAAAAAAACAAGCAATTAACTCGTGTTTATGGCGTTTCTTTTCCAAAACAAAAAGACTTAACCGAATACTTAGAGTTGTTGGAAGAAGCCAAACGGCGCGACCATAGAAAACTAGGAAAAGAATTGGAATTATTCGCTTTCTCGGCAAAAGTGGGTCAAGGATTGCCTTTGTGGTTACCAAAAGGTGCTGCTTTGCGTGATCGTTTAGAGCAATTTTTGAAAAAAGCACAGAAAAAAGCGGGTTATGAGCAAGTGGTAACGCCACATATTGGACAAAAGGAATTGTACGTGACTTCTGGTCATTATGCTAAATACGGTGCAGATAGTTTTCAACCCATAAATACTCCAGCCGAAGGCGAAGAGTTTTTGTTGAAACCAATGAACTGTCCTCATCACTGTGAAATCTATAATGTAAGACCTTGGTCGTACAAAGATCTACCAAAACGTTATGCTGAATTTGGAACCGTTTATCGTTACGAACAAAGTGGTGAATTGCACGGTTTGACTCGTGTAAGAGGTTTTACTCAGGATGATGCACATATTTTCTGTACTCCGGATCAATTGGATCAGGAGTTCAAAAACGTAATTGATTTGGTATTGTATGTTTTTGGTTCGTTAGGATTCGAAAATTTTACTGCTCAAATTTCGTTGCGTGATCAAGAAAACAGAGAAAAATATATTGGTAGCGACGAGAATTGGGAGAAAGCAGAAAATGCGATTATCAATGCTGCTGCCGACAAAGGATTGAAAACTGTTGTCGCTTATGGTGAAGCGGCTTTCTATGGTCCAAAACTGGACTTTATGGTAAAAGATGCTCTTGGAAGACAATGGCAATTGGGCACCATTCAGGTAGATTATAACTTGCCAGAGCGTTTTGAATTGACTTACAAAGGTTCAGACGATCAGTTGCATACACCAGTTATGATTCATAGAGCACCTTTTGGTTCAATGGAACGTTTTATCGCTATTTTAATCGAACATACAGCAGGAAAATTCCCGCTTTGGTTAATGCCTGAACAGGCTATTATATTGTGTTTGAGTGAGAAATATGAAATATATGCAAAAAAAGTTTTAAATCTGCTAGAAAATCACGAAATTCGCGCACTAATTGACAACAGAAACGAGTCAATTGGAAGAAAAATTAGAGATGCAGAGATGCAGAAAACCCCGTTTATGCTGATTGTAGGCGAGGAAGAAGAGAAAAACGGAACCATATCCATACGTCGTCAAGGACAAGAAGGAAATGGCAATATGAGCGTCACAATTGAGGAATTTGCTGCAATTGTAAACGAAGAAATAGGCAAAACATTAAAAACATTTACAGTTTAACTTAAATTATAAAGTCATAGCAAT
>NZ_JANPFL010000011.1:0-1415 GCF_031423415.1 Flavobacterium sp.
GCAATTATAAAACTATTTTTCATATTTTTTTGTATTTTGGAGCCAATCCAGCTATGCAATTCAATCTTTTTCTCTAAAAACTTTTTTTCTACAAACTTTCAGGAACTTCCTTTGGTCGTTCTGCAAGTTTAAGAAAAAATAGATTTTATCAAAAAAGGATTTCCTTTTTTATCTGGGCTAAAAGCCATCGATTAATTCACAAATTTAGCAATTAAAAAACTTAGATTAAACCTTTTTGAAATTTTAAAGTCTTAATTAAAACTAAAATTTACTATTATGTATAAAAAATTTATTTTAACATTCGCAATAGCGTTCCAAATTGGTTGTAGCAAAGACGAAACAACCATAGAACCAACAATTGTTCCAACCTCTATTACAACTGAAACAATGTATTTTCCACCATTAACTGGCACAAGTTGGGAAACAAAAACAATAGCAGATTTAGGTTGGAAACAAACTGGTGTACAACCGTTACTCGATTTATTAGATCAAAAACACACTAAAGGATTTATTGTTTTAGTGAATGGTCGCATAGTTTTAGAAAATTATTTTAACGGACACGATGCAACCTTGCCTTGGTACTGGGCAAGTGCAGGAAAGACTTTAACATCTACAGTAACAGGAATAGCGCAACAAGAAAACTTAATTAACATAAATAATAAAGTTTCGCAATATTTAGGCACAGGTTGGACAAGCGAAACTTTGGCACAAGAAAATTTAATAACTTGCAAAAATTTGTTAACCATGACATCAGGACTTGATGATACTACCGATGAAATCAATACTGCAAGTCTAATTTACAAAGCCGATGCCAATAATCGTTGGGCTTATCACAATGTGTATGTTAAATTACAAGATGTAATCGCAGCAGCTAGTGGACAAAGTTGGGAAAATTATTTTAACGATAAATTAAAAAACAAAATCGGAATGACTGGTGAATGGAAAACTTCTGGAAACAGTCAAGTATATTGGAGTACAACCCGAAGCATGGCAAGATTTGGTTTAATGATTCTCAATAAAGGAAAATGGGAAAATAACCAAATTCTAAATGAAACATTTTATAACGAGGCTACTAATACTTCTCAAAATATAAATCTAAGTTATGGCTATTTGTGGTGGTTGAACGGGAAATCGAGTTTTCATTTACCAAGTTCTCAAATTACTTTTCAAGGCACATTAATTCCTGCTGGCCCAACAGATATGTTTATGGCTTTAGGCAAAAATGATCAAAAAATTTATGTAATTCCAAGCAAAAAAATGGTAGTCATTAGAATGGGCGAAGTATCCGATGCAGCTAATCCAACATTTGCATTGTCAGGTTTCGACGAATTGTTATGGCAAAAAATTAATGGTCTATACTAATTTAAAAATTTTGAAAGAAAAACTGCTTCTATTGGCAGTTTTTTTATTTAAAT
>NZ_JANPFL010000012.1:0-1312 GCF_031423415.1 Flavobacterium sp.
GTGTCCAGTTTGGTCTGCCTGATGTGTTCTTAAAATTAGTTTAATTGATGCCATAGTGTTAGGAAATTAGAAATGTTGTACTATATTTGTAAAGCAATGCAAACGAGTGAAAGTATTGTAAATACTGGGTTTTCAATTGGATGCATCGTGATACGAAGGTACAACATTGGGTACAACAAAACAAGTATTTCATTGCTTTTTTATGCTTAAAATTGCACTGTCAAATTTAATAAAGTCAATGAATACAATACTTTAAGTGCAATTAGGAACTGGCAATTATAAAATAAGGATAACAGCGGTTTGGCAAGATTGCGAATTTTGTGGTAAATTCACGTTTGCGTTCCGCAAGAAATTTTATCTTTAGTGGAAAATAAACGGTTACGAAGTTCGCAACCTCGCCAAGCGGCGGAACGTCAGGCTGTGAAATAACCTCCTTTTCCCCTTTCAATCTTCAAATTTTCCTAGTGCTATAATCCAAATAAAGCCTTTTAGAGAAGGCTTTATTTTAGGTCGCTAATTTGGTTTGTCCAAAAAGGAAGGGGGATATACCCTTTAAATAGTCCGTTTTTACTAAAAACAAAACTTTGTTCTTGTAAGGTGAGTTCCATTTTTTGAGTTTGGCAATCAGCTCAGGAACACCCAGGATATTGATGCTGCGTTTGATGTTATAAACCAACATAATCAAGCTATGTTCTCCGTTTACTTTTTCTAAACCTATTAAATCGGTGTAATTGTAACCCCATTTTCGCTTTATTGTCCCAAAGATATGTTCGTTAATCTCCTGCCTCTTTCGGTAGAGTTGTGGGTTGTCTTTGTAGCGCTGATGGTTCTCCTCGACAGCATCGGCGTACTGACTTCGGTCTATTTCTCTTCCTCCTTTCCTACTAGTACATAAGTCTTTTACTGGACAGGTTCTGCAGGCTGGTGTGCGGTATTTTTGGAATTGATAGCCGCTTTCTTCGGTGCGCCCTGTTTTCTTGTGCCAGCTCCCTGTGGTAGTCAGGGTTTGTCCTTGTGGACAAGTATAAGTATTTGCCTCATTGTTATAGGTAAATTGTGATACAAAATACTCGGGTTGGGTACCGTTTTCGTTACTCTTACCTTGATCAGGATGCGCCACAATGGTGGTGATGTTGGCTTGCTTGCAGGAGTCTATTTCTCTTCCATTATGGTAGCCTTTGTCTACTAAAACTGTAAAGGTTTCTAGTGCTAAATTCTCTTTGGCTTCTAATGCAATGGCCGAAAGTGCGTTTTTATCATTGCGATTGATGGTGTGTGTGGCTACTACTAAATTGTGTTTATCATCTACAGC
>NZ_JANPFL010000013.1:0-19686 GCF_031423415.1 Flavobacterium sp.
GGTTTTAAAACAAGAATTTTAGCTAAAATAACAGCTTTAACTTTGGTGCAATTCATCAATAAATTTATTTTTGAGAGACCAATCAATAATATTAAAACGCAAATAATTTAATTACACCCAACGGGTTATTATTATTTTAAAATAAAAAAGCCTTAACCCAATTAAAATACTTGGAATAAGGCTATTTATGTTTTTGTAGCTCGTTGTTTTACCCTTTTATTTTCAACTTCATACCTGGTTGTAAGTTTTCATCCTGTATGTCGTTCTGTTTTTTAATATCGGCAACAGTGGTGTTGTGTTTTTGGGAAATACTGTACAATGAATCTCCTTTTTGAACTATGTACAATCGCACCTCATCGAAAGCAGCTTTTCTTCGGCTTTCCTTTTGGGTTTCGGCAATGGTTTGTGATTGTTTTTCTATGGTTAGCTTCTCGCCTACTCTAACATTGTTGTCTGGCAGTTTGTTCCACAATTTTAAATCAGCAATAGTCACTTGGTTCACTTCGGCTATTTTGGTAATATTGTCGCCTTTTTTTACGGTATAAAATGTAATTTCCGGAGTTTTTACTTGCGTTTCATTTGCCGAAAGTTGTAAAACATCGCCCAACTTAACATTATTATCAATTAAGTTGTTCCATTTTTTTAAATCGGAAACGTAAAGCTTGTTTTCTTTAGCAATTTTAGTCAAATTGTCTCCAGCTTTTACAATGTATTCTTTAGTTTCAGTTGGCTTTTCTGTAACAATTTCTGATTTAATTTCAGTAGGAATAACTTTTGTCGGTACTTTTTTGTCTGCTTTTTGAGCAATCTTTATGGTTTTCTCCGAAAGGATTTTCAGCTTGGTTCCTGCTTGTACTTTATTGCTTCTTAATCGGTTCCAAGACTTAATATCGGACATTGTAACATTGTATTTGTCGGCAATATCACTCAAATTATCACCACGCTTCACCTTGTGGATTTTGGTTTTGGTAATCGTTTTGGTGTTTGATATTGCTTCAGCTAACAATTGTTCATTGGCTTTACTAGCAACAACGGTGGAATCTTTAATTACTTTTGGTTTGGCTTCAAATGGTCTTTCGCGTTGGCGCTCATTGTAATTTACATAAGCATACATTTTATCTTCATTGGACGTGAAAATCGCAATCTTATCTTTTGGCAATCTTAAAAAATGAGTTTCCTTAGTAATATAAGGAATCACTTTCATTTTATAAGATGGATTCAAAAATTCAATTTCCGAAACTGGCATGTCCAACAATTCCGAAATTTGTGCAAACGACATTTTGGCTTTCACCGCTATAGTATCTGTTTTCAAATGATTTACAATGGCTTTATTAGGAACTATTCCGTGTTCTTTATGGTATTCAAAAATGTACATTGTGGCTAAAAAAGCCGGAACATATCCTTGGGTTTCTCTTGGTAAATGTTTCTTGATATTCCAAAAATTTTGATAACCTCCAGAGCGTCTAATCGCTTTAGAAACATTTCCTGCACCTGAATTATAGGATGCTAATACCAATTCCCAATCGCCAAAAATCTTATACATTCCTTGCATGTAGCGTCCTGCAGCATCACTCGCTTTCAATGGATCGCTGCGTTCGTCAACATAGGAATTGATGTTTAGTTTGTATTGCTTGCCTGTTTCGTACATAAATTGCCACAAACCGGTAGCTCCCATTCTTGAAACTGCTTTTGGGTTTAATGCCGATTCTACAATGGCAAGGTATTTTATCTCCAAAGGCACATTGTATTTTGCCATAGCTTCTTCAAACATTGGGAAATAATATTGCGAGACACCCATTAGTCTTTCAAAGGACTTCTTTCTGTTTTTAAGAAACGATTTGATTATATTTTCTAACCCAACGTTGTATTCGATGTTAAAAGGCGATTTTTCGTCCATTAAACGCAGTCTTTCTTTCAAAACCTCGGTTGGTAATTCATAATCGACTGTTTGGTCTAAATTGATGTTTTTTATGTCCGAAATTAAGTCATTATACACTTTTTCTGTCGATAAATCTTGCAACCAAAGACTATCCACACAAGTTGACATGTCATCAACAATGTAAGTGGTTTTTAAAGAATCTAGAAACGAAAGTTTAATTTCTGGTTTTTTTACAGAATCTGTAACTACTTGAATTTGTGACCATGAGCATACAGAAGCCAAGAAAATTATGGAAAATATGGAGGTGTTTTTAATCATGGTTTTAGGTAACAAATTAATAATCAATTATTTGTGGGACAGCAAACATAGAAACTAAAAACGAAGAAAGAGTGAAAAAATTGTTAAAAGTGAAATTTTAACTTAAAATAGCTGCAATTCCCGGAAGCGTTTTTCCTTCTAACATTTCAAGCATAGCACCGCCACCAGTAGAAACATAACTCATTTTATCCTCAAAACCAAATTGTTTCACGGCGGCAACACTGTCGCCACCGCCAACAAGAGAAAATGCTCCGTTTTCGGTTGCTTCGGCAATAAAATTACCCAACTGAATGGTTCCGTTGGCAAAATTTTTCATTTCGAAAACGCCTAAAGGGCCATTCCAGAGTATGGTTTTGGATTTTAGAATTACTTTTTTGAAGTTTTCTAACGATTTTGGTCCAGCGTCTAAACCTTGCCAACCGTCAGGAATATGATTTACATCGACTATTTGTGTTTGTGCATCATTAGCAAAAGCATTGGCAGCAACAACATCTATTGGAATATGAATTTGAACGTTTTTTTCTTTTGCTAAACGAAGAATTTCGAGTGCTAAATCTTGTTTGTCATCTTCGGAGATGGAATTTCCTATTTTTCCGCCTAATGCTTTAACAAAAGTAAAGGTCATGCCACCACCAATAATCATGTGGTCCACTTTGTCTAAAATATTTTCGATAACCGTAATTTTAGACGAAACTTTACTTCCTCCTAAAACTGCGGTAACGGGTTTTTGACTATTTTGAAGTACTTTATTCAAACTTTCAATTTCTTTGGCTAACAATGCGCCAAAACATTTGTTTTGAGGGAAAAACTTAGCTATAATTGTGGTCGAGGCATGCGCCCTGTGTGCTGTTCCAAAAGCATCGTTTACATAAATATCACCCAATTGGGAAAGTTGTTTTGCAAAATCAACATCGCCAGCTTCTTCTTCGGGGTGAAAACGGAGATTTTCTAGCAATAACACCTCGCCTGATTTTAAATTTGAGGCTGCATTTTGAGCAACATCTCCTATGCAATCTGATGCAAATTTTATAGGAATATTTAATACTTCAGCTACTTTATTTACAATATGTTTTAATGAAAATTCTTCTTGAACTCCTTTTGGTCTTCCTAAATGAGACATCAAGATTACACTTCCACCATCGGATAAAATTTTATCAATAGTAGGTTTTGCAGCTTCAACTCGAGTCGCATCGGTTACCTTAAAATTTTCGTCTAATGGAACATTAAAATCTACTCTTATAATGGCTTTTTTATCCTTAAAATTGATGTCGAAAATTGTTTTCATTATAAAAAATTTATGCTAATAGTTTACTTCGGTTTGTGTACATGGGCAGTTGCTTACGCCTTGTAAGAAATCAAATCCTAGCGTTACCATGTGCGTTCCAGAGTTATAGTTGGAAATTTGATTTAGGATCATTTGGTAAGAATAACCAAAATAAAAACTCCCTTTTTTAATACCCACCATTGGTCCTAAATTTAAAGGCTTAGCTGGTTGGTCGTTTAAGAAACGATAGGAAAGTCCAGCCCAAACGTAGCCTGTTCTTTGATTGTCTAACCAACGGAGTTTCATATTTAAATCGGTACTGGAACGACCATCACTTTCAAAAAACTGGAAATAACCTGAAGGTTCCCATTCTAATCTTGCATCGCGATCTGATTTATAGGTATAACCTGAATAGATTTGATAATTACGAAGCAAATTAGGCTCTATTCCTGTAAACTTATCAACATCTTTAGCTAAAAGGTTACTCGCGTTTACACTGGCAAAAAAACCTTTATTTCGATACAAAAACCCTACATCGAAGTTGTTGTTTGAAGTATATCTATCGTTTAAGATACTTGGATCAAAAATATTTTGCTTGAACTTATCGGTTTCAATTCGGAAATAATTTAAATTAAAAGAAATACCAAAGGACATGTATTGCCTAGACGGATAATCTAAAATAATATGGTGAGCAAATGACAATTTAGCTCCCGATTGACGGGTAAATCCGTTTTTATCATTGTACAATGAAATTCCTAATCCTGACTGATCGGCAATACGAAAATCGGCATACAAAGCTTGGTTACTTGGTGCATCTTTTATTCCAACCCACTGCATTAATCCGTTGGCTCTAATTCTAAAATTATCACCAATTCCTGCAAATGTAGGCGAAATAACAAACTGATTGTCTGCCAAGTATTGCGTAGCCACAGGTAAATTAAGCTCTTGCGCCTGATTTTTAGCAAAGGAAATCAGAAATATAGCGACTATAAATTTTTTCATTTTTACTATTTTATATAGAGAATTCATGATTTGCTATTATTTAGGTTATCTGTACAAGGTAAAGTGACCCACGTATTCATCACTGTTTTTACCATCAATACGAATTACGTACCAATAATCTCCAGATGGCAATTCGCTTCCGTTGTATTTACCAAACCATTTTTCTCCTTCTCTTAAAGTGGCAATTTCTCTACCGTATCTATCGTGAACTATGGTTTCAATATTCTTATAATTCTCGGTATTTGTTGGTCCCCAACCATCATTTGTTCCATCGCCATTTGGTGTAAATACTTCAGGAATAAATATTGGAATAAACACTTTGTATTTGGTAATGGTAGCAGTACATCCATTGCTGTCGGTAACTACTATCGTGTAAGTGCCAGTTTGGGTAATTACATAAATATTACTTGTTCCCGATTGAAGCACGGTGCCACCTATACTAAACTCATAGTTTACATAGTTCCCAGAACCTCCAGAGGCTACAGCTACAATTTGGTTTAAACCACCATTGTTAGCTACGACTGTTAATGGAGCAACGGCATCTATAGTAAATGTAACAGTTTTAATACAATTGTCAATTTGAACATCTACAGAATGTAATCCAGGTGTTAAATTAGTAAATACATTGTTTAACGTGTCTGGAGCACCATCAAGTGAAAATAAAGCCACTTGACCCGCTGGATTGCTAGTTACATTAATTGTTACAGAATTGGCTGATGCGTTATTCACACAGTCATAATTTACATCCGGGAAAGCAGTAAAGCTAGCTCCTTTTACAATATTAGCTTCAAAACCAATTCCACAACCATTAGCATCTGTTACAGATACTTGATAAATAGCTACGTTACCTGGTAAATTATTGAAAGTATATGAAGTATTTCCAAGTGGTAAAGTAACTGGTGTTCCATTTACTGATCCAACAACATAACTTATAGTGTAAGGTGGCGTTCCACCAGAAATATTATTTATAGTAAATGAACCATCGTTAGCGTTAGCACAAGTTTCACTTATTATTGCTGTTATTCCAGCCAACAATGGTGCTGGTTCAGTAATATTTCTATTCAATTGAACAAAACAACCATTGTTATCTTGTACTAAAATTGTGTAATTACCTACTGGTAAATTACTAAATACATTTGTTGTAAAAAACTGATTCAAGATAGGTGAAATAGCATATCTGTAAGGAGCAGTTCCTCCTGCTGGATTTACAGTAATAGAACCTGTACTTCCAGCATTACAAAGTACATTTGTAATCGCAGTGCTAGCACTTAGAGCAAGAGTTGGCTGTGTAATTATAATATTCAAAGGTGCTACAATACAATCGCCACTAGTAACTGAAACTGAATAGTTACCCGCTGGTAAGTTATTAAATACTCCAGAAACTTGATTTGCAATGTTAACTGGACCAGTTAAAGTATATAAATAATTTCCTAATCCTCCCGTAGCGTTAACTGTAATTGATCCGTTGGCATCACCAAAACATTCTACAATTAAATCTGATGAAACTAATGTTAAAGCTAATGGAACTAAAGGTGTAACTTTTATATCATTAGATTTAAAGCTTTCACAACCATTCGCATCTCTAACATAATAACTGTGTGTTCCTACTGGGACATTAATAGTTATAGTTGGATTAAATGTACCTGGTAAATAAGTAACTCCATCTAAACTATAACTGTATGGTGGTGTTCCGCCAGCACCTGTTAAGGTTAATACAGATTGATTGTTACAAGTTTGAGCAGTTGTTAATACTACATCGGCGGTAACTACAGCTGGTTGACCAATAATGATAGCTCCAGAGGTAAATTCACAATTAAACCCGTCTCTGATAGTAACAGAATACGTTCCTGCTCCTAATCCTGAGAATACTGGGTTAGTTATTGGTCCAGAACTAGACGTTGGTACCGATGTATTAAGTGTGTAAGTATAATTACTTCCTTGACCACCAATTACGTTTGTAATGGTAATACTTGCATTAGTATCTCCAAAACAAGTTACTGTTGGTGCGCTTGCGGTTACCGTTGCAGCAATTGGTGTTGGATTTACCAAAGGCATATTTATTGGCACAATACAACCTCTAATATCACGGACGTTTACAGTATAGTTTCCTTGTACTAATCCTGTAAAATTAGGATTGGTGCTGTAACCCACAATTTGTGTTGCCCCAAGCATCAATTGGAATTCGTATGGTCCGCCCCAACCTCCTGTTGCAGAGGCTGAAATGGTTCCGTTGTCATTTAACGGCACACACGTAATTGGCGTGCTAGTAGCAGTAATTACTAAAGCAGCAGTTGGTTGATTTACAGTAAAGTTTTGAGAAACCAAACAGAATGGATTATTTGTCAATGTTACGTTAGCCGTATATATACCCGCTGGCAATCCAGTAACTGTAAGTGGTCCAGCTGTTGGATTATTTCCAGAAGCTACAGTAACACTTAACGCGTCAACAATTGTGTAAGAGAATGCTCCTGCATCATTTGTTGGTGTTGAATCGTTATCAATTATAGTAATATTAGCTGTTCCATTATTTCCTCCGAAACAAGTTACATCTACAATATTATTAATTTGTAAATCAAAAGTATTAGGGTCAAACACATAGTGAATAGTTTGAACGCTACATCCAGTTGTTGTGTTGGTAACAGTTACCAAATAATCCCCAATTGTTAATCCTGTAAATACTGGAGAGGCTTGTGTAACCAAATAAGGATTGGCTCCAAAACCATCAACTGTATAACTGTAAACTGGTGCTGGACCTCCTGTGGTTGTTACACCAATGGTAATCTCTTCATTAGTCGTACAAGTAATCGGATTTGTAACCGTTACTGTAGGAGTTGAAATACTTATAAATGGATTGATAACTGCAGTTGTTGTTCCAATACATCCATTGGCATCAAAAACGTTAATAGTATACGTTCCTCCAGCAATATTTGCAGTAGAATAGGTATTGCTAGTTCCAGATTGAAGGATAGTTGCACCTAAAATAAATTGATAATTGGTATAAACTCCTGATCCCCCAGTTACACCCGTTATTTGTATAGTAGCCAGGTTGTTAGTATTACTTGGTGGCGTACATCCAAATTGAGTGATTGGTGCTGCTGGAACAACAATTGGTGCTGGTTCGCCAACGATAATATTCGTTTGTGTAGCGGTACAAGCTCTACCTGAAGTTACTAAAACCGTGTAAGATCCAGCTGGAAGTCCAGTAAATACAT
Source organism: Flavobacterium sp. (assembly GCF_031423415.1). Taxonomy (GTDB): domain Bacteria; phylum Bacteroidota; class Bacteroidia; order Flavobacteriales; family Flavobacteriaceae; genus Flavobacterium. Next base: position 7,676 of record NZ_JANPFL010000013.1, read on the forward strand.
TTGAATTCTGAGTTGGTCTTAGTTGTGGACCAGCTGTTATTGCATAAGTATAAATAGGATTGTCGTTAGATGCTGGTAAGTTAACCGTGATAATTCCATCAGTTCCTAAATTACAAGTAACTGGTGTAACCGTAGTAGTGAAAGTTACTGGAGTAGGAACTCCTAAAGTTACTGGAACTACTCTTGTACATAATGTGAAAGTATCCGTTACTGTAACATTATAAGTACCTGCTGGTACATTTGAAATAACATTTCCTGCAATTGTACCAACTGGTAGCGCAATTGTATAGGTGAATGGTCCAACACCTCCTGTAGTAGTCATCGTAATAACACCATCATTGTTGGCACAGGTTGGCAACGCAGTTACAACTGGTGTGCTATTAATAGGAGCATAAGTAGTAATAGAAGCTGTTGCAAAACAACCATTTCCATCTCTAATTGTTACGGTGTAAGGTCCTGGAGCAGTAACTATAAAAGTTGGAGACGATTGGAAACCAGCTCCTATAGAATAAGTTAATGTTCCAACTCCAGTTCCTGTTGCTGTGAAAGTATAGGAGTTTCCAGTAGAAGTACACTGATTTGCTGCAAATGGTGGTAATGTTACTGTTGGTAATGCATCTGTACTTATTGTTACATCAATAAAAGTGAAGCAACCTCTTGAATCACTAACATAAACATCCCACTGTGTGTTGATTGATGGGTTTAAAGTAGCTGTATTTGATGCTGAATATCCCACCGGGAAAGCTGGCGCGGGGAATCCGTCTTGTACAAACGCATATTGATATCCTGGTGTTCCTCCAGCTCCATTTACAGTTACTTGCGCTCCTATATTACAGTTGGCATTAACATTAGAAATTAATATTAATGAAACTGGTGCTGATGGTGAACCAACAGTTACAACATTCGAAGTAATAACACAGAATGGACTTGCAGCTTCAGTAACCTGAACGGTATAACTTCCAGCACCCAAACCAGTAATAACTAATGGATTTGTTGCTGTATTACCAGATCCTGATTGCACTGGAACCACACCACTAAAGACAGTATAATTATAAGTTCCTGTATAACCCGAAACATTTATGTTTATTGATCCATCTGCGTCTCCAAAACAAGTTACTGGTGTTACAGCGTTTGCTACAACATTAATGTTATTAAATGGCGCAACGGTATAACCAACAGTTGCAAAATTACAACCTGTAGTTAGATCATTCACTTGGAAAAAGTAAGTTCCTGGAGTTGGTAAATTGAAACTATTAGATAGTTGAACCGCTCCAGATGGTAATAATTGATAATTATAATTCCCTGAACCACCCACAGCAGCTATAGAAACTACTTCTGGATTGGTACAAGTAATAGCAGTTGTTTGTGTAACTGCTCCGCTTGTTATTTGTTGTAAAGGATTTACAGAAATTACTTCCGTATCTATACAACCGTTGGCATCTTTTACGTAAACAGTAAAGTTTTGAATCGCTCCATTGTTTACAATATTGAAAGTATTTGTTGTGAAATAATTTATACCATTAATACTATAAGTGAAACCTGCTGTTCCACCTACTCCTGAAACGGTAATAACAGCAATATTAACTGAATTGTTAGCCGCACAAGTAAAGGCTGTAGCAGAAGCAGAAGCAACAAGAACACTTGGTTCTGTAATTGTAGCGGTACCTGTTGTAGAACAACCTCTTCCTGAATTTACTTGAATAGTATATGTGTTAGCTGCTAAACCTGTAAATACATTTGAGTTTTGAACTGCACCTGGTACTGGTAAAATTATTTGATATGTATAAATTGGATTATTATTTGAAGCTGGTAAATTAACCGTTATAATACCATTCGAATCACCATTACAAATAACATTATTAACAGAAGTTGTAAAAGTAACTGGTGTAGCTGCACCTAAAGTTACTGTAACAACTCTAGTACATAAAGTTGTCCCATCAGTAGCTGTAATGGTGTAAGTATCTGCTGGAAGACCAGAAATAACATTACCTACAATAGTTGCACTTGGAGGATTTGGTGAAATTGTATAATTAAATGGTCCTGTACCACCAGTACTTGTTAAAGTCACAACACCATCATTGTTCGCACAAGTTGGCAATGCCGTGATTACTGGTAATGTAATAATTGGAGCTAAAATAGTAACGCTAGCTGTCATGCCGCAACCATTGAAATCTCTAATTTCTACAGTATGAGCACCTGAAGAGAGGTTAGTATAAGTAAACGGTGCGGTTTGTGTTACAAAAGCGCCACCGTCCAAACTATAAGTATAAGGTCCAACTCCTGGTGTAGTTAAAGTAACATTTATTGAATAATTCCCTTGAGTTCCTGCACATTGATTCGTTATTGCTAATGCAATTACTGGCGATGGATCTAATGGTAAAGCAATTGGGATTGAAGTAATACAACCAAACGCATCTTTTACATAGGCAACATAATTACCTGAATCTGCATTGATGGTATTTAAAGGATTCCAACCTGGTGAAATAGCAATAGGGGCTGGTAATAAATTTGAAATAATTTGATAGGTATATCCTCCTGCGCCACCTTGACCAATCGCTGCAATTTGACCAGCCAATGGATTACAATTGTCATTTTTAATTACTGAAGCTGTTATGCTTAAAACTACAACCGATTGTGTAACTGTAAATGTAGCCGAAGCATTATTACAACCTGTAAATGGTCCATTATTTTCAGTAAATAATATATAATAAATTCCAGGTCCTAAGGGTCCAACATTTGGGACATTTACAGCAGCACCAGATAAACCTGTTAAAGTAACCGGTGGAGCAACTGATGTATTGGTTTGGGAGTTAAATATTTGATACGTTACCGAAGTACCCCCATAGTTATTAAAAGTAAAAGTAACATTTGCATCAGCATTTCCAGCACAAGTTACGTTATTCACAACGTTGATAGTACTGGTTAAATTTGATAAAGGTGGAATAGCAGTAGCAGCTTGTTCAAAATAATAACAACCACTTATGTCATCTCTAACAACAAAAGTATATAAAACTCCTGGTATTAAACCTGTAAATGTATAGCTTGAAGGCGATCCACTTCCTGGAAAAAATGTAGAAGCATATGGTGGTACTGTTAAATCATAAATTCCAAAAGAGTATGATGAGCTTACTAATGCGCCACCAACAGTAACAACTGCTGTTCCCCCTGCGGCACAAGTTGCAGGTGGTGTGGTTATACTAATATCTAAATCTGTTGGAGGTGAAGATATTATAATACTTGGTGATGTTGTAGTACAGCCATTCGCATCGGTTGCACTTAAAACATAAATACCGTAATTTAAAATAGTAAAAGTATGGCTTAAACTAGAAGTTGGTCCAAATGTTTGAGTTGCTGGAACAGTATTACTTACTAAAGTATATATATAAGGCCCTACACCTCCTGCAACAGTATGAATAGTTACTGAACCCAATGCTGTTCCTGTAGCAGTACAAGTAATTGGCACAACTGTATTACCAAATGTAATAGGTGCTGGTTGAGAAATTACAATAGTTTCAGTATCTGTACAAGAATTAGCATCAGTGATAGTGACTAAGTAAGTTCCTGCTGGTAACCCAGAGGTTTGTGTTCCGTAATTTACAGAAGTGGTTGTGTTTAATACATTAATTATAATAGATCCTGCTCCAACAGTTGGATCAATATTAACGTTTATAGATGCCGTTGAACCTCCATTACATAAAATTTGTGAGCCTTGCGTTAACGAAGTTATTAATGGCAAAGATAATGGCGCAACAGTAACTATTCCTGATTGAACAGTACATCCTCTTACATCTGTAATTAAAAATTGATAGGTTCCTGAAGTTGGTGTAGAAAAAGTAAAAGTACTACCCACTATTGGAATAAATGCTCCTGTAGAGTTAACTTGATAAGTATATGGTGAATAACCTCCAGAAACTGTTCCTGAAATTACTGCATTTGGACTGGCAGTACAATCTAAACCTTTGGTCAAACCAACAGAAATATTTAATTGTGGCTCTATAGTTTGTGCTGGTAAAATAAATATACAACCTAAATCATCTCTTACTGTAATAGTATATACGTTTGGGGTTAAATTCGTAAATGTATTACCATTTTGAAATGGTTGTCCATTAATACTGTATTGATAAGGTGCAACACCACCAGATGCTGTAACTATTAAAGTTGCTGCATTGATTGTATCATAACAATAATCTGAAGCTACTGCTATTACTGCTGTTGGTGCTACTGGAGTGGTTAAAGTAAAGGTATTTGAAACCACGCATCCATTAGAATCAGTTGTGGTTACTGTGTAAGAACCTATTGCTGAAATATTGGTAAAAGTATTGCTTCCTTGAGTCACTACAGGACCAACTGGTGGCGTTAATGTATATACATTTCCACCCCATCCGCCAACGGCATTTACCACTACTTGTCCGTTTGCCAAACAAGATATTGGTGTTACAACTATTGTTGATGATAGTGCCACCGTTGGCTGATTAACAATTACAGTGGCTGTTGCAGTACAATTGGTTGCAGTATTGGTCACAACTATTGTATATGTATTTGCTATTAAACCAGTTAAATTTATTGGGGACGTTCCTGTTCCCATTGCCGTTCCGTTCAAAGTATAAGTAAAACCAGTTGTATTGCCAACAGTAAAGGTAACAGCACCCGTAGCCGTTCCAAAACAACGCACATTAGATACTAAAGTTCCATTAACAGTTAAAGGTGGTATAGGCGCAATAACGTATGTTTCCTGATAAGAGCAATTATTTCTATCTACCACATTAAATACATAAGTTCCAGGAGGCAAATTAGGAAATACACCCGATGATTGTAAACCTGTTGCATATAATGGAGGAGATAAAATTTGGAATCTAATTGGTGGAGTTCCACCTGAAGATGGTGGTAAATTTACATTTACTGAAACTGTATTTGCCGGACATGATAAACCTGCCCCTACAATATTAAATGTTAAATCTCTTGGTGGATTTAAAGATGGAATTACAACTGGAGCTGTATTTACGGAGCATCCAGAGGAATCAAATACCGTAAATATGTAAGTCCCAGAAGCTGAAACAACATAGGTATTACCTCCTAAATTAGTAGTGCCTAAAAAATAAGTGTAACCACCAGTTCCACCAGAAGCATTAATTGTGATTAAACCATTTGTTGTACAAGAATATTCTGTAGTAATAACGGTATTGCCTACAATTGGTGTAGGCTGTCCTATAATAACTGAACCTGTAAATTGACAACTTTTGCTATCTCTTACAATGTAAGGATAAGTTCCTGCAGCTAATCCACTATATGTTGTGGTTGAAGTGAATGCACTTCCATTAAAACTAATAGTATATCCAGATGTTCCAGAGCTTGGAACAATCGTAACACTTCCATTTGATAATCCGTTGCAGGTAACATTGGTAATGGTTGTAGTTGCTGTTGGATTTACAATTGGATTAATGGTAATGATGTTTGAAAGTGCAATACAACCTCTATTATCAGTAATTTGAAATTGATACGTACCAGCATTAGCCGTTGATATCACTAACGGTGATGCAACAAATGGATTCGTATTAAAAGAAACTTGAACCGTATAGGGAGGATAACCGCCAGTAACCGTTCCTGTAATCGTTGCATTTGGACTTGCGGTACAATCTAAATCTTTAGTCAATACAGCCGAAACTAGTAATTGTGCATTTATAGTTTGCGCTGGTAAAGTAAATGTACAACCAAAATCATCCCGAACTATTATCGTGTAAGTACTAGGAGTTAAGTTGGTAAATGTATTATTTGTTCCAAATGGACCCGCATTAATACTATATTGATAAGGTGCAACACCACCCGAAGCAGTTACCACTAAAGTCGCTGCATTGGTTCCATCATAACAAAAATCAGAGGCTACATCTATAACAGCTGTTGGTGCTGTTGGTGCTGTAATTATAATCGTGGTGTCAACTGGATCTGTACAAAGATTAATATCTCTTGTAGTTACAATATAAGTCCCTGGGGGAATATTAGTAAAAATTGGACTGTTTTGATAAGGTACAATTATAGCTGGAACCAAATTACTCAATTGGTATTGGTAAGGTCCTGTTCCACCTGTTGCAGTTGCTGTAATAGTTGCGCCAACCAAACAAGTAGCTGGTGTAAAAGTTGCTGAAGTTACTAAAGCTGCTGGAGCAGAAATAACTTGTGTAAAAGGGAAAACACAAGCAGTATTGGCTGGATTACTATCGTATCTTATTCTAATATTATAGGTTGCATTGGTTAAACCTGTAATAGTTACTGGTGAAGTTAAAGAGGTTGTCCAAGTTGTTCCACCATCAGTACTATATTGAAAACCTGTTGGTGCAAAATTCTGTGCAGCAATAGTAATAGTTCCATTGTTAGCACCAGCACAAGTTACATTAGTTACGCCAGTTACTTGCGCTGCAAATGCTTGGTTACAATCTATATTTATTGGGAAAACTCTAGTAGTTACACAAGCAATTGGAATTTGAAATACATTAATATCATCGATAACTACATCATTACCGCTTGTAACAGCAATATTCGATCTAATTACAAAACTTAAATTTGTATTTGGACCAGGGTTTAATGTCAAGTTATAATTTATCCAAGCATTTGATTTTGGAATATTACCTGTATTACTTGATGCAATAATTGATTGTGAAGGTAAACCTAGATCCCTTACTAATTGTATGGTTAAATCTGGTGGACTTTGAGTATTTCCTGGATCAATTCTTAAAAGATTTGCTGCCCACAATGAAACATTAATAGCTTGATTAGGAATAATGTCTGCGATTGGTTTTGTATATAAAATTCCCCCTACGCCTGCTACTCCACCAATATTTATGGCTAAAAACCTACCGTTTGGATTTGTACCATTACTAGTATGGTCTAAAAATGAAAACCAAGCCCCAAAAGGAAATAATATTCTTTTTGTAACACTATAATCACCATCGTTAATTTGTGGTCCACCTCTACACCAAAATGCTGCGTTATTTATCTGTCTTTCAAAACAATAAGCCGGATTTATACCTGGTGATGTTGTATCATTTCCTAAACCAAAATCTTCAAATAATAGATTACTAAAAGTTGGAATATTAGTAGCTAAATAATTTACTGTTACATTGTGTGGTCCACAAGGTACATTTGCAAATACATTATTGCTTGGAGGTGTATTTGGAACGCCATCTAACAGATACGTGTAAGCAAAACTTCCACCATTATTATTTACTGTTACAGTGCTAGTTGCATTTCCTGTACAGGCAAATACTGCTGGACTAACCACTATTGTTGGTGCTGCAGGAGCTGGATCGATAGTTACTGTCATTGGAAAAACGCAAAGGTTTGCATCTCTAATGTAAACTGTATAAGTTCCAGGTAATAAAAAAGCAGTATTTGCAGGTCCATAAGTGCCACCACCATTAAAACTATAAGAATAAGGGGAAACTCCTCCTTGAGGATTTATAATTCTAACTTGACCTTCACCCAATGGACCACAACCTGCTAGTTGAGAAACTCCTGCAGATGCAGTTAAGGTTGCTGCTGGTTCTGTAATTGTTATAACTACAGGAGTAGTGGTACAAACATTACCCGATAATGTATATCGAACAATAATATCGTATGTGCCAGCAATTAAATTTGAAAAAGTTGAACTAGCACTATACGTTACTCCATTGTCAATACTATATTCTACAGTATATCCATTGGCGTTGGTCATAGTGAATACTATCTGACCCGTATTGTTTCCGTAACATAAAACGTTAGTTTGAGAAACGGTGTAAACTGGAGGAGGATTATTTGTAACGGTTATACAAACATCTATAAAACAGTTGTTATTATCTACAACTCTTATACAATATATACCTGCAGTAGGAACTGGAATATTTGGATCACTTACTGAGGGAGCTCCATTAACAATATACTCATAAGGTGCTGTTCCACCCAGTGGATAAACCGTTATTTGCCCATCAGTACACGTTAAAGGAATTGTTATTGCAGCAGTAGCTGTTAAAACTGGTGGATTTATAATTTGAAAAGCTCCATTGCCCAAACAGCCATCTTGAGAGGTTACTGTATAGGTATAGTTTCCAGGATTTAAGTTGCTAAATGTTTGGGTGTTTGATGCAATTGGACCAAAAGTGTTAACTAGTGTTCCAGAAGGACTTTGAAAAACGCTAAAATTGTATTGCGGTTGAACATCATTGGCAGCTAAAACTACACTACCTAGATTTCCGTTACATAATGGTTGTGAAACTATCGCTGTTGCAGTAAATGCTCTGGTTCTTATTGATAAATCTGGTACAGTAAATACACAACCATTTGTAACTCCTATTTGTCTAATATAAACAGTATAAGTTCCTGCTGCTAATACTGGATAAGCTGCATTAGGAAAAATATTTGATGGTTGCCAAGGTCCTGCGGCAGATAAACTATATTCGTAACCAGCAGGCACATTGTTAACTGTTATTTGTCCTGGTGTTGTACAAATAATGTCTCTAACTACTGCGGTAGGTGCTAATAAATTTTGATAAGCATTAAAGTAAAATACTCTAAAACAACCTCCTGCAAAGTTTATTGTTACTCTATATTGTCCTGGTCCGTTTACTAAGTAATTTGGTCCTATTCCCACTTGAGTCCAGGTACAAGAAGGATTTTCGTTTGCACAATTAGCAATTGATGCCGCACAACTTGCTTCGTTTAGTCTATCCCAAACTATAGATAGTGCACCTGCAATACTGGTGGTTATTAATTGACTATCATTAGCACCACAAAGGAAAATATAAGGCAGTTCTTTACCATCATTTCCACAAATAACTACTTGGTCAGCTACTGGAAGAGCTGGATTGGTAAGTGCTCCGCCTACAAAAGGTATAACTGTGTATATTTCCTGAATTGTTAAACACGGCGCTATTGCTGTATTAATAGAATAGTAAGTTCCAGTGGCAGTAACTACAAGTGTTTGTCCCGTTCCAATAACAGGGATGCCGGTTGGACTTGTTGACCAAGAATAACTATTATAACCCGCAGCTGCAGTTAATGTTACGTTTGCACCACAAAGCACTTCTGTTTTAGTAAAAACACAATCATCTACTCCCGCTAAAAAGTTAGTTGGTGTAGGTGCACCATTGTTACAAAGTGAGAAAGTAGACAAACTTGGATCGTTTGTAATCTGTTGCGTATTTAAAGCCCCTTGATATGTTGCAAAAGCTTGATTTTGAATTCTGTTTTCACACGCATCACTCAATTGATTACATTGAGAAACAACAAAAACTTTAATTCGAATTTCGTATCTTGGATCATTAATTTCAACTAAATTATTAGGTATAGTAAAAATTAATTCTCTTGTAACTGCATTGTAGGTATATGTTACGCCAGGAGGTAAAATTAAATCCGCAGGATTAAAAACAATATTTATTGGTAATATATCTCTTATTGTAAATGAATTGGTTGCATCATTTCCAATGTTTTGAAAACCAATTACGTAGTTAAGTTCCTGTCCTAATGTTACGTTTCCACCACCAATATCTACTCCTGCACTATTTTGAACAGTTTTGGTCAATACAACTACAGGCTCAATTATTTCTACTGCAAATGTTGCAATATGGGTACTGTATGCGTCGCCTGATGAAGTTACTCTTAGTGTTGCGCCTGTTTCTCCATTTGGAATGACTGCATTTAATGGATTGTTGACTGCTACAATATCCATGTCAAAACCCAGGGTGTTTGTACTGGCTGGATTTCTGTTTAATACGGAAACATTATTGTTTGTAATGGATGAATTAAAGAAATTTGTAACAGGGTTTAATGTATTTGAAAGTGCAGTAAAAGGGATTACAGAATTTGATTTTATTCTAAAACTATCACCTGTAAGTCCTAAATCTCCTTCAAGTGTTACCGCACCAACTGTTGCTCTAACTGGTAGTGGGTTTGGAAGTGTTTGAAATCCATTTACATTAAAATCAACTGGTGGAAAAGCTGTGTCAATTGCTGCAAAACCATCAAAAAGGGAAATATATTTACTTGATAAATTATTACTTTCATAAACAATTACCATAGTCCATCCTCCACAAGATCCATTTCCTCTTGCGCCTTTTGAGGCTCTCATATTGGCTATTGCGTAAGTTCCGTTTGCATCTGCCAAAGAAGTAACTAAATTAGTTACATTTTTATAACAAACATAAGGCGAATCTTTAAAAGAATTTGTTCCTCCAATATTTGGATTTCCACCTGGATAAAAATTATAACCATTAAAAATAATATCATCTTCGTCTCCTACTGGGTCTGCTGCATTATCAGCAGTTAAATCTACATAGGCACCTCCAGGAACTTTAAACTTTACTTGGTTAAAATCATTAAATCTAGGTGTACTTGTGGGATTTCCTTCTTGATAATTTCCGCTTGTTCTTGTACGATCATATGGATAGGTAGCAGTCCAATATAATCCTGCATAAATAATTTTTTTACAACTGCTAACAATATTCAAATCTGCTGTACTCGAGCTGAAAGTAGATGCATCCCCATCGACATCTATATATTCAAAATTTATTCCGTTATTATTTGCAGTTCCAGTGTATGAAGTATTTGCTTGTGTAGTTAATAATGGTAAATTTGTTACATTTCCAGATGCATCAAAAGTTGGAGCGGTTGTTGTTCTTCCTAAAATTGGATTTCCAACATATACAATATCACCCTTTATTTTAACATTTCCTCCTGTTAATCTTGGAGTAAAAGGCACCATAGTTTGTGCAGATATTTCTAGCATACTAGCAAGAAATATACTTAATATCAATAAGTAATTTTTTAATTTCATGGGGACAAAATTTTAAAATTTAATAATTTATAAAGTTATCTATTTTTTATTAATTAACAATTTATTAAGAAATAAAAAATAGATACCTTTTTGTTTGTTTATTTTCCAACTTTAACTACAACCATTTTTCCATTATATGGCTTGTTTCCTTTGTTTTGTACAGATTGATTTGCTTCTTCAATAGAATCAAATTTCTCGTAATAAATGTAATATTTACTTTGGCTTTGATCGTAGAAGAAATCTATATTGTTTTCTCCAGCTGCAATTGCTTTTGTAACAAATGCATCTCTTTTGGTTGTATCTCTGTGTGTGGCTATGATTACATAGAATCCTGGCGTTACATTTTCAATTTTCTTAAGGATTTGCATTCCCGACTGTTCATTGTCACCGTAATCAAAGTCCTCTGGTTTGAATGTTTGATTGCTTTTGGTTGTAGTTTCCTTAATACGTCTTAAAGTTTCTCTGTCTTTATTGTAAACATCTTTTTCACTATCAAAAGTAGCACGTTTGATTCTACGTGTTTTCTCAATATCAACTAATGCTTTAATTCTTTGTAATTCAGATAGTAATTCAGCATTTTGTTTGTCTGTTAAAGCTTTGTCTGCTTTTAATTTTTCTAAACGTTTTTGGTAATCCAAATTAATTGCATCGTTTTTATTTGGTACTTTTTTCAATCTTTCTTTATAGGCATTTTCGGCTTGATTGATAAAGTTTTGTTGTGTAACTGCGTTTTCGTTAATTTCTAACTTCAAAGCATCTAGTTCTCTATTGGCATCTATCGAGCTCTTGAAAGCTTTTGGTGCCGATACAATACCTTTATCATTCAAGTCATTTTCGTTAATCATATCATTAAGCTCTTTTCGTTTTTCGGCTTTGATAGATTCCAATCTTGCTAGCGATTTCTCTTGATTTTTAGTTGCATCTTCATTCAACTGGATCATATCATCCAATTGTTTGTCGGAAGCTGATTTTAAGGCTAATAATTCAGCGTCTCTTTTAGCTTTCTCCGCTTCTGCATCAGCAATAGCTTTTGCTTTAGCATCTGCTGCAGCTTTGGCATCCTCTACTTCTTTTACTTTACGTAATCTTTCTGCTTCGGCATCGGCTTTAAGTTTTGCATCGGCAATCGCTTTTGCATCGTTTGCTTCTTTAAGTAAACGTTGTTTTTCGGCTTCGGCATCAGCTTTAACTTTGGCGTCTGCTACTAATTTAG
>NZ_JANPFL010000014.1:0-18989 GCF_031423415.1 Flavobacterium sp.
CTCTTTCCGTTAAAAAATACGATAAACAAGCATTTACTATTTATCCAAACCCGGTGACAAACGGACTCTTGAATATCAGTGGCGAACAAGAAATTCAAATAGTTGAGGTATATAACTTATTAGGGGCTAAAATTAATGCTCCTTATGAAAACAGGCAGTTACAAGTGAGTAGTTTAGCGCCAGGGGTTTACTTTTTAAAAATAAACAATAAATATAGTTTCAAATTCATCAAGAAATAATGAAAACCCAATGGATACAATAATTTTCTGTTTCTAATAAATCTTGTCGGAAACAGAATTTTTTTATAGCTATTGCTTAAAAATAACGCCAATTCTATGAAAAAAATTACTTTTTTATTACCAATATTATTTGTTTCCATATTGGGATTTTCGCAATCCAAGTCAACAGCAATAGTGTCTTTTAATGCTGATATGACTGCAAAATTTACTTTGGATAACGCCACATCCAAAGTTACTTTAGTATTAACAGGTACATTAGACAAGTGGACATCGCTGGGAATAGGAACTAGTTCTTCAACCATCAGTGGTGATGTTTATCTTTTTACTACCGCAGTAACTGATAATACCACCTATACAAATAATCCAAACGGAGAATGGAACACCATTTCAAACACTGTCATATCTGGCAAAAGGACAGTAACATTGGAAAGAACACTAACCAATTCCGATTTAAATGATTTGCAAATGGCTTTTGATACCACGAATTCTATAGATGTTGTTTGGTCTCGATCGGGTTCCGCCATTGCAACCGCTCCAAATCCTAACAGAGGTTCTACAACTGCCGTTTTTACTACTAATTTAAGTGTTGATGATATTTCTTTTTATGATGCCGTAACTATTTATCCAAATCCAACTTCTAGCGAAGTGTTTATTAAGACCAAAACTAGCATATCGAAGGTTACTATTTATAGTCAAACAGGTGCCTTGGTCAAAACTATAAATGATATAGCTGATTCAAACGAAATTAACGTCAACGTGAACGGTTTGCAAAAGGGACTTTATATTTTCGAATTGCAAAATGATTCTGAAAAAACTTGGAAAAAAGTTATCGTAAACTAGTTCATTTTATAAAAATAAATTAACAATGAAAACATTAAAAACATATTGTCTCTCTTTTGTTTCGTTAGTATTAGTAACTACTACATTTAGTCAAGTACGACTTCCGAAGTTAGTAAGTAGCGGTATGATTTTGCAACGTGATGCGAATATTAAAATTTGGGGTTGGGCAGCTGCAAATGAAAATATTTCAATAAATTTCATCAATACAGATTACAACGTTACAGCAAATAGTGATGGAAAATGGGAATTGCAATTACCACTATTAAATGCTGGAGGACCGTATGTTATGAAAATTAATGCTAGTAATTATATTGAAATCAATGATATTTTAATTGGGGATGTTTGGCTTTGTTCAGGTCAATCTAATATGGCTATGGCCATGTCTGGTGTTGCTAGTACTTATCCAACAGACGTTGCTGTTTCTACCAATGATAGAATACGCAACTTTAATGTTCCTCGTGAGTATGAATTTAATACACCAAGAACCGATTTGACAAGTGGCGAATGGATGAAAGCAAATCCTACCAATGTATTAAAATTTTCGGCAGCAGCTTATTTTTTTGCGGCAGCACTTTATGCAAGAAACCCAACAGTTCCTATCGGTTTGATTCATTCCAGTTATGGTGGTACGCCTATTCATGCTTGGATGAGCGAAAAAGCTTTGAAAGCTTTCCCAGAGACTATTGCTGAAATTCAGTTACTTAAAAATCCTGCATACGTTAACAATATTATTCAGAATGACATTACTCTTGAAAACAATTGGGATGCAAACTTAAAAAATAATGATGCTGGTGGAGTTACAAAAGGTAATTGGACACTAAATTCAACCGACACTTCAACTTGGGCTACTATTTCGGTACCATTTGCTGTTAAAAGAAATATAGGATCAGTTTGGTATAAAAAAGATATACTGGTTACTAATGCAACAACAGTTTCAAATCCTTCTACATTACAGTTAGGAACCCTTATTGACGCTGATTCAACATACGTGAACGGAAGGTTGGTTGGTTTTAATAGGGGTCAGTGGACATCAAGAAAATATTCTGTTCCGGCAAATACACTTGTCGTTGGTAAAAATACGATTACGGTAAGACTTGTTAGCAATAGCCTCAATGGTGGTTTTACTGGCAATGTTTATCAATTAGTAGGCAAAGATGAAACTATTGATGTAAAAGGAACTTGGAAATACAAAGTTGGTTATGCTGCAGCAGCCTTGCCAGCTCCAGTAAATCTTAGATTAAAACCAACTGCTTTATACAATTCAATGATAGAACCATTAAAAAACTATGCCATAAAAGGAGCTATCTGGTATCAAGGCGAAGGAAATTCAGGTAACAAACCCTCACAGTATACTATCTATCTTCGTTCGATGATTGAAGATTGGAGAAGTCTTTTTAATAATCCAACGATGCCATTTATTTATGTTCAATTACCCAATTATCAGGCTGCAGTTGCCAGTCCAGCAGAGAGTAATTGGGCGCTTTTAAGAGAGTCACAGTTAAAAACCTTGGCAGTTCCTTTTACGGGCATGGCAACAACGATAGATGTTGGAGACCCAAATAACATTCATCCTGTTTATAAAAAGCCTGTGGGTACTCGTTTAGCTCTTGCTGCTCACAGAGTGGCTTACGGTAATGATAAAATTGTTTCAGCAGGACCAATGTACAAATCAATGAAAATTGTGGGTAGTACTATCGAGCTGACCTTTGACACTTTGGGAAGTCTCTTGAAATTTAAATCGTCAGGTGGAACGCCAGTAGGAACTCACACCAATTTTGCTATCGCAGGCAGTAATAAGACTTTTGCTTGGGCTCAAGCTAAGATAGAGGGCAACAAAGTTATTGTATGGAATGATGCCATACCTAATCCAGTTGCTGTACGATATGCTTGGGGTCAAAACCCTGCTGGAGAAAAATTGTACAATACCGAGGATTTACCCGCATCCCCTTTCCGAACAGATTCTTGGATAGTAGGAAAGCAATATTTTTTAATTAATTACAATTAAATTTAAATCATATCTTGAATAGAGTAAGACACGAATCATAACGAATTCCTCAAAGAGATTATCTTGGAAGGAATATAAATATATTATAAAAACCATTTACCCCAATCTTATGAATACAATACAACGCCTCGGATCAATTTTATTTTTACTAATAGGACTTTATAGTAGTGCGCAAACTTTTGTTTGGACAGGAGTTACTAACAATGATTTTTTTACAGAGTCCAATTGGAAAAATTCAAGTACAAATGCCCTACCAGCTGCCAATACTATTAATCCTGGCGCTGGTATTAATTTTGATTTACAAATTAATGCAACTGCTACCATTACGGCTAGTGGTTCAATACAATTTGGCACCGGAAGTCTTGTTGTTGGTACAACTGTTGGTGCGGTAAATCTTTCAGCAACGTCTTTATCTGGAGGAACTGCAACAATAAACGAAAATGGTTATGTAGAACTGACCGCTACGACTCCTTTTTTAAATAATGTTCAAATAAATTTTACGTCTGGAATTGGTTGGGTCAAGGCCAGAAATAGCAATCCAAAATCAATTTCGACCAATAATTTGTTACAAATTAAAGTCAACAATATTGCTGCTGTCTATCAAACCAATTTGCGTTTAGACCACTATTACGAGAAAGGATGCATAATTCGAGCAAACCTTGCCACTACTTCTCCTTTAACCGTTTTTGATGGAACTAATTTACAAGGACCTTCAAGCCTAGTTACTGTAAACACTATTCACAGTCACACTGCTATACCTAATGCGATGAATAATAGAATAGAATCTTTTATTTTAAAAAAAGGCTATATGGTTACTATGGCCAATGAAATTGATGGAACTGGAAAAAGTTTTAACTATATTGCTTCTGAGGCAGATCTAACGATTAACACAGTCCCAGCAACAATGATAAACAACATTTCGTTTATTAGAGTTGTCCCGTGGAACTGGGTTTCAAAGAAAGGTGTAAACGTAGCTAGTTCAGCAACAGAATTGAATGCAACTTGGAGGTATCAATGGTCGGCATCAGACGTTACCGTTTTTGACTATGAATTTGCGCCTATGTCTTGGGGTGACGGCAGTATTGACAGCGCAGCAGATGTTGCTAGTTTTGTTGGAAAATACAATAGCCCTTACGCCATGTCTTTTAACGAACCTGATGATTGTTTTGCGCAATCAGGTCAATACGGCAATCCTAAATTATGTACCATTGATAAAGCAGTACGCATTCATAAAAATTTTATGAAAACGGGTATGAGAATTGTTTCGCCTGGTGGTAGGGAAGAAGCTCCTTTTGGCTGGCTTAAAGATTTTTACAACACAGCAACTGCTCAAGATATACGGATAGATGTAATTGCAATTCACTGGTATGACTGGGGAAGTAGTCCCACAACTACAGATAATGCAACTGGTGATCAGGTTTTCGCTAGATTTAAAAACTATCTTACAAGGGTATATAACGCCTATGGATTGCCTATTTGGATTACCGAATTTAATGCAAACCCCGCTCGTTCTCAAGCTGTAAATGCACGGTTTTTGGAGTTGGCTTTACCTTATCTAGAAAGTTTAGATTACATCGAAAGATATTGCTGGTTTCCGTTTAATTCTACCACTCATTTTAGCGGTTGGGATGATGCAACTAGGACTGAAACAAATAAAATCCCATCATTAGTGGGAACCATTTATAAAAATATTAACAATACAACTCCAGTACAATCCACGGCGGCTGTGCCAGAGTCAACATTTAGCGCTGCAAGTAGTTTAAATGTTGGAGATTTTCCAAATGTTGCATTTAGAAAGCCTGTAACCGCTAGTTCAACGTATAGCACTTTTGTTCCTTCATACGCCGTAGATGGCGACAAGACTACAGTATCTAAAGAGTGGCAAGTTCAATTTTCAACTAAACCCTTACCAGCTTGGCTTGAAGTAGATTTGCAGGGCACTTTTACATTGTATGGATTTAGAATTATAGAGGAGGCAAAGGCGATAAAAGACTGTCAATTTCAAGTTTGGGACAAAACACTTAATTCTGGTGCTGGTGGCTGGACAACATCGTTAACTATTACAACTAATCTTGCAACCTCTTTAACGACCTATCGAACCTTAACTACACCAGTAACTACAACAAAAGTTAGGCTTTATGTTACAGCACATAACGATACTGCTTTTATGAAGATGTTTGAATTTGAAGTATACGGATTGCCTCGTAATGCTACTTGGACTGGCGGTACAAGTACTAACTGGGCTACTGCTACTAACTGGTCCAACGGAATTTTACCTGATGATTATTCAAATGTAAGTATTCCTGCAGGAACAACATTTCAGCCCATTATCGCGGCTAATTCTAAAATTAATTCATTGACCATAGCAACTGGTGCATCAGTAACTGTTAATTCTGGTGTAAATTTTACAATTGTTGATACCATTATTAATGATGGAACCATGACCATGTCAAATAATGCTAATTTGCTGCAGGGAGAAACATTTAATAATATAGGCAATGTAACAATAATTCGAGATAGCAATCCTTTAAGTCGTTTAGACTATACTATTTGGTCTTCACCAGTAACTAATGCAAACCGTTTTTTAACTACTTTTTCACCATTAACTTTTGCAAATCGTTTTTATACTTATAACCAATCTACAAATCGTTTTAACACAATATTAAACCCAGCAGCCACTCCTTTTGCATTAGGTATCGGATATTTAATTAGAATGCCAGACAATGCCGTAACTGCCCCGCTAACACAAGTGTTTCAAGGCGTTTTCACTGGCGTTCCAAACAATAGTACTATATCAGTTCCCGTACGTCCAGGGGTTTATTGGGATACTAGTAAAGGGTTTAATACATTGGGAAATCCCTATCCTTCTACACTTGATGCAACAAAATTTATAGATGCCAATGGTGGTAAACCGCTGTATTTTTGGAGGAAAAAGAATGCGGGTACCGGAAGTGCTTATGCAACTTGGAATAAAACCGGTGCGGTTGGTACTTCGTCTAGTGATATACCCAGTGGAACGATTCAAATAGGGCAGGGTTTTATTATGCAAACCTCACAAACCTATGCGCAAAGAGATTGGGTTACTAAAGATGTAAATTTTAATAACGATATGCGTTTAGGTACAAATAGCACACAGTTTTTTAAAACCAAGCAAGAGGAAAAAGACCGATTATGGTTAAACTTGACCAATGCATCTGGGGTCTTTAGCCAGACATTAGTAGGTTATTTTGAAGAAGCAACAATGGCTGTTGATGAATTTGATGGACGATACATAAATGACAGTCCGATAGCTATTACATCAAAAATTAATGACGAAGAGTTTGTTATTCAAGGTCGTCCTGCATTTAATGTTAGTGATGCTGTTGATTTGAATTTTAAAACGGATGTTGCTGGAGATTATACTGTTGCTCTTGACCATTTTGAAGGTGTTTTCGCCAAAGGACAAGATATATATTTGCTAGACAGCAAAACAGGAATTGAAACGAATTTGAAAAATGGTTCCTATACTTTTAATTCTTTAGCTGGAATCGATAACAATAGATTTTCATTGAAGTACCAAAAAACATTAAACGTAAATACACCATCATTCAACGAAAACAATGTTAGAATTTACAAAAACAATGGGACACTTTATGTAAATTCATTGTCTGTTGATATAAGTAATATAAAGGTTTATGATTTGCAAGGAAGATTGATTGCAGAACAAAAAAATGTAAAAGCAACAACAGCGGTTCTAAAAAACCTGAAAGCTACGCATCAAGTTTTGATTGTAAAAGTTACTGCTGAGGACAACAACGTGGTGTCTAAAAAAGTGGTAAATTAAAAATTATAACAAAAAAACAGTATGACTAGAGTTAAATATTTTGTTACTACTTTCCTTTTATTCATTGGATTTTTTGCCAATGCACAAAATATAGTATGGACAGGTAATGCTTCAAATAACGATTTTTTTGACGAAAGCAATTGGAAAATTTCTACTACAAATACTGCTCCCGTTAGCGGTACAATAGACCCAGGCTTAGCCATTAATTTACCATTGGAAATCAACAATGTAGCTGCATTAATTAATGCTGCGGGAGAAATTAATTTGGGTACCGGAAGTCTTAGTATTGGTTTCGCAAAGCTTACTGCTGATTCTTTTTCGGACGGAAATGTTTCTGTCAATGAAGGTGGATATGTAGATTTAAGTAGTGCAACTCCATTGGCAAAAGAAGTTCAAGTTAATTTTACTTCTGGAATTGGTTGGATTAAGACCTTGAATTATTCTTCTAGGCTTGTTTCGGTTAATAATATCGGACAGATAAAAGTAAACGGTAGTGATTCGGTTTATAAAACCAATTTGCGTTTGGATAATTATTACCTCAAAGGCTGCATAATAAGAAGTAATATCCTTTCCACAACTCCGTTGACAGTTTATGATGATGCTAGTTTACAAGGGAATTCGGCTTTAATATCAGTAAACACCATTCATAGCGGTAATGCTATCGCAAACTCGATGAACAATAAAATAGAATCTTTTATTTTGAAAAAAGGGTTTATGGTCACTTTTGCTGTTGCAAATGATGGAATAGGAAAAAGCAAAAACTACATTGCTTCTGATGAAGATTTAGTCATAAATTCATTACCCAAAGCTATCTCAAATTCCATTTCATTTATTCGCATCGTGCCTTGGAGTTGGGTAAATAAAAAAGGAATAGGAGGAACAACTACAGGTTTAGACGAGACTTGGTTTTACAGATGGCTCAATAGTGGAGAGTCAACAGTTGATCGTGAATATGCGCCAATGTGTTTTAATCTAAGCGGAGCAAACGATGCTAATGATATTCTTTTATACAAGAGTAAGTATAAAGCAACACATGTTATGGGTTTCAATGAACCTGATAATTGTAATGATCAAGGAGGCACAAATGGAGGATGTATTATTTCCAATGCAGTGACTACCTACAAAAACTTAATGAAAACAGGTTTGCGAATGGTGTCGCCAAGTTGTACTGAAGGTGCAGGAACTGGCTGGTTGAAAGATTTTTACAATGCTGCTAAGGCTCAAGATGTTCGGATAGATGTGATTGCGGTGCATTGGTACGACTGGGGAAACAACCCTAAAGTGAACACTAACCCTACTGCTCAACAAGTTTTTGATCGATTTAAAACCTACCTTACCAAGATTCATAATTTATACGGTTTACCCATTTGGATAACTGAGTTTAATGCCAATCCTAATCGATCAACGGCTGTAAATCTTGGTTTTATGAAGCTCGCCTTGCCCTATTTAGAAAGCCTTGATTATATAGAACGTTATGCGTGGTTTCAACCCAGCTCTGGTGTGGCGAATTACTTTGATGCCACCGGAAATTACACAGATGTGGGTGATTATTACAAAAACACGATGTCAAATCCATCCATTCCTGGAGCTACTGTAAACACAAATAGTAATTTATATTTAGCAGAATATCCAAACGTTGCTTTAAATAAATTGGCCACAGCCAATTCATCCTACTCTGCTTCTTTAACGCCATCAAAAGCCGTTGATGGTAATCTTACCAGCAGTACTTCGCAATGGTTTGTCAATTTTGGAGTGGCTACTGATGTTAACTACGTTCCTTTACCAGCCTGGATTGAAGTGGATTTACAAGGAAGTTACACTATTGATAGTTTTAGGATTGTCGAAGATTCAAAAGCACTAAAAGATTTTAGTTTTCAAGTTTGGGACACAACATTAAACTCGGGCGCAGGAGGTTGGATTAACGCTTTGACTGTAACCGGAAACCCAGCGACACCATTAACGACCTACAAGACATTTACTCCGGTAACCACCACAAAAGTAAGAGTATTTATCACTGCTCATAATAGCACTAATTACTTAAGAATATTCGAGTTGGAAGTATATGGCTTTGCTAATGAAACGCTTGCCGTAAAAAAAAATGAAAAACAACCATTTTCCATTTATCCAAATCCAGTAACGAAAGGAGTTTTGAGCATAATTGGTGACCAAGAAGTTCAATCTGTTGAAGTTTATACTATTTTAGGAACTAAAATCAACATTCCTTTTAATAGCAATCAGTTGTTGGTTTCTAATTTGGCGCCAAATATTTACTTTTTACGGATCAATAATGAATACAGTTTCAAATTCATTAAAAAGTAATTGCGGTTTGAAAGTCTTACAGCTATAAATTCAATGTGTTGTAAATTAATTTTAACATTCGCATTTTGTAAATTAACAATTCAGTTTTTTAAATAATGTTCTTAATCAAAATAAATAATTTAGTTATAATGAAAAAATCCTTCCTAATACTAATCCTTACGTTCAGTTTAAATCTATTTTCTCAAGGCCAAGTGAAAGATTTGAATGCACTGCAAATTAATCAAATTGAACGTGGTTACGGTATGTTTATACACTTTGGTGTAAATACCTTTAATGAAATTGAATGGTCAAACGGCAAACTACCCGCATCATCTTTCAATCCTACCAATTTAGACTGTGACCAATGGATAAAAGTAGCCAAAGAAGCAGGTTTTCGTTATGTGATTTTAATTACCAAACACCACGACGGATTTTGCCTTTGGGATAGTAAATACACCGATTATGATGTAGCATCATCTTCTTCAAAAACAGACATCGTAGCCGAAGTTGCGAAAGCGTGCAAAAAATACGGGATTAAATTAGGACTTTATTATTCCTTGTGGGATAGACACGAGCCATCCTACAAAGATGAATTAGCTTACAAAGATTATATGAAAAACCAGTTGGGCGAATTAATGTCAAATTATGGAGATATTTGCGAATTATGGTTTGACGGCGGTTGGGATAAAACGGAAAGTGCGTGGCACATTCAAGAAATATACGATTCCGTCAAAGCAAAACAACCCAATTGTTTAATCACAATTAATCATTCTATTGGATATCCAAAAGGGAGTGTTAAAAAATCGATTATCGATCCAATGGATTTTAAAGCAGGAGATCCGATACGCTATTTTCCAATCGATTTTAGAATCAAAGACCCCAATTTTGCCAGATGGGATGATCCAAAATATTATACCTACGAAAACACTAGCTATTATTTACCTTTTGAACATACCATTTGCCTTTCGGATCGATGGAATTGGTTTCAAAAGAAAAAAGTTTTAGCAGCAAGACCAATAGATGAACTAGAGGAATTAGTATATTGGGGCACAGCCAACAATAATATAATGATAATTAATGTTCCGCCTGATCCAACTGGACAAATTAGAACCAACGAAAAAAATAGAATTTTTGAGTTAGCGGATCGATTGGGAATTCGTGGCGGGAAAAAGAAACTTCCTTCTGGACCAATCAATTTGACATTCAAACAAAAAATAATCGCCAGCAGCGAAGCGCCTAATTTTGAAGCCGAAAAAGCCAATGATTATAGTTTAGAAACCTATTGGACAGCCAACGATTCTGTGGCCGATTTAGAAATTACGTTTGACAATAAAGCCACATTTGATAGAATCGTTTTATTTGAAAATGCGGTATTGAAAGATTTGGGCGATAATTTTTCTAAAATCAGAACTTTCAAAATCAAAGAATATGAATTGCTATCATTTTCTAATGGCGTTTGGGATACTTTTTATACGGGCGATTTGATTGGAGCAGCCAAAATAATCAAACTTCCCAATGAAATTACAGCAGAAAAAATAAAATTAAGAATTCTAAAATCAGATGGAAACCCATCGATATGTCATTTTTCTGTATCGAAAGAAGCTACTAGAGGAATTCGAAAACTTAAAAAATAATATAAACCACTATGGACTTAAAGTCCATAGTTTAGTTTAGCAGACTGAAAGTCTGCACGGCTGAAATGCTTTGATTTTTGCCACAGATTCACAGATTTATTCTGATTAATCTGTGAATCTGTGGCAGAAGCTTTTTAGAACCTGAAAGGGAAATGCACTAAAAGTGCATAGTTTTAACTATAATTGAGACCAATAAAAATTTACAAAGCACTTTTAATTCCAGTACAATCTCAAAAACAATTTGAATAATGAAAATGAGAGTAATTATATTGCTAGGAGTACAGAGCTTATTCATTTATTCGCAAACACCAGTTCAAGAAGCTTCTCGTATACAAATAGATCAAATCGAAAGAGGTTACGGAATGTTTATTTCTTATGGAATCAACACATTCAACGAAATAGAATGGTCTAAGGGGAATCTACCTGTTTCATCCTATAATCCGACCAATTTAGACTGTGATCAATGGATAAAAGTAGCCAAAGAAGCTGGGTTTCGGTATGTAATCTTAATTACAAAACACCACGACGGATTTTGTCTTTGGGATAGTAAATACACCGAGTATGATGTTGCCTCATCGCCTGTAAAAACTGATATTGTAGCCGAAGTTGCTAAAGCTTGCAAGAAATATGGTGTTGAGTTAGGACTTTATTATTCGCTATGGGACAGACACGAACCGTCCTATAAAAATAAGGAGCAATATAATTTGTATATGAAAAATCAATTGACTGAATTGATGACTAATTATGGTGAGGTTTGTGAACTTTGGTTTGACGGTGGTTGGGACAAAAAAGAAGCCGATTGGGATATTCCAGCTGTTTACAAATATGTCAAAGCGATGCAACCCAATTGTCTTTTGACAGTAAATCATTCTATTGGGTATCCGAAAGGCGGGAATAAAAAATCTATCGTCGAGCCTATGGATTTTAAATATGGTGATCCGATACGGTATTTCCCGATTGATTTCAGAATCAAAGACCCAAATTTAGTACGTTGGGACGATCCTAAATATTACGAGTTCGACAAAACTTTATACTATCTCCCTTTTGAACATACACTTTGTATCTCGGACAGATGGAATTGGTTTCAAAAGAAAAAAGTCCTGGCAGCAAGACCCGTTGATGAATTGGAAGAACTTTTCTATTGGGGTACAGCCAATAACAACATTCTGATTATAAACCTTCCTCCCGATCCAACTGGTCAAATTAGAACCAACGAAAAAAACAGAATTTTTGAGTTAGCGGATAGATTGGGAATTCTTGGAGGAAAAAAGAAACTTCCTTCAGGACCAATCAATTTAACATTCAAACAAAAAATAATCGCTAGTAGCGAGGTCAAGAATTTTGAAGCCGAAAAAGCCAACGACTACAGTCTAGAAACCTATTGGATAGCCAACGATTCTGTGGCCGATTTAGAAATTACTTTCGATACTAAAGCCACATTCGATCGAATTGTTTTATTTGAAAATGCTGAAATGAAAGATTTAGGCGATAATTTTTCTAAAATCCGTTCTTTCAAAATCCAAGAATATGAATTACTATCATTTTCTAATGGAATTTGGAATACTTTTTATACGGGCGATTTGATTGGAGCAGCAAAAATAATCAAACTTCCCAATGAAATTACAGCAGAAAAAATAAAATTAAGAATCCTAAAATCAGATGGAAAACCATCGATTAGTCATTTTTCGGTTTCAAAAGAAGCTACTAAAGGAATTCGAAAACTTAAAAAATAAAATAAACCACTATGGACTTAAAGTCCATAGTTTAGTTTAGCAGACTGAAAGTCTGCACGGCTGAAATGCTTTGATTTTTGCCACAGATTCACAGATTTATTCTGATTAATCTGTGAATCTGTGGCAGAAACTTTTTAGAACCTGAAAGGGAAATGCACTAAAAGTGCATAGTTTTAACTATAATTGAAACCAATAAAAATTTACAAAGCACTTTTAATTCCAGTACAATCTCAAAAACAATTTGAATAATGAAAATAAGAGTAACACTATTTCTATTGGTCAATAGCTTATTCATTTATTCGCAAACACCAGTTAAAGAAGTTTCTCGTATACAAATAGATCAAATCGAAAGAGGTTACGGAATGTTTATTCATTTTGGCATCAACACATTCAACGAAATAGAATGGTCTAAGGGTAAATTGCCCGTTTCATCATACAATCCTACCCATTTAGATTGTGATCAATGGATAAAAGTGGCTAAAGAAGCAGGGTTTCGATACGTAATATTAGTGACGAAACATTTAGATGGATTTTGTCTTTGGGATAGTAAATACACCGATTATGATGTAGCTTCGTCACCCGTAAAAACTGATGTCGTTGCCGAAGTTGCTAAAGCTTGTAAAAAATACGGCGTAGAGTTAGGGCTTTATTATTCGTTATGGGACACTCACGAACCCACATTTAGGGATAATGCACAATATAATTTGTATATGAAAAATCAATTAACAGAATTGATGACGAATTATGGTGCAGTCTGTGAACTTTGGTTTGATGCGGCTTGGGAGAAAAAAGAAGCCGATTGGGATATTCCAGCGGTTTACAAATATGTAAAAGCAATGCAACCCAATTGTCTTTTAACCGTAAATCATTCTATTGGAAAACCCGAAAACCGTAATAAAAAGAGCGAGCCAATGGATTTTAAGTATGGCGATCCGATACGGTATTTTCCTATTGATTTCAGAATCAAAGACCCAAATCTAGCTAGATGGGATGATCCTAAATATTATGAGTTTGACAAAACTTTATACTATCTCCCTTTCGAACACACGATTTGCCTCTCGGATCGATGGAATTGGTTTCAAAAGAAAAAAGTGCTGGCAGCAAGACCCGTTGATGAATTAGAAGAACTTTTTTATTGGGGTACGGCCAATAACAACATTCTGATTATAAACCTTCCTCCCGATCCAACTGGTCAAATTAGAACCAACGAAAAAAACAGAATTTTTGAGTTAGCAGATAGACTAGGCATCAGAGGTGGAAAAAAGAAACTTCCTTCAGGACCAATCAATTTAACGTTCAAACAAAAAATAATCGCGAGCAGTGAGGTCAAGAATTTTGAAGCCGAAAAGGCCAATGATTACAGTCTAGAAACCTATTGGACAGCCAACGATTCTGTGGCCGATTTAGAAATTACGTTTGACAATAAAATAGCTTTTGATCGGGTGGTGTTATTCGAAGAGCCAGTGATGAAAGATTTGGGGGATAATTTTTCTAAAATCAGAACTTTCAAAATCAAAGAATATGAATTACTATCTTTTTCCAATGGAATTTGGGATACTTTTTATACTGGTGATGTAATTGGCGCTGCCAAAATAATAAAATTACCAACTGAAATTGCAGCAGAAAAAATAAAATTAAGAATCCTAAAATCAGATGGAAAACCATCGATTAGTCATTTTTCGGTTTCAAAAGAAGCTACTAAAGGAATTCGAAAAATTAAAAAATAAATTATGAAAAAACATTTTGTATTATCAATGCCAGTTTGTTTGTTGAGTGGAGGTTTATCTATTATCACAGCACAATCAAAACCGAATATTATTTATATTTTGACCGACGATTTGGGCTATGGTGACGTTAGCTCGTTTAACAAAGAAGGCAAAATCAAAACGCCTAATATCGATAAATTAGCATCAGAAGGAATGAAATTTACCGATGCACACACATCCTCAGCGGTGTGTTCTCCAACACGCTATGGGATTTTAACCGGAAGATACAACTGGAGATCCAGGCTTAAAGAAGGGGTTTTGAGTGGAATTTCGAAAGCCTTGATTCCAACTAGTAGAACTACTGTTGCCAAAATGCTACAAAACAATGGTTATGAAACAGCCTTTATAGGCAAATGGCATTTGGGATGGAATTGGAATATTAGCGATTCAGCCGACATTGACAATCTTGAAACACAAGATTTTGGCACTATAGATTATTCAAAACCAATAACGAATAATCCCAACGATTTGGGTTTTAATTATTCCTATGGTATTGCAGGATCGCTAGACTTAGGGCCGTATGTTTATGTCGAGAACGGAAAGGTTTTAACCATTCCAGATACAATTTCTGTAAACAAAGATAGTTATGCGAAGTGGCGTAAAGGACCGATTTCTAAAGATTTTGTTCACGAAGAAGGACTGCCTAATTTTGTAAACAGAGCCATTCAGTTCATCGATACAAACAGTAAAAACAAGCAGCCATTTTTTATCTATTTGCCTTTGACTGCAACACACGCGCCCATTTTACCTACTGATGAATGGAAAGGAAAAAGCGGTTTAAACCCGTATGGGGATTTTGTGATGATGTTAGATTTCTGTATTGGAGAAATAATGAAATCCATTACTGATGCTGGGATTGAGAAAAACACTTTAGTTATCTTTACTAGCGATAATGGTTGTTCTACAGCTGCAAATTATAAAGTACTTTTAGAAAAAGGACATAACCCGAGTGCAATCTACCGTGGGACAAAAGCTGATCTTTTTGAAGGTGGGCACCGTGTTCCTTTTATTGCAAAATGGCCTAATAAAATCAAAAAGGGTAGTGTGTCTAATGAAACCATTTGTACCACAGATTTTATGGCAACTTGTGCAGAAATAGTAAATTACAAATTGAAACCCAATGAAGCAGAGGATAGTTACAGTATGATGCCTTTGTTGACCAATAAAAAACGAAACAAATCGTTTCGCGAAGCCACAGTGCATCATTCCATTAATGGGAGTTTTGCGATTAGAAAAGGCGATTGGAAATTATTATTATGTCCAGATTCCGGCGGTTGGAGTTATCCAAATCCTAAAAAAGATCAAAAAATAATAGCAACGCTTCCTAAAGTTCAATTGTATAATTTAAAGGACGACCCAAGCGAAACGAAAAATGTAGAAGCCAATAATCCCGAAAAAGTAAAAGAACTAAAATCATTATTGTTGAAATATATTGACGATGGTCGAAGTACAAAAGGAATACCTCAAGAAAATGATTCAATCAATTTTGAGTGGAAACAATTAGAATTGTTAAAAAGTTAGTTTTTGCACGATGATTCTTTTTTTTGGAGTTGACTGTTTAGCACTATAAGCAATTTTGATATACAATACATATAGTTCAATTTATTAAACTGTAATTTATTGCTAATCGGTATAATTTTAAAATTAATTTATAAAAAATGGTTTTAGCTTCCTCAGTTTACGAAAACGTTTCCGTACAATATTTATGTGCCGTAAACGTTTCCGAAACTTCTTTAGAGTAGTTTTAGAAAATAAATATAAAAAGTGTTATATATTTAGTATGATTTTTATAAATGCCATTGTTGTATTTATGCACTATTGTTTTAAACATCAAGATATAATCACTCCAACTGCCATTAATAATTTATAATGTAATTTATTTTAGTATGAAACAATTTCCAGCCCGTTTTCTTAAGAATTTTATAGGGATAGTTTGCTTAACTGTGTTCACTTTTACGTCGGCTAGTATTGCACAAAAAAAGGAATCTCATAGTTTGAAAAGCAAAAAAACTGCATTAAATGAGCAAGAAATAATGCCAATTATTGATGGATTTGTCGCTCAGGCATCAGGAAATTTCAATTCTACGTTGACGTATGGAGAACTAAAAAGAGGTACTGGCTTCAATCGTGAAATCTATTTAACTTACGATTTTTCGGGTCTTACTATAGCAGCTAAATCGGCTACATTGAAGATTTTTTGTCAATCATTCGATAAATTTGGTGATCTTACGGTGGCTGTTTATTCTTCACCAGAATATCAAACAACTGGACTAACATGGACCACACGTCCTACTGTTACGACCGCCATTTCAACTCTGTTAATTAATCAAACAGAACATGGAAATAACTGGTTAGAATGTGATATTTCTTCAAGTTTAGCTGCTATACTAGCCACCCAAAGCAAAAAAGCAACATTCGTCATAAAAATCACAAGCGGAAACGATGC
This sequence comes from Flavobacterium sp., assembly GCF_031423415.1. Lineage (GTDB taxonomy): Bacteria > Bacteroidota > Bacteroidia > Flavobacteriales > Flavobacteriaceae > Flavobacterium. The sequence continues at coordinate 16,785 of NZ_JANPFL010000014.1, forward strand.
TTTACTCAAGTTCGCTATGAGTGAGAGCGCTACAAATAAACCATCAATCCTTTTGTCAGATGAAGACCCTACAAATGGGGGTGTTAATTCAACGATAAAAATGCCTACACTTTTTTCAGATAATATGGTGTTACAACGCGATAAACCTATTAAGGTCTGGGGAGAAGTATTGCCAAATAAACCAGTCGATATAACTTTTGATAATCAGACTTACAGCACAACTTGTGATGCAAACGGAAAATTCACAACCCTAATTCCAGCTAAAAGCGCGGCTGCAAGTGCCTATATATTGACTATTACCGCAAATAACGAAACACTGACTTATAAAAATGTGGTTATGGGCGATGTGTATTTATGTGGTGGACAATCGAATATGGCAATGTATGTCAGCGGATCAAAAGTGGATCAAGTGGCTAATGCTAAAGCAGATTCGAATTATCCCGATTTACGTTTTTTTGAAGTAGCCAAAATTGTAAGTGGAGGGGTTTTGATTAATGCCAAAGACAATCCTTGGAAAAGTGCTTTACCTGAAAGAGTGGTAAATTGGTCAGCAGTAGCTTTTTTTGTAGGTCGCGATTTGCATAAACAACTGAATGTTCCCATAGGATTAATTAATGTAAGTCATGGTGGCGCACCTTCTGATTCTTTTATATCACCCCAAGCGTATGCAAACGATCCAGTTTTGAATGCTGCAAAACGTCCTGATGCTAATGGTATTTATAGCTATTACCAAACGCCATCTTCCTTGTACAATTCTATGATTTCAAAAGTGGCTGGATATCCGATAAAAGCAGTTTTGTGGTATCAAGCAGAAGCAAATGCAACCTATTGGCAAAATTACAAAACCATTTTTAAAGGTTTAATTAAAGATTGGCGTACTCAATTTAGCGAACCGACTTTGCCGTGGTTGTTTGTACAACTGCCTTCCTTTGATCCAGGCGGAGATGCCACGAAAATGACTTGGGCTGAAATTCGTGATATTCAACTTCTGGTGTGGAAAGAAGACCCAAAAACGGGTATGGCTGTTACTATCGATTTGGGTGAAGCCACAAACATTCACCCAACGGATAAATATACAGTTGCTAAACGGCTGTTGCCTTATGTCAAATCATTAGTGTATGGCGAACAAATAACACATAAATCTCCTACTTACAAATCGCATACTGTGCAAGGTGCCGATATGACGCTAACTTTTGATAATGTAGGTAGCGGTCTGACGGCTGTAAAAGCGATAACAGAATTTGAAATTGCGGGTGCCGATAAAGTGTACAAACTGGCTACAGCAACTCTTTTACCTGATAATCGTATAAAAATTACTAATGCAACAGTTCTTAATCCGGTATATGCACGGTATGCGTTTATCAATTTCCCAACAGTTTCCATTTATACCACGGACGCTTTATCCTTGCCATTATCACCTTTTAGAACTGAAACTAATGTGAATTTAAGTATTCCTGATTTTGACCAAAATGAAAAAACTTTGATGGTTTATCCCAATCCTACTAATGGAGTGCTGCATATTAAAAAGGTAGGAGACCCCAAAAAAATTGAGGTTTTCGATTTGAGAGGTGCAAGTGTTTACAAAGTAAAATTTACTGATAAAATTGACTTGTCTTTCTTAACTAAAGGGATTTATTTTGTAAAAACTGATTTGAATCAAATAGTAAAAATAGTTATTGATAAATAGTGCTACTCGATGAGACATAAAAATACGAAGGCATCAATTTGATCAGTTATCGTTTGAATACTTCCCATTTTGTAAACACATTTACGCTAAATGCTATAAAATTCTCAAAAAAACCGTTTCTTTAGACTGCCCCCAAAAAGTTAGACACTATTTGGGGGTATTTTTATGGAAAGAAAAGTCAAGTATGATTATGCATTTAAGCTTGAATGTGTAAAATTAGTAATAGAAAAACATCAATCTTATGGTGTTGTTTCTAAACAAAAAGGAGCTGATAAATCAAATATTCGTAAATGGGTTGGATTTTATAAGCAATTTGGAGAAAGTGGTTTAATACCAAGAATGAGATGTAGTTATTCGGTTGATTTTAAATTGAAAGTATTAAAAGCAATTGACAAAGATTTATTGTCTTTGCGCGAAACAAGTATAAAATTTAATATCCCCGATACAAGTATTATTGTAAAATGGAAGAAAGATTTTGCTAATTTTGGTCTAGAAGGATTACAACCTAAAACTAGAGG
>NZ_JANPFL010000015.1:0-92331 GCF_031423415.1 Flavobacterium sp.
AAAATTATCGATAAGATTAAAACACTGATTATTGATTTGGTTCAGAATAAAAACAACGATTTAAAAAGTAATTTATCCAATTATCTTTCACAAGAACTGCATCAGGACTATAATACTTTGAGCAATTTATTTTCCGAAGTAGAAAATACTACTATAGAGAAGTATTTCATCAATCAAAAAATTGAAAAAGTAAAAGAGTTAATTATTTACGATGAACTCTCATTAAGTGAAATTGCTTATTCTTTAAATTACAGTACAGTTTCCCATTTGAGCAATCAATTCAAAAAAGTAACTGGCTTTTCGCCAACCTACTTCAAGAAGATAAAAACCATCAAAAGGAAGCAAATAGAAGATTTATAAATTTTGTATATCAAACCCAAAATTGTGCAAATGCAAAAAACGGTTATGATAGAAATTTGTATTAAAATTAGATAAAAGATGACACATACTTATACGATTACCGGAATGTTCTGCAATGGTTGCCGCACCAAAGTCGAAAAAGCCCTGAATACCATTGATGGAGTGGAAGCCAAGGTTTCATTAGATCCGCCAATGGCAACTATTAAGATGGAAAAACAGGTTTCTCTTTTTAAATTTCAAAAAGTTTTATACGAAGCTGGAAAATATACCATAACCGAAACTGATACTATTCCTACCAAAACAAAAACGGATGACGCACCAGTAGTAAAATCTTGTTGCGGTGGTAAATCAAATCACGATACCGTTATTGTACCTAAAAGTGCTGCGGGAAAATACTATTGCCCAATGCATTGTGAAGGCGAAAAAGTCTATAATAAAGCGGGCGATTGTCCCGTTTGTGGAATGGATTTAGTCAAAGCGCCTGATTTGACGGCTAGCAAAACGATGTACACTTGCCCGATGCATCCCGAAGTTATCAAAGATAGTCCAGGTTCGTGTCCGATATGCGGAATGGATTTAGTGCCTATGAATCCGAGTGATACTGAGGACCAAAAGACCTATAAAGATTTAGTCAAGAAAATGAAAATTGCTGTAGTTTTTACAGTTCCAATTTTCGCTATTGCAATGATAGAAATGGCACATAACAATCCGTTACTGCAACTAATGGATGCTTCAAAATGGAATTGGGTGCAATTACTATTATCGCTTCCAGTCGTTTTTTATGCTGGTTGGATATTCTTTGTACGTGCTTGGAAATCGATCATTACTTGGAATTTAAATATGTTTACCCTTATCGGAATTGGTACAGGAGTTGCATTTTTATTTAGTTTAGTCGGAATGTTTTTTCCTGATATTTTCCCCATTGAATTTAAAACCGAACAAGGAACTGTACTACTATACTTCGAAGCAACATCAGTTATTCTGACTTTAGTTTTATTAGGTCAACTATTAGAAGCCAAAGCGCACAGTCAAACCAGTGGAGCAATCAAGGAATTATTAAAATTAGCACCAACCGAAGCCACTTTGGTTATTGATGGAAAAGACAAAGTAATCTCCATTCACGACATCAAGAAAGATGATTTATTGCGTGTAAAACCAGGAGATAAAATTCCGGTGGATGGAAAAATAACTGATGGCGAAAGTACCATTGATGAATCAATGATTTCTGGAGAACCCATTCCTGTTGATAAAACGATGGGCGATAGCGTTATTGCCGGAACTATAAACGGCAACAAATCCTTTGTGATGATTGCCGAAAAAGTGGGTTCAGAAACCTTGCTTTCGCAGATTGTACAAATGGTTAATGATGCCTCTCGTTCACGAGCACCAATTCAGAAACTAGCCGATAGCATTGCCAAATATTTTGTACCAACGGTTGTTTTAGTTTCAGCACTTACTTTTTTTATATGGGCAAAGTTTGGTCCAGAACCCGCATTGGTTTATGGTTTTATCAACGCCATTGCCGTTTTGATTATTGCGTGTCCTTGTGCTTTGGGATTGGCAACACCAATGTCGGTTATGGTTGGAGTAGGTAAGGGTGCACAATCGGGAGTTTTGATAAAAAATGCCGAAGCCCTGGAAAATATGAACAAAGTGAATGTTTTAATTACTGACAAAACAGGAACCATCACCGAAGGAAAACCATCCGTTGATCAACTTTTTTCTTCCAATAATGAGGAAGCTATTTTATTGCAAAACATTGCTTCCTTGAACCAATACAGCGAACATCCTTTGGCGCAAGCCGTAGTCCATTATGCCAAATCAAAAGAGGTTTCATTAATCGAAGTCAAAGATTTTGAAGCTGTTGCCGGAAAAGGAGTAATTGGAACAGTTGGAAAAAAGAAAGTAGCTTTGGGAAATAAAAAACTAATGGAACAAGTCAAAGCTACTGTTTCTGATGATTTAGAAACTAAAATTATAGCCGAACAAAAACTAGGAAAAACAGTTTCCTATATTTCCGTTGATGGAATTTCCGTAGGTTTTGTGTCGATTTCTGATAAAATAAAACCGACAAGTGTTGCTGCCATCAAGGAATTAATGGAGCAAGGAATTGAGGTAATTATGATTACTGGCGATAATGAAAATACCGCAAAAGCGGTTGCTAGCGAATTGCATTTGACTAGTTTTATTGCTAACAGTCTACCTGAAGACAAACTGAACGAAATCAAACGACTACAAGCCCAAGGAAAAATTGTAGCAATGGCAGGTGACGGAATTAATGACGCTCCGGCATTGGCGCAAGCCGACATCGGAATTGCGATGGGAACAGGAACGGATGTGGCGATTGAAAGTGCCAAAATAACTTTGGTTAAAGGCGATTTGCAAGGTATTGTGAAAGCTAAAAATTTAAGCCAAGCTGTGATGGGAAACATCAAACAAAATTTATTCTTTGCTTTCTTTTACAATGTGTTGGGAGTTCCCATAGCAGCGGGAGTTTTATATCCGTTTTTTGGGATTTTATTATCTCCGATGATTGCCGCTTTAGCTATGTCATTTAGTTCGGTCTCCGTAATTGTAAATGCATTGCGATTGCGAAATTTAAAACTTTAAAAAATGAAAGCCAAAATAGGATATATATTAGTATTTCTAAGCATACTAAACTTTACAACTGCGCAAGTGAAAACCAAAGAACCAACGTTTTATACTTGCGTAATGCATCCACAAATTCACGAAAGTAAACCTGGAAATTGTCCCATTTGCGGAATGACTTTGGTCAAAGAAAAATCAAAAATTACAAAAAAAGTTGTTGTAAAAAAACCAATCGCAATCAAAAAAGTAATTTCTGAAACCAATAAAGAAGTTCCTGAAACTAAAAAGGAAACTACTAATTTACCGATTCAAAAATCGGTTTTAGAAAACAAGGTAAAACCAAAAACTATTTCAAAAATCGTTCGTTACGATTTATACGTTCGCGATACAATCGTAACTTTTGGCGACAAACCGAAACGAGCCATTGCAGTAAACGGGCAAATCCCAATGCCAACGCTAACCTTTACCGAAGGCGATATTGCCGAAATTTATGTACACAACGAGTTAAAAGAAAGTACCTCATTGCATTGGCACGGATTGATGTTACCCAATAAAGAAGATGGCGTTCCTAATTTAACCCAAATGCCAATTGAACCCAACACCACGCACAAATATACGTTCCCAATTATCCAAAACGGAACGCATTGGTACCATAGCCATTCAGGATTGCAAGAACAAATCGGAATGTACGGTTCATTTATAATGAATAAAAGAGATGAGGACAAAATCTTTAGAATAGAAATTGACGATTTGCCAACAATCCCAGTAATTCTGAGCGAATGGACCGATGTCAACCCAAATAATGTACACCGAATGTTGCATTACGCAACCGATTGGTTCGCCATTCAAAAAGGGACGACCCAAAGTTATGCCGAAGCAATCCAACAAGGACATTTTAAAACCAAAGTTACCAACGAATGGAAACGAATGAACGCAATGGACGTGAGCGATGTTTATTACAATAAATTCTTAATCAACGGAAAAAACGAAAGCCAACTTACTACCCTCTCCTTTGGAGAGGGGTTGGGGGTGAGGAAATTAAAAGGTGGCGACAAAGTGCGTTTACGAATATCAAACGCAGGCGCATCAACCTACTTTTGGCTAACCTATGCCGGCGGAAAAATTACCGTAGTTGCCAATGATGGAAACGATGTCGAACCTGTAGAAGTCGACAGATTGCTCATTGCTGTTTCCGAAACCTACGATGTAATTGTAACCATTCCTGCCGACGAAACTTCGTATGAATTTCTGGCAACTTCCGAAGACCGAACAAAATCTGCATCATTATATTTAGGAGAAGGCATCAAACAATTGACTTCGCCACTTCCAAAATTAAAATATTTTGAAGGAATGAAAATGATGAACGGAATGATGAAAATGAATGGCGATTTAGACGATATGGGAATGAGTATGTCCTAAAATCAAATGGATATGAATGTAGTAATGTATCCCGAAATTACTGGAGATGAGAAGAAAGAGAATATAGAAAACGGAGAAGAAAAAATAGAAGAAGAAGGTAAAGAGAAAATGGATCATTCTAAACATAATATGAATGATATGAAAATGCCTGTCCGTTCGTCAGGCGGAATGGAAGAACAATACAACAGTAATACACTTTCGGATATTGTAACTCTAAATTACGCAATGTTGAAATCGCCATTTAAAACAACACTTCCAAAAGACGCACCAGTTAAAGAATTACGATTTGAATTGTCTGGAAATATGAACCGCTACGTTTGGAGTTTAGACAACAAAGTAGTTTCTGAAACGGATAAAATCCTAATCAAAAAAGGTGAAAATGTACGCATCACCATCTATAACGGTTCAATGATGCGTCACCCAATGCACTTACACGGACACGATTTTAGAGTTTTGAATGGTCAAGGAGATTATTCGCCGCTCAAAAACATTATCGACATTATGCCAATGGAAACCGATGTTTTAGAATTTAATGCTAATGTTGAGGGCGATTGGTTTTTTCATTGTCATATTTTGTACCATATGATGGCAGGAATGGGCAGGGTTTTTACTTATGAAAATCAAGCGCCAAATCCATTGATTCCAAATCCAAAATTAGCACAACGGAAATTATTTGCCGAAGATCGAAAATTTCATCTTATGGCAGAAAACGATTTTGCAACCAATGGAAACGATGGTCTGGCAATGTTGAGTAACACCCGTTGGAGTATTGGCACCGAATGGCGTTTGGGATATAATGACCATCACGGCTACGAAACCGAAACACATATTGGTCGATACATTGGCAAAATGCAATGGATTATGCCCTTTATAGGTTTCGATTGGCGGTACCGAAAAATGCAAGCTGGCGAAAACGAAAAAAACCTTTTCGGGCAAGGAAGTACTAAAGACGAACGTTCTGTTTTTAGTGCAGGATTAGAATATACATTGCCAATGCTCATAAAAGCACAAGCCGAAGTGTATACCGATGGTAATTTCAGATTGCAATTGGAACGAATGGATATTCCCGTTTCTAAAAGAGTAAGAATGGATTTGATGTGGAATACCGATAAAGAATATATGGCAGGTTTACGCTATATTATCAAAAGAAATTTTAGCATTAGAACGCATTACGACAGCGATATGGGATTGGGTTTTGGAGTGAATTTGAATTACTAACTCTTTGCTCTTTGTAGTCGGGAGACTTCTTACAACGGTTTTGCAGCGGTTTTTTTAGTGCTGTTTTGAAGCAAAGCGCTCTTAATTTACTGAAATTAATTTCACATCAAATAGTAGGACTGAACCTCCAGGAATTGAACCATTTGAACTTCTTCCATATCCTAAATGCGAGGGTATCAACAACATTCCGTTTCCGCCTGCATTAAAATAGGGTATTCCTTCTGTCCAGCCTTTTATCACTTGGTTCAAACCAAAGAAAATCCCCGCTGCACTACTTTGATCGAAAACACCTCCGTTTGTGAAATACCCTTTGTAAGCCACGGTTACATTAGATGTTGCAGTAGGTTTTGCTCCCGTGCCCTGTTCGTCAATGATGTAATACAAACCAGTGGCGCTTCTTTGAGCCGTTAAATTGTTTTTGGCAAGATAGTCTTTGATTTCTTGCTCGTTTTTAGCAGTATAATCCTTTGCCGAACTATTATCTTTAGTACAAGAAATAAAAAGGGTCAAGAAAAGAAGGGCGGATAAAAAGTTTTTCATTTGAAATATGATTTTTTTGAAGGGCAAATATAGTAAAAATTGTTAGGTATGAAGCCAAGAATGGTTGGTGTTATAATTAATGGAACCAGACGGAAGGATTGTTGTGCTAGCGGGTACACAAGCATGACGCTTGCCCCAGTTTGGGGAAATATAAAAATTAACCAAAAAAATGACAGTCTTTAATCAAGTCTAAAAGTAATATTGAAGTAATAAAAGTAGATAACATAACAACTAGTGTAAAGATCACGTCAAAAATATTATCCATATCAGGAAACATATTATACATTGCACGAAAATGCTTTTTTCTAAATCTCATAGAAATCAAATCAATAATTGTGGTAAAAATTATAACGAACACAGGAAAAAGTAAGCCTGCGTTTTCTATTTTAAATCCAATACTTGCGCAAAAAATACTAGCGACGATATTCGGATATAAATATTTCTTTTCGTAAAAAATTTGAGACGGGAATTTCCACCACAAAATATAAAAAATATAAGCTAAAGAAATTAGAAAAATAGAAAGTTGTAAACTAATCATGTCATGCTTGAATTTATATTTTCTAACGGTTTTTTTAATACAACTGGTGTGGGGGGTTGCGCACCCAACGAAAATCTAACTGCTATTTGAAGGCCTTCTTTGATATTGATAGAAATATGTTATACGATAAAAGCGACGCAATAATACTGCAAAGAACTATTAATCTATAATTAATGTTTGAATGATGATATCGATAAGTATTTCCCATATTGATTGTCGTAGTATATTTTATAATTTCTGATTCAATAAAACAAGAAATAAAATAATATAGGAAAAAGAAAATTGAAAAAACTGCAATAGTAAAGAATGGATTTCGATTTAGTTTCTGTCTTTTATTAATTATGAATATTCCTAAAGGAATTAAAGTTAGAATAAAACCAAAATCTGGAACAAAAAATCTAAATTGCTTTGCGCCATAAAATTCAAGATTGTAATCCGCAATATTTGAAATAAGTGTTCTAGTCATACTTCGATATTCAATATCATAAAACAATCCAATTAAAAAAAAAGAGATCATAAAAAAAATAGAATAATTGAGTTTTTCATTTTCATTTGTGATTTTTTGCACGATTGTGAATAGGCTTTCATATAACTACTATATTCGCTAGAACAAATCTTACTATATAGAGGACAAATCAGACAGTGGATCTAAGGTTTTGTTTCGTTTTGTCGAACACCAAATATATTAATCTTTTCTTACAAAGCACAAAAAGGTTTTTATTAAAAAAAACAACCCCAACATTTTTAGCATTACAACTAAAAGTGTTTGGGGTTCATTATTTTTTATTATACAAAGATTCTCAAAGGCTACTCTAAGATTCACTAAGATGAAAAGGTTGAAAAAACTTGGAGATACTTTGTGTCTTTTCTTTGCGAATCTTCGTGAAATAAAGCTATTACCCTTCTATTTTGGCAGAAAGTTCAAACCATCGTTCTTCTTTCTCTTCCATTTTAGAAATGATGTTTTTCAGTTCGTTGGCTTTCTTTTCGATTGCGGATTCTTCTATTTTTCCATCGGAGAAAAGTTGTTCGATTTTGGCTTTTTCAATTTCCAAATCCTTGATTTCTCGTTCTATTTTCTGGAATTCTTTTTGCTCATTGAAGGTTAGGTTTCCAGTTGGATTGTTTTGTTTCCAGTCTTTCTTTTCGGCTTTGTTGTCCTCTTTTTGGCTCACATCGGCACTGTCTTCATAAGATCTAAAATCAGAATAGTTGCCGGGGAAGGTTTCAATCTCACCCTGACCTCTGAAAACAAATAATTGATCCACGATTTTATCCATAAAGTAACGGTCGTGCGACACGACAAGCAAACAACCGGGATAGTCCATCAAGAAACTTTCCAATACATTTAATGTCACAATATCCAAATCATTCGTAGGTTCATCCAGAATCAGGAAGTTCGGGTTTTGGATTAAAACGGTACACAAATACAGTCGTTTCAACTCGCCACCGCTAAGTTTTTCGACATAATCGTATTGTTTTTTGGAGTCAAAAAGAAAACGCTCCAACAATTGCGAAGCCGAAATCAATCGGCCTTTGGTCAACGGAATAAATTCTCCGTATTCCTTGATGACATCAATCACGCGTTGTCCCGGCTTTGGGTTGATACCGCTTTGGGTGTAATAGCCAATTTTGATAGTGTCACCAACGACCACTTTTCCAGAATCTAAGGGTAAAGTTCCGGTCAGCAAATTCAGGAAAGTCGATTTTCCGGTTCCATTTTTTCCAATGATGCCAATGCGTTCGCCACGTTGAAAATCAAAACTGAAATTATCCAAAATAACGTGGTCTTTGAATTTTTTGGAAATCTTGTGCAGCTCGATAATCTTGCTTCCCATTCGCTCCATATTGATTTCGAGTTCCACTTTATTCTCCCTACGGCGACTTTGTGCTTTTTCCTTGATTACATAAAAATCATCCTGACGCGATTTCGATTTGGTGGTTCTTGCTTTCGGTTGGCGTCGCATCCATTCCAGCTCTTTGGTGAACAAGTTTTGAGCTTTATCGACACTCGAATTTTCGGAAGCAATTCTTTCTTCTTTTTTCTCTAAATAATAGGAATAATTTCCTTTGTATTGGTAGATTTTCCCGTTGTCTAATTCGATTATTTCGTTGCAAACCCGTTCCAAGAAGAAACGGTCGTGCGTCACCATAAACAAGGTAATATTTTCTTTGGCAAAATAACTTTCGAGCCATTCGATCATCTCTAAATCCAAGTGATTCGTAGGTTCATCCAGAATTAACAAATCGGGACGATTAATCAAAATGATGGCTAATGACAAGCGTTTTTTCTGTCCACCCGAAAGGTTTTTGACTTTCAGTTTGAAGTCTTCTAATTTCAATTTGAACAAAATTTGCTTGAATTGAGTTTCAAAATCCCAAGCATTGTGTTGGTCCATTCCGTCGAAAGCTTTTTGGTAGGCATCTTCGTCTTCAGGGTTTTCCAATGCTTTTTCGTAGGCTTCAATCACCTTCAAACTCTCGTTATCCGATGCAAAAATGCTTTCCTCAATCGTCAATTCGTCTTGCAATTTATTGTCTTGCGAAAGGAAAGCCATTCGGATGCTTTTGCGAAGCACGACTTGTCCTGTGTCGGGTTCGTCAAAACCATTGATGATGTTCATAATGGTGGTTTTTCCCGAACCGTTTTTGGCTATAAAAGCAATTTTTTGGTCTTTGTTGATTCCGAAAGATATGTTTTCAAAAAGGGTTCTTTCACCGAAAGATTTAGAGATATTTTCGACAGATAAGTAATTCACAAGTGTAGTTTTTTTGCAAAAGTACGCTATTATAACAGTAATTACGAATTGTTTGTTTTGTAATTAATGCTGATTTAAAATTAGAGTTTTAGATAGGTGCTTAAATCAAAAGTGTGAATTTGTTGGGGATTATTGATAATTGGTTTTTTTATAATTGATTCATTGGAAACAAAAAACTGATTACCGTTCAGAGTAGTGATTCCTTCTATTTGATGGTAATTCAACGAAAAATTAATTCTACGTTGATTAGCAACTTCAAAATCGAAATTTTTTAAATCGTAAATTATGTACAGAAAAGTTTGAAAATTTTTGGTGTAGCCACAAAAAACTATTTCATTATTTGGAGTTAGCGTTGCGCCAGTAACCAATCCTTCAACGTTTAGTGTTTCTTTAAACTTTGCGATGTGATTTCCTGGAAATTTTGGAAGCGTATAAACACCACTTTTGTTTTCGCTCCATTGTTTGGTAAACAAATAAATACTGTCTTTTGAAACAATAAATGCTTCACAGTCAAAATTAGTAGTATTCGACTTTTGGCTACTAAAATCCGTTTGATTTGAATACGAAAATGAAATGGAGTCTATGACAGGTTTGTTCAATAAAAAAGATTTTTTTTCAATTCGTAGAATATGCAAATTAGTTCGATTGCCTCTATAGTTATTTCCAAAATCGCCAACATAAATGTAGCTGCTGTCTTGTGAAATTTCTTCCCAGTCGTTATTTTTTACATTTTCGAGCTTGATTTTCTTTTGAATTTTCCCGTTCAAATCTAATCCGTAAATAGTGGTGTCGTGATCGTCGTTGTGTGTCCACAATAAATTGTCGAAGGCCATCAAACCCGATGTTTCCTTTAGACTATCGCTTAGCTTTAGTAAAGTTAATGGTTTTATTTTTGTAGTTTCATACAAGCAACTTCCGTCATTATTGATAGCTGTTGGATTGAAGTTTTTAGCAAGCGAATCGGTACAGCCCGAGATTTGGCTATAACTCGCATTAATTATCAATAGAAATACAACAATTGATTTTTTCATCACACTTGACAAAGTAAAAGTTCATTCGGTTTGGTGCGAATGTTTTTTAAAAGGCATTTACCCACACACTTTCTAATGACGTTACCTTCTTTTTTATCTTTTGAAGAATATTTTAATCACAAACAAAAGCACGATGAAAAGGGCAAACCCAATCAAAATTTTGAAATTTCCTTTGTAGAACATTTGGTGCAATTTGGCGTCTTTTCGATAGGAATAAATCATGGCAATGATAAAAACGAGTACAAAAAAACCTGCGAACAGCATTTGACCTTGACTAAACATAGTATTTTTTTTGGCAAATTTAGGGATTTGTTTAGTAAAAGTTACTAATTTGCCAACTCATTTAAGTAAATAAAAATATGCAAAAACAAATCAACGCAGTCAAAGAGTTTCATACCGCTTTCAAAATTGGTCACAGTGAAAATCCAAGAGCCGATTTGGGCGAAACTAAAAACACACTTCGTTACAATCTAATGAAAGAAGAAAATGAGGAATACCTGGAAGCGGTTCAGAATAATGATTTAGTCGAAATTGCTGATGCTTTGGGTGATATGATGTACATTCTCTGTGGAACCATTATAGAACACGGTTTGCAACATAAAATTGAAGAAGTTTTCGACGAAATTCAGCGTTCTAATATGAGTAAATTAGGCGAAGATGGACAACCCATTTATCGCGAAGACGGTAAAGTGATGAAAGGTCCCAATTATTTCAAACCCGATTTCTCGAAAATACTGAAGTAGTGTTCAGTGTTCCTATTTTTAATATTCAGTCAGTACAAGAAAGAGCGATTTTCAATTTTTGAAAATCGCTCTTTCTTTTTTAATTTTAAACACAAATTACTAACAAACTGACCACTGCAATCTAAACTTTCACTGTCCAACCAAAAGTATCTTCTGCGAGTTTGTGTTGAATGTTGGTCAAAGTATCTTTCAATTGTAATGCGATTGAATTTTCTATTTTTGGCAATTCATAATACACATCTTGATACGAGAATCCAATAATTGGGTTAACAACAGCGGCTGTTCCAGCACCAAAAATTTCTTTCAAACTACCATTTTTGGCACCTTCAACTAATTCTGAAACCAAAACTGGACGAACTTCCACATTGATTCCTTCGCGTTTTGCCAAATCGATTAAGCTTTTTCTAGTTACACCATCAAGGATTCTTTCGCTAGTTGGCGCGGTATATAAAGTATCGTTAATTCTAAAAAACACATTCATTGTTCCAGCTTCTTCTAACTTGGTGTGCGTGGCATCATCGGTCCAAATCACTTGTTGAAATCCTGCTTTGTTAGCTAAATTGGTTGGATAAAACTGTGCAGCATAATTTCCAGCTGCTTTCGCAGCTCCAATTCCGCCATTGGCAGCTCTACTAAAATGTTCCGCAATCAACACTTTTACTTCACCTGAATAGTATGCTTTTGCAGGCGATAAAAGAATCATAAATTTATAGTCATCAGACGGATTGGCAATTACTCCAGGGCCTGTAGCAATCATAAAAGGTCTGATGTACATCGTGTTACCTTTTCCTTTTTGAATCCAAGCTTCGTCTAATTGTAATAATTGATGTAAACCTTCCATAAAGATTTCTTCTGGGACTTCTGGCATTGCCATTCTTGTTGCAGATTTATTAAAACGGTGGTAATTTTCATCAGGTCTAAACAACCAGATGTCGTCATTATCATCTTTATAGGCTTTCATACCTTCAAAAATAGCTTGTCCGTAATGAAAAACTTTTGCTGAAGGATCTAGTAAAAAAGGAGCGTAAGGTTTGATGATTGGTTTTTGCCACTCACCATTTTTGAAATCACATTCAAATAAATGATCTGTAAAAATTTCACCAAAATGTAAATTATCAAAATCAACATCCTTTATTTTTGAAGTTGCGGCTTTTATGATTTCAATCTTGTTGGTTTGCGTTGTGCTCATAATTATTTTATTCAATTTATACTATTTTTAGAAAGGACAGATAGTTCTTGACGGACACTCTGTTTGCAAAATTACGTAAAAATCGCCATATTACTTATCAAAAAAAGAGTATTTATGACAATTAAATGAGATTTATTTATATTGAAAAAAAATCTGAAAATGTAGAGTTGAATTTGTGGAATATCTAACAAATTAGAAACATTCTTGGTAATACATAAATGGTATTTAAGTAAATTTGGCTTTTTAAACCCTCAATTAAAACTAAACCCCACAATTATTTTGAAAAGAAATATAATTCAAACTCGTGACGGCTCTACCACAATCCATATCGAGGAATGGGATGAGTGTTATCATTCTCGGTTTGGCGCCATCCAGGAAGCGCAACACGTTTTTATAAAAAAAGGACTTTAGTTGTTTGAAAATGAGTCGGTTTCTATTTTAGAAATTGGATTTGGAACGGGTTTGAATGCTTTTATCACTTTTTTAGAATACCCGAAGTTCAATCAAAATATAAATTACGTGGGTGTCGAAGCGTATCAAGTTTCTATTGAAGAAGCGGCATCAATGAATTATGTAGCCGAATTAAATGCTGAAAATCAAAGGTCGATCTTTGAAAAATTGCATCAATGCAACTGGGAAGACGCTACTATTTTGCATGAAGATTTTGTTTTTACAAAACGAAAGCAATTTTTTGCCGATATCGATGATATTGAAAAATATGACTTGATTTATTTTGATGCTTTTGGTTATGATTTGCAACCCGAATTGTGGAGTTCGTCAATTTTCAAAAAAATGTTTGATGCTCTCAAAGATAAGGGTGTATTAGTGACTTATGCTGCTCGTGGAGTAATCAAAAGTAATATGATTGCAGCAGGTTTTACTGTTGAAAAGCACGAAGGAGCACCTGGAAAAAGAGAAATGTTTCGGGCAATAAAAGTCTAAATTTTACTTATTAATAGTGCTATTTTTACATAATAATGAATCATCATAATTTGATGTTAATTTTTACATTCGGCTCAAATAATTTTATATTTTTACTAAGCATTTCAATCATTTCTAACCATTAAACCATTCTAATTATGTCGAAAGTTATGTTTGATTATACTAAATCTGTACTAGAAAGAGTAAGTTTTGATGTTACACTATTTTGCAAAGAGTTAGAAAAAGCAATAAAATCTTTGTTACCTCACGAAATGGAATTGTTGCGAGAGTGGTTATTGGATTTTATTATCGAAAAACCAGAATTAAAACAAAGCTTGCTTATTATCAATAAATGAATGTTTAGGCTGATTTAAAAGATCAGCCTTTTTTATTTCTTTGAAATAGGGCTTATTATTTGAACATTTTGAAACGCAATTGCTCCTTTTACAACCCCAGAAATAGTGTTTCTAAGCGCATCAATAATGTGTATTTTCAATTCACTTTTTGGATAAATTAGGCTCACTTCTCTAGCTGGTTTGGGTTCTTTAAATTGTCTTAATTTTAATTTGTCTTTATCGTTTAAATTCAAAGTATGTAAGTAAGGTAGCAGCGTGGTTCCTAATCCTTCGTCGGCCAATTTTATTAGAGTTTCAAAACTACCGCTTTCTAATTGAAATGAATTTTTGCCTATCAGCCCTTGATTTTTACATAAATTCAGAACTCCGTCTCTAAAACAATGTCCGTCTTGTAACAATAAAATTTCATCCAGATTTAAATCGGAAATTTCGATTTCGGTTTTCTGATAAATGGCATTATTTTCAGGTACATACGCTACAAATGGCTCATAATACAATACAATTTCCTTAATTTTTTGGTCTTCTAGTGGTGTTGCTGCAATAGCCGCATCGAGATGACCATTTTTCAATCGAGTTATAATTTCATTGGTATTCAACTCTTCGATGATGAGTTTTATTTTTGGATATTTTTTGATAAAATTATTCAAAAACATCGGTAAAAGCGTTGGCATAATCGTTGGAATTATCCCAATTCGAAATTCGCCACCGATGAAACCTTTTTGAAATTCAACAATATCTTTTATTTTCCCCGCTTCATTAACAATGTTTTTGGCTTGTTCTACGATTTTTTGTCCAATAGCTGTCAACTGAATGGGTTTTTTGCTTCTGTCAAAAATCAAAATATTGAGTTCTTCTTCTATTTTATGAATTTGCATACTCAAAGTGGGTTGTGTGACGAAACATTTTTCGGCGGCAAGCGTAAAGTTTTTATGTTCGGCTACAGCCAAAACATATTGTAGTTGAGTAATTGTCATAGTATAGTATTTTATGATGCAAATATAAAAACAATCAATTTAATTTATAGTAAAAGACCTTTGTTATTTTCTGATTTTATTTAAATTATGTTGATTGCGGACAATCAAAAAACGATTAATCATATTCAAAGTATTCAGCTTTAAATTGATTAAATTTGATTATTTTTGGAAAAACAAATAGTAATTTTAATGAGTGATTTCTACGAGAGTATATTAGAAAGAAATAAAAAATGGGTCGAAGAGTCGTTGGCACTTGATCCAAATTACTTTCAAGATCTTGCCAAAGGTCAATCTCCACCTTTACTTTGGATCGGTTGTTCGGATAGTAGAGTTCCAGCCAATGAAATTATTGGTGCAAAACCTGGCGAAACATTTGTACATCGAAATATTGCCAATATGGTCATTCATTCTGATATGAATATGTTGAGTGTTTTAGATTACGCGGTAAATGTTTTGAAGGTTAAACACGTTTTGGTTTGCGGTCATTATGGTTGTGGAGGTATCAAAGCGGCTATGAATAACGATTCAGTGGGAATCATTGACAACTGGATTCGACACATTAAGGACGTTTATCGTTTTTATCAAGTTGAATTAGATGCCATCGAGGATGAGAATGAACGTTTTAATAAATTTGTCGAATTGAATGTAAAGGAAGGAGTGTATGATTTAGCTAAAACCTCGATTGTGCAATCAGCTTGGAAAAAAGGGCAAGAACTGTATCTTCACGGTTGGGTTTACGGATTAAATTCTGGATATGTCACAGATTTAAATGTTAATTTTAGCAGTGATAAAGATTTATCTGATGTGTATCAATTGAAGTTTTAGATGGACAAATTTGGAATATCGGAACAAAGTTATATTTATTCTAATCAAAGATTAATTTACTAGTGAAAGTTTAATTTAATGGCTTTCTTATTTCATAAATTCTCTTTTATGAATCTTCGTTTTCTAGATTTTCATTAAAGGACGAAGGTAAAAGAGTTGGTATAAATTTAATAAAAATGGGTAGTAATAAACTACCGCCAGGCAAAAGGAATATGGCCAGAGACGGAATGGTTTTACAAATATCTAACAACTGTTTTCTAACCTTCTTTTTTTCCTTTTCACTCAAATCTCTTCGTGTCGAATAGGCTAGTAATACCATCAATTCTCGGCTTTCAAGAATTTCCTTAACCAATCTGTTTTTGTTGCGGGTAATTAGTTTTACAACGGTTTCTGTGGTGTGATTATAAAAATGTTTGACTGGATTAGAGTAATTAAAATAGGGGATTTCATTCTTGAACTTGCTGATGAATTCGTTTGTTTTTTCTATACTTTCAGCAACAAAATCATCTGGAACATCAATTAATTCAGCTAATTTGTATAAAAAATAGGCTTCATTTTTTTCGATAATTCCATCGCTCCACAATGCCATTCCTGCAATATCTACCAGATATTGTTTCTCTAGGATATAGGTAAAATAATCTAATTGTAATTCATCCATTCCGAAATTTTGAGACTGCACATTTACTTTCGAAAATTTGCTATAACGAACCGATGTTTCAAAAAGTTTGATCAGTAAATCGTCATATTTCGATTTTGTTGATTTTGTTTTCAATGCCAGCGATACAATACTGATAATGGCTTCTTCTATTTTTTTTAAATATTTTTCTGGAATTTCTCTGTGAATTAAATATTGGCGAAAAGCCAAAACATCTATAAATAACAAGGCATTGGTAACAATATGCGAAAAGTTTTTGTTGATGACATCAATATTGGTTTGAACCCGACTATCTATAATTTTTTCCAAAGCGATTGATATCGTGTCTTCTGGCATTATTTTTTTGAATAACCTAAAACCTTGAGGATTCATTTTGTTGTAAAAGTCTACTGCTTCCGAAACAAAGTTTTCCGGACTGCTATCTTGATTGCTTACTTCATAAATGCCATACAGCGTATTGAGCAGCGCGAGTTTTGAAATTTCATTTTGAAGCCAGCCTTTGGTGTCTATTGAAAATGAGGTGTCAAAAGAAACGATGTGTCCATAGATAAAACCGGTTTCCCTAACTTTTTTGTAAAACAAATTGGGTTGTCTTTCTGCTGGAAACAAAGAGGATTTATGTTTCAGAAAAAATTTGTCTATCCAACCGGATGCTGATGGGTTAATCATTACTTCGTTTTGAATTGCAAAGCTATGATTTTTTGACGTTTTGAAATTAATTTATAGTTAAAAAAACTTCTTGTGTTTTATGCAAGTTAGTTTTTAATTAATTTATAATTTCCTTTTTCCTATTCAAATCGCTAGTTAGACCTCATAGGTTCTAGAAACCTGTAAGGTCTGTATTGAAAACTAAAAGTTAAAAAAAGGAATACTTTATTCGAAATACTTATTTTATAATTGCCGAGCAAGCAACTCTAGCTCCTGCATTTCCTGAGGGTTGAGAGATAAAGTCATCGGCACCTTGATGCACGATTAATCCTTTTCCAAGAATATTTTTGGTTGCATCTTCGCAACCAATACACCATTCATCAGTAGTTAAAGTGATAGTTCCGTTTCCTTTTTCGTCGGCTATAAAATTGCCAATATCACCTCGGTGATATTCTCCAATGCCCCATCGTCCGTGTTTTTTGAACGTTGGATTCCAATGTCCTCCAGCCGAACTACCGTCAGCAGCCGTGCAATCTGATTTTTCATGAATGTGGATGGCGTGAACACCAGGTTTTAATCCCGCTATTTTGGCAACAAAAGTTACGTTGCCATTTTTTTCTTTAAACGTGGCCGTTCCTGTTACAGCGCTGTTGCTTTTAGATTCGAATACGAGGTTTAAACTATTAGAATCACCAGAAGTACTTTTCGTTTTACAGCCTATGATTACAGCTATAATGATTACGATAGACCAGATTGCTTTTTTCATTTTATCTAAGTTAAATTTATTTATTATACAAAATTAATCATTAATCACGTATAAAAATTTATAATCATGATCTAATAACAACGATACCAAAATAAAACAAAACACATATAAAATAAACGAACATAATACTCTATATTATAATTCTAGAACAGTCGCTACTCAAAAGATTAGGGCCGATTTACTGTCTGACAACCAAAGATATTATTGGATTGAAAAATGATAAGATAAGTTATACAATAAACAATAAATCCTGTTTGAAAAGACCAAACAGGATTTATTGCTACAGTATTATTGCCAATTATTTTTTGCTCCACTCGGCAATACTATCCTTATTCATTTTTACATAATCTTGATTTTTTGCAGCTTCTGCGCTAGCAAGCGAGATTTTTGCTGTTGCAATAGCACCATTTTTATCACCTTGTTTGGCTTGAATCAACGATTTTAAACGGTTATACCAAAATGGCTTATCTGTATTCATTTCCAAGGCTTTATTAACATACGTCAACGCTTTTGTCAAATCTCCGTTAGACTGAAATAAATACTGAGCTGCAGAAAAATAATCGCCTGCACCTGGACCAGCCAAAACTTTATCAATACTTGCCATAGCAGTTTTTGCAGTAGGAACTTCAAACTTGAGTGCTACGATTGTTTTCTCCCAAGACAATTCTAAATGTGCAAAATTATTATCTATATTGTTGATTCCAATAGTAAAACTTTCGACAAATCGATCGATATGTTCGGATTTTACGGTTGTTTTCAAAGCTACTTTTGTGTCATCCCAAGTGTCAGGATTTCCCCAATTGTCTGTTAGTGTGTAGAATATGAACTCCCAATTATCAGCTTTTGGAGTAGTATATAACGCATATTTCCCTTTAGGTAGTGTTTTTCCATCAATGACTACATCGTCGCTAAAGGAAATAGTTGTATTTTCATTAGCACCAGTTCTCCATAATTTTCCAAAAGGAACCAGATTGTTGAATACATCTCTGCCTTTGGCACTTGGTCTAGAATAAACAATTTCCACAGTCGTCAAACCAACAATTTGTGTTAGTGTTGATTTCGGGCTCGGTTGCGGAGTTTTCACTTGAGCCTCAGTAACATAATTCGCAATAATCATTGCTAAAACAAGAATAATCTTTTTCATAGTTTTTAATTTAGATTTGCTCAAAATTACAAATTCAAGGATTTAAAAATGTTAAATATTACTTAATTTGAATTTAGTACTTTGATATTCTCTCAAAACTTAATTCCTCCAAATGATTCACCACCACATCTGCCAGTGATAAATCTTGTAGCTTAGAATTTTCGCTATTGTAACCAATGCAAAAAATACCAGCTGCTTTGGCAGCACTAATTCCATTGGTACTGTCTTCAATTACGATACAATTTTCTTTTGGTGCTATTGATAAACTTGCAGCATATTCAAAAATGGCTGGATGCGGTTTCGAGTTTGGAAAATCTTCTCCACTCACAATATTCGTGAAATATTGATGCAAATTAAATCGCGTGAAAACACGTTCAATAGTAACTTTAGACGCTGATGAAGCGAGTATCAACTGCATTCCGTTTCGATGTAAATCTTGGATTAATTGCTCGACACCTTCTATTAAATATAAATCTTCTTTACTGTCAAAAGCATCATTAAACAAAGTTCTTTTTCTTTGAATTAATTCTTCTACTTCGCTATCAATCGGGAATAATTGCTTTAATTTTTGAAACGTATTTCGGGTAGAATTCCCCATAAATGACGTAAACATATCTTTGGAAACTTCAATTTTTAATTCGGAAAAGTGTTGAAAATAGGCATAACTATGCACGGGTTCCGTATCAACGATTACGCCGTCCATATCAAAAATTACTGTTTGAATCATTTTTTAGATATTGGGTATTAGGTTTTGGGTATTAGGTTTTGTGCTGAATAGACTTAAAATCCAGATAACAATCGAGTGCTGAAAACTAATCCAGTTTGCCATCAAAATGAAGATTCCATTTTCCTTGCACTTTCATTACTTGTTCTATGACTTCGCGAACAGCTCCTTTTCCACCGTTTTTATGCGAAATATATTTTGATATGGCTTTGATTTCTGGACTCGCATCTTGTGGACAAGTTGGCAATCCAACTAATTTCATAACATGAAAATCAGGAATATCATCGCCCATATACAGTACTTGTTCAGATTGAATGTTGTAAAGTTCAATATATTCTTTATAGGTTTCAACTTTGTCAGGCGAGCCAAGATGAATGTCGGTAATGCCTAAATTTCGCAATCGTACGCGAACACCTTCGTTGCTTCCTCCCGAAATCACACACACATTATAACCGCTTTCTACAGCCGCTTTTAAAGCAAAGCCATCGCGAATATTCATTGTTCGTAGCATTTCGCCTTCATTGGTGACAAAAACTGAACCATCAGTAAGAACACCATCAATATCAAAAATGAAGGTCGTGATGTGGTTCATTATTTCTTTATAACTCTTTGCCATTATTTTGTATAGATTGGGTTAGTATTTTATAAATTGTTGCTTGATTTTCATTAGATAATAATTTCAAATGGGCTTCAATAGTTTTAGTGTCATTTCGTTTTGCAGGACCTGTTTGCGCTTCTTTGGGCGAAAGTGTCATTACCTTATTTGCCGTTTCTAAAATTAAGGGTTTTAAAATTTCAAACGGGACATTGTTTTCAATGCAAATTTCATTGCCCATTTGGTACAAATGATTCACAAAATTATTGACAAAAACGGCTGAAACGTGCAATACTTTTCGTTGTTGTGAATTGATTTTGAAAACAGCATTGGAAATAGAATCAGCCACATTTTTCAATAATTCAAAATCAGTTTCATTTTCACTTTCTAAACAAATGGGAATTTGACTAAAATCAACAGTTTTATTTTTAGTAAAAGTTTGAAGGGGATAAAATATGCCTTTTTTGTTTTTTTTGTCCAATCCATCCAGGGAAACACTTCCTGAAGTATGAACAACCAAACGATTTTCAAACGGAAGTTGCGAGGAAACGTTGGCAATCGCGTCATCTGAAACTGAAATGATGTATAAGTCGGCTTCAATTAAATCGTGGAAATTATCTGTAATTTTAAGAGCATCGAGTAGGGGAATTAGACTTTCTTTTTGCCTTGCAAACACTTGAATTACCTCCGCAGTTGCGCTTTTGGCGAAAGCCTTAATCAAATGATGAGCCACGTTTCCGGAACCTATAAGCACTACTTTAATCATTTGTCAAAATTAATGAAAAAAAAGAAATGGCAATACAATAGAAGTGAATTGATTTATAAATAAAAAGCTGTCAAATATGAAGTTTTTTTAAGTATCACTGCCTTAAATTTGGATTAAATTAACAAATGCTCAAAGGGACTATTCAACTATTTTAATTACTTTTGACCGGACTTTTAAAAAACGTAAATTCTTACAGATGAATAATAAAATTCTTTCCGTTTTATTTTCTACCAGATTAATGGCCATCCTTTTTCTAAGCTTTGCAATCGCAATGGGAGCAGGAACTTTTATCGAAAGTAAATACAATACGGATACAGCCCGAATTTGGGTTTACAATGCCTGGTGGTTCGAAGGAATCATGTTAGTTTTTATGATCAATTTTATAGGAAACATAAAGCGTTATAATTTATTAAGAAAGGAAAAATGGGCCACTCTTATGTTGCATTTTTCGTTTATTTTAATTATTGCTGGAGCATTTATAACCCGTTATATTAGCTATGAAGGTATGATGCCCATTCGCGAAGGGGCAAGTGAAAAAGTATTTTATTCGGATAAAATGTTTCTCACTTTTTATGTCGATGGCGAATATCAGGGTGAAATGAAACGTAGAGTTTTCGAGAAACCACTGCTGCTTTCGTCAGTAACCAATAATAATTTTTCTATTTCGGATCAATTTGCCGAAACTAAATTTGAAGTAAAGTACGAAAACTTTTTGATGGGTGCCAAAGAAGTTATAAAACCAGATCCAAAAGGAAGTTTGCTTTTTAAAATGGTAGAAGCCGGCCAAGGCGGACGTGAAGAACATTTTTTGAAAGAAGGCGAAGTTCAAAACATTCACAACACGCTTTTCGCCTTAAATTTCCCTACTAAAGGCGCAATAAATATTACTATAAACGATAGTATTTCGACCATACAAACCCCATTTGAAGGGAATTTTATGCGAATGGCAGATAAGTTGCAAGGCAAAGTTACCAAAGATATCGTGCAACCTTTAATGATGCGTTCCTTATATAGTATTGGCGATATGAGAATTGTATTTCCTGATCCAGCCAAAAAGGGAACCATTGGTTATGACGCAACAAATGATTATAAAGCTAAACAACACACCGATGCTTTAACATTAAAATTAACGGCTGAAGGACAAGAAAAAAGTATAACTTTATTAGGAAGCAAAGGTTCATTAGGACAATCGCAAACAGTAAAAATCGGAAAAATTGATTATACTTTTTTTTATGGAACCAAAGTTTACACTTTACCTTTTAGCATAAAATTGAATGATTTTATCGCTCAGAAATATCCTGGAACAGAAAAAAGTTATTCTTCTTTCGAAAGTCAAGTTACCGTTCAAAATAAAAGCGATGTTTTTGATGCTCGAATTTTTATGAACAATATTTTAGATTATGAAGGCTATCGCTTTTTTCAATCGTCATTCGATCCTGATGAAATGGGTACAGTTTTATCAGTAAGTCACGATTATTGGGGAATGGTGATAACGTATATTGGTTATTTTTTGTTGTATTTTGCTATGATGGCAATTCTATTCACTAAATATTCTCGCTTTGCCGATTTAAAACGAAAACTGGAAGTGGTGAAAACGAAGAAAGCTAATTTACTAACCTTAGTGTTGCTGTTTTTGAGTTTTAGTTCTTTTGCTCAAAATCACAATTCTCAGTTTTTATCGGAAAAACAATTGGACTCTGTTATCGAAAAACGTAAAGTTTCTGAAGAACACGCAGCTAAATTTGGAAGATTAATTATTCAAGATGCTGGCGGTAGAATGAAACCTATAAACACCTTTTCTTCTGAATTATTGCGAAAAGTAAGTCATCAGAATAGCTACAAAGGAATGAATGCCGATGAAGTGTTTTTGTCGATGACGCAAGGAGGAAACATTTGGATTCAAGTGCCTTTGATTTACATAAAATCAGGAAACGACAGCATTCGTAAGATTATTGGAATCGATGCTAAAAAAAAATACGCATCTTTTCTTGACTTTTTTGACAGTACGGGAAATTATAAATTGATGCCTTATTTGGATGCTGCCTACAAAACAGCCAATCCGAACCAATTTGAAAAGGATTTTATAGAAACCGACAAGAAGGTAAATTTGATGGAATCGGCATTGAGCGGCAGTATTTTAAAAATTTTTCCTATTCCTGATAATGAAAATAACAAATGGGCTTCTTATCCTGAATTAGAGACATCGGGGTTTAAGGGAATGGCTGCAACCTACACACACAACATTTTACAATTGTATTTTAGTGCTTTGGAAGAAGCATCAAAAACTAAAGATTACAGTCAGGCAGACGGATTGTTGGAAAGCATCAACGGATTTCAGAAAAAATATGGCAGCAAAGTATTGCCAAGTGAAGAAAAAGTTACCGCTGAAATTCTATACAACAAATACGATGTGTTCCAGAAATTGCCTTATTGGTATATTTATGCGGCTATTTTGATGCTTCTTTTTACTATTTTGAAAATATTCAAAGAAAGAAAAGCATTGAATTATGCGGTAAATGGTATGCACATTATAATCGGATTGCTTTTCGCTTTGCACACTTTTGCACTAATGGCTCGTTGGTACATTTCAGGTCACGCGCCTTGGAGTAATGCTTATGAATCTATTATTTACGTAGCTTGGGCAACAATGTTTTTCGGCTTGGCTTTTGATCGCAAATCCAAACTGACCGTCGCATCATCGGCTTTTGTGACCGCAATGATTTTGACGGCAGCTTATATGAATTGGATAGATCCTGAAATTAGCACATTGCAACCCGTATTGAATTCGTATTGGTTGATGATTCACGTGGCAATTATTGTAGCAAGTTATGGGCCATTCGCCTTGGGAATGATTCTCGGTGTAGTTTCTTTGCTTTTGATTTTGTGTACCAACGAAAAAAACAAAACCAAAATGGAATTGAACATCAAAGAAATTACTTATATAAACGAAATGGCATTGACAATAGGATTGATAATGCTCACCATCGGAAATTTCCTTGGTGGACAATGGGCCAACGAAAGTTGGGGTCGTTACTGGGGTTGGGATCCAAAAGAAACTTGGGCCTTGATTAGTATTATGGTTTATGCTTTTGTAATTCACTCACGATTTGTTCCGGCGCTAAGAGGGAAATGGGTTTTTAATTTGATGAGTATTTTTGCTTTCTTGTCTATTTTGTTTACGTATTTTGGGGTCAATTTCCACCTAGTCGGTTTGCATTCTTACGCTAGTGGCGAAGCGAAATCATTAAGTTGGATATGGCAATCCTTATTGGCAATTGCTATCTTGGGTGCAATTACTTATCCAAAGTACAAAAAATATTATAAGAAGTAGATGGTATCATTTCTTAATAGAAAGGTTCAACTTTGCGGCTGAACCTTTTTTTATTCATTTGGATGCTTGATATCAGTTGATAGGATTCTAAGGCGTTTCGTTTAAATAATCCCAGCCATTTTCGCCATTTGTACCAATGAAGTTGTATCTCGAACTCCCAATTTATCAATCATATTGCTGCGGTGATTACCAACAGTATTCATGCTAATAAATAGTTTTTCGGCGATTTCCTTAGTGTCTAAATCATCAGCTATCAGTTTTAAAATCTCTTTTTCCCTTGCGGACAATAAATCTTTGTCAGAGTACAATTTATCCTGTGAATTAAAAGTGTGGACATAGTCGTTATTTTCACCGTGAGAAATCCGAATCCAATAATGCCTAAAATTCTTTTTAAGAAGATGATTAATGTTTTGCACGTAATTAAAGGTGTAGTTGAATTTCCTATTTTCATCGTAATGAATAGGGGAGCCTTTCGAAAAAAGACAGATTGGTTTGCCATCTAAAAGTTTATACCTGATGCCACAATGAAATATTTGTATGTTCATTCTTTGATCAAAAGGAATTTCTTCCAACACGCCAGTAAACCACTTGACTGATTCTGTAAAAAAAAGCAGATACTCTTTTTCAAGTAAGCTCATAATCTGAATCATTCGCTCCGCTTGAGGAACTTCGGGAAGATCTCCCCAAAATTCTTTTTCTCCCACTTCTAGAACTGGCGTGTAGTTGTGGTGGTCAAATATTCCAATAACAGCATCAGTGCCTTTAATTCCATTAAGCAGTAGATTTGCTTCTGCTCTAAATCGCTCAATTTCTCCAATGGTATCGTCTATAAAAAACGGGTAGGACATTGCTACAATTTTTTTATAGAGAAAATCTGCAGCCTGCATCTTTCTCATACTATTTTCTTGCATATCTATTTATTGTATGTGTTTTTCCTTGTTTTCTAATGTTTTCCTTTCGCAAATATAGTTCAATAATTGTACTGCATACTTATAATCAGTTTTTGTCTAACAGAGACTAAATGACCTTCGCATTTGAACTTTAGTATTCATAAGGGCAATAGTGTTTTTTATAAAATGCTAATATATTGGTTTTTAGTTCTTGTTTTATATTTAAAACATTAAAAAATGATGATTATCACTATTTCCAGGGTTAATGGCTAAAACTAGTTTTACAGTATAAAACAAACCAACTAAAAACTAGCATTATGATAGCAACAACCACTTATTCAAAACGGCAAGTCATTCCGGAATTCATTGTTTCCAGGACAAAATGGATCGAATCAAAAAACGATAACGCTGTACTTGTAAAGTTGGTTCAATCCAAAAGCGAAAGAGGATTTGATACTTTATACAACAAGTATTGCGGAGCGCTTTATGGTGTAATTATAAAACTGGTAAAACGAACTGATGTTGCCGATGATTTATTACAAGATACTTTTGTAAAAATATGGAAGCATATTGATAGTTTTGACAGTTCAAAAGCAACATTATATACTTGGATGTTGAATATAGCCAGAAATCAAGCTGTTGATTATCTTCGCTCACCTACTTATCAAAAACAATTGCTTCAGGTAGAAATTGATTTGTTTTCTCATTGTATCGACAATATAGATAATATAAGTTCAAACTATTGTTCCATCGAAATTAAAGATTTCAAGAACAAGGCATTGCAACTTGACTCAAAATACACTGAGGTGATTGACTTGATTTACTTTTATGGTTGGACGCAGGAACAAACTGCCGAAATTCTCAAGTTGCCGTTGGGAACAATTAAAACCCGCGCAAGAAAAGGACTTAGTTTGTTAAAAATACTGTATCAGCAATAGTAAAACCGTTCTTATAACCGCTCCCTTTTAAAAATTCGCAACTATAAAAATAAAATAACAAAATGAATATAGGTGACTATATCACAAGTGGGATACTACAAGATTATTGCCTAGGACAGCTTACAGTTGAAGAAGAAAGAAAGGTAGAATTGATGTGCCACGATTATCCAGATGTTGCAAAAGAACTTCATTTATTGAGAATATCACTAGATAAATATACCGCTAGCGAAGCTATTAGGCACCGTGACGAACTACGAATGAAAGTATGGGAAGCTGTAAAAAAATTATGGGATGAGAATCCATTATAATTAAAAAGCTTCCAGCCTTCAAAAGGCTGGAAGCTTTTTAATTTATAAACAATCGCAATCTAAACTTTCCCCAAAGTGTACAATTGTTCCATTGTAGGCCCCTTACTTCCGCCTGCTGGTTCAAGTGTAATTCCAAAAGCTTCGGCATCGCCTGTTTTTTCTACAGCAAATATTTTTTCTTTATTGGCATTAAAATCAGACAATAATCCAATGCTTGTAGGTGTAAGTTGAGGTAGTAATTTTAAAGACCAAATTTGGTACACCATCCCTTTTGGTGGCTCTGGTAATCCTGTTGCATCAACATAAACCACTTGGGTTTCTTTGTTCCAATAAATTTTGGCAAACGATTTAGGCGAAACAGCTTGACCGCCAAGGTTGATTACCGTGTTTTTCTCATCTCGCACAACCATCAACGCAATTAAGGTCTGCTGATTTTTTAGTTTTAAATTTACTAAGGTGTCTTGCAAATTCGTTTTTTCTTTTTCAGCAGTTGCCACCTGATTTTGGGTTTCAGACAATTGGGTGTATTGATAACCAATGCCAACCAAAAGAACTACCGCAGCTGCCCAACCTACATATTGAGACCAATTATTTCTTGGTTTCATTTCAATCACTTTTGAATATTTCAAGTCCAATTTGGCTTTGATTTTTTCAAAATTATCAGCAGATAAAAAAGGAGAAAAACTGGTCGATAAATTGACAATTGCCGTTTCAATTGAAATAATTTCGGCTGCGATGTCTTGATGTTCTTTTGCCATTTGGCTCACTTCTAAGTTTTCGGTTTCCGAGAGCAAACCATAAACATAGAGTTCTAAAATGCCACTTTCTATATATTGTTTCTTATCCATTATACTTTTAAATAAGTTCTTAAATCATTGATGCAATTTCTATTTTGTGTTTTGACGGTTCCAAGCGGAATTGCAAGTTCATCTGAGGCTTCTTGTTGCGTATAGCCTTGAAAGAATAACAATTCAATAATTTCAATACACTTTGGTTTTAACTTCTTTACAAATTCCAGAATCCCAATAGTATCAATTTTATTTGTCAGTTTATTGCTGTCGTCTAATAGATGTACGAAATTATCGGACGAAAGGTTTTTTTGACTGTTGTTATATCCTTTGGATCTCAATTTATCTATGGCAGTATTTCTAGCAATGTTTAAAATCCAAGTGTAAAATCGCCCTTTACTTTCGGAATAGCCATCGATGCTTTTCCAGATTTTCACAAATACTTCCTGGAGTATATCTTCAGCATCTGCTGTCTCTTTAACCAGATTGGATATCACAGTAAATAAACTTTTAGAATACATATCATACATAATAGTAAATGCACGATCATCCTTCTTGAGGATTAACGGAATTAATTCTTCTTGTGTCATTGTTTTTTGTTTTTGTTATGGACCTGAACAACAGAACTCAATTATTGGATATAAAAGTAATTTATTTTTCAAATGGTTTTTAAATAAAAAGATATAAAAATATGTAATTTTTAAAACACTACAATTCAGTGTTTTAAAAATTATTTTAATTTTTTTTTACATTTTTTAAATCCAAAAATAATCCATTCTCGTAAATCCATTTAGTTAACAATTAAATTTCAAACAAATGAAAAAAACAAGAATGATTGTAGGTCTGTCGCTGGTAGCGATTTCAGGTCTAGTTTTTATGGCAGCGGATCACGCAGATGCTCCAGCTGTAACAGGTAATGCTTCAGACATTACAGATGTGTATGCTTTTCAAGGGCAAGATACAAACAACATGGTATTTGTGGTAAATACCCAAGGTTTACTCACACCAAGTGCAACTGCTATGGCAACGTTTAATGAAAACGTAATGGTGGAAATCAACATTGACAACAATGGTGATAAAGTCGAGGATTTGGTTATTCAAGCCATCAAAAGAGGCAACAAGATGTATTTCTTTGGTCCAGTTGCTCCAGGAACTACAGGAGTTTCCAGTATGGTAAAAACGAGTGCAATGTCCGGAAGTGTTGACATTTCCCAATATGGAAGTGCTCCAATAGTTGGAATTGCAAACGGAATGAAATTTTTTGCAGGACCAAGAGATGATCCATTCTTTTTTGATTTAGGTCAATTCAAAGCTATTTTGGGAGGAACTGCAACCGGTTTTAACAATCCTGGAACCGACACTTTTGCTGGAACCAATGTTATGGCAACCGTTATTGAAGTGCCAAAATCTTCTCTAGGTACTTCGTCAACCATAAATGTTTGGGCAGAAACGAAGAAAAAACAATAATTTAATTTTTAAAACACAAATAACATGAAAACAAATAAAATTTCAATAATAACAATGTCTGTGATTTTTGCTGCTGTTTCTTTAGTAAGCTGCGATGATAAGACCGATAATCCAGCAGCAAACCTTGACTTTTCTGGAACTTACGTACAACAAGACCAAATGGCTAGACCCGCTATAAACACTGTATTTATCGCTTCTGGTGCGCCAAAAGATGCGTTCAACTCCGCAATTCCTTCAGCAATGGGAGCATC
Organism: Flavobacterium sp.; assembly: GCF_031423415.1. Classification (GTDB taxonomy): domain Bacteria; phylum Bacteroidota; class Bacteroidia; order Flavobacteriales; family Flavobacteriaceae; genus Flavobacterium. The sequence goes on from NZ_JANPFL010000015.1 coordinate 28,734, forward strand.
ATACCAATCTATTTTTCAGTCTAGATTAATGGCTTTGAATTCTGGATATACGACCAATGCTCTAGGGCAAACGGCTGCACAATTGACGGGTTTATTGGCAACCGATGTTTTGGGAGTTGATAAAACAAAAAAGACTACTTTTTTTGACGGAACAAATGTCTTGACAGGTCGTGCTCTTGCCGATGATGTTATTGATGTGGAATTGTTGTTAATTTTTGGCGGACCTGCGGGGACTTCAAATGCGGCATTAACTTCAGATCATGTGAATGCAAATGACAAAGCTTTTACGGCTTCATTTCCTTACCTAGCCACAGCTTGGTAATAAAAATAGATTTCAGGGCGTATTTTTAATGCGCCCTGATATTTTAATCCACAAAAAAAACAAAAAATGAAAACACTATCAGCTTTACTACTTGCATCATTGATGATGTTGAGTTGTAATCAAAAATCAAATACAGTTACATCCCAAAAAGATTACAATCAATATTTAGAAATAAAAGATAATAAATCAAGAGATTTTGTTCAAGGCGAAATTAATTTTTGGCAAAAAAAATTCGATGCTGCGCCCAATCAAATTAGTTATTTGAGTCTTTTGGCTTCTAATTATTCTAAACTTTTTGAAAACACTGGCAACGTAAAATACTTATATAAAGCCGAAGAATTACTATTAAAATCTAATGAAACTTACAAGTATTCTGGAGTGGGAACGATTCGATCCTTGGGCAGAAATTATATTTCACAACACCGTTTTAAAGAAGCTTTGGTCTTAGCAAACAAAGCATTGGCTATTGGCGAAGGAATGAAAGAAACTCAAAAGCTACTTTTTGATGTCAATATGGAATTAGGGAATTATGCTGAAGCGCAGAATAATTTGCAATATCTTAACGACAGTAAAGATTTTGATTATTTGATTCGAATCTCGAAATGGAACGATCATTTAGGCGATTTAAAAACAGCAATTTCATTAATGGAAAAAGCCAAAGAAATAGCAATTAGTAACGATAATAAATCGTTAGAAATTTGGACGTATTCTAACCTCGGCGACTTGAACGGTCACGCTGGAGATATTAAAAAATCGTATGATTATTATTTGAAAACCTTGGAATTAGAACCCAACAGTAGTTATGCACTTAAAGGTATCGCTTGGATTGCGTTTTCTCACGAAAGGAATACTGTAGAAGCAAAAAGAATTATTGATAACATTTCAAAAAGGCATCACACACCGGATTTTTATTTGCTTAAAGCTCAAATTGCAGAATATGAGAATGATACTGCTACTAAAAAGGAAAATTTAAATAAATATTTCACTATGTTAAATGCCATAAACTATGGAGCGATGTACAATAAATACAATGCTTTAATTTATGCTGATGATAAAAATACAGCTTCAAAAGCATTAGAAATTGCCAAAATAGAAATCAATCACAGACCCACACCAGATTCCTATGATTTGTTGGCTTGGTCCTATTATAATCTTGGTGATTCGAAAAAAGCATTGGAAATAGCCGAAAAATATGTAGTTGGAAAATCATTTGAACCCAAATTGAATTACCATTTGGCTACGATTTACAAAGCGAACAACGAAAAGGCTAAAATAGCTCCTGTCAAAAAGGAATTGCTAAACAGTATTTATGAACTGGGTCCAAATTTGGAGAAAAAAGTAATTAGTCTCTAATGAGAAATTTTTATACACTGACTATGTTACTTCTCTGCTTTTTCGCTCAAAGCCAAATTCAAAAAGGAGTTGTCAAAGACTCTCTTGGCAACCCAATCGAAAATGTCTACATTGTTAATACAAATTCTCAAAGTCACGCGCATACGAATGAGTTTGGCACTTTTAGCATTGATAAAACTAATAAAGGTGATGTGTTAAATATTTCAGCTGTTGGTTTTAAAAAAGCAAATTTCGTCTTTAAAACAACTGATTTCATCATTGTTTTAGAAGAGGCTATTTATAGTCTCGATCAAGTTATTATTCAGTCAAAATTGAATGCGATGAATGTCATTTCTAAAATAGATTTGCAAACTGCACCAGTAAATTCTTCGCAAGAAGTATTGCGAAAAGTACCTGGATTATTCATCGGTCAACACGCCGGCGGAGGCAAAGCAGAGCAATTATTTTTGCGTGGATTCGACATTGATCACGGCACTGATATTGCTATATCTGTAGATGGAATGCCGGTTAATATGGTGTCTCACGCTCACGGTCAAGGCTATGCCGATTTGCATTTTGTGATTCCAGAAACCATCGAAAAGATTGATTTTGGCAAAGGAACTTATTATGCAAACAAAGGCGATTTTGCTACAGCAGGTTACGTTTCTTTTATCACAAAAGAAAAGATCGACAACAATTATATCAGTGTCGAAGCCGGACAATTCAATACTTTCAAAACCGTTGGACTTTTTAATTTATTGGATAAATCAAAAAATCAGAATGCCTATTTTGCCACCGAATATATAATGACAAATGGGCCGTTTGACTCGCCACAAAACTTTAAAAGAATCAATTTGTTTGGGAAATACTCCAGTGTTTTGGCCGACAACACCAAGTTTTCAGTGAATGCTTCACATTTTATAAGCAAATGGGATGCATCGGGGCAAATTCCGCAACGATTAATTGATGCCGGTTTGATTTCAAGATTTGGTGCTGTCGACAATACCGAAGGCGGAAAAACATCGAGGTCAAATTTGAATGTATCATTGGTTAAACCAATAAATGAATCAACGTTTTTGAAGTCAAATGCTTTTTATTCCAATTATAATTTCGAGTTGTATTCCAATTTTACGTTTTTTCTAGAAGACCGAGTGAATGGTGATCAAATCCGTCAGAAAGAAAGCCGAAACATTTTTGGACTCAACACAGAATTAAATAAAAAAGCGACAAATGCTAATTTTCAATTGGGTTTTGGTTTGCGAAATGACGCTACACAAAACACGGAATTGTCACATACAGCGCAGCGGTACTTGACTTTAAACTCATTGAAATTAGGAGATATTGATCAAACAAACATTTTTTCGTATGTCAACACGGAATTCGATTTCGGAAAACTGAAAATTAATCCTGCTTTACGTTTTGATTATTTTAAGTTTGAATATCAAGATAAATTAGCAGTAAGGTATAGCACCAAAACTGAGGATAAAGTAACATTTTCGCCAAAACTGAATTTTATTTTTACTCAAAATAATAATTTGCAATTCTATTTAAAATCGGGATTTGGGTTTCATTCTAATGATACGAGAGTTGTGGTTGCCAATGAAGGCAAGAAAATATTGCCAGTCGCTTTTGGAACTGATCTAGGAATAATTGCAAAACCATTCCCAAAACTACTACTTAATGGAGCTCTTTGGATTTTGAATTTGCAAGAAGAACTCGTCTATGTTGGAGATGCCGCAACGGTAGAAATTTCAGGTAGAACAAAACGTATGGGAGTTGATTTTGGTCTACGGTATCAATTGACAGATTATTTATTTTTTGACACCGATGTAAATTATACATACGCCAGAAGTAGCGATGCACCAAAAGGAGAAAATTATATTCCACTCGCACCCGATTTAACTGCAACTGCTGGATTGAATAGTAGTAAATACAGAGGATTTTCGGGAGGGTTTCATTACCGATATTTGAAATCAAGACCTGCAAATGAAGATAATTCTATAGTGGCAAAGGGCTATATGGTATCGGATATTAATGTGAATTATGAATATAAAAGTGTCACATTTGGCATTTCAGCCGAAAATATTTTCAACACACAATGGAATGAAACTCAATTTGCCACAGAATCGCAATTGCAGAATGAAAACCAAAGTGTCGAAGAAATTCATTTTACGCCCGGAATTCCTTTCTATTTGAAAGGGAAACTGAGCTATAGATTTTGATTTGTTTTTTTTGTTTGAAAACAGCGACTTCATTTGATAGTTGGAGTCACTGTTTTTTTTGGTTGGAGCTCGGTGGTTTTATATCTCCGGGCTTTTTTAATATTATAAAAACTTTAGGAATCGTTTTAGTATTTATGGAAATCAATTTAACTATTTTTATAAAAAATTTAATCCAATGAAAAAAATACTAATTATTGTTTGTGGGGTATTCCTATTTTGGAGTTGCCAAGGACAAAACAAACCCGCTAAAACTAAAATGACTATGTCAAAACAAACCATTTATCAATTTAAGGTAGAAGATTTATCAGGGAAAACATTCGATTTTGCTTCTTTGAAAGGAAAGAAAATAATGATTGTCAACACGGCATCCAAATGTGGACTGACCCCACAGTACAAAGAATTAGAAGCTTTGTATAAAGAATATTCCTCAAAAGGTTTTGTGATTGTAGGCTTTCCAGCCAATAATTTTGCGGGACAAGAACCCGGAACCAACAAAGAAATTGCTACTTTTTGCCAATTGAATTATGGTGTGACTTTCCCGATGATGGATAAAGTTTCAGTAAAAGGAAACGATATGTGTGCCGTTTATCAGTTCCTTACCCAAAAATCAAAAAATGGATTCCAGGATTCAGAAGTGGAATGGAATTTCCAGAAATATCTATTGAATGATAAAGGTGAATTAGAAAAAGTTATTTCTCCGAGAACTTTACCAACCGATCCTGAGGTTTTGAAATGGGTTAAAGGATAGTGTTCAGTAATCAGTTTTTAGTAATCAGTTAATAAAGAGTTTGCATTGCGAACTCTTTTTTTTTGTCATTGCGAGGAACGAAGCAATCCTGTTTGTTGCTGTCTTGATAAGATTGCTTCGTGCCTCGCAATGACTTATTTCTCATTCTTGAAAATGCTCGCCACAGCCGCTTCATAGTTTCTTAAACTTTGCGCTTTTTTTATTTGTTTCAATACTTTATGCGGATTTGAAAATGTTGTCGAAAAGTATTCCCATAAATGATACATCTTCAATAAAATATGGGTTTGTCCTGATAACGATTCACTATAAATAGCGTATAAAGTGTCGTGAAAGGCACTGAATAATTCCATTTTATTTTTTGGATATTCCGAAGTCTTATTCCGTATCATATTGGGCAAAAAAGGATCGGAAATCAATCCGCGGCCAATCATCCAGTGGTCTATAGTCGGGAAACGTTCTTGCATCTCGTGAAACTTTTTCACAGAAGTAATGTCGCCATTGTAATACAGTTTGTGTTTGGTATTGTCAATACAGAGTTGAAACGCATCCAAATTGACTCCACCTTTATAAAGTTGTTTGCCAATGCGGGCGTGAATGGTAATATTTTTAAGAGGATAGTTGTCTAAAATTGGCAAAACATCCAGAATTTCTTCGGTGGTATCGTAGCCTAAACGCATTTTCATCGAAACGATTATATCGGTTTCAGAATGTGCTCTTTCCAGAATGTGATTGATTTGCTCCGTGTTTTTAATCAAACCTGAACCCATGCCTGACTTGGTAACCATTGGATAAGGGCAACCCAAATTCCAGTTCAATTCTTTGTAACCCAATCCCCGAACATATTTTGCCACGAATAAAAACTCCTCGGCATCGTTAGTAATCACTTGAGGAATGACCTCTAAGCCCAAGTTATTTTCAGGTAATAAATCTCGATGGTATGATGCTTTGATTTCCAACTTTCCGTTCAAACGAATATATGGAGAATAGAAAGTGTCGATTCCGCCAAAAAGTTGGTTTTGTGCATTTCGAAAACGAAAATCGGTGAATCCTTGAAGAGGCGAAGAAAGGAGAGTGAAGCTCATAAATAGTAGAAAAGTGCAAAGATACGGTATTCACTTTGAAAAAATTTCACACGAATTACACGGATTTACATTAAGGGTAAGTTTTAAAAATCTCACAAATTCATAGAACTGAAAGAATTTGTGTAATTCATCTCAAATATTAAAAAATTCGTGACAATTGGTGTAATTCGTGTCAAACTTTTTTTAAAAGGATCACTCCAAAATCAACTGCATAAAAACCGAATCCAGCCATCGGTCAAATTTAAAACCCGATTCCTTGATGATGCCCACCGTTTTAAAACCAAATTTCTCGTGAAATTCTACGCTGCTTTGATTTTCGGCATCAATAACGGCAATCATTGTGTGAAGTTTTTGTTTTCGTGCTAAAGTAATTAGCTCTTGAAGCAATAGTTTGCCAATGCCTTTGCTGTGAAAATTTTCATTAACATAAACCGAATGTTCTACCGTAAATTTATACGCTTCCCGAAAGCGGAATTCGCTATACATTCCGAAACCTAACACCAGTCCATTTAATTCGGCTACAATCACAGGAAAGTTTTTATGTATTTTTTCTTCTAATATGTTTTGCTGCTGCTCATAACTTCGTATTTTGTAATCATACAATGCAGTCGAATGTAAAATGTTATAATTGATAATATCCAAAATTGCTTGGGTATCTTCGGTTTTAAAAGGTCTAATCTTGATTTCCATTCCTAAAATTATTTCTCATCAAAAGTATGAAAAACTTGTTCCATTTGAAGTAATTCGATAGGCAAGTTTGTAACTTTGCCTTTCAGGTTTTTTGTAGAAGCACCTAACTTCTAACTTCTAACTTATAACTTCTAACTTTAAATAATGGTTTATCCCAAAATACCTCTTGCGCAAAGTATTATCCAAATTTGTCTTGCCAAAGGAATCAAAAATATCGTAATTTCTCCCGGTTCAAGAAACGCTCCTTTAATCATAGGTTTTGTCAACAATCCCGAGTTCAATTGCTACAGTATTGCTGACGAACGCTGCGCTGCTTTTTTTGCGCTTGGAATTGCTCAACAAACCCAAAAACCAGTAGCCGTAGTTTGCACTTCGGGTTCGGCATTGTTGAATTATTATCCCGCTTTTGCCGAAGCATTTTACAGCCAAATCCCACTGATTGTCATTTCTGCCGATAGACCTCAAAGTAAAATCGACATTGGCGACGGACAGACCATTCGTCAGGAAAATGTCTTTAAAAAGCATTCGTTATACAACGCCAATTTAACAGAAGAAGCTTCCGTTGTAAATGATTTGCAAATCAACAAAGCTATTAATATCGCTTTTACCAAAAAAGGGCCCGTTCACATCAATGCACCTTTTGAAGAACCGTTGTATCAAACGGTTTCCATGTTGGATGTTGACGTGACTATTTCGGCATTTAATAAAAAGAATTATAAAATTTCGATTAACGAAATAATCGAATTCACTACGATTTGGAACAAATCCAAAAAGAAATTAATTCTGGTGGGAGAAAATAAACCCAATGAAATTGATGCTGAAATTATAGAATCTTTTGCCAAAGACGAGTCGGTTGTGGTGATGACAGAAACGACTTCAAACCTGCATCATCCTTCGTTTTTGAATAATATAGATACGATTATTACCCCTTTTACTGATAAAGATTTCAAGAATTTTCAACCTGATATTCTGCTCACTTTTGGAGGAATGGTGGTTTCCAAAAGAATAAAAGCTTTTTTGCGACAATACAAACCAACACATCATTGGCATATCGATACTTTAAGAGCCTATGACACGTACGGTGTTTTGACCCAACATTTCAAGGTCAATCCCAATTTATTTTTCAATCAATTTTTGCCTTTTACTATTCCGATTAAGAGCAATTATTTTTCTACTTTCGAAAAAATTTCGGCTTTTCGAGAAAAAAAACATCAAGAGTATTTAACTAAAATTCCTTTTTCGGATTTCAAGGCTTTCGAGAAAATAATTCCTTCTTTACCCGAAAATTCAATGTTGCATCTAAGCAACAGCTCCGCTATTCGATACGCACAATTATTCGATATCAATCCTTCGATTCAAGTTTTTTGCAATCGCGGCACTAGCGGGATTGATGGCAGTACTTCAACAGCAATTGGTGCGGCTGTAGCCAATGAAAGACCAACGGTTCTGATTGCAGGAGACATTGGTTTTCTATACGACAGCAACGGGTTGTGGAACGAATACACACCCAAAAACTTCAAGATTATCCTCATCAATAATGGAGGAGGAGGTATCTTCAGGATTTTGCCCGGTCACGAAGAAACCTCAGTTTTTAATAAATTTTTCGAAACTTCGCATTGTCTTACTGCCGAACAACTCGCTAAAATGTATGCTTTTGAATACAGTATTGCCAGTACTGAAGCTAGTTTAGAAACGAGTTTGAAGGCTTTATATGCTCAAAACGAGAAGCCTAGTATTCTAGAAGTTTTTACACCAACTTTAGAGAACGACAAAATCTTATTGCAGTATTTTAAGGAGTTGGTTTAGTTTTTTTTAGTTATTTACAAGTAAAAAAGTTTATTGAAACGAATTTCAATAAACTTTTGGAAACATTATATTTTGTAGTGCCTAACGGCATTTTTACCAACTATTCTTGGCAATTAAACCAGAGTACAATACTATAAATGTAATGGTTTTTTTAGCGCTAATACGGCACGTAATCCTTAATTTCTAGACCATATCCAATCATTCCTACTCGTTTTGTTTGTTCCGTATTCGATAGTAACCGAATGCTAGAGATGTCAAGATCGTGTAAAATTTGAGCACCAATACCAAAATCCCGGTTGTCCATCTTGATTTGTGGGGCTTTAAAAATACCTTTGGTTTGTAATTCTTTCAATTCGACAATTCGGTTCAGTAAATCTCCCGATTGTGATTCTTGATTGATGAACAATACCGCGCCTTTGCCATTGGCGTTGATTAAGTCAAAAAGATCACATAATTTTTTATTGGCATCATTAGTTAATGTACCTAAAATGTCATTATTAATTAAAGTGGCATTAATACGCGTCAAAACTGGCTCACCAATATTCCAAGTGCCTTTAGTCAAGGCGACATGAACACGATGATTCGTAGTTTGCAGATACGCTCTGAGTCTGAAAGTACCAAAACGGGTTTCAATATCAAAGTCTTCTTTTTTGATGATTAGACTATCGTGTTGCATTCGGTAAGCCACTAAATCTTCGATAGAAACCAACTTTAAATTGAATTTCTTGGCTACTTTAACTAGTTCTGGCAAACGTGCCATCGAACCGTCTTCATTCATAATTTCTACAATCACTCCAGCGGGTTTAAAGCCTGCTAATCGAGCAAAATCTATAGCCGCTTCCGTATGTCCGGTACGTCTTAAAACGCCACCTTGTTTGGCAATTAAAGGAAATATATGACCAGGACGAGCTAAGTCATGAGGTTTTATATTAGGATCGACCAATGACAAAATAGTTTTTGCTCTATCGGCAGCCGAAATGCCTGTGGTGACACCATTGCCTCTCAAATCAACAGAAACGGTAAAAGCGGTTTCCATGGGATCGGTATTGTTGTTTACCATAGCCGTTAGTCCCAGCTCTTTGCATCTGTTTTCGGTCAATGGAGCACAAATTAGTCCACGCCCGTGCGTCGCCATAAAATTGATCATTTCGGGAGTTACCTTTTCGGCAGCGGCTAGAAAATCTCCTTCATTTTCACGACCTTCATCATCAACTACAATGATTATTTTTCCCTGACGAATGTCTTCAATAGCTTCTTCAATAGTGTTGAGTTTTATTTTAGTTGCTGGCATATTTTGGTTTTAAATTTTTAGAAAAAATTAATTAAAGTAAATCATCAACTACAATGATTATTTTTCCTTGACGAATGTCTTCAATAGCTTCTTCAATAGTGTTGAGTTTTATTTTAGTTGCTGGCATATTTTGGTTTCTTTTTATTATTATACCGTAAAAATTTGCTTCAATTTGTTCTTTTAGAACGTTGGCAGATATTGGTAATAGTCAATTTTTTTAGTGCATTTTGGTTTTTAGATAGTGTCAGTTTATTTTGGCGGAGGAAATATTTTTTGAAATATTTTTTGGAAAGGTGCCAAAACAACGTCCATATTGATCAATCCAATATCATTTGTTGCCCGATAGGTCAATAATATAGCCAATGGTGTTAGAATTATTGACGACATCCAAGAGCCTAATACTGGTGATAATCCATTTTCTTGCGAAATTCGTTTACCAAATGTATTAATAAAATGGAAAGTAATAAATATTAATACAGCAAATACAATGGGTAAACCTAAACCTCCTTTTCGAATAATAGCACCCAACGGAGCTCCAATGAAAAACATTAGAAAACATGCATAGGCAATAACAAATTTATCATAGAAAGCCAAAATGTGACCATTAATATTTTTTTGTTTGAATTCTAATTCGGTTTTGGTTCCGGTAATGGAAAGCAGATTGTTATCAATGTTGTTGCCAGCATAATTTAAGACAGTTAATTTCTTTGCATTAGAATACATAGATAATAATTTAAAAGGCAATGTCTTTGTTTTTTTGAATGGTAAAACAGGATTGTTACTATTTTGTATCCCAATGCGCTGATTGATATTTTCTGAAAAGGATATAATTTCAGTATTCCTGTTTTTGTGCAAAGAATCTAAAGTATAGTTGAGTTCACTAATATTAAGCATTGTATTAGTGTTTGATATGCTCGCATCATTGACATCTACGTTATTTAATTTTGACAAATCAATATTAATGTTGTACTTCTTAAACGAGCTTTTTGCAAAAGGAAATTTTTTGCGGTCTTCATATTTTTTTGGAACGACATCTTCATAGTAATAGCCATCATTCAAAACCATTTGAAGGGTATTCGACTGTTCACTACTAATCAACAAACCATTTTTGGCTTTGATCACGGTCTTATTTCCTTCTCCTATTGCTGATTTTTTATGAATTGTTATACCAGTCAAGCTATTTCCGTTGATCCCGGATTTCTTATTTACTTTTATAGAATATAAGCCAACATCGCTGAACTGACCCTCGGCAATAGCCAAAGCAGGTTTTAATTGGGCAATGTTTCTGCGGAAATTTATAAACTTATATTCGGCATACGGGATGACATTATTGGCAAAAGAAAAAGCTATAATACTCAAAACAGATATAAAAATAATCAGACTTTTCATCGCTCTTTGAAGCGAAATACCTGCCGATTTCATCGCAGCAAATTCATAGTTTTCGGCTAAATTTCCAAAAGTCATTATCGACGACAATAAAACAGATAAAGGCAAAACTAATGGGATAATGCGCGGCGTTGCAAATAATAAGAATTTAAGAACCATTGCCAGATCCAAGTCTTTACCTGCTAGTTCGGCAATGAATAGCCAAACGGATTGAAGAATAAATATAAAAAATAGAATAATAAATACCGTAAAAAAGGTACTAAGAAAAGTCTTTAGTAAGTATTTGTCGAGAATTTTCACTTAGAATTAATCTAATTTATTGATGTAGTAATTTGAATATTTACTCGCAACAAATGTAAATTGATTTTTCGACAAAGGTTGATTGGTTTTAAAAGAATTAACGGTTAATGTGGTTTTTGTTCCTTTTTTGCCGGTTTCAATCAAATTGTAAATGTGATTGGTTTGAACATCAATACCCAACAGTATTTCTCTTCTCGGGTCTTTAGAACTTGTAGGAACCAATTTTACATATTGAATTTTTCTACCTTTGATGTCTTCTAATTTATCCATGGTGCATTTATAACCCGAATTAAAAAAGGTCAGCATCTTTGATGGAGTGATGGCGCTATCATCTTTTTCATTAACGGATGAAATAGTAACTTCTTCATCTTCAGGAACAATGGTGTAGTTCTTTTTGCCGTCATAAATCTTGGTAACTCCCATAAAATTCAAAATATACTGATTTCCTTTCATGGTCACATTTCCTTTACTGTCTTGATTAATATTTTCCTTAGCATTATTCAGACTGTATTTAAAATCGATAAATATATTATCGTATCCTTTTACTATTGTAGTAACCTTATTCAAAAGGTCTTTTGCTTTGCTGTCCTGCGCCTGAATGGAAAAACTGAATAAGAGTAATATGGTAATTGTTAAAACCTGTTTACTCACACTTTTATTAATTTTTATTTGGAATTCGTGACCCGAGCCTAAAAGGCGAACGGATGAAATAATCTTCGATTTCATTTTTATTTTAATTTTGTTCATTGTTGAAAAATTGTTCAAGAGCATTCATATCAAGAATGTTTACACTTCGTGCTTTACTGCCTTCAAAAGGACCAACAATACCAGCGGCTTCTATTTGATCTATCAATCTTCCTGCCCGGTTGTAGCCTAATTTAAGTTTTCTTTGCAGTAAAGAAGCAGAACCTTGTTGCGCCATCACAATTATTTCAGCAGCTTCTCTGAATAAAGTATCTCTTTCGGAAATATCCATATCAAGATTAATGCCACTTTCTTCTCCAACGAATTCTGGAAGTAAATAAGCTGTTGCATACGCTTTTTGAGAACCTATAAAATCTACAATTTTTTCTACTTCAGGAGTATCAACAAAAGCACATTGCACTCGCACCATGTCATTACCATTGGTATACAATAAATCCCCACGACCTATTAATTGATCTGCTCCTTGTGTATCTAAAATAGTTCTGGAATCTATTTTTGAGGATACTCTAAAAGCGATTCTAGCGGGGAAATTGGCTTTTATTAGTCCTGTAATTACATTTACCGACGGTCTTTGTGTGGCAATAATTAGGTGAATTCCGATCGCTCTTGCTAATTGTGCCAATCTTGCTATAGGAACTTCAACTTCTTTCCCTGCTGTCATAATTAAGTCGGCAAACTCATCGACAACTAATATAATATAGGGCAAAAATCGATGTCCGTTTTCTGGATTCAATTTTCTGGATTTGAATTTTTCGTTGTATTCTTTGATGTTTCTCACCATCGCATCTTTCAACAAAGAATAACGATTATCCATTTCGACACAAAGCGAGTTCAATGTGTTCACTACCTTAGCATTATCAGTAATAATTGCATCATCACTATCAGGAAGTTTGGCAAGATAATGTCTCTCGATTTTATTAAAAAGTGTTAACTCCACTTTTTTAGGATCGACCATAACAAACTTGATTTCAGCAGGATGTTTTTTGTATAGTAAAGAGGTGATTACTGCATTCAAACCTACTGATTTTCCTTGTCCGGTTGCTCCAGCCATCAATAAGTGGGGCATTTTCGCTAAATCGACTACAAAAGTTTCATTCGAAATGGTTTTTCCTAAAGCAATGGGCAATTCCATTTCAGCTTCTTGAAATTTGGCTGAACCAATCACACTTTTCATCGAAACCATCGTAGGATTCTTGTTGGGAACCTCAATCCCGATAGTTCCTTTTCCAGGAATTGGAGCAATAATACGAATTCCCAATGCCGAAAGCGACAAGGCAATATCGTCTTCTAAACTCTTGATTTTCGAAATTCTAATTCCGGCTTCTGGCACGATTTCATACAAAGTAACCGACGGTCCAACAGTGGCTTTTATCTGCGCAATTTCTATTTTGTAATTGCGAAGTGTTTCAACAATTTTATTTTTATTTTCTTCTAATTCCTCCTGATTAATGGTGATTCCGCCAGTAGAATATTCTTTTAATAAATCGATTGTTGGGTATTTGTAATTGGATAAATCCAATGTTGGATCAAATAATCCAAAATCGGCTACTAGTTTTGAAGCTAAATTCTCTTCGATAATATCTTCCTCAGGAGCTTTTTCAATCACAAAATGATCATCATCCGTTAAAATAATTTCTGGCGAATGCAAAGGCGGTAGCATTACTTCTTTTGGAAGCGGTTTCAAAGTAATCTCCGAAGGATTACTAATAGTTGGTTTTAAAGCTTCTTTGTTGAGTTCGAATTGAGAACCCACCGTTTTCAGGTGGATTCCTTCAAGTTCTTCATCCTCTTCTGATTCTTCAACGGCATATTCTTCAAGATTATAGGCACTGGAATCTATAGTTGAAGTATTCGTATTTAAATCACTATTAATTTCTTTTTTAGTGCTTTCAAAAAAGGATTTTATTTTTTCGGGAGATACTTTAATTTTAAAAATCAAATAGATTATCAGTCCGAAAAACAAAACGAGTAATGTTCCAGTTTTTCCAATGTAATCCTGAGAGAATAAATTTAATTCATAACCAATAGTTCCTCCCAATTCGGGTAAAGAAGTGGCAAAAAAACCAAATAAAACAGATAGAATTATGATAACAAATAAATCCCAAAACCAGATTCTTTTGAGCTTTTTTAAAGAAATATCAAGTACTAAAAAAACACCTGTTAAGAAAAATAATCGAACAAATATAAAAGAAGCGATTCCAAAACCTTTATAAACCATTAAATCCGCTAGATAGGCGCCAAATTTTCCCAACCAATTCTGAACCGTTTCGTTTCTATCCGACAATTGATTCACAGCGCTTTGATCGGCTTGACCGTAAAGATAAAAAGAAATAAAAGCTAGCAATAAAGCAATTGAAAATAATACTAAGAGCGAACCCAAAACAGTTTTGTGTTGTTTTGTAAACTCCCAGGATTTTTTTGCTACAGCATTGGAATCAGATTTCTTGTCTGGAGTAACTGCTTTTGTTGCTTTTGCCATTATTGATTGAACTATTTTCTATAAAAATTTGGGTACATAAATGATTAATCCAATTGCAATTGCAGTAAGTGCTGCAAAGAATACGGCACCAGCGGCAATGTCTTTTATAAATCCAATTCTCTCGTGAAAATTAGGATGAATAAAATCGGCTATTTTTTCAACAGCTGTGTTGATACCTTCAACGCTCATTACTAAACCAATTGCTAATGTCTGAAAAAGCCACTCTGTTGTAGTAATATGGAGATAAAAACCAAGAATTGTCATTACTATACCAATAAAAAACTGAACCATTACGCTATGCTCGGTGGTAATTAATTTTACAGCACCTTTCACAGCAAATGAAACGCTTTTTAATCTTCCGCTAAAGAAAGAACTGTCTTTCTGAAATTCCATTCGAAATTAAAGTGCCGCTAAGGCAGCTTCGTAATTAGGCTCGTTTGCAATTTCCGGAACTTGTTCGGTATAAAGTACAGATCCACTGGCATCTACAACAATAATACATCTGGAATGCAAACCGGCTAAAACGCCATCGGCGATTTCTAAACCGTTGGTTTTACCAAAAATTCCGTCTTTAAAGTCAGATAAATTAATTACGTTTTCGATTCCTTCGGCGCCACAAAAACGTTTTTGAGCAAAAGGCAAATCTCTAGAAACACACAATACTTTTGTGTTTTCTAATTGAGCAGCAGTGGCATTAAAAGTTCTTACAGATGTTGCACAGGTTCCAGTATCAATACTTGGAAAAATATTCAGAACTAAGTTTGTACCTGCAAAATCACTTAAAGTAGCAATTGAAAGGTCGTTTTTTACTAATTTAAAATCAGCTAGTTTCGTGCCAACTTTCGGTAATTCTCCTGAAGTGTGGACTGGATTTCCACCTAATGTAATAGAAGCCATAATGTATTTTATTTAATGAGGTTCAAAAGTATGAAAATTTATTTACGATTTACGATTTTGAATTTATGATTTGCTAATTTATAAAAAAAACGCTCTCGTTGCTGAAAGCGTTTTAAATAAAGTGATATTTTAAACACAGGATAAAGTTGCAAAACCCGTACTTTACTTATCAATAGAACCTAAAACTCGCTTCATAAAAGTATTCAAAGCTTCTTTTTTGTCCATTCCATCTTTAGTCATTTTGTGTACCTCGAGAGCGCCGTACATATTCGAAATTAATTCACCAATAACGTCTAATTCTTCATCTTTCAAGGAAGAAACTTCGGTCAAGGCTTCTAAAACTTCGATAGCTTCAACTAAATAATCTTGGTCATTTTCTTCAATAAATTGGGATAAATGTTTGATTATGGGTAGTTTCATTTTAGTTGTTTGTTGTTAATAGTTTATGGTTTATAGTTTGTGGCTCAACAATAAACACTAAACCAAAAACTATAAACTTTTAAATAATTTCGTTTACCAATTCGGACAAGACTTCGGCCTTATTGGTTTGGGTTTCGTTTACCAATTTTCCGTTTACGAAAGTGGCGAAAGTAGGTAAGTTGCTAACATTGGCCATTTTTCTGGATTCTGGAGAATTTTCAGCATCAACCAAAACAAAAGTCAAGTTTTCGTTTTCTGAAGCCAATCTTTTGAATTTTGGTTTCATAATACGACAATTTCCGCACCAAGAGGCTGAGAATTGAACGACCACTTTTTCGTTTTTTGAGACTAAATCTTGTAATGTATCTTCGTTTAATTCGATTAACATAGTTTTTTAAGTTTTAATGTCAATTTCAATGTCAAAAATCAATATTATAGTCGCTATAATTAAAATGTAAATTTTTAATTTAAAATAGTATTTTGTAAAAACCCTATTCGTTTTTTACATTAAAATTGCAATTTATTTTTGACATTGCAATTGAAATTATTGTTATTAATTTTAGTTTAAACTCAAGTATTCTGCGGTACTTTTTCTATCAGCAGTCATTGCTTCTTTTCCAGCTTCCCAGTTGGCAGGGCAAACTTCCCCTTTTTCTTGAATGTGTGTATATGCATCAACCATTCGTAAATATTCATTTACATTTCTACCCAATGGCATATCGTTGACACTTTCATGGAAAATTTTTCCAGTTTCATCGATTAAATAAGTGGCTCTAAAAGTAACATTTGAACCTTCAACAATTATAGAGTCTGTTTCATCGCTATAACTAGTAGATTCGATGTCAAGAATTCCAAGAATGTTTGACAAATTACGGTTTGTATCTGCAAGAATAGGGTATGTTACTCCTTCGATTCCTCCGTTATCTTTTGCTGTATTTAACCAAGCGAAATGTACTTCGTTTGTGTCGCAAGATGCGCCAATTACTATTGTATTCCGTTTTTCAAATTCTGGCAAGGCAGTTTGAAAAGCGTGCAATTCAGTAGGGCAAACGAATGTAAAGTCTTTTGGATACCAAAAAAGCAATACTTTTTTGTTGTTGTTTACCGCTTCTTCAAAAACATTAATTTTTAAGTTATCTCCCATTTCTGAGATGGCATCTACTGCAATGCTTGGGAATTTTTTTCCTACTAATGACATAATGATATTTTTTAGTGTTAAATTTTTTGCAAAGGTAGTTTTAAGTAATAGTAATTTCATTCCAATTATTACACTAAATAATTATCACGTGATAGAATAAAATTATAATAAACAGAATTTAATTATTTTCATTTTATATCTATTTAGAATAAGACGATTGTGAAAAAAACATTCTATCAAACTATAGTTTTTATTTATGGAAATTGACCTTGGAAAAGTTTTTTTTTAATAAATTTACGTTGAAATTAAAATTAATTACATTATGGAAAATAACGCAGACCCTAGTAAGACATCCTATAATAGGAACGCTGAAAGCAAATGCCCGTTTGGTGGCGATGCTCTTGGTGGACCAATTAATATGGAAAATGCGAAAATCAAACAGATGAATAGCAAAGGACCAATTAATCGTGATTGGTGGCCAAATCAATTAAGGTTGAATATTCTTCGCCAACATTCATCGCTTTCAAATCCGATGAATAAAGATTTTGATTACGCAAAGGAATTCAAATCGGTTGATTTAGCTGAATTAAAAAAGGATATTTTTGAATTAATTAACACGTCTCAAGATTGGTGGCCAGCAGATTACGGAACTTATTCTGGGTTTTTTATCAGAATGGCTTGGCATAGCGCAGGAACGTATCGAACATCTGATGGTCGTGGTGGTTCAGGAGCAGGAAGTCAACGTTTTGCACCATTAAACAGTTGGCCTGATAACGCCAATTTAGACAAAGCACGATTGTTGCTTTGGCCAATAAAACAAAAATATGGCAAGAAAGTTTCTTGGGCAGATTTAATGATTTTGGCGGGAAATTGTGCTCTTGAAACTGCCGGATTTAAAACTTTTGGTTTTGGCGGCGGTCGAGTAGATACTTGGGAACCACAAGAAGATATTTATTGGGGTTCTGAAAGAGAATGGCTTGCCGATAACCGATATTCTGGTGAAAGAGATTTAGAATATCCATTGGCAGCAGTGCAAATGGGATTAATTTATGTGAATCCAGAAGGACCAAACGGAAATCCTGATCCATTAAAATCTGCCATAGACATAAGAGAAACATTTGCCAGAATGGCAATGAATGATGAAGAAACGGTAGCGCTTATTGCTGGCGGACATACTTTAGGAAAAACGCACGGTGCAGCAGATCCTAGTAAATATATTGAATTAGAACCCGCAGCAGCGGGAATTGAAATGCAAAGCCAAGGTTGGAAAAATAATTTTGGAACTGGTCACGGCGGCGATACTATTACAAGCGGATTGGAAGGTGCTTGGACAACAACGCCTAACAAATGGAGTCATAATTATTTCGAAAATTTATTTGGTTTTGAATGGGAATTAACCAAAAGCCCAGCTGGCGCACACCAATGGAAACCTTTAAATAATGGTGGCGCAGGAACCGTTCCAGATGCTCACGATGCTTCAAAAACGCATCAACCGTTTATGTTGACAACCGATTTAGCTTTGCGAGTGGATCCAGCTTATGAAAAAATTTCCAGACGATTTTTAGAAAATCCAGATCAATTTAATGATGCTTTTGCAAGAGCTTGGTTCAAATTGACACATAGAGATATGGGACCAAAAACTTTGTATTTAGGTTCAGAAGTTCCAACAGAAGAATTAATTTGGCAAGACCCAATACCGCACGTAAATTATCAAATAATTAATGAAGGTGATATCAATAATTTAAAATCGTCAATTGATGCATCAGGATTGTCTATTTCAGAATTAGTTTCGACAGCTTGGGCTTCGGCTTCTACTTTTAGAGGTTCAGACAAACGTGGTGGCGCCAATGGTGGTCGTTTACGATTGTCACCACAAAAAGATTGGAAAGTAAATAATCCATCTCAATTGTCTAAAGTTTTAGCTGTTCTAGAAAAAATTCAAAGTAATTTCAATTCTTCTCAAACCGAAAATAAACAAGTATCTATTGCAGATTTAATTGTTTTGGGTGGATGTGTTGGTGTTGAACAAGCAGCTAAGAACGCAGGTTTTGATGTAAAAGTTCCATTTTCAGCTGGTAGAGCCGATGCTTCTCAAGAACAAACCGATGTTGAATCGTTTGATGTTTTAGAACCCCAGACTGATGGATTTAGAAATTATTCTAGAACAGAATTTACAGTTTCTGCGGAAGAATTATTAATTGATAAAGCGCAACTATTGACATTAACAGCACCAGAAATGGCTTTGTTAGTAGCAGGAATGAGAGTTTTAAACACCAATTTTGATCAATCTAAAACAGGAGTTTTCACCAACAAACCAGAAACCTTAACTAATGATTTCTTTGTGAATTTATTAGATATGAGTACGACTTGGAAATCTGTAACAGAATCAAGTGAAACTTTTATTGGAAGCGATAGAAAAACTGGAGACATCAAATGGATTGGAACGCGTGTTGATTTAATTTTTGGTTCAAACACTGAATTAAGAGCCATCGCCGAAGTGTATGCTTGTGAAGATGCAAAAGAACAATTTGTTCACGATTTTATTGCAGCTTGGAATAAAGTAATGAATTTAGATCGCTTTGATTTGAATTAATTTTGAATAATTAGTTTAAAATAAAAAAAGGTGAATTGGAAACAGTTCACCTTTTATTTTACCCTAAAACCCTTTAATTTCAACTGGCAAAGTACCTCTACATCTTGAATTTCTTAGTAATTGTCGTGCAGCACTTTCTTGGAATTCACGAAAATCCTGATATACGTGCATTATGCCTAAGGTGGATTTTAAATTAGGAATCACTTGTAAGGCATAAGGATTGCCAAAAACGTACAAAATACATTTCTTATTAGAAAATAATTCACTCAAGAAAGCTAGTGTAGTTTCGTCCATATCAAAATTATTCAAAGGTTTTGCTTTTGGGACAAAAAGAGAAATTAGGATGGTATCAAAATCTTTTAACTCTTCTGTTAGTTTTTCAATAGCATTTTTATCTTCAGTTTCGAGAGCAAATAGTGGCGATGGAAGCACTATAGATAATGACTTGAAAAAGATATTGTGAGTATCCTTGTATAGACTTAATTTGGCTAGTTTTTCATTATTTTTAGCTTCAAATAAATATAAACTATTGTTGTTGTCTTTAATTTTGGTGGTACTTTTATCAGCAATTAGACGATTTAAAATAGAAGTAGCTTCAAAATCAAACTCGCCTTTTGGAGCAAAATTCCCGTTTAAAATTCCCGCTTTTTGCTTTAATTTTATCAATCGGTTGAAACTCTCTTCGATTCTTTCAGGCGAGGCATTTTTGAGAATTTCTTGAATTCCTTCGGCTACATTTTCAGCAAAACACAATACATCATTTCCTGCATTGAAAGCTTCCCATTCAAGTTGACCTATAGTTTCATATAATTTGGAAACGCTGTGCATATTCAAAGCATCGGAAATAACCAAACCATCATAACCCAATTGCGTTCTCAATAATCCTTTAATAATTGGTTTTGATAAGGTTGCTGATGTGTTTTTTCCATCATTTAAAGCTGGAACTGCCAAGTGACCAATCATAATTGAATCGACATTATTTTCGATTCCCTTTATAAAGGGAACCAATTCGTTTTGCATTAATTCTTCTAAAGTTTCCTCTAAAACCGGTAATCCCAAATGCGAATCAACGCTGGTATTTCCGTGTCCAGGAAAATGTTTTAAGCATCCTAAAACGCCAACTTCATTTAATCCACGTAAATATTCTGAGGTGAAATTAGAAACTCTTTCTCTGTCTTGACCAAACGAACGATAGCCAATGACGGGATTGTTGGGATTATTATTAATGTCGGCCAAAGGCGCTAAATTGTAATAAATCCCTGCTGCTTTCAAATCTAAGCCAGTTCGTTTTCCTACTTCATAAGCCAAATATTCATATCTTTCTGGCAAAGCGCCAAGGGAAATAGCATAAGGATATTGTGGTGTGTTTTCGACTCGCATTGCCAAACCCCATTCGGCATCAATACTCATCAAAAGTGGTGTGGTAGCACATTTTTGGAAACGGACAACGAGTTCTTTTAAACGTTCAAAGCTATTATCGTTATGTTCGACTGTTTTCTTAGATTCTTCCGAAAAATTTATTTTTTGCCTAGGATCGTCAGGAACACCATTTTTAAAATCGGATAATGCCTTTTTTATGGGCGTTTCATAGTTGGTCGCAGCGCTGGCGCGACTATGAAAAAAGGTTAATCCGCCAATGTTGTGTTGCTTGATTAAACGTTCAATTTCTTGAAAATTTTCTTCGGTGTCGTTGATAAAAACGGCGGGAAAAAAGAATTGCCCAACTTTTTGTTCTAATGTCATCGATTTAAAAATTTATGCTGTGATGTATGAAAATAAACACATTATAAAAGCTATTTTTAATCCAATTATAATGGTATGATAGCGGTACTATTTTTGTAGCCTTAAATTTAGCACTATTTTTTTAAAGTTCAATTTTATATTTGACATTAAATTGTTGGCTTATAAAGTATCTTTAGTTCTTTGTGTTTTACTTTTTGGCAAAATAATTACTCTACTTTCTTACCAAAATCCTTTGGAAAAATTAAAAAACGCGACAAAATAATGCCAGGAATAGTTGCCAAAAATACCCAAATAAAGAAATTGTCATACCCTAAATACTGCTGAATATAACCGCTCAGCATTCCGGGAAGCATCATTCCCAAAGCCATAAAACCTGTTGCAATAGCATAATGCGAAGTTTTTGATTCGCCATCGGCAACGTAAATTAAGTACATCATAAAGGCTGCAAAACCAAATCCGTAACCAAATTGTTCCAAGATAACGACTGCATAAATATGATAAACCGAAGCGGGATGGAATAAAGCTAACAGTACAAAACCAAGAATAGGCAAGTGCATCGTTAAAATCATTGGTAACATCCATTTTCCTAATCCTTGTTTAGAAATAGCAATTCCGCCTAGGATTCCGCCAATAGTAAGAGCAATTAGCCCAAAGGTTCCATAAATAATACCCACATCCTCGGTATCTAAACCTAAGCCGCCGACATCCGTTTTATCTACTAAAAAGGGAGTCAACATTTTTAGTAATTGTGATTCGCCCAAACGAAATAATAGGATGAAAGCAAGGATTAATCCAATTTGTTTCTTTTTGAAAAAACTAGCAAAAACTGTGGCGAAATTTTTCTCTTCGGCTTTTCCTGATGCTATAAGTAATTCTGTTTTTGGAGTGGCAAAATAATTGTAAACTGTTAAAAAAGTCATTACTAATCCAACAAAAATCATTGTGTAAGACCAGGCTTTTTGGTTGTCACCATATCGATGTTCTAAATAACCGGCTAATAAAATGATCAATCCGTTTCCGGTGAGCATTGAGGCTCTGTAAAAAGTACTTCGAATTCCTAAAAAGAAAGATTGTTGGTCTTTGGTTAAAGCCAATAAATAGAAACCATCACTCGCTACATCATTCGATGCTGAGGCAAATGCTGCTACCCAAAAAATAGCCAAACTCAATATAAAGAAATTGCTTGTTGGAATAATAAAACCGACAATTAGAAACGCAATCGAAATGAATAATTGCATACTTAAAAACCAGTTGCGTTTGGTTCCGTGCAAATCTATAAACGGACTCCAAAGTGGTTTGATCACCCAAGGTAAATATAATAAACTGGTATAAAGTCCGATGTCTTCATTGCTGATTCCGAGATTTTTGTACATCAATACCGACACCGAAATAATGATTACATACGGAAAACCTGAAGCAAAATTTAGTAAAGGAATCCAAAACCAAGGCTCATTTTTTGTTTTCGAGTTCGTCATATTAGTTTTGTTTGATTTCGGTGTTTAAATTGACAATTTCTGGAACACTTTCATTACCATAAAAATCAATAAAAGTAAACGCCACTTTTTTAGCATTATTTAATTTGTCCTTCGTTATGGAGTATTTAATCGACTCATTTTTTGCATCTATAAATACTTTCTCGACAATCTGTCTAGGATTATTACTATCTATTCTCATATTGTTTTCTGCACTATAAACTACAATGTATCGAATCTGTTCGGATTGGGTTTTTTTGAACGAAAACTGGTATGAATTCCCTTGTTTGTTATAGGTGTTTATTAGAGGTCTTTCATTGCCAGTTCTAACAGAACTTGGCACCGGAAAAGGAATCGCTGGGTATTTATATTGATTGTTTTCAAGCAAGTTCGCCACATCACTATTGCAGTTTACAAAACATTTGGCACTAAAATAGGCATTCCCTTGAATGTTAGAATAGGTTCTGGCTAAATCAATTTGATTAGGAATTTCCGCTGGAATAAACCATTTTTTATCAGAATCAGTTTTTATTTTATAACTTCCATTTCCTATGTAAAGATTTGAATTTGTTGTATTTGCTGCCCACCATTTTATTAATTTCGCATAAGAAGCTGTTTTATGATCAATGCTCCAATACAATTGTGGCAACATATAATCTATGTATTTTCCTTCCATCCAAGCGATAGGATCGGCATATAAATCGTCATAATTGGTTTGTCCGGCTTGCGTGTCTGAACCTCTAGGATCTACTGATTTGTTGCGCCAAACTCCAAATGGGCTGATGCCAAATTGTACCCAAGGTTTGATTCTTTTTATGGAAAAATAAATATTTTTTACAAAGGAATTTACGTTGTCACGTCTCCAATCCTCAAGTGATTGTTTGTAACTATATTTTTTGAAAGAAGCAGCATCATTAAAAACTTTTCCGGTCACTCTGTAAGGATAAAAATAATCGTCAAAATGAATGGCATCGATGTCATAGTTTTTCACCACCTCTTCCACAACAGCTGTAAGATGACTTTGAACTTCGGGCAATGCTGGATTATAGTAATATTTTTCTTTTCCAGTTTCACCATATTTAATCATCCAATCCCGATGTTTGAAAAAATCGTGTTCTTTACTTAGTTTTTCTTTTTTGGTATCCATCGTAGCTCTATATGGATTTAGCCAAGCGTGAAATTCGAAACCTCTTTGATGCGCTTGTTCAATCATCCAAGCCAAAGGATCATAATAGGGTTGTGGTGCTTGTCCTTCTTTTCCGGTCAAATAGCGTGACCAAGGAGCTAATTGGGTTGGATAAAAAGCATCTCCACAGCTTCTAATTTGAACAATTACGGCATTATAATTTAGCTTTTTGTACGCATCTAAAATTGCTATAAAATCGGCTTTTTGTTTTTCGATAGAATCAGTTCCCGCTTTTGGCCAGTCAATATTGGCAACAGTAGCTATCCAAACAGCTCTAAATTCGTTTTTGGGATTTGTTACTTTTTCTTGTGAATTTCCATTCAAAAACGAAAAAATGCATAGTAAAAATACCAACAGCAAAGACTTGTTTTTAATCATTTGTAATCTAATTATGTAAAAGTCAAAAGTAGTTTTTTAGTGAAATGTATCCTATAAATTTTTGATAATATTCAACTTTATTAATTGTTGCAATTTCTTTGCCAAGTTTCTTTCCTCGATTTTGAAGATAAGTTGAGTTCTTTACTGCTAGCTTTTTAAATTTTCTTTCTTTCTTATTTGAAATATAAAATTTTAAAGCGCTATATATTTATATTTGTCCACAATATAATTCTAGTTATGCCAACCCAATTTCAATTACAGCAATTATCAGAATCTTTAGAGAGAAAACTTTTATTTGATGAACTTCATAAAACCATCTATTCTACCGATGCTTCCGCTTACAGAATGATTCCGATTGCAGTAGCATTTCCAAAAACTAACGAAGATATTGTCAAGTTGATGCAGTTTGCGACCCAATATAAAATCTCTCTTACGCCAAGAACAGCTGGAACTTCATTAGCAGGGCAAACCGTTGGGAGTGGAATTATTGTAGATGTTTCAAAATATTTTACCAGTATTATTTCATTTGATGCTGATAAAAAAACAATAACGGTACAACCCGGAGTCATTCGCGATGAACTGAATTTGTATTTAAAACCTCACGGATTATTTTTCGGACCCAATACTTCTACTTCCAATCGCTGTATGATGGGAGGAATGGTCGGCAACAATTCATCTGGAACAACATCCATTAGATATGGAGTGACTCGGGATAAGATTGTCGAGATCAAAGCCATTTTGAGTGACGGTTCAATGGTAGTTTTTAACGAAATTTCCTCGAATGATTTTATTGAAAAGACAAAAGGGAATTCACTCGAAAGCAAAATCTATCATACAATTTATAAAGAACTTTCGAATGTAGAAAACCAAAAAGAAATTGTCAAGGAGTTTCCAAAACCAGAAATCCATCGTCGAAATACAGGATACGCCGTTGATTTATTATTAAAATCAGATTTGTTTTCAGGTTTGGAACCAACAATAAATTTGGGAAAATTACTTTGTGGGAGCGAAGGAACTTTAGCTTTCACCACAGAAATCACTTTGAAAGTAGATGATTTACCACCATCCAATAATGTGATGGTAGTTGCTCATTTTCATACTGTTCAAGAAAGTCTAGAAGCTGTCGTTGTGGCGATGAAACATCATTTGTACACCTGCGAAATGATGGACGACACCATTTTAGATTGTACTAAAAACAATCGAGAACAATCTAAAAACCGACTTTTTATAGAAGGAAATCCCAAAGCGATAATGATGTTTGAAGTCGCTTCGGATTCAATGATTGATGCCGAAAATCAAGCCAATGCTTTAATTGACGATTTGCAA
The DNA here is from genome assembly GCF_031423415.1 of Flavobacterium sp. Taxonomy (GTDB): domain Bacteria; phylum Bacteroidota; class Bacteroidia; order Flavobacteriales; family Flavobacteriaceae; genus Flavobacterium. Next base: position 54,250 of record NZ_JANPFL010000015.1, read on the forward strand.
GATGGTAATTTTGGTTATGCACTGATAAAATTATATGGAGAAGATATTAATAAAATCATCGAACTGCGAAAAGCAGGTTTAGGTCTTTTAGGAAGTATCGTTGGCGACAATAAAGCTGCCGATTCAATTGAAGACACTGCGGTAGAATTGAGTGATTTGCCCAATTACATTGCAGAATTTGCTGCAATGATGAAGCGTTATAATCAAGATGCGATTTATTATGCTCACGCTGGAGCAGGAGAATTGCATTTGCGACCCGTTTTGAATTTAAAGAAAAAAGAAGACGTTGTACTTTTTCGAACTATCGCCACTGAAGTAGCACTTTTGGTCAAAAAATACCGAGGTTCATTAAGTGGTGAACACGGCGACGGAATCGTTCGTGGCGAATTTATTCCGTTTATGATTGGCGACAAAAATTATGAATTATTAAAAAGAATAAAATCTGCTTTCGACCCCAATGCTATTTTAAACATTGGGAAAATCGTCAATACATCTAAAATGGACGAAAATCTGAGAGTGGAAGCGGGTAGAGTAGAACCGGAAATTCAAACCATTCAAGATTTTTCGGATAGTTTGGGCGTTTTGCGTTTGGCTGAAAAATGCAATGGTTCTGGCGATTGCAGAAAATTACCTTCGGCTGGCGGGACTTTATGTCCCAGTTATCGGGCGACTTTAAATGAAAAGGATACGACGCGTGCTAGAGCCAATGCGTTGCGAGAATATTTGACAAATTCCGAAAAAGACAACAAATTCAATCATAAAGAATTATATGAAGTTTTCGAATTGTGTGTGAGTTGCAAAGCTTGTGCCAGCGAATGTCCAAGCAATGTCGATGTTGCAGCGCTAAAAGCTGAATTTTTGTACCAATATCAAAAAGCAAATGGCTATTCTATTCGAAACCGAATTTTTGCTAGTAATTCTAAATTAAATCAATTGGGAAGTTTGCTTCCAAGTTTTACAAATTTTGTGGTAAATCTGCCAATTGTAAAACAAAGTTTGGGAGTTGCAACCCAAAGAGAAGTTCCTTTATTGGCCAAAACTACTTTTAGAAAATGGTACAAGGATGAGTGCAAGAGCCAAGAGCCAAGAGCCAAGATCCAAAACGGTAAAGTTTATCTTTTTTGTGATGAATTTACCAATTATTATGATGTTTCTGTCGGAATTGACGCCTTTGAATTATTGACGAAATTAGGTTATGAAGTAGTGGTAATCAATCACGAAGAAAGCGGAAGAGCTTACATTTCTAAAGGTTTTCTGGAAGAAGCACAGGCTATTGCCAATAAAAATGTGGCAATCTTTAAGGATTTAATTTCGGAAGACACACCATTGATTGGAATTGAACCTTCGGCAATATTGACTTTTAGGGATGAATATATTCGATTAGCAAAAGACAATGAAGGAGCTGAAAAAATTTCCAAAAATGCGCTTACTATCGAAGAGTTTTTCAAGAAAGAAATCACTGCCGGAAAAATTCATTCCGAACAATTCTCTGATGTTGAAAAAACCATAAAAATCCACGGACATTGTCATCAAAAATCTTTGAGTTCTGTTGAAGCTACTTTTGCAATGCTGAATTTACCCAAGAATAGTTCTGTAACCATATACAATTCGGGTTGTTGTGGAATGGCAGGATCTTTTGGTTACGAGAAAGAACATTATGACATCAGTATGCAAATGGGTGAAGATACTTTGTTCCCTAAAATCCGCTCAACAAATTCTGATACTGTCATTGCAGCAGCTGGCACTAGTTGCCGTCACCAAATTTTTGACGGTACCAACAGAAAAGCCCTTCATCCAGTGACAATTTTGAGAGATTGTTTGAAATATAAAATATAGTCGCATTTGACAGGCAATCTTTACGGTTTAAAAAACTTATTATTCTGTTCTATTCAATAAATTCAACTCTTGATTCACGTTAATTGATACTATTTCTATATATTTGAATTTTTAAGAACATATTCAATTTAATTAAAATTATATTGTAAAATTCACAACGAATTGGTTAATAACGATAAAAATATACAAAATGGCTTTTTCAAGTTTATTTAGAAGGAAATCTACAAAAGTAGCTGTTCAACAAGGCGGAGACGGTGATCACTCAGAATTAAACAAAGTTTTAACGGTTAAAGATTTGACATTTTTTGGTATTGCAGCCATTATCGGTGGCGGAACGTTTAGTGCGATAGGAAACGCTTGTTTTTCGGGTGGGCCAGGAGTTGTCATATTGTATATCATTTGTGCCATTGCTTGTGGTTTTACTGCGATGTGCTATGCTGAATTTGCTTCGCGTGTACCGATTTCAGGGAGTGCCTATACTTATGCATACGTTTCTTTTGGTGAAATTTTTGCTTGGATAATTGGCTGGGCTTTAATAATGGAATATTCTATTGGAAACATTTACATTGCTTTTTCGTGGAGTGGTTATTTTACAAATTTATTAGAAACTTTTTCTATTCATTTACCAGATTGGTTAACTATTAATTATCAATCAGCACGAGATTCAGCCGAAGGTATAGTGGTGTCTAAAGAGGGAATTGCAGCCTGGCAAAATGCGCCAATGATTAACGGATTGAGAATTATTTTTGATTTACCTGCGGTTTTAATCAATTTGCTAATTACTTATTTGGTTTACAGAGGCACGAAAGAATCAAAAAATATCAGCAATATTATGGTAACCATAAAATTGCTTATTATCGCTTTGGTCATAATTGTTGGTTTTTTTTACATCGATATTGAGAACTGGACACCATTTATGCCAAATGGTTTCAAAGGAGTTATGGGCGGAGTTTCGGCAGTATTTTTTGCCTATATTGGATTTGATGCGGTGTCGACCTTGGCAGAAGAAAGTAAAAATCCGCAACGTGATTTACCACGAGGAATGATTTATTCACTAATAGTTTGCACAGTAGTGTATATCGTTCTAGCATTAGTAATTACCGGAATGGTGTCGTATACATTGCTTGGTGTGAGCGATCCGCTGGCCGAAATTTTTGCTTTAAAAGGCGTGAAATGGATGTTGTTTATCGTGTCGATTGCTGCCGTTGTTGCGATGACAAGTGTATTACTAGTTTTTCAAATGGGTCAACCTCGAATCTGGATGACGATGAGCCGTGACGGATTGATGCCGAAGCAATTTTCTCAAATTCATCCAAAATATAAAACGCCAGGATTTGCAACAATTGTAACTGGTTTAGTTGTTGGTATTCCTATTTTCTTCACCGATGAGAATTTTGTTTTGGACTTTACAAGCATAGGTACATTGTTTGCATTTGTGTTAGTTTGCGGTGGAGTTTTAATGTTGTCACCTCAAAGTGAAGCCGAACTTGCAGACCGCCAAACAAAAGGCAAATTCAGAATTCCATATATTAATTCAAAATTCATTTTTCCAGCTATGGTAATTGGGTCATCGGTTTTAATAAATTATGTGTTCCCAACATTTTTCAATGATACTTTCGATTTTTCTGAAGAAAAATTAGCTACAAATTGTACTATGGTCATTTTCTTTATTCTGTGTGTTGTAATGGCTGTAATTTCCTTCCTTAAAAACTTGTCATTGATCCCGTTACTAGGGTTGATTTCTTGCTGTTATTTACTAACCGGAATGGCAGTTTCAAACTGGAAATGGTTCGGTGTTTGGTTGTTAATAGGTCTAGTATTCTACTTTTGTTATGGTTATAAAAACAGTAAATTGAACCTTAAAAAAGTCTAATTTTTTTGTGTAGAAATCATTTATTTGCCAAGAATTTTGCTTTAAATTCTTGGCATTTTTTTTTAGTGGTTTAGTGCAAAATGGATTGTTGTGAATTGTTTTTAACTATATTTGGATTCATAAAATAGCATCAATGGAAAATTTACCAAAAGGAAGTCCTAAATTAATCAATGCTTGGGCATTTTATGATTGGGCAAATTCAGTGTATTCGTTAGTAATTGCTACAGCGGTATTTCCTATCTATTATGAGTCCGTGACCAATGCAAATGGAGGTATCGTACATTTTTTAGGAACTTCATTACCTAATAGTTCTTTGTTATCGTATTCCTTATCTTTTTCGTTTTTGATTGTGGCTTTTTTATCGCCAATATTATCAGGAATTGCTGATTATTCTGGGAATAAAAAGAGTTTTATGAAGTTTTTTTGTTACTTAGGTTCTTTCTCAGTGATGTGTTTATTTTTCTTTAAAGACTCCAATACCTTATGGATTGGAATTGTAGCAACTATCCTAGCAAGCATCGGTTTTTGGGGAAGTATTGTTTTTTATAATTCGTATTTACCCGAAATTGCCTTGCCAGAACAGCACGATAGAGTGAGTGCCAAAGGATTTATGCTAGGCTATTTTGGTTCTGTGCTATTACTGACTTTTAATTTAACGATGGTGATGAAACCTGAATGGTATGGAATTACCGACCCAACATTACCGGCGAGAATCTCATTTTTATCTGTTGGAGTATGGTGGATGGGTTTTGCTCAAGTTACTTTTCATTTTTTGCCTTCTAATGTTTACCATAAAAAACCGAGAAAAGACTTTATTTTTAAAGGTTTAAAAGAATTAAAAGTAGTTTTGTTGAGTTTGAAAAATCAGACTTCTTTAAAGCAGTTTTTAATTGCATTTTTCCTTTATAGTATAGGAGTTCAAACCATTATTTTGTTAGCTGGGATTTATGGAAAAGTAGAGTTAGGGATTGAAACCAGTCAATTAATTATTACTATTTTATTAATTCAATTGGTGGCTATTTTTGGAGCCTTTCTTTTTGCCAGAATTTCTGAAAACATCGGAAATATCAAAACTTTAAAACTGACCATCGCAATTTGGGGATTTATATGTTTTGCAGCTTATTTATTAGATAAGGATAATCAATATATAGATTTGCAATTTTACTCGCTTGGTGGAGCAATAGGAATGGTACTTGGCGCAATTCAATCTTTGTCGCGTTCCACTTATTCTAAATTATTACCCGAAACCGAAGATCATACTACTTATTTCAGTTTCTTTGATGTGACCGAGAAAATTGCTATTGTTTTAGGAACTTTTATTTTTGGATTTGTGGGCGCTTTGACCAATTCGATGCGGAATTCTATTTTTATTCTGGCCGTTTTCTTTTTGCTGGGGTATATTGTGCTCAGTTTTATGAAGAAAATAGAACCTGTTGAATAAATTTCTTCAGTGTTAAAAACAAACAATTAGTTAAACAAAGTTTTTATGGGTTTTAATATTTTAAGTAAATACTATCTGAATATTTTTTCAAATAAAACTATTGGTTGAGTGATGCAAATGATTTACATTTGAAAAAAAACTTACAAATGAATTACAATATTAAAAATTTTAGATTTTTTATTTTACCCTTAGTTATCGTTACACTATTTTGTTTGAATTCTTGTGGAGAAATCGAACCATTAGATCCCGCTTTGATCGACACAAATCCAATTCCGGCATTATTACCAGTTTTAACGACGACGGCTTCATCTAATATTACAACAACATCAGTATCTTCAGGAGGAAATATTAGTGCCGATGGTGGTTCTCCAGTTACAGCTAGAGGAGTCGTTTGGGGAACAAACCCAAATCCTACTATTACAAATTCAAAAACTGTAAATGGAACCGGGATTGGGAGCTTCACGTCTTCAATTATAAATTTAGTTACAGGTAATACTTATTATGTTCGCGCATATGCAACAAATGCAAATGGAACATCTTATGGGAATCAAACCTCGTTTAGTATTTCAACACCTTCAAATCTACCTGTAATTATCACAACAGCAGTTAGTGGAATTTCATCGTCATCAGCATCAAGCGGTGGGAATGTTACTGCTGATGGAGGTTCACCAGTTACAGCTCGAGGAGTTGTTTGGGGAATAATACAAAATCCTACTATTGCAGATTCAAAGACTGTAAATGGAATTGGAACTGGAATTTTCACTTCAGCAATTAGTGGTTTAGTAGGGAGTACAGTTTATTATGTTCGTGCTTATGCTACAAATGCAAATGGTACGTCATACGGTAATCAAGTTACTTTTACTACTTCAGGTTCTGGAAGTGGGAGCTCTGGATTTGCAATGACAGCAAAAATAAATGGAGTTCAATTTCAAGCTAATAATCCATATGGAACTAATTTATTTTCATCTACAAATATTTGGGATTATTTTCCTTTAACCGATTATGTTATGCTTCAAGGCAGACAAGGAGGGCTTTTGGGAGATCCAGAAATTAATATTTGGTTAAAAAAAAGTGATATTAAGGTTGGAACTTATAATATTGGAAAAGAAACTTTCAATACTCCACCATCTCATTTTATAGATTTAACAGATAATTCAAATTCAGTGTTTGAATTGACCTTACAAGGGACAATTACTATAACAGAAGTGAATACTACTACTAAAATTGTTAAGGGAACTTTTCAATTCACTACTACTGACGACTTAGTTCCAGCAATTCCAGTGGTTGATTATACTGTTACAAATGGTACTTTCAACTATAAATATATGGAATAAAAAAGAGTTTTAATAATAAAATGATCCCGAACATCTTCGGGATTTTTTTATGGCACAATCCTTGACTTATCGCAACGGAATACTATTAAATATTTTTTATTTATTGATTTTCAACTATATAATTGTTTGATTATATTATTTTTACATTTCAAACAACCTATGTTTAATGACAAAAAGACTTAAATTATACTATGTCAAACCATAAAATACACACTCTTGACAATCTGTCACTTCAAGAATTTGATACCGAAACCGAATTAATTCCATTATTGACTCCCGAAGATGAGGAGGAAATGAACAACGAAGAATTGCCAGATTCACTACCAATTTTGCCTTTGCGAAATATGGTTTTATTTCCAGGAGTTGTAATTCCGATTACTGCAGGACGCGATAAATCTATAAATTTAATTAATGATGCTTACGCAGCAGGAAAAATTATTGGAGTGGTTGCCCAAAAGAATGAAGAAATTGAAGATCCGTCCAAAAACGATATCCACCAAATAGGAACTGTAGCACGTATTTTGCGTGTTTTAAAAATGCCTGATGGCAATGTTACCGTTATTCTTCAAGGGAAAAAACGTTTCCAAATAGAATCCATCGTTACTGAAATGCCTTATTTCACAGCCAATATTAGAGATGTTGCCGAAAAAAGACCAACTAAGAAAGATACCGAATTTTTAGCAATTCTGGATTCGGTTAGAGAATTGGCCATCCAAATTATCAAAGAAAATCCGAATATTCCAAGCGAAGCTACATTTGCCATTAAAAATATTGAAAGCCAATCGTTTTTAATCAATTTTGTGACTTCAAATATGAGTTTGTCAGTCGAGGAAAAACAAAATCTTTTATCAATTAATTCTTTGAAAGACAGAGCACTTGAAACACTTCGTTATATGAATACGGAGTTGCAAAAACTCGAATTGAAAAACGACATTCAATCTAAAGTTCGTTTTGATTTAGATCAACAGCAACGCGAATATTTCCTTCATCAGCAAATGAAAACCATTCAAGAAGAATTGGGCGGCGTTTCACAAGAAGAGGAAATGGACGAAATGAGTGTCAAAGCCAAGACCAAAAAATGGGACGAAAAAACGCAAAAACATTTCGAAAAAGAATTGTCAAAAATGCGTCGAATGAATCCGCAAGCACCAGATTTTGGAATTCAAAGAAATTATTTAGAGTTGTTTTTAGACTTGCCTTGGGGCGACTATTCGAAAGATAATTTCGATTTGAAACGGGCTCAAAAAATTCTGGACAGAGATCATTTTGGATTGGAAGATGTCAAGAAAAGAATGATCGAGCATTTGGCAGTTTTGAAATTGCGAAATGATATGAAGTCTCCAATAATTTGTTTGACTGGACCTCCAGGAGTTGGTAAAACCTCTATTGGGAAATCAGTTGCCGAAGCTTTAGGAAGAGAATATGTAAGAATATCTCTAGGCGGTTTGCGTGACGAAGCAGAAATACGTGGTCATCGTAAAACCTACATTGGCGCAATGCCGGGACGAATTATTCAAAGCTTAAAAAAAGCAGGAACATCAAATCCAGTTTTTGTTTTAGATGAAATCGATAAATTGTCTAATAGCCATCAAGGCGATCCGTCTTCAGCATTGTTAGAAGTTTTAGACCCTGAACAAAACAATTCGTTTTATGATAATTTCCTGGAAATGGGTTACGATTTATCGAAAGTGATGTTTATTGCCACTTCTAATAATATGGCTGAAATCCAGCCTGCGTTGCGAGATCGTATGGAAATCATCAAAATGTCGGGTTATACGATTGAAGAAAAAGTAGAAATTGCGCGTCAGCATTTGTTTCCAAGACAATTGAAAGAACACGGATTGACCACCAAGGATTTATCTATTGGATTGAAACAATTGGAAAAAATTGTCGAAGGTTATACCCGTGAATCAGGCGTTCGAGGATTGGAAGCCAAAATTGCGCAAGTGATTCGGAATGCTGCCAAATCCATCGCGATGGAAGAAGAATACAATAAGAAAGTGACCAATGAAGATATTGTGCAAGTTCTTGGAATTCCAAGATTAGAAAGAGACAAATACGAAAGCAACGATGTAGCGGGAGTCGTAACAGGACTTGCATGGACGAGTGTTGGTGGCGATATTCTTTTTATAGAGTCCTTGATTTCTCCGGGAAAAGGAACAATGACCATAACAGGGAATTTAGGAAATGTAATGAAAGAATCGGCAACAATAGCATTAGAATATATTAAAGCCAATGCTGAATTTTTGGGATTAAACCCAGAGATGTTAACCAAATTCAATATTCATTTGCACGTTCCAGAAGGAGCAACCCCAAAAGATGGACCAAGTGCTGGAATCGCAATGCTTACCTCATTAGTTTCTGTGCTGACCCAAAAGAAGATTAAGAAAGGATTAGCAATGACAGGTGAAATCACTTTGCGTGGAAAAGTTTTGCCTGTAGGCGGAATAAAAGAAAAAATTCTGGCTGCTAAAAGAGCCAATATTAAAGAAATTATTTTGTGTTATGAAAACAAAAGCGACATCGACGAAATAAAAGCAAAATATATCGAAGGCTTGACTTTTCATTACGTAAAAGAAATGAGCGAAGTATTGAAAATTGCGATTACCGATCAAAAGGTAAAAAACGCAAAGGTGTTGTAGATAGTTTCTTTTGAACCAATATAGTTCCATTCTGCTTCTTCAGGATGGAATTTTATTTTGTGTGGAAACTTCATCTAAAAAGGGAATTTTTCACCATTATAATTTTATCTTCGCATTTGCGTTTTATAATGTAGAATAGCTATTTCAAATATGCCAAAAAAACTTTTAATTTTCCTTTTTTTTTTAATTTGTACCGTTTCAAACGGACAAATTGGAGGAAAGTACACCTATCAGTTTTTGAATTTGGTGACCTCGCCAAGGCAAGCAGCTATGGGAGGGAAGACGATCACGATTTATGATGATGATGTCAATCAGGCGCACTATAATCCAGCCACGATAAACCCAGATATGGACAACCATTTAGCACTGAATTATGGTAGTTATTTTGGCGAAGTTGCCTACGGAACAGCTTCTTATGCTTATACTTATGACCGTCATTTGCAAACTTTTCAGATGGGAGTAAATTATGTAAATTATGGTAAATTTGATGGTTATGACGAAAATGGTCAGGCGACTTCCGAATTTACAGGTAGCGAAGTTGCACTTTCTTTTGGTTATGCATTTAATGTTCCTAATTCCAATTTGTTTTTGGGGGCAAATGGAAAGTTTATTTCTTCCACATTAGAAACCTATAGTTCCTTTGGCGGAGCTGTCGATTTAGGTGCGATTTTTATTGACGAAGCCAATGATGTCAATTGGGCGTTTGTTGTTCGAAATATTGGAACACAATTCACAACTTATAATGGCATAAGCGAAAAATTACCTTTAGAAATAATGCTTGGCGTTTCGCAAGAATTAGAAAATGTACCCATTCGGTGGCATTTAACCTTTGATAATTTGCAGCAATGGAATATATCTTTTAATAATCCTAATCAAGCTCAAACCTCACTCGATGGAAGCACAACTGCAAAGAAAACTTCATTTTTAGGAAATACGTTAAGACATACTATATTTGGAGTAGAACTTTTTCCAAAAAAAGCTGTAAATTTGAGGTTAGGATATAATTTCAGACGAGCCGAAGAGCTGAAAGTGTTAGATATTAGAAATTTCTCTGGAATATCAGCGGGTTTTGGAATGAAATTTAACAACTTAAAATTCAATTATTCCTACTCAAGATATACCTTAGCGGGAAATACGAGTTTATTTGGTTTGACTATTAATTTTCAATAATATTATTTTGAATAAAAAAATCACTATTGCAATCGATGGATTTTCATCAACTGGGAAAAGCACTTTGGCTAAGGAATTAGCCAAGCATCTTGGATATGTCTATGTTGATACTGGGGCAATGTATCGTGCTGTGGCTTTTTATGCCATGCAAGCTGGATACATTGGAAAAGGTTTTTTTGATGCATTATCTCTTATTAATAGTTTGCCTTCTATCAAACTGACATTCAAATTCAATGCTGATTTGGGTTTTGGCGAAATGTATTTGAATGATGTTAATGTGGAGGCAGCAATTCGAACTATCGAAGTTTCTAATTTTGTTAGCCTAGTTGCTGAGATTTCGGAAGTGCGTTCAAAGCTGGTAGAACAGCAACAAGAAATGGGGAAAAACAAAGGTATTGTGATGGACGGAAGAGATATTGGAACTGTAGTTTTTCCTGATGCCGATTTGAAGATATTTATGACCGCAAGTCCAATGACTCGTGCAGAAAGAAGATTCAAAGAATTGCAAAAAAAAGGTGATCACGTTACTTTTGACGAAGTATTGAAAAATGTTGAAGAGCGAGATTATATTGACACCCATCGTGCTGATTCTCCGCTTGTCAAAGCGCGCGATGCTATCGAATTTGATAATTCCAATATTACTAGGGAGGAACAATTGGAGAACGTTTTGAAGCTTCTTGATTTATAAAATTATCTTTTTTTTTGACAATTAATTCTATTAAAATCAACTCTTTAACTATTTTTCATCATCAAAAAGCGGTTTTGTTTACAGCTGAAAAATTAATAGTTAACTTGTAAACACAATATTGTAAGAAAAAAACAGTAATATTTATAAAGTTTGTGTGTTTTTGTATAGGTAATTTGGTACTAAATAAAAAAATTATTTACTTTATACAATTAATAATATTTTTTTGAAAGTGATCTTAAACGTATTAAGTTTTCTATTATTTACTTAACAATCAATATTTTATATTATGAAGGCAAAATTTACTTATTTGTTGTTAGTTGTGATACCATTAATCGCAATACTTTCGTGTTCGTCTGATAGTTCTAAAGATCCTGTTATTCCGCCAGTAATTCCTATTTATAATTACAATGCATTAGAACTGGAGACTATGACTTTGATAAATAATTATCGAGTTAGTAAAGGATTAATAGCGTTAAAAAAATCGGATTATATTTCTTATCAAGCAGAAGCGCATAATAATTATATGATAGCTAATAACGTTATTAAACACGATAATTTTTCTATACGTTCTGCAAGTATCGTGAGCGTATTAGGAGCAACATTTGTAGCTGAAAATCTTGCCTTTAATGTTGATTCTGCTCAGAAAGTATTGGATGATTGGTTAGCAAGTGATGATCATAAAGCCAATATCGAAGGTAATTTTACACATTTTGGACTTTCAATTAGAGTTAATTCAGACGGTAAAAAATATTATACCAATATTTTTGCTAAAATATAATAAAAACTTATTTTTATTTTGCAGCTGTGCTACTTTGTTAGCATAATAAAATAAATTTTTGGTCTCAAACCATTTTAAATCTTTATGTAAAATTAAGGCATAAGGCTTATAATTCCTAAAGCAAAAGGAATTCCGAGATAGATTCGCACATTTTTGGCAATTTGTCCGATGCGGATGATAAAATTCCATTGTATGGTGAATATTAAAAATTCCAAAAAGATACACTATTCAATAAAAATCATTTTTTTTGAGTATTTCGTGGTGATACCAGCAAAGGTTTAGGTGCCAATCATCAAAAAGCTTGGACCGGGATTATCACTGAAATTATTTGGCATTTGAACAAGGAAGAAGTAGAGGAAAAAGAATAGTTCTTGCTTTTTTTGTATTTTAATTTTGTTGATTTTATATTGTCTTAGAAAAGTACTTTTTTCTAAACCAAAAAGCTACGTTGACCAAGGCTATCAAAGCTGGAACTTCTACCAAAGGGCCTATAACACCTGCAAAAGCTTGACCACTATTAATACCAAACACACCAATGGCAACGGCAATCGCCAATTCAAAATTGTTTCCTGTTGCTGTAAAAGCGATGGCAGTTGATTTCGAATAATCGGCACCAAAATACTTTCCGATGAAAAAACTAATCACGAACATTATCACAAAATAAATAACCAACGGAAGCGCAATTCGCAAAACATCAAAAGGAATTTGGACAATCAATTCCCCTTTTAAACTGAACATTAAAACAATCGTAAACAATAATGAAATTAATGTTATTGGAGAAATAAAAGGTACATATTTGGTCTCAAACCAGACCGAGCCTTTGAGCGCAATTAAGGAATATCTACTAATAATTCCCAAAGCAAAGGGAATTCCTAAATAGATTCCCACACTTTCTGCGATTTGTCCGATACTAATGTTGACGTCAAAACCAGTATATCCAAAATAGGGTGGGAGTATGGTGATAAAAACGTAAGCATAAATGCTATAAAGTAATACTTGAAAAATACTATTCAAGGCAATTAATCCTGCCGCATATTCGCGGTTTCCATCGGCTAAATCGTTCCAAACTACTACCATTGCGATACAGCGAGCCAATCCAATAAGGATAACACCAATCATATATTCAGGATGGTCATTTAAGAATAATAAAGCTAAGGCAAACATTAAAATTGGACCTACAATCCAGTTCAAAAACAAGGAAGCGCCAAGCACTTTGGTGTTCTTGAAAACTTCTCCCATTTGTTCGTATTTTACTTTTGCCAATGGCGGATACATCATTAAAATTAAACCTATCGCCAACGGAATATTGGTTGTTCCACTCGAAAATGAATTGATGAAATTTCCACTCGAAGGAATAAAATAACCAATCAAAACCCCCAGAGCCATAGCTAAGAAAATCCAAAGCGTGAGGTAGCTATCAAGAAAGCTTAATTTCTTTCGTTCCACTGCTGGAGCACAATTATTTACAGACATATCATTATTTGATTTGGGAGAAAGCATAGCAAATTTCAGTGGCAATTTGCAGACTTCTTTCTTCGTATTTTTCGGCTTGTTGAGGTGTGTTGTCAAAAGCTTTTGGATCTTCAAAAGTGATTGCAATTCGTTTTTCGGCACCGGCAATAAACGGACAACCTTGGTCAGCAGAGGAGCAAGTTAGAATCGCTGCAAATTCACTTTTCGGATTAAATACATCGTCGAAAGGTTTAGAGAAACCAATAATTGGATGCGCATTCTCAGAATATTTTATAGCATAAACAGGATTATTTCCTTCGGCAATAGTTTTGATTTGAAAGCCTTGTTTTGACAATGTTTTGGCTGCCATAGGAAATAGAGCAGTAGCTTCGGTTCCACCTGAATAACAAAACACGTTTTTAATATTATAACGTGCAGCAGCTGTTTGTGCCCAAACTTGAGACAAATGGCTTCTTCTGGAATTGTGTGTGCAAATAAGATTTAATCTAATTTCTTGACCGTTGTTTACTTTTTCTTGAATAAAATCAACAAGAGGTTGTAAAATTATTTTTCGTTCTTCGGAAATACTTTCGAAGTTTAGCGTATTAATTACATTTTCAATTTCTGAAAAGATGATGGTTTTGTTTGATGACATTTATATTGGTTTTAATATTTAAAAATTAGCAACAGCTTCCGTTGGGAGTGCAGCAGCTTTGTTCTATTTTAATCTCGGATAATTTCACTTTTTGTTTTACTGCTGGAATTCCGCATTGGTCTTGCGCCAAACAGGCGGTTTGTTTGTTAAGTAAAACAAAATCGTTCCCGTTGGAACCTAAATCGTATTTGCCAATAGTTTGTGCTTGGTATTCCACTTCAATTTCGAAATCTTCGATGCCCAAAATTTTTTCGGACAATTCGATGATGTTTAATAACTTTTGAGGTTTCAATCGGTGTTCGAAATCATTGGCATCCCATAATTGGAAGTTCACGACTGTTTCTTTGCGAACTGTTCCGCCGCAATCGATGAAGTTTTTGGTAATTAAGCCCACTTCGGTCACGTGAAAATGTTCGGGTACTAAAGTTCCGTCAGGTAAGAGGAAGTTTACTGATTCCAATGATTTCAAAATGTTTTTTGCTTGTGATAGTTTCATTTGTCTTGAATTTAAATTAACAACATTGATTTTTGCTTTTCTCTAGATGCTTTGTAACCTCTTGGAAAAAACCTTTTATTTTTTCGAAACCCAGTTCGTCAATGCAATAGCAAATAGATGCTCCTTCGAAGTTTCCTTTGATTAGTCCGGCGTTTTTTAATTCCTTTAAATGCTGAGAAATTGTTGGCTGTGCCAAAGGCAGTTCGTTTACAATATCGCCACAAATGCAGCTATCTACTTTTAATAAATATTCAATTATTGCGATTCGTGCCGGATGTCCCAATGCTTTGGCTAGAACAGCTAATTCATTCTGCTGGTCTGTAAATTGTTCTGTCTTGGATGCTCCCATGGTTATATTTATATATTGCAATATTACGATAAATAAATTTATTGGAAGTAAAAAATTATGTTAAAAAATAGTTATCAATACAATATTTAGAATAAAGTAAAATGGTGATTGAAAAAATTAAAAATTACAACGAATAGAAATTTGTCTTTCTAAATTACTTTAGAACTAAGAACTATTTTTTGTTTTCTATGCAATTTTTTTCTCCTTTTCAATACATCAAATTGTAAAATGATCTTTTTTTAGTAGTACAAAAGCATTAATTTAACTTAACATTACTACATCAAATTGTTTTTAAAATCAAATTGTAAAAACTAAAGTAACAAGCTAAAATCCTTTTGTATTCATTCATTTCAAACGATTTCGTGTGCATTTTTTTTGTATAGTTTTTATATAACTTAACAAGATGGTAACCTTTAGAAGGTTTTATTAAATTTACAATCTAACTTTACATAAATATATTATGAAAAAAATTACGATTTTATTGGTTCTAATGTTTAGTGCATTAGGATTTTCTCAAAACTTAATCACAAATGGTGATTTTGAAAGTGGAGCAGCAGGATGGTCTGGAAATTCTGCAAATGTTGTTACCGAAGGCGGTAACAGTTATAATTCGGCAAATGTATTAGTGGCTGGACAAGCTTATGAAGCAAATTTAAGTTATGTCTTGCCATTAACTACACAAGGTAAAGCTTACAAGTTAACATTTACTGCTTTTTCTGATACCAACAGAACTTTAATTGCTGGTATTGGATTAAACGAAGGTCCTTGGACTGCTAATGTGCAAACAGTTGATCTTACTTCAACTTCTAAAACTTTTGTTTTAAATTTCATTTCAGGTTTTGCAAGTGCAAATAGTAGAGTTATTTTTGATATGGGAGCAGCTACAGGTTTTGTGGGGATTGATAATGTTATTTTGGAGGAAGTTACTACCACTTGTAATAACGGTGTTAAAGACGGTGATGAAACAGGAGTAGATTGCGGTGGAACTTGCTCCCCTTGTTTTGTAGCACCAACACCGCCTACTACCGCCGCACCAACACCACCGGCTAGACCTGCAGCAGATGTAAAATCTATTTATAGTAATGCATATGCACCAATCGCCGTTCTAGGCTATTCAGGCGATGATAATAGTTTCAGTACAAATTGGAGTCCAGCAGCAACATCCGAAGTTATGGTTGAAGGAAATTCAACTAATGTTGTTACTGGTTTAGGTACTGGTAATGATTTGAATTCAAGCTTCGAGGGTATTGCTTTTCAAGCAGGAAGATTTGACGCAAGTTCATTTACATATTTTCACATGGATATTTGGACATCTACACCAACTTTGGATAAAAGTTTTAATTTGAAATTTTCAAATTGGAATGGTGGAGGTGGAGAGTCTAACGCAATTGAATATTCTGTTACAAACGGAAATTTATTACCGAATCCTAATCCTGGTACTTGGATCTCTTTGGATATACCATTAGCTGATTGGAGTGCTGGTTCAAGAAATGATTTAGTACAGTTTATTATTACATCTAATTTAGGTACTGTTTATTATGACAATCTTTATTTGCACAAAGGAACCTTAGGAACACAAAAATTTGAGACTTCAAAAGTGAAAATGTATCCTAATCCTGTAAAAAATACTTTGACAATAGAAGCTAATAATGAGATTCAAAGGGTATCTGTTTATACTATTTTAGGGCAAGAAGTTTTGAAAGCAAGTCCAAAAAGTAACACCGCAACTTTACAAACCAGTCAACTTCAAAAAGGAGTTTATATGGTAACTACTGAAATCGACGGTAAATCGACTACATCAAAAATAGTTAAAGAATAGTTTTTAGGTTTTATAGTTTTTTAAAGGCACGTTTTTTTAAAAACGTGCCTTTATTATTTTATATTTAGTTTTATTTTTATATTTTTATTCCATTATTTATAATAATCTCAATTTTAAATGTTTAAAAATTTACTTTTTCGATTTATTTCTTGCATTTTTGTGCTCAATTTGTCATTCAGTTTTTCACAAGAACTACCTCCTATAATTAAATATCCTGCTTTAATTTATGAGGGAGGAAATCAAAATTGGATGATTTCCCAAGATAAAAATCAGCATTTATACTTTGCAAATAATGAAGGACTTTTAGAATTCAATGGTTCTACTTGGAAGCTTTACCCTTCACCAAATGAAACCATAATACGTTCTGTAAAAGTCATTGATAATAGAATCTATACTGGATGCTACATGGAATTTGGCTTTTGGAAAAGACAAGATGATGGCAGATTAAAATATACTTCTCTGAGCACTGCTTTAAAAAATAAAATTCTTAATGATGAAATTTTTTGGAATATAATAAGTTACGACCAATGGGTTGTTTTTCAGTCATTGAATAGAATTTTTATTTACGATTCACAAAAAGGAAATTTCACCATTGTTACTACAAAAAAGGGAATAACCAAATCATACAAAACCGATAATTCAATTTATTTTCAATCGCTAAAAGATGGTCTTTATGAAATTGAAAGCGGAAAGAGTCTATTGCTTTCTAATGATCCTATTATTCAAAAAAACCGAATTGTCAACGTATTTTCTATAGATGAAGGTCTATTGATTCTAACTGAATTCAATGGGTTTTATATATTGGCAAATTCTATTTTATCGAAGTTTTCGACTGCTGTTGACGATGAACTAGCTACAACTAGTATTTATAGCGGTATAAGACTCTCTGATGGCAGTTTTGTTATAGGAACAGTCTCAAAGGGGATTTATATTTTGACAAAAGAAGGCGATCTAAAATACCACATTACTCAAATTTTGGGACTGACAAACAATACTGCATTGTCTTTATTTGAGGACATTGATAAAAATCTTTGGGTAGGTTCAGATAACGGTATCAATTGTTTAAATCTTCAATCTCCTATACAGAGTAATACAGATGATACAGGTAATTTGGGCACAGTTTATGCGGCTAAACTCTATCAAGGAAAACTTTATATAGGAACAAATCAGGGCTTGTTTTATAAAAACAATAAAAGTGACGAAGAATTTAAATTAATAACTGGAACAAAAGGTCAAGTTTGGTCTCTATTTGAATACGATAATACCCTGTTTTGCGGTCACGATTCTGGCACATTTATTATCGAAGATACAACTGCAAAAAATATTTTTTCGATGTCAGGAACGTGGAAATTCCAAACAGTTCCCAATCAGAAAGCACTTTTGTTACAGGGAAATTATTTTGGTATTTCAATTTTAGCGAAAGTAAATAATCAATGGATTTTTAGAAATAAAATTGAAGGTTTTGATTATTCTTCTCGATATTTTGAAATAGATAGTTCTCTAGAGGTTTATGTTAGTCACGAAAAGCAAGGCCTTTTTAGATTACAATTGGATTCTAAATTACTAAAAACGAGTTCCATTACAAACTATTCTTCCCCAAAAAGCGGCAAAAATTCAGGTTTAGTCAAGTTTAATAATACAATTTATTACGCCTATAAGGAAGGTGTTTTTAAATTAGATTCAAAAACAAAACAATTCAAGAAAGATAAATTATTGAGTTCTATTTTTGAAAAAGATGAATATACTTCTGGTAAAATGATTGTTGATAACTCCAATAAGATTTGGCTATTTTCTAAAAACCGCATTCATTATTTTTCTATGAGTAAATTGAGTAATCAGCTCAAACAAAATGCTATTCCTATTCCAGCTTCACTTACTAATGCGATGCCTGGCTACGAGAATGTTACTCAAATATCAAATTTTGATTATTTAATCGGCACAACTGATGGCTATTATATACTGAATATTAGCGATTTACCATCAAAAAAGTATTCCGTATCTATTTCTGAAATCACCACAAATAGACTGAGTGAACAATCAATTAACAGGCCATTTAATCAAGAAGGAGAATTTAAATATGATGAAAATAATGTCTCTTTCAATTATTCAGTACCGGAATATAACAAATATATAAGAACAGAATATCAATATGTACTAGAGGGCTTTCAAGATAAATGGAGCACGTGGAGCACAAAGCCAACTGTGAGTTTTAAAAATCTTTCCTCTGGGGATTATGTTTTTAAGGTGAGGGCCAAGTTTGCCAATTCATCGATTGAAAATACTGCAGTTTATTCCTTTACTATTCTAAAACCATTTTACAGAACTAATAGTGCAATTTTTATTTTTTTACTATTACTACTATTCTTAACAATTTATATTCATAAAGCTTATCGGAATTATTATCATTCGCAACGGGAGAAATTAATTGAGGAAAACAATAGATTGCTCGAAATAAAAGAACTTGAAATTGAGCAACAGCTGATGAAATTAGAAAATGAAAAGCTCACACTTGATGTCGATATGAAAAATAGGGAACTAGCTGCCACGTCGATGAGTTTAAATAGTAAGAATGAGTTATTGGCTTACATCAAAGAAGACTTAAAAAAGACATCCGAGAGTGATAACAGTTTAAGTGTAAAATCAGTTATTCGGACTATTAATAAAAACATTACCGAAGAGGATTCTTGGAAGGTATTCAAAGAAGCTTTTGATAATGCTGATAAGGACTTTTTGAAGAAAATTAAACTAGCTCATCCTTCATTAACTCCTAATGATTTAAGACTATGTGCTTACCTCAGATTAAACCTTTCATCTAAAGAAATCGCTCCGTTACTAAATATTTCACTTCGAAGTGTTGAAATTAAAAGATATCGTTTGCGTAAAAAAATGGATTTACATCACGAGCAAGGACTTGTTGAGTACATTTTATCTGTATAGTTTGATAATTTACTTATAAATTTAACTATACATTACCACAACATTAACTTTTTTTTTGATTTTAATTGGTTTACTATGAAGTTTCAGTTATCTTTAATTTGTCAATAAATACATTGTTTCGTTTCAATATTCGAGATTAAATATGTTTTTTTTTACATTGTATGTTTTTTGTTGTGGTTCTTTTTGAAGATACTTTAGTTTATTCAGATAAATTTACCAAGTTATATTTTACAATGCAATTTGTACAAAATTTAATTTTATAATTTCTTTAAACACTTTAATTCTTTTAATAATATGAAAAAAGTTATTTTTTTACTTACGCTTTTTTGTTTTTCTTTTTCACTTTCTGCACAGTCAGATAAAGTAATAGTTGACAAAAGCAATGATGGCTTGAAGCTTAAGGTAAATGGTCAAGATTTAATTATTAATGGTATGAATTGGGATTATTCTCCAATTGGAACTAATTTTAATTACAGTTTATGGAAGCAAAAAGATGATGTCATTTTTAGGGCCTTAGATGAGGAAATGGGTCTACTAAAAAATATGGGAGTTAATACCATCCGTGTTTACACTGGTATCCCCAAAAAATGGATTGAATACATTTATACAAGATATGGAATTTATACGATGTTGAATCATTCTTTCGGTCGATACGGATTGACGTTAAATGGAAATTGGGTCGTAAATACTGAATATTCAGATCCAACAACTCGGAACTTGCTTTTGCAAGAAGTAAAACAAATGGCAACAGATTATAAAGATACCAAAGGGTTGCTTTTGTTTTTATTAGGCAATGAAAATAACTACGGTTTATTTTGGGATGGAGCTGAAACAGAGGATATTCCAATTCAAGATAGAAAATCTACTGTTCGTGCTGAGTCTATGTATAAATTATTCAATGAAGCAACACTAGCAATGAAAGCGATAGACAAATCTCATCCTATTGCGATTTGTAATGGAGATTTGCTCTTTCTTGATTTAATTGCAAAAGATTGTAAAGACGTTGATATTTTAGGTTTAAATGTTTATCGCGGAATTTCATTTGGAGATGTTTTTGAAAGAGTGAAAAAAGAATATGGAAAACCGATATTATTTTCAGAGTTTGGTTCAGATGCTTTTAATGCTATTTCAAGTCAAGAGGATCAAAATGCTCAGGCTGCTTTGTTAAAAGGGAACTGGAAAGAAATATATGAAAATGCTGCAGGCATGGGTAAAAGTGGCAATAGTTTAGGTGGATTTACTTTTCAATTTAGCGACGGCTGGTGGAAATACGGCCAAACAAAATATTTAGATATTCACGATACAAATGCTTCTTGGTCTAATGGCGGTTATGCTTTTGATTATGTAAAAGGAGAAAACAATATGAATGAAGAATGGTTCGGTATTTGTGCAAAAGGTCCAACAGATGTAAACGGAAATTACCAATTATTCCCTCGTTCTGCTTACTATGTTTTGAAGGAGGTTCATCAATTCAATCCTTACACCGGTGGGAAATCATTATTAGAGGCGCAAAATCATTTTGATAAGATTCAAATTACAGATGCAAGTCTGAGGGCAAGAGGAGATAAAGCTGCTCTAGAAAGTTCAAAAAATTCAAAAATAAGATTGTCACGATTATCTGCAGAAATCAGTACTTTTAGTACAGGAGGTTCTTTAATCACTACTCCAGACGATCCAGCACCGAACAATACAACTTATCCTGATCAATTAGGTTTTGATAATATGCAATCTTTCTTCGTAGGAGTTGAGGGAAATCCTACTTCAAATATGACTGCTACTGTGGAACTAAATGTTTTGGGAAATGTGGCACTAAATCCAATAGATGAAATATTTTACGAAAATAGAGGACGTCCAGTAATTGTAGATGGTCCAAACGGTCCAGTATCTATTGATGATAATAATCGAGTGCAAGTATATAGAGCGAGTTACAAATGGGATGATAAATTATTTAAATTAGATGGATTTTATCGCACAGGTCATTACCATTGGGGCTATGAGGGCGATTTCTTTGGTTTGTACCCAGAGGCAAATTATGGGCCTAATTTAGATATATATAGCGGTAGAGCTCCTTATGGTATAGAAATGGAAGGAAAGAAATTTTTCAAAGGTTTTAAACTGGCTATGGGACCTGAACTATGGTGGGGAGCAAATCCAGCTATTTTGCTTAAGTACAGTAAAACAATAGCAAAATTTGATATCACTGGTATTTTTCACGAAGATTTAACACAAAGGACCAATACTCAAACATCTTACGCTATTCCGCAACCCAAAACAAGACGTTTTACCATACACGTGAACAGAAAATTTGGAAAATTTGCTGTTGATTTAGGTGGTATTTGGGCAGGTCAACCACTTGAGGGTAGAGATTATCAAGTAATGAGAGGAGAAGGAGCTACTAAACAAGTTTACATCAATCAAATTGAATCTAAAGATAACTTTGGTGGAAAAATGAAATTAACCTACACCGGCGGAACAATTAATTGGTATGCTCAAGCAGCGGCTCAAGGCTTAGTAGCAGGAGGTGGAGCCGATCTTACTCAAACATTTACAGGTTGGAGACTTAAAGATACTGGAAGTGGAAATCAATACAACTTTTTGACAGGATTAACATATAGCATTGGAAAATTGCAAATAGCACCTAACTTTTTATGGCAAAAACCATTAGAAGGTCCAATTACTACCGATGTTCCAATTCCTGGAAGACCTCGAAATATTCTTGATGATCCATTCGTGGTTAGAGCCAATAGAGAGCAAGTAGCGAGCGAGATATTATTTACTTTTGATCCTACTCCGGGTACTTGGCTATATGATTGGGAAAGTGATCGTTCAGAGGATTCAAAATTTGCTGTGAGTGCGGGATTTGTATTCCGTCATTTGCCTACAACTCAGGATGCAGCGATTGGTTTTTTAGCAAATAGAACCACATTTGCTTTTCAAGGAGCGCCACCAGCGAAGGATTTATGGGAAACTAATGCAAGGATTGTATCAAAAATTAGTCCTGATTTTGGTTTTATCAGTACAATTTATGGAGGACCAGCTCAATCTAACGGTAGTGATGCAAGAACCATAGATCGTTATGGTTTAGATGTAAAAATGATTTATAAAAGAGTGAAATTAACTTCTTTTGTTAAAGTAAATGACTGGGGGCCATTCGATTATCATAGAGATTTCAACTTAACCTATCCTTTACAATTAATGGCGGATATCTCCCTGAATATTGGCAAACCTGACTGGTTTATACTTCCGAACACAAGTTTAGGAATTCGAGGATCTTGGCGTTCATTAGATCAATATTCTAATAGATATTCACCGACCTTCGTTCCTGCAAATACTTATCCTCCAGTACCAGTTTTGAGTCCAGTCGGATTTTCTAATGGTCAAGAATGGGAAATTAGAACTTACCTTCACATTAATATTGGTAATTAACCTAGTAAAATTTAAAAAGATGAAAACATATTCAATTTTAAAATCAAATAAAACGGCTTTTGTCCTGATGGGTTTACTACTTGCAGTTGGGTGTCAGAACGACGATGCTGATTTACAAACTGCTAAGGCATCAAGCACAGCAGAAATTTTTACCGATAATCCTATAGGAATGGGAACAAATTTTTATTTTCCTTACGGAGCTGGTCCAGATAATCCTGTTGGATCTAAGCTTAATGCCTGGACAGTTGACTCAAAAGTAAGTTATAGAGGAACTTCTTCGATGCGTTTTGATGTACCCAATTCCAACGATGTTGAGGGAAATTATGCTGGTGGCATTTTTAGAATTGATGGTGCGGGTCGAGATTTAACAAGTTATGATGCACTTACTTTTTGGGCAAAAGCGTCGCAGGGTGTTACCATTGCAGAAGTTGGTTTTGGCGAAGATTTTTACCCAAATAAATATATTACAACGATGCGAAATGTGAGTCTAGGAACAACTTGGACAAAATTTATCATTCCTATTCCAGATGCTTCAAAGTTAGTACTAGAAAAAGGCATGTTTAGATATGCGGCCAATACTGTTGATACAAATGGTAAAGGCTATACGTTTTGGATTGACGAACTTAAATTTGAAAAATTAGGGACTATTGCCCATCCGCAACCTAAAATAATGAATGGAGTTGATGTTGTTCAGCCAAGCTATATCGACTCGAAAATTACTGTTACAGGTTTAACTCAAACCTCTAATTTGGCTTCTGGTCAAAATCAAACAGTAATAGTATCACCGTCTTACTTTAAATTTCTATCTTCGGACATTAAGATAGCTACAGTTGATGAATTTGGAGTTGTAACACTCGTTGGTATTGGAACCGCAACTATAACGGCAAGTTTAAATGGAGTAGAGGCAAAAGGGTCTCTTATAATTAATGCGGCATCAGCATTTATTAATGCACCAATCCCTTTGCAACCTCAAGCTAATGTAATTTCTATCTTTAGTGACTCTTACACTGGAGTAACCGGATTTAATCCTGGATTTTTTGCCGGACCAAAGACCGGCAGTATTTCTAATCAGGTATTTAGTAAAAATCAGCATTTAAATTATCAGTCAATAGATTATGTTGGTTTAGCTTGGGATGGAACGGTTAATGCGACTGGCAAGACTATGTTACATTTAGATATTCAACTAAAAAACAATGCTGCATCAAACTTAAAAGTAGAGTTAATAGACTTTGGTGCCGATAATGTTGATAATGGATTTGGAGTAAACAACGGATCTGCAGGTGGATTTAATGTCTCAAGCCAATTAGTCCGAGATAATTGGGTTAGTGTTAATATACCTTTAAATTCTTTTACATTGCCGACTGGTGGTGGTGGATCGGGTTCTCCAAATCGAAAAAACATAGGCTTTGTTGTTTTTGTTTCCAGTAATGGAGCTTCCTTCTTAGTCGATAATATCTATTTTTATTAAATAGATTGATGTTTTAAGATATAATCCTAATAATGCAATTGACTTCACTTTTTCTAAAATACTGATTTGTTTAATTTAAAGAAGTTTTTTAAATTAATTTAAAAAAAAGCGACTGTTCAAATATTTTATATACCAAAAATATTTTTATTTAAACATTTAATAATAATACAACATGAATTTGAAAAATAAATTGAATATTCAAAAAATCTGTATTGCATGTTCTTTACTTATTTTCTTTGGTTGTTCAACCGATGAAAAACAAAAAGTTATAACCAGAACAAAATTGGTGATGAGCGACGAATTTAATACCAACGGTTCGCCAGATCCCTTAATTTGGGCTTTCGATATTGGTACGGGGCCATTAAATGATGGTTGGGGGAATAAGGAGATGCAATTTTATACCAATAGAACAAATAATGTAATAGTTCAAGATGGTTATTTGATCATCACAGCTGTAAAAGAAAGCTACCAAGGTGCTAGTTATACTTCAGCCCGACTTAAAACCCGAAATCTATTTGAGAAAAAATATGGACGATTTGAAGCACGAATTAAAATGCCTTACGGTAAAGGAATGTTTCCCGCATTTTGGATGTTAGGAAGTAATTTTTGCGAATCTCAAGCTCTCGATGCCAATAACAATGTCATTTGTGATAGTTCAAAACCCAATTATGAAGCGGATAATGTGCTTTGGCCACAATCTGGTGAAATTGATATTATGGAATACATAGGTAGTAAACCAACTCAAGTATTCGGTACGGTTCACGGACCAGGGTATTCAGGTGGTGAAGGAATATCAAAAAAATACACTTTGCCTAATGACAGATTTGATAACGATTTTCACATTTTCGGAATTGAATGGGGAGAAAATTACATTAACTTTTATGTTGATAATGTTTTGTATAACCAAATTACTCCCAAAAATGTTAAAGGCGAATGGGTTTTTAATCATCCATTTTATATGCTGCTGAATCTCGCTGTTGGAGGTAATTTACCCGGGCCTCCTAATAGTGAAACTGTATTTCCTCAAACGATGTTGGTGGACTATGTTAGAGTGTACGAGTAAAATTATACACATAACTTTAAATATTTATATAAAGCTGCTGAAATTCTGAAAACATTATTTACAGTATACTTTCTAGAAAGTATATTGTAATTATTGTTTTACTTATAGGTAATCACAGCCTAACCATTTACTTCAATTTTAAAAAATAACAATAATGAGAGAAAGTTCAACCTCATTTAAAGAACACCAAATGAATAACTTAAACCACCCTGTAGCAATAGATATAATCACAATCGAGGGCGAACAATTCTATAAAATATCCAACTGCGACAAGATGCGTCCTTTTTTTATGAGCATCGTTAGCGATTCGGATCATTGGATGTTTATTTCCAGTAATGGTGGCTTATCTGCGGGTAGAAAAAACGCTGAATTTGCCATTTTTCCCTACTACACAGACGACAAAATAACCGAGTTTGCTGATATAACCGGAAGTAAATCTATTTTTCAAATTCGTTTTGATGAGAAAGTAATGCTGTGGGAACCTTTTTCAGAACGGTTCAATCAAAACTACAACTTAACTCGAAATATTTATAAAAATTTTTACGGAAACAAAGTTATTTTTGAAGAAATTCATAATGATTTACAACTGACTTTTAGATACCAATGGAATTCCAGCAATCTTTTTGGTTTTGTGAAAAAAGCGGAATTGACAAACAACTCTATTATAGATTATAACATTACGGTTTTAGATGGTATTCAAAATATTATGCCACACGGCGTAAGTAGTGATTTACAATCCAGCACAAGCAACCTTGTTGATGCCTACAAAAGAAATGAATTGCTTTCAGAAAGTGGATTAGGTATCTATGAGCTAAGCGCAATTATTGTCGATAAAGCGGAACCAAGTGAAGCACTGAAAGCAAATATTGTTTGGTCATTAGGAATGAACAACCCAACTTATTTATTATCTTCAAAACAGCTAGCTGCTTATAGAAAAGGGCAAACAATAACCAAAGAAACCGATATAAAAGGCGAAAAAGGTGCCTATTTTATTTCAAACGAATTGTTTTTGCCTCAAAACTCTACTGAGATTTGGCATATTATTGCCAATGTCAATCAAAATCAATCACAAGTAGTGCAACTAAGTGAGTCGATTATACATGATAAAACGCTTGAAAGACAGCTTTATAATGATATCAAATTAGGACAAGAAAACCTTATCGCGCTTACAGCCTCAGCTGATGGTTTGCAATTTACAGCTGATAAATTTATTGACACCCGTCATTTTGCCAATACACTTTTCAATATTATGCGTGGCGGTATTTTTGATGACAATTATCAAATTGGCAAAAAAGATTTTACACAATATTTTGCAAAAGCAAATAGTGTGGTTTTTGAAAAAAATCAAGACTTTTTCCAAAATTTAAAAGATGAATTCTCTTATAACAATTTGCTTAGTTTGATAGATAACTTCGAAGGTGAAGATTTAGTAAGACTTTGCACAGAATATTTGCCACTAAAGTTTAGTCGCAGACACGGAGATCCAAGTCGTCCTTGGAATAAATTCTCTATCAATACACGTAGTGAAGTTGATGGTTCAAAAATTCTAGATTACGAAGGAAATTGGAGAGATATTTTTCAAAACTGGGAAGCATTAGCCTTTGCCTATCCTGATTTTATTGAAGGGATGATTTTTAAATTCCTCAATGCTTCCACATTCGATGGTTATAATCCGTACAGAGTTACAAAAAGTGGATTCGATTGGGAAGCTATAGAACCAGATAATCCTTGGTCGTATATTGGTTATTGGGGTGATCATCAAATTATTTATTTGTTGAAATTTTTAGAATTCATTGAAAAGTATCATCCCGGAAAATTGAACTCCTATTTTGAAAAAGAGTGTTTTGTATATGCTGCTGTTCCTTACACCATAAAAGCGTATCAAGATATTCTCAAAAACCCAAAAGACACTATTGAATACAGTCACAGTTGGGAGAAAAAAATTATTGAAGAACGCAGTAAAATTGGAGCTGATGGTGCTTTGATTAGAAGCAATGAAGATGAGATTTACCACGTGAATTTTATCGAAAAAATTTTAGCCACTGTTTTAGCCAAAATGTCAAATTTCATTCCTGAAGGTGGAATTTGGATGAATACTCAACGTCCCGAATGGAATGATGCCAACAATGCTTTGGTAGGAAATGGAGTTTCTATGGTCACGCTGTATTATTTGCATCGATTTTTAAAAACATTCCAAGGTATATTGGATTCTTCCGAATTGGAAACTATTAAGATTTCTAATGAAATGGTAGAGTTCTATCACGAAGTTAGAAATTGTTTGCTAGAAAATCAACACTTACTTTCCGGAAAAATTGATGATCAATCCCGAAGAAAAATACTAGATCGCTTAGGAAAAGCAGCTTCGGATTATCGTTTTCAAGTGTATAACAGCGGATTTTGGGGTAAGAAAAGAACCCATTCTATGGCTGGATTAAAAGCATTTACAAAAGTATCTTTAGCATTTATTGAACATTCTATTCGTGCCAATCAAAGACCTGATCATTTGTATCAAGCCTATAATTTGATGTCTATTACGACTGATGGTATTGTTATTTCTAACCTTAGCGAAATGCTTGAAGGTCAGGTAGCAGCGCTTAGTTCAGGATATTTAACAGCAAGTGAATCTTTGCAAATATTGGATGCTTTGCGACATAGTAGTTTGTATCGTCCTGATCAAAACAGCTATATTTTGTATCCAAATAAAGACTTGCCTAAATTTTTAGAAAAAAATAATATTCCTAAATCGAGCATCGAGAATTCAATTTTATTGAAAAAATTATTGGCTAATTCGAACCTTTCCATTTTAAATATGGATTGTAAAGGCAATTATCATTTCAACGGGAATTTTCACAATGCCAATGATTTGAAAGCGTCTTTAGAGCAACTCAAAAATCAAGAAGAGTACACACTTTTGATTGAAAAAGAATCGAATACAATTTTACAGATTTTTGAAGATGTTTTTAATCATAAAGCTTTTACAGGAAGATCAGGAACATTCTTTGGTTATGAAGGATTGGGTTCCATTTATTGGCACATGGTTTCAAAATTGCATTTGGCAGTGCTTGAAGTAATTGAAAAAGCGTATCTGGACAATGAAGACAAATCAGTAATTACGGCATTGTCTTCGCATTATCAAGAAATTGGTGAAGGAATAGGCGTTCATAAATCACCAGAGGTGTATGGTGCATTTCCAACCGATCCATACTCGCATACTCCATCGCATCGTGGCGCACAACAACCGGGAATGACAGGACAAGTAAAAGAAGATATACTTACAAGAAAAGGTGAATTGGGAATTAAAGTTTCCGATGGTAAACTTACTTTTGATCCTGCTTTATTAAACAAAAACCAATTTTTACAACACGAGGAAACAGTAAGTTTTAATGATTTAAAAAGCAAAGCGTATTCCTTGCAATTAGAAACAGGAAGTTTAGCATTTTCAGTATGTCAAGTGACTGTAATTTATACAATAGAGGAGCAGAATCAAATAGAAGTAGTATTCACGGACAACCAAACAGAAATTTTTCCATCATTAACGTTGAACCTTGAGATGAGTCAAAAGATATTCAACCGTACGGGAGAAATTAGCCAACTAAAAGTAAGTATTAACATTTAAATAAATGATCAAAGCATCAAAATTTGTAGTACTTATTTCAATAATTACACTTTTATTTTCGTGTAGTAGACAACTTATGAATTCAAAACAATCAGCAGAAATAACCGCAAAAGATATTATAGGGAATCCAAAATACCAAGCTATTTGTTATGGTGGATTTAGAGAAAAAACAAGAGATATTGAACCTACTATTGCTCAACTAAAGGAAGATTTGCAACTACTTTCAGCAATGAATATTAAAGTGCTTAGAACTTATAATGTACACAATAAAGAGGTTTCAAATTTGTTAATCGCCATAAGAGAATTAAAAAAAGAAGATTCCAATTTTGAAATGTATGTAATGCTGGGCGCCTGGATTGATTGCAAGAATGCTTGGACGGCTCTTCCTCCAATTCACAATGTTGAGAGTGAAAGAAATGCTGTCGAAATAGCTGAGGCAGTACGATTATCAAATGAATATCCTGATATTATTAAGATTATAGCTGTAGGTAATGAAGCAATGGTAAAATGGGCAGCGAGTTATTATGTAGAACCTGCCATCATTTTAAAATGGGTAAACCACTTGCAAAATTTGAAAAACGAAAAGAAATTGCCGTCGACTTTATGGGTTACCACTTCTGACAATTTTGCTTCTTGGGGCGGTGGAGATGCAGAATATCATGTAGAAGACTTAAAACAACTTATACAAGCTGTTGATTACATTTCTATGCACACATACCCAATGCATGACACGCATTATCATCCTGTATTTTGGGGAGTTTTAGAACGTGAGAAACTAGTGTCTGAAAAGCAAAAAATTGATTTTGCCATGGTCAGGGCAAGAGATTACGCTATCAATCAATATAGAAATGTTTCTAATTATATGAAATCCTTGGGCGTAAATAAACCAATAGCCATTGGCGAAACAGGTTGGGCTTCATTATCAAGTGAACTTTACGGTAATTCCGGTTCGAAAGCAACAGACGAATACAAATCGGCACTGTTTTATAAATTAATGAGAGAATGGACTAATAAGGAAAGAATATCGCTTTTTTATTTTGAAGCCTTCGATGAACAATGGAAAGATAGCGGAAATCCTTCGGGTTCTGAGAATCATTTTGGATTAATCAATTTGCAAGGACAAGCCAAATATGCCCTTTGGGAAATGGTAGATAATGGTGTTTTTAAAAATTTAGCACGTGATGGTCAACCCATTACAAAAACCTATAATGGTGATGAAAAAGCATTATGGCAGGATGTAAAAACGCCTTCTATGTTGAAAACCAATTAATTTAGTGATGAAAAAAGTTCAATGCATTTTAAATCGTTTCAAAATTTTAGTACTAATTGTAAGTATCACTTTTTCTATGAACAGTTGTAAAGCAACGCAAGAATTAAAAACCGAAGTTTATGAAACTTCTGCCAATGGCAATTCATTAAAAAAAATTACTGAGTTTTCAAAAAGTAAAACTCAGGTAGTTATTACTTTAAATGAACAAGAAAAATTTCAAACTATAACCGGTTTTGGCAGTTCATTTACAGAATCTAGTGCCTATTTATTGAATAAATTGAGTGCTGCAAATCGAAATAAAATCTTGGAAGCTTATTTTGGCGAAAACGGTGCCAAGTATTCATTAACTAGAACACATATTGCATCTTGTGATTTTTCGCTAAGTAATTATACGTATGCCAAAGTCGAAAATGACAAGTTATTAGAAAATTTCACTATTGAAGATGATAAATCGGATTTAATACCAATGATTTTAGAAGCTAAAGCCATTTCAAAAGAAGGTTTTAAAATCATAGCCTCGCCTTGGACATCACCGCCTTGGATGAAAGACAACAAAAAATATGTGGGCGGAAAATTACTGCCAGAATACAATGATTCGTTTGCTTTATATTTTTCAAAATATTTAGAGGCATATAAAAAAGAAGGAATCAACATTTGGGGAGTTACCGTAATCAATGAGCCGCACGGCAATGGAAACAACTGGGAAAGTACCCTGTTTTCGCCCAAAGAAATGACAGATTTTGTTCAGAATCATCTGGGACCAAAATTAGAAAAAGACGGCTGGGGACAAGTTAAAATATTAGGTTACGATCAAAATAGAGCAGGTTTACCGGAATGGGTAGATGAAATGTTCAAAGACGAAAAATCTTCTAAATATTTTGCCGGAACTGCCATCCATTGGTATGAAAGCACTTATGATTATTTACCAAAAGAATTGCAATATGCGCATCAAAAAGCACCGAATAAATATTTAATTCAAACCGAAGCTTGCGTGGATTCTGAAATTCCACATTGGAATGATGATGCTTGGTATTGGAAAAAAGAAGCCACCGATTGGGGTTGGGATTGGGCATCTGAAAAAGACAAACATTTGCACCCAAAATACGCTCCAGTAAATCGCTATGCAACTGATATCATTGGTTGTTTAAACAATTGGGTCGATGGTTGGGTCGATTGGAATATGGTTCTGGACAAGCAAGGAGGACCGAATTGGTTCAAAAATTGGTGTGTAGCACCAGTAATTGTCGATCCAGAAAAAGACGAGGTCTATTTTACACCCTTATATTATACGATGGCACATTTTAGCAAATTTATGCGTCCTGGAGCGGTTAAAATTGGTTGCCAAATCAGCAATAACGATTTAATGTCAACCGCTGTAAAAAATCCAGACGGAAGTATTGCAGTGGTAATTTTTAATCCTACGGAGCAAGAATTCGTTATAGAAATCAATCAAAACAGTAAAAAGAAAACTATTTCTATTCCTGCAAAAGCATTGCAGACAATAGTAATTAAACCTTGATAGCCAAATAATTACAATAATTAACCCTTACTATTATGTCAAATAATAATTCGAACTCAACAGGAATTGTTCCAATGAGTCAAAAGATCGCTTTTGGATTAGGAATGTTAGCCAATCAAATGTTCCCCGCAGCATTGGGTATTTTTATGGTTGTGCTGGTCGAAAATTTAGGTATGCCAACTTGGATGTGGGGTATTACATTTTTCTTACCCAGAATCTTAGACGCTTTTATTGACCCAATTATGGGTTTTATTTCAGACAACACTCGGTCTAAATGGGGAAGAAGAAGACAATATGTGTTTATAGGCTCTATTATTATGGGCATTTCTTTTATTGTGATGTGGCAATTGTACAGAGAAAGCGGGATCGATTATAATTTCTACTATTTTCTGATATGGTCAATCGTATTTTACTTGGGATTATCCATTTTTAGCGTCCCTTTTGTGGCAATGGGTTATGAAATGAGTGATGATTTTCACGAAAGAACAAGCATTATGGCTATATCGCAATGGATAGGACAATGGGCTTGGGTAATTGCACCCTGGTTTTGGGTAGTGATGTATGACCCTTCTTGGTTTCCTAATGCAGATACTGCGACCAGAACTTTGGCTGTTTGGGTTGGTCTATCTTGTATGATATTGGCGATGATTCCAGCTATTTTTATTAAAAGCAAGTCAACTATTGACGAAGTGAGTTATTCTCCATTAACCTTTAGAACGATGGGAGGCAGTTTAAAAGAAATTTTTTCGAGTTTTGTTGAAGCTTTTAAAAACAGTCCTTTCAGAAAACTTTGCATAGCTACTTTCTTAATTTTTAATGCCTTCAATACTGTCGCTGGTTTTACTTTTTTTATCGTTGTTTACTATTTATTTAACGGAAGTTCAGCAGATGCGGGTATTTGGCCAACACTTTTTGGATGTTTAGGAGCGTTATCCACCACTTTTGTTGTCATTCCGATAGTTTCTTGGATGTCTAAAAAAATGGAAAAAAAGAAAACGTTTTTAGTTTGTCAAGGAATATCCGTTTTTGGCTATATTTTGCTTTGGTTTCTTTTTATTCCCGGAAAACCTTATATGTTTATTTTTGCTTTGCCATTCTTTTCCTTTGGAATTGGAAGTTTATTTACGTTAATGATGTCTATGACGGCTGATGTTTGCGATATGGATGAGTTAACTTCAGGTAAACGCAGAGAAGGAATTTTTGGAGCTATTTATTGGTGGATGGTAAAATTTGGTTTTGCTATTGCCGGACTGTTAACGGGTATAATAATGTCTTTTGTTGATTTCCATCCTGGAGCAGCAACACAAACAGAAGGTGCAGTAACAGGTTTGCGACTTTTTTTCTCAGGGATTCCAATTTTAGGAACATTGATAGCAATGTGGGTGATGAGGGATTATGACCTGACAGAAGAAAAAGCTAAAGAAATCAAAAAAGAGTTAGATTCAAGAAAGCTTCCTGCAAAAAAACAATCCTCAGCTTATCTATCAGGAAAATTACTTTCATTAGATAAAATCGGAAGTACATTAAATTCTAAATTGGGTATTGATTTTAGTTCTAAAACTGAAGCTGAAATTGCCAAACAATTTTCAGGAATTTTGAATAACGGTTTACACGGTTTGTGTTTTAGCCCTTATGTTGAAGGACAAGATGCAGGCGATATTTTATCTGAAAATCAAATTAAAAGAAGATTGGATTTAATAGCACCACATGTGCAATGGATTAGAACTTTTTCCTGTACAGAAGGCAATGAATTAATACCCGAAATAGCACACAATATAGGGCTCAAAATCGTAGTTGGAGCATGGATTAGTGCTGATAAAGAAAGAAACGAAAAGGAAATTCAATCACTTATTCTTTTGGCTAAAGCCGGTTTAGTAGATATAGCAGCTATCGGGAATGAAGTATTGCATAGGGAAGAAATAGCTGAGCAAGAATTAATTGGATACATCCAGAGAGTGAGAGCAGCAGTACCAGATTCAATTCCTGTAGGATATGTTGATGCGTATTATCAGTTTCTGAACAGACCTGCTTTGGTTGATGCTTGTGATCTTATTTTAGTCAATTGTTATCCTTTCTGGGAAGGTGCTGATAATGATTTTGCGCTAAATTATTTGAATAGAATGATGGAATTAACGCAACTTGCTTCCAAAGGAAAAAAAGTAATTATTACCGAAACAGGATGGCCTAGTAAAGGAGATAATATTGAAGCTGCAGTTCCTTCTCGTTTGAATGCAATGAAATATTTTATAGCAGTGCAAGATTGGGCTAAAAATCGTGAAATTGAACTATTTTATTTTTCATCATTTGACGAATCGTGGAAAATTAAACAAGAAGGAGAAGTTGGTGCTGGATGGGGCATTTGGGATAAAAACGAAAATTTAAAATTTAATAATTAAAGGTATGTCATTTAGAGAAGGTCATTATTTTTCATTAGAAGATAATAAAAACAGCGAACAAGGTCAAAGTAGTTATCAAGAAATTCAAATTTCGGATATTTCATCCAACGAATTATCCAAGTTATGGAGAGAAACTTTAGAAAGCGGAATGCATGGTGTTTGTTTCAGTTTATACGAAGACGGACAAAAACCAGGTGATATTATTTCGGAAGAGCAAGTGCGACGAAGGATGAAAATAATAGCTCCATATACCAAATGGGTTCGCTCTTTTTCGTGTACGGAGGGGAATGAGTTTATCCCGAAAATCGCTCACGAATATGGAATTAAAACATTAGTTGGGGCTTGGCTCGGCGATGATCCTGATGTCAACGAAAAAGAAATTGAAGGATTAATAAAGCTCGCAAACGAAGGTTATGTTGATATCGCTGCCGTAGGAAACGAAGTGATGTATCGCAAAGATTTAACTGAAGAAGAGCTTTTAGATTTCATCGATAGAGTAAGAAATACAATACCAAATACCATTCCGATTGGATATGTAGATGCGTATTATGAATTTTCGCACCGACCAAATATTACCGCAGTTTGCGATGTTATTTTAACCAATTGCTATCCATATTGGGAAGGTTGCCCTGTCGAGTATTCATTTAATCACATGATCAGTATGTTTGAATCGGCAAAATACGCTGGTCAAAACAAGCGAATTATTATTACCGAAACAGGTTGGCCAAGTCAAGGTGGTTTTCTTAAAGGAGCTGTTGCCTCTAATGAAAATGCCATGAAATATTTTATTGACTCCCAAAATTGGTCCAAGCAAAATGACATAGAGATGTTTTATTTTTCTTCTTTTGATGAATCATGGAAAGTAGGTCCAGAAGGTGAAGTTGGAGCTTATTGGGGAGTTTGGGATAAATACGAAAGTGTAAAATTTGGAGATAAATAAGAAATAATCATGTCTTATAAAGAAGAGCGTTATTTTTCGATTGAAGAGTATAAAGAAGTAATTGCACTCCAAAAAAATGCGGATGAAATTCACATTTCTGAAATTTCAACTCAAGAACTAGCTCATTTATGGAAAGAAACTCTTGAAAAGGGTATGCATGGGGTTTCCTTTAGTGCATATGAAGAGGGGCAAAAGCCAGGTACCATAATAACAGAAGAACAAGTTCGTCGCAGGATGAAGATAATTGCTCCGTATACCAAATGGATTCGGTCTTTTTCCTGTACTGAAGGCAACGAATTTATACCCATAATTGCCCGTGAATTTGGCATTAAAACATTAGTTGGTGCTTGGTTAGGAGAAGATCATCAAGTCAACAAAAAGGAAGTAGAGGGGCTAATACATTTAGCAAAAGAAGGTTATGTAGATATTGCTGCTGTTGGAAATGAGGTACTGTTCAGAAAGGATTTGACTGAAGATAGATTGTTGGAATATATCAACATAGTAAAAAATTCAATACCAAGTTCCATTCCCGTAGGCTATGTAGATAATTATTACGAGTTTTCATTTCGAACAAGAATTACAGATGTTTGTGATGTAATTTTAGCAAATTGCTATCCGTATTGGGATGGTTGTTCAATAGATTATGCTTTTCATCATATGCAAAATATGTTTGAAACAGCAAAAAGCAATGGCGGTGACAAAAGAATAATTATTACGGAGACAGGTTGGCCAAGCCAAGGAGGTTCTCACGGTGCAGCTTATGCATCACAAGAGAATGCCATGAAATATTTTGTTGATACGCAAAAATGGTGCAAACAAATGGACATAGAAATGTTCTATTTTTCCTCATTTGATGAGTCTTGGAAAGTAGGAGCAGAAGGAGATGTAGGTTCTTTTTGGGGTATTTGGGATAAAAATGAAAAATTAAAAAACAACTAATTATTTTAACAGTCAAACATAAATCATGATTAAAAAAAAGCTCCTTCAAATACTATTTTTATTTTTTCTAATGAGTCAATTTTCTTGTGCGCAAGTTGATGTTGTGTATAAAGATCTGGTTTGGTCTGATGAGTTTACTACTAATGGAACTGTTGATTCCAACAATTGGTTTCATCAAACCCAATTGTCAGCAGGTGGAAACTGGTTTAATAATGAGGTTCAACATTATACCAATCGAACGACCAATTCCTCGGTAGCAAATGGCAATTTGAGTATTGTTGCCAAAAAGGAAACCTTCACAGATCAAAATGTAACTAAGCAATATACATCGGCGCGGTTAAATTCAAAATTTGCTTTCAAATACGGTCGAGTAGATGTCAGAGCAAAAATTCCAAAAGATGCTGGAACTTGGCCTGCCTTGTGGATGCTCGGGAAAAATGTAAATGAAGACGGTGGTTTTTTTGATTCCAATTACGGTACAACGGATTGGCCCGCTTGTGGTGAAATTGATATTTTGGAACATGGAATTACTCGTTCTAAACCAGATAATTACATTCAAAGTGCCTTGCACACGCCATCTTCTTTCGGAAATACTTTTAATATTGGGGGTGTGGTTGTAGGGGATAATATTGCTAACAATTATCATATTTATTCAATGAATTGGTCTCCTAATCAAATTTCATTTCTTGTCGATGACGTCGTTTTTTATACTTACAATCCAACAGTAAAAGATGCCAACAATTGGCCATTCGATAAAGAACAATACATACTTTTGAATATTGCTATGGGCGGAATAGCGGGAGATATAAACGCTAATTTCACTCAAACTAGCATGGATATTGATTATGTTAGAGTATATCAAAATACAACTATTGACACGCAAGCACCTACAAATTTTACAGCTAGTGTGGGTACCATTACAGGTTCTTCTGTGGCATTAGTGTTGAATGCTACCGATAACTCGGGAAATGTTAGCTACAATGTCGATTATGGTTCTGGAACGAGTTCGACATATAGTCCTTCGGGCACTCAAAAAACATTAACTATCAATAATTTGGATCAAAACACCAATTATACTTTTACTATTTCAGCAACTGACGCCTCGGGAAATGCTGCTGGTAATAATCCAATTGTACTCACCGCCAAAACAACTACAATTTTGCAGTGTACCGGTACTGAAACACAAGCAACACAGGGCGCTTTCTCTTTAGGTTATAAATATACTTTTGAAACTATAGGAACAGATGTAAAGATAAATTTTGAATTGTTGGATACAGACAAAGTTGGTACAGTGGCTTTTTTATGGAAACAATCTCCTTTTTCAGAATCGCAAATGTTAAATGTTTCAGGAAATATTTTCACGAAAACCATTACAGGACAAACCATCGGTTCAACCATTAGCTACGCTTGCAAATTTGCTTATGCCGGTGGCCTGTCCGTGACGAAATACATTTCTTATGTGGTTGGTAGTAATTGTTCTTTACGAGTAGAAAAGGTATTCGGTTTAAATCAATTTTGCTACCCAAATCCGGTACAAGATGTGTTGCAGTTGCAACTGTTAGATGAGCAAAATCAAATTACTTTGACCGATATTTTAGGACGTAAGGTGTTAGAAAAGATTGTGCCATCTTCGCATAAAATCGACATGAGTGCTTTTAAATCGGGAATGTATTTTTTAAAGATAAATAATGCATTCGGAATCCAAAACTTAAAGATCATTAAAGAATAATGCCAATTGTTGAAACAAATTGTAATTAGGCTACTTGATTAAACAATAGTTAAAATGCAAAGGTGTAATTATCTAAAAAATAATTACACCTTTTTGATTTTTATTCTAAATAGTCATTCCTTAAAAATGAATTAACAATTTGATTGTTAATAACTTGTGATTAAATTCAGTTGAAAACAGTACTTTTAAATCGCCAAAAAGTGTATATTTCGGTATAAAAAAGTGGCAATATGTTAGGCAAAATAA
>NZ_JANPFL010000016.1:0-58450 GCF_031423415.1 Flavobacterium sp.
TTATTTTGCCTAACATATTGCCACTTTTTTATACCGAAATATACACTTTTTGGCGATTTAAAAGTACTGTTTTCAACTGAATTTAATCACAAGTTATTAACAATCAAATTGTTAATTCATTTTTAAGGAATGACTAATTATTATATTTGTTTATTTAAATTAATCTAAATCAATTCGTTATGAAAAACTATCTAATCATTTTTGTTTTTTTACTACCTATTGTAACTTTTCCGCAATGTTGGACCAAAGTCGTTGTTGGTGCATATCATACTATCGCAATTAAACAAGACGGTACACTTTGGGCGTGGGGTTCTAATATTTTTGGTCAAATTGGCGATGGAACTTTAGAAACCAAAACGAGTCCAACACAAATCGGGACTGATACTAATTGGGTATCAATTAGCGCCAATGCAGCTCATAATTCAGCAATAAAAAGTAACGGAACATTATGGAGCTGGGGCGAAAACGATTATGGTCAGCTTGGAGATAATAGCAGAATACATAGAAATGTGCCTACACAAGTTGGCGTAGACACTAATTGGGCAACTGTAGAATGTGGTATTTTTCATTGCGTGGCACTGAAAACGGATGGATCGTTATGGGCTTGGGGTCGAAATTATGACGGACAATTGGGAAATAATACATACACAGATTCACAATTCCCAATACGTATTGGAACTACAAATTCGTGGTTAAAAATAACAGCAGGTGTTAACTTTTCAGTTGCATTACAAGATAACGGGTCTCTTTGGGCATGGGGCGACGGATATCACGGTACAATGGGGCAAGGTGATGATCAACCAAAAAGAGTTCCAACTAGAATTGGGTCTAGCAATAGTTGGAGGGAGATTTCTGCAACTGGCTATCAAGTTTTGGCAATTAGAAATGACAATACGCTTTGGGCTTGGGGACGTAATGACAAGGGACAAATTGGTAATGGAACAACTGTAAATGTATATGCTCCACAACAAATTGGATTGGATACTGATTGGCAAACAGTTGCTGCAGGATATTTTCATAGTATTGCAATAAAGCAAAATTACTCGCTTTGGGCTTGGGGTGATAATTTTGAAGGTAAACTTGGAACGGGAAATTTTACAAGACTTACTATTCCTACCCAAGTTGGTACCGATTTAAATTGGAGAGCAGCAAAAGCTTCTTTTGGCCACACAACCGCAATAAAACTTGATAATTCGCTTTGGGCTGCAGGATTAAATGGTCAATATCAATTGGCACAACCCGATAATAACATTGATTTTAATACATTTGTAGGTGTTAGTTGTACCAGTTTATCGTTACAAAAATTTAATGGTAAAGATTTTTCAATCTACCCTAATCCAGCAACTTACAAACTAAACATTCAAGTTAAGAATAATTTAAAAGTAGATAGTATTGCAATTTTTGATGTTTTAGGAAAAAAAATAATTGAAAAAGACACCGATTTCAATACTATTGATGTTGAAAATTTCAAAACAGGTGTTTATTTCGTAAAAATTTATTCTGATCGTAAATCGTTTCAAGAAAAATTTGTAAAAGAATAATGTAAGTCTAGAATCGTTTTTTAAAAAATTATTTGCTTGCTGAGCACGTGAACTCTAACTTTAATGGGTAGGCTATTTAACTGTACTCATAAATTTAACTGCCAAACGTTCTCCCATCTTCCTTTGACTTTCAGAATCAAAATGAACTTTGTCACCTTTGTCTTTTAAATCAGATGTTGAAATAATATAGATATCACTATTTTGCTTTGCAACAGCTTGTATTTTTTCATTAATTAAGTTCCAATTTTCCTTATCATTTGAATAGGAACCAATTTTCCCCGCCAAAATTGGCAAGTTCTTATTGCCACTAATTGTTCTGAATACTTCAAATAGCGATGAAAGCTTTTCTTCATATGTAGAAATCCCTATAGGATTTGTATCACTTTCTCCTTGATGCCACAAAATCCCTTTAATATTTCCATAGTTTTTTGCAATCTCTACTTTAGATTGAAAGTTAGTTAAAAGTTTTACGTCGCGATGTGTACTGTCGCTTAGCCATTGTGAAACAGAACTGCCACCAACTGCAGTTGGTATTAATAATATGGTTATACCGTCTGGGATATTGCGTATTAAATTTTTGGCAAAAGAAAGTCCGCAGTCAAGCCCCGTATATGACGGCTCATAAAAATGCAAAGGTTCTTTGGCATAAACTAATTGTCCGGTTCTGTTTAGTGATAGAATTCGTTTATTGGAAATTGTATCCATAGGTTCGACAAATGCCCGTCCTGCCATATTAGACTGTCCTGCAAGAATAAAAACCCATACATTTTCTTTATTGGGTACTTTATTTACGAGTTCAATTGATTTCGGGAAATTAATCGTTCTGTCATCCTCATGCTGTCCAAAAGAAACAAAACTGTATATGATGAATGTGATTAAAAGTGCGATGCTTTTCATATTGTCAAATTTTAATTTTTAGTAGGCTGTCTGTTTGTCTTGCCCAAAACGTCAGCTTATCTAAAAACCTCCCTTTGTTTTAAATTGGATTGCAAAATCAAGTAAATATAGTAGATTTAAACTACAACCAACTATTTTTTTCAAAGAGTATGATTTTGGTTTTGGAAGTGTTTTTTTGCCGAAAGGTTTAATATTTGCATTCAACGGGTGCATGATACTCTTCAAATTAAAAGTAAATACGCTGTCTATTGACAGCGTTTTTTTGTAATTATTTAGAACTAAAATCAATTTTAATACCAGCGTTTTTTGTTTTGTTTAGAGGCGTCGGATTTTCTTGATTTGTGTGCACCACCACTTCGGTTGGAGTTATTTGGTTTTGTTGATCCTCCCGGAGCCGTTTCTGGACTTCCAGCGTGCCAAGGATACGGATGATCACTAATGGTTTTTACCTCGACTTTGATTAGTTTTTGAATGTCTTTCCAATATTGATGTTCGTCTTTACTGCAAAAAGAAATTGCTATACCTTCATTTCCTGCACGACCCGTTCTTCCTATTCGATGAACGTAGGTTTCTGGAATATTGGGTAAATCAAAATTGATGACAAAAGGCAATTGGTCAATATCAATACCACGAGCGGCAATATCAGTGGCTACAAGTACGCCCACTTCTTTCTTTTTGAAAGCATCTAAAACCCGTTGTCTGGCATTTTGAGATTTGTCACCGTGAATGGCTTCGGCGGCAATATTATTTTTACGCAAAGCTTTAACCACGTTATCTGCACCGTGTTTGGTTCTCGAAAAAACCAAAACATCCGATAAATTTTGATTTTTGATCAAATGATACAGCAAGTTTCTTTTTTCGGTTTTTTCGACAAAATAAACATGTTGTTCCACATTTTCGGCAGTGGAAGAAACAGGTGAAACCTCTACTTTTTCAGGATCTTTCAAAAACATTTCGGCCAATTCTCGAATAGCTATTGGCATTGTTGCAGAGAATAGCAAGGTTTGTCGGTTTTTTGGTGTAAGCTTTACAATTTTCTTGACATCGTTTATAAATCCCATGTCCAGCATTTGATCGGCTTCGTCAAGGACTAAGGTGTGCAAATGATCGAAATCGATAAAACCTTGTTTGTGCAAATCGAGTAATCTTCCTGGTGTTGCGACTAAAACATCAACGCCTTTGCGCAGCGCATCTACCTGAGGAACTTGCGAAACGCCACCAAAAATAGTGAGTTGAGTCAAGTTAGTATATTTGCCATAAGTGTCAAAACTTTGACCAATTTGTACAGCTAATTCTCTTGTGGGCGTAACGATTAAGGCCCGAATTTCTTTGGCTTTTTTAGATGAACCTACAATTCGGTGCAATTGGTGTATGATGGGAATGGCAAATGCTGCCGTTTTTCCTGTTCCTGTTTGTGCGCAGCCAATTAAGTCTCGTCCTGCTAACACTAAGGGTATGGCTTGTTCTTGAATAGGTGTTGGGTTGGTATAGCCTTCTTCAAATACGGCTTTTTGAATACTTTTGGATAACGATAAATCTTCGAATAACATATGTTTTGTATTAAATATCTAGAAATTTTTATTTAGATAATTTTTGCAAAGATAGGTTTATTATTTTTAGGGAGATTTGCTATTGATTTTTAGCAGGGCAAAACGCATTAAAATTGTTTTTTATTTATTTTTACACGAATTGCACTAATTTACACGAAATAGGTACTGCATAAATTTCACGAAACTGCCAAAGGCAGTTAAAATTTGTGTATTTTTTTAAATAATAAAAATAATTTGTGACAATTAGTGCAATTCGTGTCTAAATATTTTAATGCGTTTGCCTTGATTTTTAGTTCGTTATCCCCTAGATTCACCATTTAGTCCAAATCAATTTCATGGTTCGATTTTATAAAATCAGTCACTAAATAGCCGATGAGTTTACCAATTAAATGATTGTTTTTCTCCTCGCACAAATCGGGTGCGCCTTCGCAAATATGAAGGTAAGCCGCATTTTTATTTTTTGCAAAGAAAGTGACGAACTGACGCAATTCCTCTATTGAAAAACCGCTTAGCGTCATAGCACTACTGGCAATATTTGGAATGGCATCTAAATCTATTTCAATGCCGTAAAAATCATTTTGAATGAATTGTGCAGCTTGAATAAGTTCTTGTTGGAAGTTTTTCTCCTTTCGGATATTGATACTATCGTAGGTGTTGTACCGTACCCGATCTTCAATTTTTTTGATAATATCTAAAACACTTTTGGAGGTGTAATTTTCGTGTAAACCAAAAATAAAATACTTTTTAAGAAAACCTTCTTCAAAAGCATAAGAAAAACCATTTCCGCTATGACGTCCTTCGAGAATTCTAAAATCGGAATGGGCATCAAAATTCACGGCATTAATAGATTTTCCTTTGGCAAGCGCCGTTCCTTTTATATTTCCGTACGAATTATTATGACCACCACCAATGATAATAGGGGTTTTTCCTGCTTTTATAATATTAAAAATGATATGCGAAACATCTTTATCAATTTTTTCGACCAGCTGACTCAATTTTGAACGATCGTCGATGTCATTAAAATCTAAATGTTCTACTTCTTTCATTTCAGCACGGACGCTTAATTGTCCTAAAACTACTATTTGGCTGCCTTTACAGAAACGATTGTGTTGAATGTTTGCAATACTAGCAATGGCAGATTCCCAAGCCGATGCAGCTCCAGGTCTTCCGTAATTAGCTCTAACACCGATGTCTTCAGGAATTCCAAACAGAACATATTTTGCTTCACAGGTTTTTAAAAACTCAGTACTATCCATTCCTTTTGGAATAGTTACCATCTTCTCCCCAAATTTTATTTCGCCACTGCGGTGGTTGGTAACTTTTGCAAGATCATTTATCGTGAACGGTATCAGTTTTTCCATATCAATTTAAATCCGGTCAAATATAATATAAATGTTTATAATCCGTTGTTAAGACAAATTATATTATTAATTTTGGTTAAAATATATTTTTAATTTCTACTATAAAAAATAAACAAAATGGAAGATCAACAAAACAATTCGAACACAAGTCTCAAGATTATTATCGCTGTATTAGCTATCCTATTGATAGGCAGTTTATATTATATCTATAAGATTTCATCCGAAGCAAAAGAAGTACAAACAGTACTAACAACTACGATGACTGAAAAGGAATCCGTTATGAAAGATTTACAAGATTTAAAAACTACTTATGATGCCGCCATTGCCGAAAACACTTCAATGTCTGACGAATTAATTAAAGAGCGAGATAAAGTGGTGAATTTGATGAATGATGTGAGTAAATCAAAAGGCGATGCATCTAAATACAGAGCTCAATATCAGAAACTAGAAAGTAATTTGAAAGTTTTAATGACTGAAAATGAAACGCTGAAAAAACAAAATACAACGTTAACCACGCAACGTGATAGTACAGTTGTAGTATTAGGAGAATCCAAAAAATTCAATGAAGTATTAGTAGGGCAAAATGAAGAGTTGTCAAAAACAGTGGAAAAAGGTTCAAAACTGACTGTTTTAAATATGCAAACCGCCGCATACAAAATAAGAAGTTCTGGAAAGCAAGAAGTAACGGATCGAGCAGGAAGAGCCGATGTGCTAAAAATCAGTTTCACCATTGCCGAAAATCAAATAGCTAAATCAGGTGACAAACAATATTACGTGCAAGTAATTGATAACAAAAGTAATGTTTTAGGGGACAAGAAAACGGAAACTTTTGATGATAAAACATTAACCTATAGTTTTATCGCCAATGTAAAATATGAAAACAAAACGGTTCAAGTTACCGAAGACTTGCCAGGGAAAGACTTTGCAAAAGGAACCTATTTTGTCAATGTTTTCGACAAAAACGAATTGGTTTCTAAAACTAGTTTTACTTTGAAATAAGAATTAGTTGGGGTTAATAATGGAAAGAGAGGAGCAGATGTTCCTCTTTTTTTATGCGAAAACATTGCCTTCAATAATAACAGCATCAATCAAATTGCTGCCAAAAGCGTACGGTAGTTGGTAATAGGAAGAAATAGGTTTTGTGATAATGAGATTGGCT
The DNA here is from genome assembly GCF_031423415.1 of Flavobacterium sp. Taxonomy (GTDB): domain Bacteria; phylum Bacteroidota; class Bacteroidia; order Flavobacteriales; family Flavobacteriaceae; genus Flavobacterium. The sequence goes on from NZ_JANPFL010000016.1 coordinate 6,509, forward strand.
TTTTTGCCAATGGTGATACTTCCGTGGGTTTCTGAAATCCCCATAGCATAAGCTCCATTTATAGTGGCTGCATTTATGGCTTCTTCGGGAGACATTTTCATTTGGATACAGGCTGTAGCAACTACAAAATTCATATTGCCTGACGGAGTTGAACCCGGATTAAAATCGGTGGCGAGCGCTAATGGCAAACCCTTAGCTATCATGTCACGTGCAGGTGCATAAGGAATTCCTAAGAAAAAGGAGCAAGAAGGCAAAGCAACAGGCATGGTTGCAGTATTTTTTAAGGCTTCGATTTCTTCCGGCCTCATAATTTCCAGATGATCTACAGAAAGCGCGTTGTATTTAATTCCTGCTTGAATGCCGCCAATAGAATGGAACTGATTCACGTGAATTTTTGGTTTTAAACCAAAACGAATTCCGGCTTCCATAATTTGCTCGGTTTCTTCAACGCTGAAGTACTCCTTTTCGCAAAATACATCTATAAAGTCAGCCAATTTAGTTGTGCCAATTTCAGGAAGCATTTCATTAATGATTAAATCGATATAACCTTTTCGATTTTCCTTATATTCGAGTGGAAAAGCGTGAGCACCGAGAAAAGTAGCTTTTATAGTTATGGGATAATTTTGCGACAGCCGCTGGATTACTCGAAGCATTTTCAGTTCGCCATCAACGGTAAGCCCGTAACCTGATTTTATTTCGACCGCACCTGTTCCCAAACGCATCACTTCTTCAACACGAACTTTCGATTGATTGTAAATTTCTTCTTCGGAGGTTTCGTTTAGTGTTTTGGCCGAATTCAGTATTCCGCCACCACGCTTGGCGATTTCTTCATAGGAAAGTCCGTTGATTCTATCCACAAATTCTAGCTCGCGATGGCCAGCATACACGATATGAGTATGGGAATCACACCAACAAGGAAGCACAATTTTTCCCTCAACATCAATACATTTTTCAGGATTTAAATCTTCGGGTAAATCATCCATCGAACCAAAATCAGCAATAAAATCATTGTCAATGACCAAATAAGCATTCGTAATGGACGGAAGAATCGCCATTTCATCGCCAGAAACTTTCAATATCGAGGCATCTCGAACTTGAAGCAACTCTTTAATATTGATAATTAATGTTTTCATTTGAGCTGTGAAGGGTATTGGTGACTCTCCTTTACTTCTTATCCTTGCGTTTCTTGGCTTGGTTTTTCAGCATATTTCTATTGACAGAACCGTGCGTTTTTTTCTTGGTTACACCGGGTCCGCCGAGATTGACTTTTTTATTCTTTTTACTTTTCTCGTGGAAAGCGCCATCTCCTTCTAATTTTTGTTTTTTCATCAAAAACTTAATCGGTTGACGGTCTTTTTCAGGTTCGATTAGTTTCAGCGAAACTTCAACAGTTTCAGGAAAAGTGGCTGCTGGCAAATCCATATCCATTAATAATTCAATGGCAAATTTGAATTCTTCTTCCCGAGGCGCAATGAAACTAATGGCGGTTCCTGTAGCATCGGCACGACCAGTTCGACCAATGCGGTGCATATACAATTCCGGCAGTTCAGGCATTTCAAAATTGATGACGTGCGTGATGTTCGAAATATCCAAACCTCTCGCCATAATATCGGTAGTGATGAGTCCACGAAGATGGCCTGCTTGAAATTCAGCCATCGTGCTCAGACGATAATTTTGGGATTTGTTCGAATGGATGACACCAAATTGATCTTCAAAATCCTCCTCGATGCGTTCGTGAACCATATCCGAAATCTTCTTATTATTCACAAAAACCAAAACCCGACTCATAGCCTCATTCGTCTGCAACAAGTGTTTCAGCAAATTGATTTTGGTGTTAAAGTTGGGAACGTTATAGGTAATTTGCGTGATGTTTTCCAACGGTGTTCCCGATGCAGAAAGCGTCACTTCCTCAGGATAATCGAAAAAGTCATTCAAAATAGCATCTACGTCATCCGTCATTGTGGCGGAAAATAAGATGTTTTGACGTTTTTTAGGCATCATAGCCAAGATAGCGGTCAGTTGGGTGCGGAAACCTAAATTGAGCATTTCGTCAAACTCGTCGATGACTAATTTTTGCATATCCTCGAAACGGATGACATTGTCTAAGGTTAAATCCATGACGCGTCCCGGAGTTCCTACTAGAATGTCGCAACCCGTGTAAACCACTGTTTTTTGGGTATTAATATTGACACCACCAAAAATCCCAACAGTACGAACCGACATATATTTGGTCAGTTTTTCGACTTCCTCCACCACTTGAACGACTAATTCGCGTGTTGGCACCAGAACAACAATTTTCGGAGTATGACCCGGACTGAATTTATATAATTTTAATAAAGGCAATAAATAAGCGAAGGTTTTACCCGTTCCGGTTTGTGCAATTCCCATCATATCGCGCCCTGACATAATCACAGAAAAAGTTTTTTCCTGAATGGGAGTTGGTGTGGTAAATCCTAAATCATCGATTGCTTTTTGTACTGATTTCGGAAGATTGAATTGCTCGAAGGTGGTCATAAAACGTATATTTTGCGCAAAGGTACGTTTTTTATATCTAATAGGATTCAGCCTGTTTCCACTGCATTTATCTGATTTTTTTGTAGGTAAATAGTGTTGTTTATAAATAATTTGTATCTTCGTACTGCTGTTTTTAAAATCATAACCACTATGAAGTACAACAGTTTAAGCAAAAAGTATTCGAAACCTAGTTGTAAAGTTTGCGCTCCAGCGGAAAACTTGTTTCTGCCTCGAAATAACTTTTCCCCCTCAAGGGAAAACCTGTTGCTACCTAGAAACAACTTTTCCCCTTCAAGGGAAAACCTGTCGCTGCCTAGAAACAACCTTTCCCCCTCAGGGGAAAGCCCATTTCTACCTCGCTTTTACTTTTCCCACCGATTTTCAATTTTATGATGAATGCAATTGCCCTTTGAAACCTTCGTAATGCAGAATACCTGCAATACATCAAAAACTTTCTAGCCATTGTGCTACGAAACGACCCAACAGTACTAAATATCCTTGCCAAGTATGATGCACTCGTAGGCAAAGGCAACGAGCTGGATGCGCTCTTCAAAAAGATTTTGGCTAACGAAAAAACCGCCGACATTCTAGCTTTAGACGAGCGTCGTGACAATGCTGCCAACGGTATCTATTATGTAGCTTATGGATATGATTATTATTTTGAACCTGCATTGCAAACCGCTGCTGCCCTAATCAAAGACAGCTTTAGCGTGTATGGTGGAGGTATTGCAAAACTGAACTATCAGGCAGAAACCGCCACAATTACGAGCCTTATTATGGATTGGGAAAACAAAGCCCCACTTGTAGCGGCGTTCAACACCCTAAACCTCACCGCCTGGAAAAACGAACTGAAAGCCGCCAACATCGCCTTTGACCAAAAATTCCTAGACCGTACCCAAGAATATGGCGGCGCCACACCTGAAAATTTGAAATCGAAACGCGAAGAAACCAACGCGGTCTACTATGCCCTAAGAGACCGTATCGATGCCTTGCATTTGCTAGCAGAGACAACGCCAACGCCCTACACCACGGTCATCAACCAGCTTAACGCCCTGATAGACCAGTACAACAGCTTGCTCAACAACAGAGCTCCCGAAGTACCACCAACGGTTTAAGAATTTGGCAATATAATACGACAAAGGCAGTAGTTTTTACTGCCTTTGTTTGTTTTTAAAGGCTTTGTTCCGGTAAATATTGAATAGTTGAAGCGAATAGAAAGGCCTTTTGATGGTTTGTAAGAAAAAAATTCTATATTTGGAAAACGAAAATACGCTACTGAGTAGCTTCAATTTAGTTTATTTGGCGGTATAGACTACATCAAGTCGCGTGTACGAACAAGTTGGCAGAAATAACAAAAACCATCATTTATGGAAGAAATTATCGAAAAAATAAAAGCGAATTATAGTTTTCTGAAAATAGACAAAATTGAGGAAGAAGAAGAAATTATAGACGAGGATGGAGATACTGGCGAGATAGAAGTTTATACATATTACACCATTGCTGACTTTAAAGGAAACAAAGACATTAGTATTAATGTATTATCTGACACCAAAGCGCAACGTGTTGAAAAATTCTTAAAATTTAACTCAATCATACTAGATGAATATTTGGGAGTAAAGGTTGAAGAAAAGTATGAATTTGTTTTAACCTTAGTTTCAAGTAGATATCTTGGGAATCCAGGTCGTAAACAACACTATGAAATTCAAATGAATTACTTTAAAAATGAGCTCAAAATCACATTAGAAAGTAATGCTGAAGATATGGCTTCAATTGAGTTAAGCAACCTTTTAAGACCAACAATACGCAGGAACTGGCTTTTAACCATTCAAAACTTTAGAAGAACATCACCAGATGGATTAAATTCTGATTTAAGAAATATTCTTAATTCTGTACTATTTGATTTTGAATACAGTTTTAATTTAGCCTTTGAGCCAATCCTAATAAATAATGTAAATAAACGTATTCCGAGACTTAAAAGATCTTCGCTTGCAATACCATCACACCCAATTAATTTTACATATAAAAAATATATTCCAGAACTAATTCAATATTATCATCTTTCAGAAAAAGTAGAGTACATCCCATTTAAGTTTTTATGTTATTTCCACATCATAGAGTATTTCTCCGATAAAAGCGCATATATTGTTGTTGCAGAGCAAGTAAAACATCTTCTTTTAAAACCAGATTTCCACCTCAAAACGGATAACTATATTGAGCAAGCAATAAATATTTTTAAAAAAGAAAATGAAAAGCATCTAACAGATAAAATTAAGTTAACTAGAGTTTTGCAACAGTTTGTTAGCATGACAGATTTTCAAGAATACCTCGATGAAACAAAACTCTTAGATCATTTCAAAAAAGATCAAATTTTCCAGTGTTCAAAACCTTTAAAAATTTCTGCTCTAGATTTTACAAATGAAACAACTTTTTTCCAATCGTTAGCAAGCAGAATATATGCTATGCGCTGCTCAATAGTTCACTCAAATCCGGACTTCGATGAAACTAAAGCTGTTCCTTTTGTTCACACCACTGAAAATGTAAGCATGTTAAATCTAGAAATGGCATTAGTTTATGAGGTTTCAAGAAATATTATTGTAAAATCTAGTGACACGAGATAGTTACTTCTGCTAAAAGCTTGCAAAACTTATGGTAATTGCTAGACTGAGCAGATATGACCCGACGCTGGCAAAAGCAGAGAATCGTAAAGCTAAAGAACCAAAAAATTGGAAAACAAATATATATTTACAGTATTTTATCAGAATAGTAAATTTCTAGCACATTCAAATTTATATGGACACGATATCTGTATTGTTTGCGATGAAGAAGACGATAGACCGCCAAATTGTTTATTTACATCTCCACATTTATCAAGTTTAAATAATCCAGAAGAAATTTGGGCAAGAGCGTTGACTTTACTCTCTTTGTACAATGGTATTGCAAATTTATATTGCACAATAAACGATGATTATGATGATACTTCTAATCAGAAACTAGTCAAAATGTTTATTTGGAATAAATTTGTAGATATAACTCCACCAAATAAATTTGATATTGCGCAAAGTTACCCGTTTGATGATGCATTAGTTTTAGACACAACGTTTTTATCAATCAAAAACAGATTTGCTTATTTAATAAATTTATCAAAAACAGAAAATGATCTTTTACATATTCTTCTGCAATTAGGAAATGGATTGGAATGGACTAATTTATATTCGATATTTGATTCAATACGAACTTATTCAAAAAAAATCAACAAAGACTATTTCAAAAACATATTAGCAGATTCTGGTTATTCAGAAACAGATATTCACGCATTTACTGGAACAGTAAATAATTATGGTGTACTTGGAGTCAAAGCAAGGCACGGACAATTAGGTTTCGGAATACCTCAAAAAACACTCAATTTAAAAAAATCTCAAATTCTAATTCTCTCAATTTGTAAATCATATATTAAATTAACTTATAGTGTAGAATAAGATGCTAAATTACGGTCTAAAAACGCTTGCAATAATTTAAAAAATCGAAAATAAATGACATCTAACGAACAAAATTTTTACTCACTAATTGGTCAAATATCAATTGGTTTTTCAAATCTTGAGAGTCAAATAAAAGAACTTATTTACATATTAATAAAGTCTGAAGATGAATTTGTTAGTTCAATTATGTTAGAAGACAACTCTATTAGCCACAATTTAAAGTTATTATTGAAACTAGCTAAATATCATGAAATTGAAGAGATTAGAATTAAAACTTTACATAATTCTATCGACAAAATTAGAATAAACAGAAATCTATTTATTCATGGACTTTGGAAATTAAGTGAAACCGAAAATGGTTTGGTTTTCATTTGTGAAATCAGAAAGGTAGAATTTAAAAAAGTAACTCTTGAATTCGTAAAAATCTTAAATAAATTTCTTGAATTTACGCCAGCAGACTTTGAAGAAGAATTAAATCAAATAAGAATTTGTTCAAAAATTGCAAATGAAATTATTGCAACTTTGAAAGAAAACCGATATTGGTAAAAGAAACTACTGCCAACCCCAAGCTGGCGCAAGCAGAAATAACTGCAAAGGCTAGTGCGAGCATCATGCTCGTACCCAGCATCTAATTCAAAAAAAAAAAATAATTTATAGTATGTACGAGCGAGACGCTCGCACTAGCAAAAAAACAATGCTAAGGCATTCCTTTTTATTTATATTTGTACTACACGATATAAATATGTTTTATGAATTATACTTTAAATCAATTGCGAATATTTCTGAAAGTCGTGCAAACTCAAAGTGTAACCAAAGCTTCTGAGGAATTGCACCTGACACAGCCCGCAGTGTCTATTCAGATGAAAAACTTTCAGGATCAATTTGAAATCCCTTTAACGGAAGTGGTCGGACGAAAAATTTACATCACCGATTTTGGGTTGGAGATTGCGGAGGCGGCTGAAAACATCATTAACCAAGTCTACGCCATAAATTATAAAACATTAGCATACAAAGGGCAGTTAGCAGGACGTTTAAAGCTTTCGGTCGTGTCCACCGGAAAATATGTAATGCCATTCTTCCTTGCCAATTTTATTCAACAACATTCTGGCGTAGAATTATTGATGGATGTGACTAATAAAATTAAAGTAATTGATAGTCTAGAAAATAATGAGGTCGATTTCGCACTGGTTTCAATATTGCCTAATACTTTAAATATCGAGAAGCTAGACCTACTTCAAAATAAATTGTACTTAGTTGGCAATGCTGAAAACCCCGTTAGCAAAACGCCAAGTACCATAGAAACCATTGCTAATTTGCCGTTGATTTTTCGAGAAAAAGGCTCGGGCACCAGACAAACAATGGAAAGTTTTATTGAACGTAACAACATTACCGTTCAAAAAAAGATGGAACTAACCTCTAATGAAGCGGTCAAGCAGTCTATATTAGCAGGTTTAGGCTATTCAATGATGCCATTAATTGGTATTAAAAGTGAATTAATCAACAATGAACTACAAATTATTCCCATAAAGGGCTTGCCAATTAAAACGACTTGGAGTTTAATATGGTTGAAAGGCAAAAAACATTCTCCCGTTGCTCAATCGTTTTTACAGCATTTAAAGGAGAATAAAGCCAAAATCGTTGAAGATCAATTTAATTGGTATGAAGACTATTAGAAGCTGGGCTTTTTTGGATTGATTTGGAGTGGATGATGCAAAAGTTTAGTCACTTCATTATAAAAACTTTCTGGTTTCAATTAAAACCCTTCGAAAACACCCAATCCAAATAAAGCAAAATCGTATTTCACTGGATCAAGCGGGTCGAGTTCCCTAAGTTTTAAATCGAGTTCAGCTACCGCTTTTCCATCGTTTTGTTTCCGAATCAACAAGCCTAGTTTTCGAGCTACATTTCCGGAATGCACATCGAGCGGACAGGATAGGAGTGCAGGCGAAATACTTTTCCAAATCCCTAAATCAACGCCTTTTTTATCTTGCCGACACATCCAACGCAGGTACATATTAATTCTTTTTGCCGCAGAACCATTCATCGGGTCAGAAATATGTTTTTGAGTCCGTTTTTGATGTTCAATTTGCTTCCCCAATTCGTCCCGATAATTATCTGGACTCGTGTCAAAGAATAGTTTCTTGAATTCCGAAATGCTTTTTTGCATCGAATGCTGTTCTTGATGTCTGGCAAAAACAGCTTCAAGACCGCCGTGGTTTTTGTAAATATGTTGTAAGCCTTTAATAAAACTGGCAAAATCCTGACCATTAAAGGTTCTATGAACAAAAGATTCCAATCGTTCTAAATCATTTTCGGAATGTGACATTACAAAATCATAAGGAGAATTCCCCATCATGTCCATCATCTTATGAGAATTTTTGATAATCATTTTGCGATTGCCCCAAGCGATGGTCGCGCTCAAAAAACCAGCGATTTCAATGTCTTCTTTTAGTGAAAACAAATGCGGAATTTGAACAGGATCACTTTCGATAAAATCAAGGGTGTTGTATTGGACGACTTTTTCGTCAAGAAAAGATTTGAGTTCTTTATTATTCATCATTAGAACGCGGATAATACGGATTTGCTAAGCAAAACACTGATTGAAACGGATTTTATTTATTTCTGCAAGCTGCCACTTGAACACCGCAGCCTGCTAACTAATCAATCCATCCACCATCACTAATTTTCTATCGGCCATATTGGCTAATTCCTCGTTATGCGTTACAATGACGAAGGTTTGTCCAAATTCGTCCCGCAATTTGAAAAACAATTGGTGTAAATTTTCGGCTGAATGAGTATCCAAATTCCCCGAAGGTTCATCGGCAAATATTACGGCGGGTTTGTTGATTAAAGCTCTCGCAACAGCCACGCGTTGTTGTTCTCCACCCGAAAGTTCGTTGGGTTTGTGATTGATTCGTTGCGAAAGTCCAAGATATTCCAATAATCTTTTGGCTTCTGTTTCGGTTTCGTTTTTGGACTTATTGGCAATGTAAGCCGGAATGCAAACATTTTCCAAGGCAGTAAATTCGGGTAATAATTGATGAAATTGGAAAATAAAACCTAGGTTTAAATTTCTGAACTTAGACAAGGTTTTGTCATTCATCGTCAAAATATCTTGATCGTTAATGCGCAATTCTATTCCATTTTCGTTGGTTGGCTTATCTAATGTTCCCAGAATTTGCAAAAGTGTTGTTTTTCCTGCACCCGATGCACCAACAATAGAAACAATTTCCCCTTTTTTAATGTGTAAATCAACTCCTTTCAATACGTGAAGTTGGTCGTAATATTTATGAATGCTTTTTGCTCGTATCATTATGTGCAACTGTTTTTACAAAGAAACAAAGATTTTGGTTATCAATGAGGAAATTTTTATAGTTTCATTTCCTTCCCACGTCCAACTTCTAACTCCCCACCTCCAACTTCTAACTTCTAACTTCCCACTTCCCACTTCCCACTTCCCACTTCCAACTTTTAACTTCCCACTTCCCACTTCCAATTTCTAACTTCTAACTTCCAACTTCCCACTTCCCACTTCCCACTTCCCACTTCCCACTTCCAACTTCCCACTTCTAACTTCCCACTTCCCACTTCCCACTTCCAATTTCTAACTTCCAACTTCCCACTTCCAACTTCCCACTTCCCACTTCCAATTTCTAACTTCCCACTTTTAACTTCTAACTTCTAACTTCCAACTTCCCACTTCCAACTTCTCTTCGTATCTTTGTTTTGAAAATTTTTATAAAATGGAGAAAGATCTCAAAATTGAGCAAGCAAGTTTTAAAAATAGAAATCTCATTCTAGGAATTCTATTCGACGCCATTGGGATGCTATCGTTTACTATTCCTTTTTTGGGCGAATTCTCCGATGTCGTTTGGGCTCCAATGGCTGGATTTCTAATGACGTGGATGTACAAAGGAACCGTTGGGAAAGTGGGTGGGATTTTTGCTTTTCTGGAAGAAATAATACCTTTTACAGATTTTATACCTTCTTTTACATTGACGTGGATGTATAACTATTGGATTAAAAAAGAAAAATAATACCGATTATGTACTCAATATAGTCCAGTTTTTCATTGGACTATTTTCATACTATATCGGCATTTCACCCTTAATCAGTTCACTTTTTAATAAATAGTACTGGTGCAATTCACTTTTTTTCTTCTTTGAAAAAAAATCCCAATCCCATACTTTTAAGCATTTTTTTTGAAAAAGGAAAGAAGAATTTGGATTGCCCAAAAAGGTAACCGAAGGCCATTAATAAAAAAGGATATAAGGGTAAAACGAGAAGAACTAAAAGCAAATAATAAAAAATCCAATGCGTATTTTCATTATTGATGCCAAAATAATGCATTGCAAAACGAGAAATTCTGGCTGACAAGGTTCCATTTATTCCAAAGACAATAAAAATAATAACAAATTGATAATTAGATGTTATTCCCCAACGTTTCTTTAAATCCTCCATCTTTTAGTAATAGATAGTACAAATATACTGATATTATCTTGGTGGAACATTACCATAAAGTCGTTGATTATAGGTATTTTGAAAATAAATCATATAGTTATAAATCAAATAATTCACTTCATAACCATAGTTTATATTTCTGTCATAATTTATAGACATTTCATATAAATTAGGATTGAACCGTTGCGGTTGCAACACACGATTATTCCACTCTACAATATAAAAAATATTTTTGTTTTCCATGTAAGATTGTGAGAGATATCCACGAGGAAAAGATCTGCTTGCGAGCCAAGTACTGAAACCAGGGTCAATAATAATTACTTCGTATTCAAGAGAATCATTGGCGATTCTAATAATGTCATTCGTAGCTTTTAATGCTTTATTTTTAATTTGTATCGTATCATTTTTTGCAGTCAAGTTTGTTTCAGGATTTGCCACAACTGATTTTTTGCTAGTGCAACTAATGCCTATAGCAAAAAGTACAGCGACTATATAAAGATGATTTTTCATATGTAGATATTTATTGTTTTTTATCGGTCATATGTAATTGCTTCGCCCGTTCACTGCGTTCGGGTCGTACAAATCTTCAACGGTGTTTGCATCACATTTCCGTTATGCTCATTTCATAAAAGAATTGATGGATAAAATTACAAAAACAAATGCTTGATTAATTGTTTTTTGAAAAAAAATAGGCTGTCTTTGTGAGACAGCCTATTAATGATATTTCAAATCTATATTTTTAGCTCAATATACTAATAATTTGCGAAGCTAATTCAGTTCCAATTCTATCTTGAGCTTCTCCAGTTGCAGCCCCAATGTGTGGAGTCAACGAGATTTTTGGGTGCATCAAAATGGTCATTTCTGGTTTTGGTTCACTTTCGAAAACGTCTAAACCTGCAAAAGAAACTTTTCCAGAATCCAATGCTTTTATTAAAGCTACTTCATCCACAACGCCACCACGAGCACAGTTTACGATGCCAACTCCATCTTTCATTGTGGCTAATGCTGCTTCGTCAACAATGTAACCGTCTTGAGCAGGAACGTGTAAGGTAATAAAATCGGCTTCTTTAAATAAAGATTCCAATGATTGAGAAACAATCGTTGTTGTAATAGATTGTCCGTCGAAAAATTCTACTTTTACATCTACAGTTGGAATAAAACTATCGGCAGCAATCACTTTCATACCAAGACCTAAAGCCATTTTTGCAGTAGCTTGGCCAATACGACCAATTCCAACAATCCCAAGAGTTTTTCCCCTTAATTCAATTCCGTTGGCATAGGCTTTTTTCAAGCCGTCAAAGTTAGAATCGCCTTCAAGCGGCATATTTCTGTTTGAATCATGCAAGAAACGAACTCCCGAAAACAAGTGTGCAAAAACTAATTCTGCCACCGATTCTGATGAAGACGCAGGTGTGTTTATTACTTGAATTCCTTTACTTTTAGCATAATCAACATCGATATTGTCCATACCAACGCCACCACGCCCAATGATTTTTAAACCTGGACAAGCATCAATAATATCTTTACGAACCTTGGTTGCACTTCGAACTAAAACTACGCTTACGTTGTTGTCGTTTACAAAATTAGCCACTTGTTCTTGCGCTACTTTTGTAGTTATAACTTCAAAACCTCCTTTTTCTAAAGCTAGAATTCCACTTTTTGAAATTCCGTCATTGGCTAATACTTTCATTTTTTATGTCATTACGAAGAACGAAGCAATCTCGTTCTCAAATTGTTTTATTTCTTATCTTTTATGCTAAAAAAGATCTAATTACTAAATTTTATTTTCTAAATCTTTCATTACATCTACTAAAACTTGCACACTTTCTAATGGCAAAGCGTTGTACATTGATGCTCTGTAACCTCCTACAGAACGGTGACCAGGTAATCCAACAATTCCAGCTTCCTTCAACATGGCATTGAAAGTGTCAGTGTGCAAAGGCGTGTCTAATAAGAAACAGGCGTTCATAGTAGAACGATCTTCTACAACTGCGGTACCTTTAAACAAAGGGTTTCTGTCAATTTCTGTATAAAGCAAATCTGCTTTTGCATTGTTTATTTTTTCGATCGCAGGAATTCCTCCTAGATTTTTCAACCATTGCAAAGTCAATAATGAAGCATAAACAGGGAAGACAGGAGGCGTATTGTACATACTTTCTGCTTTGATATGTTTTGCATAATCTAGCATACTTGGAATATGACGGCCATTTTTGCCCAGAATTTCTTCTTTAACAATTACCAAAGCGGTTCCAGCTGGCCCCATATTTTTTTGAGCTCCGGCGTAAATAATTCCAAACTTAGAAAAATCTATATTTCTAGAAAACATATCCGAACTCATATCGCAAACCATTGGGATGTCCAAATCTGGAAATTCCTTCATTTGAGTCCCAAAAATGGTATTGTTACTGGTGCAGTGAAAATAATCTGCATCGGCAGGAATACTGTATCCTTTTGGAACGTGATTGTAATTTTCGTTTTTCGAAGAACCAACGATAACCGTTTCTCCAAAAAATTTGGCTTCTTTGATCGCTGCGCTCGCCCAAGTTCCTGAATCAAGATACGCGGCTTTTCCGTTTTCTTTCATTAAATTGTATGGAGCCATCAAAAATTCCATACTCGCTCCGCCTGCAAGAAATAGGGCTTGGTAACCTTTGCCTTCTAATCCTAAAAGGTCTAAGGCTAATGCACGAGCTTCTTCCATTACGGCAACGAAATCTTTGCTTCGGTGCGAAATTTCCAATATGGATAGGTCCGAATTATTGAAATTTAATATGGCTTGTGCTGATTTTTCAAAAACTTCTTGTGGTAAAATACAAGGTCCTGCGCTATAGTTGTGTTTTTTCATTGTATAACTTATGTCCAAAAAATTAAGTTGCAAATTTCGGAAATCAGAGTGGAATAATCACTAAACAACCGTTAAATAATTCGAAATAATTTGCTTATTTTTTTCTATATTGTTAGTAAAAATGACAAAGTATCAACATTATCTGCATAATCCCATAAATTTGGCTTTTGGGTTTGTCCAAAATCAATGCTGTTTTTCACAAGATTATCACTTACAATACATTGAATTTGTTCGTTTTCTGACTGTAGCCGAATTTGTAAATCTTCAATAGCATCGTAATATTCGTAAAAAATGCTCGAAATTGGCGAAGCATAGCTATTGTCTTCTTTAATGGTCAAAAAACCATTGTCCAATAACTTGAAATTGCTCATCAAGAAAACCGCCTTGTTGTAATCATAATTATTGGCATATTTCTCATAATGAATGATATCTTGATATTCAAAAATAGCTTCGAAAAAAGCATTGAACGAATAGCCTTTTGGTACAAAAAGTTTAGAAACATTCCGACATCCTAAACCAAAATACCTAAAAATATCTTCACCTAAAGCGACAAGTTGTTCTTTAGTTTCGTCTCCGTTCAAAACCGCAACAGAATTTCTATTTTTTCGAATAATGCTGGGTTTGTCTTTGAAATAATAGTCAAAATAACGAGCAGTATTATTGCTTCCTGTAGCGATTACGGCATCAAAATTTTCTAATTTTCCTTCTACAAAAGTAATTTTATTGGCAAATTCAGGTGCAACGGCAATAAGATATTTGGCCAAAAAAGGTAATAGAAATTGATCATTCGATGATGTTTTTATCAAAACTTTATGTCCCGAAATCAAAACGGAAAGAAAATCATGAAAACCTACAAGAGGAATGTTTCCAGCCAATATTAAACCCACATTTTTTGGTCTTATCTCATTAAAATTATAGCGTGAAAGCCATGCATTAATATTGTCCTCTGTCAAGGCTGTAGCCCAAGATTGAATCGAAAAACAAACGTTTTCCGGAGTGTACCAACCGTTGTGGGATTGCGAAAGCTGTATTAAATTCTCAAAATCTGCAAAAAATAGATCGTTGTGCAAAACGGATGGACTTTGGATGGATTCTTTCTGTGAAAACTGGCTTAAAAATTTGCCTAATGCTATAAATCCTCTTTTTTTATCGTTTTCGAACATAACTAATTTGTATATGAAAAGTTTTGATTGTAATTTTGTACAAAAATATGCTTTAATTAGTTAAAAGTCAAAAGTGAAAACACTTAGTGAAAAACTTCCGACTTCTAACCACTAACTTCAAACTTAAAAAAATGGCAATTATAATAACAGACGAATGCATCAATTGTGGTGCTTGTGAACCGGAATGTCCAAATACTGCAATTTACGAAGGAGCAGATGATTGGCGGTATAAAGACGGAACTAAAATCAAAGGGAAAGTGGTTTTGGCTTCTGGCGAAGAAGTAGATGCTGATGCTGCCCAAACTCCAATTTCAGACGATATATATTATATCGTTCCAGGAAAATGTACGGAATGTAAAGGATTTCACGATGAACCACAATGCGCTGCGGTTTGCCCAGTAGATTGTTGCGTTCCTGATGAAAATCATGTGGAAAGCGAAGAAACATTGCTAGCAAGACAAGCATTTCTGCATAATTAATCCTTCGAAAGTTCTAAAAAACTTTCTAAATGCAAGGAAATAAAATAAAGCGATTAAGTTAAAAGTATTTTTTCTTAATCGCTTTTTTTGTACATATAAATTTTGATTTTGGGAAAATAACCTTGATTGACTCATTTGAAAAATAGAATATTTTATATGTTTATGTATAATTTAAAAATATAAAATCAATATTAACAGCAGTTTGTGATAGTAAACATAACAATGTAAAAGGCAATAGAATATTTACCGCTGAAAAATAAAAATGTACATATCTGAAAAAGTTTTGTTAGATTTGTTAAAATTGCATTGGTATGAAGCACTATTTACTGCTATTATTTTTGTCTTTATTTTGCTCTTTCGCAGTTTATTCGCAAAGCAGCGAAAAATTAATTCTACTAAAAGATGTAGATACAAATCTTCCTATTGAAGATGCTACTGTGTTTATTGTTAAAACAAAACAGACTTTATTGAGTAATTCTGAGGGCAAAATCACTTTTATTTTAACCGGTTCTTCTAACATACAAGTTTCGCATTCTTCATACAAATCCGTCGTAGTTCGTTCGAATACTCTAGCTAAAACAGATAATGTTATTTATTTAAAAAACAATGTTAGCGATTTAGACGAGATTATAATAACCAAACAACATCCACAAATCATCCTCAAATCGTTGATTGAAAATTCAATAAAAAAGTTAACAGTTCCTGCTAGATTGAAAGTGTATTCGCGAGAATTTTTTAAAACGGATGGAAATTGCACTAGTTTTAACGATGGTTTAATTAATTTTCAATTGTTTATTAAAAATAAGAATTTTAACAACATAATTTTAGTCGAACAAAATAGGTCTTATGGCTTACCCAATGATCGATTTAGCCCCGACGTGTTAGGTTATAACCTTAATAATATAATGGAAAATTATTACAACTTCAAATATTTAATTCCAATATTAAATTCTGATTCCAAAAAAAAGTATGATTATATTATCAAGGGATATTCGGCAAATGGAGATTTCAACGTAATGTTGGTTTCGCCTGTAGAAAATTCGGATGAATTGCGTGATAATTATAAAATCATTTACGATTACAAGAAAAAAATAATTCTTGAAGTTAGTTCTTCATTATCTCCATCGATATTGATCAATGTTAAACAAAAAACGTCTATTGGTTCCAAAAACATTTACAAATCTTCTTATAAGAACATCTATAGGTTTGACAATTCAAATTATTATTTAGTGGCATCTAAGGAAGAAATTGGATTTGAACGCATTGAAAAGAATAAAAGTATTGACGTTGAAATAAGCAATTATTTAGTAACCACTAATTTTAGCACTAATAATTTTACTTACAATGATAGCAATGTCTTTAAAAATCAAACCCTTTTTAATAAAAAAAATACAATTTTAAGTCCATACTGGTATATTTCGGGCTTAACAACTACTGAAGAAGAGCAAGAAATTGTTAGTAAACTTGAACTTAAAGTGGATTAATATTCAGCATTAGTACTATATTACCATAAAAAAAAGGGCTTCTTACAAAGCCCTTTTTTAATAATTTTAAACATTGAATTTAGAAGGTAAACCCTAATCTTGTATAATAATAGGCACCGCTAAAACCCATTTGTACGGCATCCCAGTATCCACCAGCTTCAACCCAGTCATCTTGTTGGTCAGGGTAAATATTGAAAATGTTATTCCCACCAACGTTTAGTTTTAGTGATTTTGAAAGTTTGAATCCGAAGGTCAAATCAGTGACTCTTTTCGCAGTATATGTATCTGTTGCTGCAACAATTTGGTTAGCAAAACTACCATAATCGGCTACATCTTCAAGCATTTGGTAATCTAATAATTTTACTTCACTGAATCGAGTATATGATAAACCGGCACTAAACCATTTTTTATCATAGGTGAAATTTAAACCAAATTTGCTTGAAGGGGCTGAAGCCAATAAAAAGGCTTTATCACGTTCTCCAAAGAAAGTTTGTTCATCTAGATTTCCATTTTTAACCTTTGCAATTTCCATATGATTGATATTTCCAGTAAGTGTAAAACCAAAAGAGCCGCCGTCAAATTTCTCTTTCCAGGCAAATACAAGATCTAAACCTTTTGTTTTAGTGTCTGCACCATTTACAAAAAACTGAGCTGCATCTACATTCAATCCTAAAGCTGTTGCATCAAAATAGCCAGTTAGTACAATTCTATCTTTTACATTAATCATATAGCCATCAATTGTAGCGGTAAAATTTCCTTCGGTTACTGTAAAACCTAATGATGCGTTCAGTGCTTTCTCTTCATTTAATGATTTTATTCCAAAAGCTTTTGTAACAGGGCTATCATTAGCAGAAAGTAACACTTCGGTTGCACCCGCACTGCTAAAATTTGTAAAATTAGTGTTGTAGTAAATTTGAGCTAAAGATGGTGCTCTAAATCCAGTACTTATAGAACCTCTCAAATTAATAAGATCTGAAATTTTAAATCTCGATGAAATTTTTCCATTCAAAGTGCTTCCAAAATCACTATAATTTTCAAAACGAACTGCTCCGCTTACAAGAAATTGATTTGTAATATCAAATTCAGCATCAACATAAGCAGAAAAATTAGAGCGGGATTCATCAACAACGTTTTTTGGACTGTAACCAGGGAAACCTTGGGATCCTCCTGGTCTTGGTTCGCCAGAAATAGGGTCAATTGGTGCAGACTGTGTTAGTGGGTTTGTAATTGGCTTTCCAGTAGTGTCATAGGTTGCATAAGAGCCAATTTCACCAGCAAAAATGTTAAAGTTTTCCACTCTATATTCCGCTCCAAAGGCAAGATTCATTCCTTCAAGTATTGCATCATAGTTTTTAGAAAAATCTAAATTTAGAGTGTTTTGGCTAAGACTGTGTCCACCTGCATCAAATTCAGTTGGTGAAGCACTTTGTAGCGAGGCATTTAATGTACCTTTTATGGTATAATCAAAAATGTTTTTACCATAAGTATTGCTTAAATCAATATTCCATCCACTAGTAGTTTTGGTTTTAAAACCTGCAACAATAGAATTGTCAACAATTATTGAAGTAATTCGAGGCGTGAAACCTCCTGGATAAATAGATTCAACAACTCTTTCTCCATCATTTCGAGTAAAAGCGTACGCATCTGTATCTCTGTAGTTCCTGCCTCCAAAAGCATAAAAGTCAATCTTTTCGGTAATAGGAAGTGATAAATTACCCATAAAATTAACTCCTGTAATACTGGCTTCTCCAAATCCTTTTCTAAAATCAAATCCTGGTCTTAATGTTTTTTCTTTATTTAAAAATTCACCAGTAAAGTTTGCATATCCTCCTTTTTTTCCTAATCCAATTCCATAATTTGCTGTAATTTTTGTAGAAGCACCATCAAATTGTCTGTTTTTTCCAAAACTGTTTCCATTTCCATTTTGATCTAATCTAAAATCTTTTGTGTTTGCAGTTCCTGGAGGAAAATCACCCCGTGCATCAGTATTATAGGCTCCAAAAGACACAGCTCCTGTTAATTCATTGATATTGTCATTCAAAACAATATTGATTACACCAGCGATAGCGTCAGAACCATATTGCGCTGCGGCACCGTCTCTCAATATTTCAATTCTTTTTATGGAAGATGCTGGAATAGCATTCAAATCGGTGCCTGTATTTCCTCTTCCACGAGTTCCAAAAAGGTTTATCAGTGAGGACTGATGTCTTCTTTTTCCGTTGATTAAAACGAGTGTTTGGTCAGGTCCCATACCTCTTAATGAGGCAGGATCAACGTGATCGGCACCGTCAGATCCCGATTGTTTGTTGGCGTTGAAAGATGGTGCCACATATTGCAATAGTTCGTTAATTTCAATTTTTCCACTTTGTGTGGTTACGTCTTTGACACTAATTATGTCAATTGGAACAGCAGAGTTTACGACAGTTCGTTTGGTGTTTCTGGAACCAACTATTTGTACTTCTTGCAATTGCTCTCCTTCTTTTGGTACCTCATCGGTTTTGGTTGGTTTAGCTTCTTGAGAAAATGCAATCGAGACATTTAGTATGCAAATCAATAATGTAATTTTTTTCATAATAATTTGGTTTTGGTTGAACTTTAATTTTGTAATAGTTCGCAATTTAAATTTTTTTAACAAAACATTTACAAATTGCTTTGTTTTTTATAAAAAAATTATTGGCTAAGCATTAATCTGTAGGTTTTAAGACGGTAAACATTTTTTTAAGTCTTATATTTGCACATTTTTAATTAAAGAACATATAATGAAAGCAGGAATCGTAGGATTACCAAATGTTGGAAAATCAACATTATTCAATTGTTTATCTAATGCAAAAGCGCAAAGTGCCAACTTTCCGTTTTGTACCATAGAACCCAATATCGGAGTTGTAAACGTGCCCGATTCGAGAATGGCTAAACTGGAAGAATTAGTAAAACCACAACGCGTTCAAATGGCAACTGTTGATATTGTTGATATTGCAGGATTGGTAAAAGGAGCTAGCAAAGGCGAGGGTTTAGGAAATCAATTTTTGGGAAATATCAGAGAATGTAATGCAATTATTCACGTTTTGCGTTGCTTTGATAATGATAATATCGTCCACGTTGATGGAAATGTAGATCCTATTCGCGACAAAGAAACCATCGACATCGAATTGCAATTGAAAGATTTAGAAAACGTTGAAAAACGTCTCGAAAAAGTAAATCGTGCGGCCAAAACCGGAAATAAAGAAGCGCAAACTGAGAAAGCGCTATTGGACAGAATTAGAGAAACTTTGCTTCAAGCAAAATCTGCAAGAACCATAAAACCCCAAAATAACGACGAAGAAGTTTTGATGGAAGGTTTTCAATTAATTACCGCAAAACCTGTTTTATACGTTTGTAATGTGGATGAAAATTCGGCAGTAAACGGAAACGCTTATGTGGATCAAGTTCGCGAATTAGTAAAAGATGAGGATGCCGAAGTGATTATCCTTTCAGTAGGAGCGGAGGCTGATATTACGGAACTGGAAAGCTACGAAGAAAGGCAAATTTTCTTGGAAGATATGGGACTGACCGAGCCAGGCGCATCGGTTTTGATTCGTGCCGCTTATAAATTATTAAAACAACAAACGTATTTTACAGCCGGTGTCAAAGAAGTTCGTGCTTGGACCATCAATATTGGAGCAACAGCGCCGCAAGCTGCAGGAGTGATTCATACCGATTTCGAAAAAGGCTTCATCCGTGCCGAAGTAATTGCGTATGAAGATTTCGTTCATTATGGTTCAGAAGCCAAATGTAAAGAAGCCGGAAAATTCAAAGTCGAAGGAAAAGAATACATTGTAAAAGATGGTGATGTGATGCACTTTAGATTCAATGTGTAAATAATCATACCATTTAAAATTATTGAAAAACCTATAAAATTTATTTTTATAGGTTTTTTTTTGTTTTTATAAATTCATTTTAGTTTCTTTATAGAACATTAAGGAACAAGTGTATGAAACTGCAGCAAATTAAATTGAATGAAAATAACGATGAAAAAGTAATTTTTTCAAGCGAACATTTTTATCCTCAAAAAGCGAGTTTACTACTTGCTTTCGGAGAAAGAACGTTTTTAGAGAAAACGCTTCCTTTTCAAAAATTAAAAACCCTTTACCCTAATGCTCAAATAGTAATTTGCTCCACTTCGGGACAAATTTCCAATACTCAATTAGTAGAAAATGAAGTAGTGGCAACAGCCATTGAATTCGAAAAAACAAAAATAAAAGTTTCGGAAATTGACATCGTATTAAATTCTGATATTCAGGCTCTAGGAAAAACGATAAAAGAAACCCTTATGTCAGCGGATTTAAAATCTATTCTGATAATTTCAGAAGGTAGTTTTGTCAATGGGACAGAGCTGATTAACGAATTGATGATACAAACTAAAGAATCAATTCCAATATTTGGTGGATTAGCGGGTGATGAATATAATTTCGAGAAAACAATTGTTGGATTAAATCAAGATGCTGCTGCAGGAAAAATTGTAGCAATAGGATTTTATGGAGAAGCAATACATTTTGGTTTTGGTTCCGATGGTGGTTGGAGCCATTTTGGTCCAGAACGTGAAGTTACCCATTCCGAAAAAAATGTGCTTTATAAAATTGGAGATCGGTTTGCTTTGGATTTATACAAAGAATACCTTGGAAAATATGCTGACCAATTACCTGCATCTTCCCTTTATTTTCCGCTATCGATGAAAGAAAATAATAATGCGGAACCTGTAGTGAGAACCATCTTGTCAATTGATGAAGAAAATAAATCGATGACTTTTGCCGGTAATATCCCGCAAGGTTCTTCCGTTAGATTGATGACAGGTAATTTTGATAAGCTAATAGATGCATCTTATAATGCAGCGGAGCGTATTTATTCAAAGCAGAAATACGAACCTGAATTAGCTTTATTGGTAAGTTGCGTAGGTAGGAAAATAGTATTGGGAAATCGAATAGAGGAAGAAATTGAAGTTGTTAGAGAAGTTTTTGGAGAAAAAATACTTATTTGTGGGTTTTATTCATACGGTGAAATTTCTCCAACTCTAAAAAAAGTTGCTTGTGAATTACATAATCAGACCATGACTATTACCACGATCTATGAATCATAATTATAATGAATAAGGAAAATTTACATAGACAACTAAAACGACAGATCAATAAATTCCTGTCGGATGACCTCGTTACAGATAATGAGGCCATTAGTAAGTTTATAGAAGCGGTAAATTTATCCTATATGAGTTATGAACGTGATGCTGAATTATTTGAACAGTCAACCTGTTTAAATGATATTGAATACTTTCAAATGAATTTGAAATTAAAAGAGGAATTAAAAGAAAAAGAAGATTTACAAAACAAGCTAATTTATGCGATTAAGCAATTAAATAACGATGAAATTAAGTTGTATAATGAGGATAACTTGATTGATTTATTAAATATTTTGAACAAAGAAATTGATTCCAAAAAAGAATTTGAGAATGAATTATTTGTTGCTAAATTATATGCTGAAAAGGCAAATGATGCGAAATCGGATTTTCTTTCTATTATGAGTCACGAGCTTCGAACACCATTGAACGCTATTATTGGTTTGATTTATATCATGGAAAAAGAAAATTCTTTTACTAGTTTTCAGGAAAACCTTGGAGTTTTAAAATATTCAGCTCAAAATTTATTCTCTCTAATAAATGATATTTTGGATTTTAGCAAAATAGAAGCTGGTAAAATAGATATTGAAAAAATCCCCTTTGATTTTAAGGAATTAGTATTGGATATCGCAAAATCTTTTGAAGCTAAGGCATCAGAAAATTCAAATAAAATTGAAATTATAATCGATAAAGATTTTACTGCAAACGTAATAAGCGATCCTCTAAGAATAGGACAAATTATTACTAATTTAGTTTCAAATGGCCTTAAGTTTACCAATAATGGTTTGGTTCAAATTAAAATTGATCAATTAGAAAAAAGAGGGCATGACTCAGTCTTTAAAATTCAAGTTATCGATGATGGTATTGGTATAGAAAGTGCTAAATTTGAACAAATTTTTCATCAATTTGAACAAGCAGAAAAAAGCACTACAAGACAATATGGTGGCACAGGTTTGGGATTAGTGATTTCAAAAAAGCTACTGCAATTACTAGATTCTGATATTGTTTTGCAAAGTGAAATTGGCAAGGGATCTAACTTTAGTTTTGTTTTAAAAGTTCCATATTTTACGGATAGTTCCGATTTAAAAAACGACCATTTATACTACGATTATAAAGAAGAAAATCTCGAAGGAATGCGAGTGCTTCTCGTAGAAGACAATCTAATTAACGTTAAAGTTGCCGAGAAAATATTGTCACATTGGAATATTTCGTTGGATATTGCATTAAACGGATTAATTGCTACTCAGAAATACAAAAAAGGGAAGTATGATGTTGTTTTGATGGATTTAGCTATGCCAATAATGGATGGATACGAGGCTTCATCCATTATACGAAAGAAGGATTCTTCAATAGCGATCATTTCTTTAACAGCATCTGCATCTTATGGCTATCTGGAAAAAGCGATGCTTATAGGTATCGATGAATATATAATAAAGCCCTTTAATCCTAAGGAACTAAATCTCAAATTGAGAAAGTATTATAAGAAGTGATATTTAGTCTATAACACAATTTTAGTTTCCTTTTAAAGTTTCTTTATAGGCTCAAATCGCTTTTTATATTTTTAACTTAAACTCTAATTACATGAGATTTTATTTATTGGTTCTCATTTCAATTTTTTTGTTTTCTTGCAAAAGAGCTGAAGAAGCACCAAGCGGACTCAGGTTCTATTTTGAAAATCCCCAACCCATAAATGATGCCGAATTGTCAAAAATCCCCAATAAATTTCAAGGGTTGTTTATGAATTCTGATTCAATATATTTAAGTATTAAGGACGGTATAATTTTAAAGGAGTCCTACGACAAATTTCGATTCCCTAAAAGAGAGTTTGATTCTTTAAAACTGAATTTTGATAAAGTAGGCAACAAGTATATTTCAAAATTTAACGAAGATGTTTTTGACTGTAAATACTTCAAAGATTCAATCGAATTTTCAAACAAAAGAATTGACACTTTTTTTATCTTTTCTGATAGAAACAAAGCCAAACGATTCGATGGAAAATTAATTCTTAATTACAAAGATTCTATTTATTGGATTGTCAATTCAATTAGTGTTGAAAAAAATAGTCTCAAAATCAAGTATATTTATTCAGAAGAAGATTTAATAAGGATAGATTCATTGACAAAAGTTAAATCGACAATGATTGATTCTTCTTCCTTTATTATTAAACCTTCCAGAAATGAGTTTAAACGAATTTTGAATTTAAAAAGACTTGGTGGGGAATTTGAATATAAGAAAGTACAAAATAATTAATATTAATAAAACAAAATAATATGAAAATCATCGCCTTTGCCGGAAGTAACAGTCAACAGTCTATCAACAAAAAATTAGCCACTTATGCAGCCAGTCATTTCGAAAAAGCCGAGGTTGAGGTATTGGATTTAAACGATTTTCAAATGCCTTTATTCAGCGTGGACATTGAGAAAGAAATCGGGCAACATCCTCAAGCGAAAGCATTTTTAGAAAAAATTGCAACTGCCGACATTTTGGTGGTTTCTCTTGCAGAACACAACGGGAATTATTCGGCAGCTTTCAAAAATGTTTACGACTGGTGTTCTAGAATTGGTGGCAAAGTATTTCAAGATAAACCAATGTTGCTGATGGCAACTTCGCCAGGAGCAAGAGGTGGAGCTTCAGTTCTTGAAATTGCCAAAAATGCTTTTCCAAGATTTGGCGCAATCCTTAAAGGAACTTTTTCTTTGCCGAGTTTCAATGACAATTTTGATTTAGAAAAAGAAAGAATTTCGAATGAAAAATTAGATAACAAGTTGAAGGAAATTATTGAGAATTTCTAAATCCAAAATGAAAAATCCACTGTCAAAAACATTCTTAATAACTTTGACATTTCCTTCTTTTAAATTGCATCAAATTGCACTATATTAGCGAAAATTCGATACAATTTAAAATGTCAGATCAAACCCAATATAACGAAGATAACATACGTTCACTCGACTGGAAAGAACACATCAGAATGCGTCCCGGAATGTACATAGGGAAACTTGGAGACGGCTCTTCATCCGATGATGGTATTTATATTTTGCTCAAAGAAGTGCTGGACAACTGTATAGATGAATTCGTTATGGGCGCAGGCAAAACCATCGAGGTAAGCATCAAAGAAAAAACGGTTTCGGTTCGCGATTACGGTCGTGGAATTCCCCTTGGCAAAGTGATTGATGTTGTTTCTAAGATGAATACGGGTGGAAAATACGATTCTTTGGCCTTCAAAAAATCCGTTGGTTTGAATGGCGTTGGAACAAAAGCCGTGAATGCATTGTCTAGTTATTTTCGTGTGGAATCGGTTCGGGATGAAAAGCAAAAAGGAGCTGAATTCTCAGGAGGAAATTTGGTTTTGGACGAAGAAATTATCGAAAACACCAAACGAAAAGGAACCAAAGTTACTTTTATTCCGGATGAAACGATTTTCAAAAATTACAAATTCCGTTATGAATACATAATAAAAATGCTCAAAAACTATTGTTATCTGAACAATGGTTTGACTATTTTATTCAACGGCGAAAAATATTTTTCCGAAAATGGATTGAAAGATTTATTGGAAGAAACCATCCATAACGATGATCTTGAATATCCAATCATACATTTGAAAGGCGACGACATCGAAATTGCCTTGACACACAGCAAAACCCAATACAGCGAGGAATACCATTCGTTTGTAAACGGACAAAACACTACGCAAGGAGGAACACATTTGGCGGCTTATCGCGAAGCCATAGTGAAAACCATTCGGGAATATTACAACAAAAGTTTCGAAGCTTCGGATGTTCGTAAATCTATTGTTACTGCGATTAGTATAAAAGTAATGGAACCCGTTTTCGAATCGCAAACTAAAACCAAATTAGGTTCGACTGATATGGGTTCAGATCCGGGAATGCCTTCAGTTCGTACTTTCGTCAATGATTTCGTAAAAAACAAACTCGACAGTTATTTGCATAAAAATCCAGCAACTGCGGATGCTTTGTTACGAAAGATTTTGCAAGCGGAACGGGAACGCAAGGAACTTTCTGGTATCCGAAAATTAGCCACAGATCGGGCCAAAAAAGCCAACTTGCACAACAAGAAATTAAGAGATTGTCGCGCCCATCTTCCCGATACCAAGAATCCAAAAAATTTAGATAGCACACTTTTTATTACCGAGGGTGATTCGGCTTCCGGTTCCATCACGAAATCTCGTGATGTGAATACGCAAGCGGTTTTCAGTTTGCGAGGAAAGCCATTGAATTGCTACGGAATGAGCAAGAAAATTGTGTATGAAAACGAAGAATTTAATCTTTTGCAAGCCGCTTTGGATATCGAAGATGGATTGGAAAAATTGCGGTACAACAACATTGTAATTGCCACCGATGCCGATGTCGATGGAATGCACATACGTTTGTTGTTGATTACGTTTTTCTTGCAATTCTTCCCAGAATTAATCAAGGAAGGACATTTGTATATTTTGCAAACGCCACTTTTCAGGGTTCGAAATAAGAAGGAAACCATTTATTGCTATTCTGATGACGAACGAAAAGCAGCCATAGAAAAATTAAAACCAAAACCGGAAATCACGCGATTTAAGGGATTGGGAGAAATATCGCCAGACGAATTCAAGAATTTTATTGGCGAAACCATCCGATTGGATCCCATTATGATGGATAAAAACACCTCGGTAGAGCAGTTGTTGTCTTTCTATATGGGAAAAAACACGCCAGACCGACAAGAGTTTATCATCAATAATTTGAAGGTAGAATTAGATACGATTGAAGTAAGTTAAATTGAAAGTTATGGAAAATCAAGATATTCGTTGGAAACAAAGGTTTGAACATTATAGTAATGCTTTAAAACTTTTGAACATTGCTGTCGCAATGGATTTTGAAAAAATGGATGATTTGCAGAAAGAAGGTTTTGTTCAAAGATTTGAATTTACTCACGAATTATCGTGGAAATTGATGAAAGATTATTTGAATTATCAGGGAAATTTTGAAATAAATGGTAGTAGAGATGCGATTCGTGAAGCCTTTAAAGTAGGCTTGATTCAAGATGGTGAAGTTTGGATGGAAATGATTAAAAGTAGAAATTTGTCATCACACACCTATGAGGAAGCAACATTGAGACAAATTTTAGAAAACGTTTCGCAAAAATACATACAAGAATTTAATTTGTTTTTTACTAAAATGACTGGCTTACTGTAATGTTTGGAATTTATCCTAAAAGCTTCAAAGAAATTCAATTAATAATTGATGATTGCTCGTCTATCGATGAGGTTATTATTTATGGGTCTAGAGCTAAGGGTAATTATAAAGAAGGGTCAGATATTGATATTACATTAAAAGGGAATATTACGAAATCAGATGTAAGTAAGTTATGGTATAAATTGGATGATAGTTTTATTCCATACAAATTCGATATTTCTGTTTTTGAAGATTTAAAATCGGAATCCCTCATTGAGCATATAAATAGAGTTGGAAAGACATTATATAAAAGAAATACTGAAACAGTTCAGCATAAATGAAAGACGAAGACGAAGATAACATCAACCCAAACGAAGACGAAAATAGCGAAGAAGTATTCGAATCCTCAAATGAAGAAGGTTTTGAAGATATAAAAACTTCAAGCAGCGTTGGGCATTTTTACGAGAACGACGAAAACAGCGAAGACACCATTACCAAAGTTACAGGAATGTATAAAGACTGGTTTTTGGATTATGCGTCCTATGTAATTCTCGAGCGTGCTGTACCGGCAATTGAGGACGGTTTTAAACCCGTTCAGCGTAGAATTATGCATTCGCTTAAAGAGTTGGATGACGGTCGTTACAACAAGGTAGCGAATGTTGTTGGGCATACAATGCAATACCATCCGCACGGTGACCAGAGTATTGGTGATGCGATGGTGCAAATTGGACAAAAAGAATTGCTAATCGATTGTCAAGGAAACTGGGGAAATATCCTCACAGGCGATAGCGCTGCGGCTTCTCGTTACATCGAAGCGCGTTTGTCTAAATTTGCCTTGGAAGTTTTGTATTCTCCGAAAATTACCGATTGGGGTGTTTCCTATGATGGCCGTCGTGCCGAACCGAATAATCTTCCTGTAAAATTTCCGTTGCTTTTGGCTCAAGGTGCAGAGGGTATTGCTGTTGGACTTTCCACAAAAGTGTTGCCACACAATTTCAATGAATTGATTGATGCTTCCATAAAAATATTAAAAGGAAAATCCTTTACCCTTTTTCCGGATTTTCAAACAGCAGGAATTGCGGATGTGTCTAATTATAATGATGGAATGCGTGGCGGACGAGTTCGTGTTCGTGCAAAAATTGCGCAGTTCGACAAAAATACTTTGGTCATTACCCAAATTCCATTTTCGACCAATACGACGACTTTGATTGACAGTATTTTGAAAGCCAATGAAAAAGGCAAAATCAAGATCAAGAAAATCGAGGACAATACAGCTGCTGAGGTTGAAATTTTAATCCATCTTTTTCCGGGAGTTTCTCCAGACAAAACCATCGACGCCTTGTTTGCTTTCACGGCTTGCGAAACTTCGGTAGCGCCATTGGGTTGTGTGATTGAAGACAACAAACCTTTGTTTGTTGGGGTTTCTCATATGTTGAAAATTTCTACCGAAAGAACAGTTCAATTGCTGAAAGCAGAACTTGAAATCCAATTAGAAGAACTTAAAAACAAATGGCATTTTTCGACTTTAGAAAAAATATTTATTCGGGAAGAAATGTACATCGATTTCAAATTGTATTCGGACAGAGAATCTTTGTACGTCTATATGTACGACCGATTTGAGCCTTTCGCAACATCATTCGTCAGGGAAATTAATGATGACGATTTGCAAAAATTAACGCAAATTCCGATGATTCGCATTACGCGTTTCGATTCGGATAAAGCCGATGATTTTATTGCAAAACTGGAAGACGAAATGAAGGAAGTGCAACATCATTTAAATAATCTAATCGATTTTGCAATCACTTATTTCACGCGTTTAAAAGACAAATACGGAAAAGGTCGCGAACGCCAAACAGAATTGCGTAGTTTCGATAATATCGAAGCAACCAAAGTGGCTTTGAGGAACACGAAATTATACGTGAATCGGGAAGAAGGCTTCGTTGGTACCGGATTGAAGAAAGACGAATATGTTACCGATTGCTCCGATATTGATGATGTGATTGTTTTTCTTCGTGATGGAAATATGATGATTTGCAAAGTCGATGACAAAAAATTTGTTGGAAAAGACATTATTCACGTGGCTATTTTTGATAAAAGCGATAAAAGAACGATTTACAATATGATTTACCGTGATGGAAAATCAGGACCATCGTATATAAAGCGTTTCAATGTTTCGGGAGTTACAAGAGATAAATTATATGATTTGACCAATGAAACGAAAGGATCACAAGTTTTATATTTTACTCATAATCCAAATGGTGAAGCTGAGGTAATTACGATTTTATTGCGACAAATAGGAAGTGTCAAAAAACTAAAATGGGATTTGGACTTTGCCGAAATGGCTATCAAAGGTCGCGCTTCAAAAGGGAATTTGGTTACTAAATACCCAATCAAAAAAATCGAAATTAAGGAAAAAGGAATTTCGACATTACTACCCAGAAAAATTTGGTTTGACGACACTGTTCAGAGACTAAATGTAGATGCTAGAGGAGAACTACTGGGAGAATTTAGACCGAATGATAAGATTTTGATCATTTCCCAAAAGGGAAAATTAAAAGTCGTTATTCCAGAATTGGCAACGCATTTCGATGAAGATATGGTCGTTTTGGAAAAATGGCATCCTAAAAAACCAATTTCTGCCATTTATTATGATGGCGAAAAAGAACGCTATTATGTAAAACGCTTTTTTGTAGAAACAGAGGGAAAAGAAGAAAGCTTTATCACTGAACATCCGAAATCGCAATTAGAAATAGTCTCGACTGATCATCGACCGATGGCCGAATTAGTTTTCACGAAAATAAAAGGGGTACAAAAAGAAAATCAAAAGGTAGACATTGAAAATTTTATTGCTGTGAAAGGTTTTAAAGCACAAGGAAATCAATTGACTACCGATAAATTAAAACAAGTTAATCTTTTAGAACCTTTGCCTTACGAAGAACCGGCAGAAGTAGTTCCGGAAGAACTGGAAGTAGAAGGAGAAACTGAAGTAGGTCCTGCAGATCAAGATTTCGACGATATTCAACCCAATGAAGACGGACAAATTACTTTGTTTTAATTTAGTTTTTTCAAAAATGTGGTTTGAGCTATCCTTTAGAATAATATTAAATCGGTACAGAATTAATTCTGCTCCGATTTTTTTTAGTTAAATTCACAAAAATATTTTATTAAAATACTGTATGAGCCTCAGAACCACGATTTATGATATTGCAAAAGAACTTGATATTACTGCTGCTACAGTTTCGAGAGCTTTGAATAACAATCCTAAAATAAGTGAAAGTACTCGAAAATTGGTGTTGGAGACCGCAGCTAAAATGAATTACAAGCAGAATCGTTTGGCTTTGGCTCTTCGTAGTGGAAAAAGTAACAATGTTGGTGTTATTGTACCTCGTATTGATAGTAATTTTTTTGCATCTGTAATTCGCGGCATCGAGGAAGAATTATATCCAGAGGGATATCACGTTATTATATGCCAAACCCGCGAAGATGAAACTAGGGAATTGGAAAATATTAATACGCTTTTAAATACTCAAGTTGACGGAATTTTAATGTCTATTTCTAATGTCATTGAAGAAAATAATCGAGCCTTTAAGCGCATTGTAGATAAAAACGTCCCACTAGTATTTTTTGACAGAAAAAAAAATATCGATGGAGTTAGTTCAGTAACCATTAATGATTTTGAAGGCGGTTACTTAGCCACAAAACAACTTATTGAGCAAGGGTGCACTCGTATATCGCATTTTACAGGAGATCAAACTTTAGAAATTTTCCAAAATAGAACCAAAGGATTTAAAAAGGCTTTGATAGATAATAAAATGGAATTTAATGAAAATTATATGTTTCAGATAAAAAGTAGTGTTGAAGCAGGAAGACAAGTAATGGAAAAATTACTGAATATGGAAAACCCACCTGATGCATTATTTTCTACCAGTGATTTTGCCGCGTTGGGCGCTATTCAAGTATTAAAAGAAAAGGGTATAAAAATACCGGAAGAATTTTGTGTTTTTGGCTTTGGTAACGAGCCTTTTACAAAGTTTATGGAACTTTCAATTTCATCGGTTGACCAATCACCTTTAGAAATGGGTAAAATGGCAGCCAAAGTATTTTTGGAACAAATTAATAATACCGAAAATCTAAAAACAGAAAAAAATGTGGTCTTAAAACCTGAATTGCACATTAGAAAATCATCATCAAGAGATACTGTTCTATAAAAAAAGGTGTAAGAATTTTAAATTCCGACACCTTTATTAACCAAACAAATTAAAATATTCTACAAAGAAACCCCTCTTTTCCAGGGGATAAAATCATTTTGGTTTAGAATTGCCGCCTTAGTTTTGATAGTACCACTGGCAACATTGATTATGAATTCCAGCATTTCATCAGCCATTTCATCGATAGTTTTTTCACCAGTAATAATTCCACCAGTATCAATATCGATAATATCAGACATTTTTCTAGCCAATTCAGAATTAGAAGAAACTTTTACAACGGGTGCAATAGGATTTCCAGTTGGAGTTCCCAAACCTGTTGTAAATAAAACCATATTGGCTCCTGAACCCACCATTGCTGTAGTACATTCTACATCATTTCCTGGCGTACACAATAAATTTAAACCTGGTTTGGAAATGTATTCTCCATAATCTGAAACACCTACAATTGGAGAGGTTCCTCCTTTTTTGGCAGCTCCAGCTGATTTCATTGCATCCGTAATTAATCCGTCTTTAATGTTTCCTGGTGAAGGATTCATATCAAAACCTGAACCCGCATCAACAACTGTTTTTTCGTACCATTTCATTAATTCCAAAAAGCGCTTTCCATCTTTCTCTTCATTGCAACGGTTTACCAATTCTTGTTCCACACCACACAATTCAGGAAACTCTGAAAGAATAGTTGTTCCTCCTAAAGCAGTAAGCAAGTCAGAAGTGACGCCCAATGTTGGATTTGCAGAAATTCCCGAGAATCCGTCAGAACCGCCACATTCTAAGCCAATTTTTAATTTTGATAATGGGGCAGGAGTTCTTTCGAGTTTATTCGCTTCTTTTATAGCGGCGAAAGTATCTTTTACAACGCTACTCAGCATAGCTTCAATGGTTCCAATGGATTGTTGGTCGTAAATCAATACGGGTTTTGTGCTATTAGGATTTATTTCATTTAATGCCTCTTTGAAAATGGAGATTTGCAAGTTTTGGCAACCCAAACTCAAAACAGTTGCTCCAGCCACGTTCGGATTGTTTACATAACCCGCCAAAAGTTTAGCCAAACTATGCGAATCTTGACGAATTCCACCACAACCACCTTGATGGGTTATGAATTTTACTTCAATATTTTTGAATAAATTAGCCTCAGCCGATTTGCCCGCAGCTTCAGCTAAACCATTTTTTGAACTTACAAGAGAACGAAGTAATAATTGATAATCGTTTTCTTTAGGTTTCATTACTTCTTTTTCGAAAATATCTTTTAAGATTTCGATATTTCTATTTTCACAAAAAACCAATGGAAAAAACAACCAAACATTTTCAGTTCCTACTTGACCATCTTCTCTTTGATACCCTTGAAAAGTTCTGTTTTTCCATTTGTCAACATTAGGAACGGTCCAACCAATAGTCTCTGTTTTTGCAGTTACTTTGGCACTTTCGTGTTTTACATTTGCAGTAGAAAGGAGTCCGCCTTTTGCAATAGGAGTACTTGCTTTTCCAACCAAAACCCCATACATAATAATTCTTTCTCCTATTTCAAAAGGATACATTGCAATTTTATGCTTCATTTTTACATCAGTCTCTATTGTTATTGCCTCTCCTTCAAAATGGATAAGCTCGCCAGCAACTAGATTTACTAACGCTACCGCGACATTGTCAGAAGGATTTACTTTTAGTATTTTCTTTTGCATAATATAAATAGTAAGTTTGAATTTTTTAGATGTTTTTGCTAAAATTAGCAAAACCTTGCTCGATACCGTTGGCTTCAATTTCGTTTAAAGCAAATACTGTAGCTTCTGATAAACCTTCGATTTTTGTTAAATCTTCACCCCAGAATTCGATATTAGCTAAAACTTTAGCAACAACCAATTTTAAAGTTTCTAATTGCCAAGCAACTTTAAATGCTTCAACTATTTCTTGAGAATCTTTAACAGGCAACACTTCGTTATTCCAGGTTCCTTTGTAGAATTGGATTAAACAAGCTAAGGAAAAAGTCAAATTAGTGGGCAGTTTTTTATTCGCATTATAATATCCTACTAAACTAGGCAAGACTCTTACTTTGAATTTTGAGATAGAATTTAAAGCAATATCAGCCAATGCATGTTTGATAAATGGATTTTTAAATCGATCCATTACTTCTTCAGTATAGGCAAGGATTTCATTTTTGTCCATATCAAGGGTTTCGCTAATTTCACTAATAACGTTGTTGACGAATGTTCCAGTAAAACTTCCGTTAACGGTTTCCATTACTAATTTGTTACCATACAAAAGTGAAAAAGGAACCATTGCGGTATGTGCACCGTTTAAAATACGAACTTTTATCATTTTAAAAGGTCGAATATCGTCAACAATTTTTACATTCAAATTCGTTTGATGAAAAGGCAATTTTGCTTTTAAAGCATCACCGCCTTCAATTGCCCAAAGGAAGAAAGGTTCAGCAGCAACAATTAAATTGTCTTGATACGCTAATTTGTTATTGTATTCTTCAATTTCAGCTCTTGGATATCCCGGAACAATTCGGTCCACCAAAGTACTATGATAGGTGCAAGCATCCGATGCCCAAGTTTTGAAATCAGCTCCTAATTTCCATAAATCGCAATATTGCAAAATATATTTCTTTAAAGTCTCCGAGTTGTAATCAATCAATTCACAAGGAATAATAGTCAACCCTTTGGCAGCATCTCCATTATAATGTTGGAATCTTTCGTGTAATAAAACAGTCAATTTTGCAGGAAATGATACCGGTGGTTGCATATTTTGCGTATCAGTTTCGATAAATTCAATTCCAGCTTCAGTAGTATTGGATATAATAAATTGAAGTTGCTCTTCTTTGGCTAAGGATATATAATCTGCAAAATCAGAATATGGATTAATCCCTTTTACAATATTGTTAATTAACTCAATATCCTGAATTTTATCTCCTTTTTTGATTCCATTCATAAACAAAGTGTACAAACCATCTTGGTCGTTAATCATGTTTATCATACCGTCTTTCAATGGTTGAACCACGGCAATTCCAGCATTGAAACCAACTTCTTTATTCAATCTTTGAAAAGCATAATCGACAAATGCTCTCAAAAAATTACCTTCTCCAAATTGAACTACTTTGATAGGTTGTAACTTTTCTAAACCTGTATTTATTCTATTTAATTTTATCATTTTTTTTAAATTTTGAAGTATTCTTTGGCATTATTATAACTAATATCCGAAACCATTTTTCCAATCCATTCCATATCATTAGGCAATTCGCCTCTTTTAATTTCGTCACCCAATAGATTGCAAAGAATTCGTCGGAAATATTCGTGTCTTGGGAACGATAAAAAGCTTCGTGAGTCAGTCAACATTCCGATAAAACAGCTAATCAATCCCATATTGGAAAGGGCGTTTAGTTGCTTGGTCATTCCGTCTTTTTGATCTAAAAACCACCAGCCTGAACCAAATTGTACTTTTCCTTTAACACTTCCGTCATTGAAATTCCCAATCATAGTCGCCATAACTTCGTTATCAGCTGGGTTTAAATTGTAAATAATTGTTTTAGCCAATTTATCTTTACTGTCTAATGCGTTTAAGAAAGCAGAGAGTTTTTGTGCTTGAGGATTGTCTCCAATAGAATCCCAACCTGTGTCAGCACCCAAAATGCGGTGCATACGAGCATTATTATTTCTCAAGGCACCTAAGTGGAGTTGTTGCACCCATCCAAATTCGTGATAGGTTTCGAATAAATAGAATAAAATGGCACTTTGGAATTTCAATGCTTCGTCAGTAGTCAATCCAGCATTTTCTCTTTTCTTTTTGAAGATGGCTTTGACTTCGGTTTCGGTATAATTTTCGAAATACACTTGATCTAAACCGTGGTCACATATTTTGCAATCATTCTTATCAAAGTAATCAATTCTATTTCGCAAAGCCAAACATAAATCAGCATAAGTGTTGATCGCAATTCCTGCAGCTTGACCTAATGCATCAACATAATCGTTGTATCCATCGTTTGAAATCAAGATAGCTTTGTCAGGTCTGAAAGCGGTTCCAACCTTTACTTCGAAGTCGCTTTTCGCAATTTGTTGATGAAATTCTAAAGTGTCAATTGGATCTTCGGTCGTACAAACATAAGAAGCGTTTACTTTGCGAAGCAAGTTTCGAGTGCTGTATTCAGGAGAATTTATTTTGGCGGAAGCTTCTTCGTAAATTCTTTCAGCCGATTTCTCGTTTAGCAAATCGTAAATATCAAAATAGCGAGCCAATTCTAAATGTGTCCAATGGTACAATGGATTACGCATAGTGTACGGAACCGTTTTTGCCCAATTCAAGAATTTATCCTTATCAGAACCGTTTCCTGTGATAAATTGTTCGTTGATTCCTAAAGTTCGCATGGCACGCCATTTGTAATGATCTCCGTTGATCCAAACTTTGGACACATTGTCAAAGATTTTATCTTCGGCGATCGCTTGCGGCGGTAAATGATTGTGATAATCGATAATAGGCTGATTTTTAGCATAATTATGATACAATTCTTCAGCGTATTTATTTTCTAATAAAAAGTTGTCGTTTATAAATTGTTTGCTCATTATAAATTTCTTAAAGTATTAATCTTCATTATATAGTTTGCCAATTCACTCCTTATAGAACAGATATTGACTATTTCACTTTTCATCATATCCATTATAAATAGATCTATTACATTCGTTTAATAATTTTTACATCAATTAGAATTCAAAGTGTTTTTAAGAGAATGATTTGTCCTATTGAATAAAAATGTAATCGATTACACAAAAGTAAGTTTTATTTTTTTATTTCCTATTTTTCGAACATTTTTTTTGTGTGTAGACACAAATTATAGCGTCATCATTAATTAAATCGATAGTTGAGATACTCAACAATTTGATGATAAATGGTATCAATTTAGACTAATTTTACTAGGGTTAGCGTTATAGATGATCAATTTAATCCTTGCGAAGTTTCGGGATTATTTGCTTTTTATTCATTTCTAATTTTGTATTTGAAATTAGAGTTAAAACCAAAGTTGATAGTGCCTTTGGTGGCATTAAAATAATTTTGTCTGCACAGACTGTTTTGAAGTATATTATAAAATTTTGAAGGAAAGAATTCAGAGGTCTTGAATTTGTAATTTTCCTTATTTGAATAATTGCTTCAGGCTAAAACTCTTTTTTTCTTTCAATTTATTCAATATTTTCAAAAAAGCAATTGCCGTAATATAAGCATCGCCCATAGCTGTATGACGGTCTTTTTTGGAAATATCAAATTTATCGGCAAGATCATCTAAAGTATAACTGTCTTTTCTAATGAGAAGCGGAGAATACAGCAACGTTTTTTTGTAAAGATGGGCAGTGTCAATGGTTTTGTTTTTTAGTTTTGACAAACCATTTCTTTCCAAAGCTTTATTGATCATGGTAATGTCAAAAAGAGTATGATGTGCCACGATAATGGAGTCGCCCAAGAAATCAAGAAATTGTTGCAAACTCTCTAACTCGTTGGGACGATTTAAAACGGATGCTCTTAAAATTCCGTGAATTTGAGCGGTTGCTTTGTTGTAATGTTCTTGCTGAATGTAAACCTCCAAACTTTCCTGAAGTGGGATCCGATAATTCTGCAAAACCACCGCTCCGATGCACAATATTCGGTCCTTTTCATAATTAAAACCGGTAGTTTCGGTGTCCAAAACGATAAAACGTGTCGATTCAATATCTCCTTCTAGGTCATCAAATTTATCAGAATTGCCAATGAGGTTTCTAATAAATTTTTTGATGTTGGTCATGAAATCCATCTATAAAATGTTTGAAGCATTAAAACGAATACGAATGAGTTCTTGCAATTCTTTGATGGTTTTAAAAGTGCTTTTTAATTTCAATTTTTCGGTTTTGGACAATGTTTCCAAAGAAATAAACTGCCCCGAATCATTATGCAATAGCCCTTGATTGGTTCTGAATCGTAACAAAATCTTATAGGAAGATGCACAAGACAGATACAACTCCGCATTTTGAGGTTCTAACTCTGCTAATTTTTCAAATCGCTCTACTGTATTGCTGATGGATTTTACGGAATGAGATAGGATTAAAACTCTCGCAGCATCGGCAAGTGGCATTAACGCTCGGTTTTTGATATTAAAAAAGTCCTTGTTAGCACCATCTTGTTCTAATAAAAATTCTCTAAAAAATCCTGTCGGCGATGGACTTTGTAAAGCACCACTAACCAAATGGATGTAAAATGTTGGATTGGCTTTTACGTCTTCAAAAATAAAATCAGACAAATTATTAACAAGGTCCTTATTTCCATAAACCGAACTATAATCAAAAAATATAAAGGATAATAGTACTTCATTTTTTCCAGTATTGGTAATCCAATGGTGTACTTTGTTTTTGCATTCGCTAAGACTCAAGCACCAATTGGGATTAGAAGCCATCATTTCGGCGGGACAATATTCGTAACCTATTTCAAAAAGTCCTTTATTGATGCGAGTTGCCAAATCTAGAAAATAGTTTTTTGTTGATTCCGCTGATACTTCTGAAACATCTTCATAAACTAAAGCATTATCTTGGTCAGTTTGTAATAATTGCTCACTTCGTCCTTGACTCCCCATAGCTAACCAAGAAAATTGCACTGGTGGTGGAGTGTCCATTTTTTTCAACACAATTTCAATTACTTGTTTGGTACAAGCATCATTCAATTCAGAAATTATTTTTGACGTCAGCATCATCGGTATGTTTTGATCCAAATAGCCCTTTAATAATTGTAAAATAGCCCCGCGAATTAACTTGATTTTCTTGTATTTTTTTGCACGTTTTATGGCTCTCATCAATACTGCTGGATTATTTCCAATCGACACCATAACATCGTGTTTGGATAACATGCCAACCGCTTTAGTATTCGTAGTTCCATCTTCTGTGATGCATAAATGACTAATGTCAGTCTTCATCATTGCCATTTGAGCTTGAGTGATTGTCATTTTAGTGGGATAGGTAATCACTGGAGTCGTCATTATTGCAGAAGCAATAGTTGTGATTGGATATTCTCCCGTTACAATTTTGTTTCTCAAATCTTTGTCTGTAATGATACCAATTGGGAGATTTTGCTCGACCACAAGAATGGCGCCCACATTTTTATCAATCATAATTTTAGCCACGTCTTGGGCCGTGGTTGATGGCCAACAACTTATTATCTTTTTGGAATATTTTACTTCTTGAAGGTCCAATAATTTGGTGTCGGCTTCAATTTCCTCTCCGTATAGTTTCCCTCTATGACTTTTAGAAAAGGGGTTTAATGTATTAGATGCAAAGCTTTCTATCAAAAAATTACCAACAGTTTTGTTTTCAAGAGCATAAGGCCTAAAAACACTAATAGGAATGGCATAAAGTATGGTTTCTTCATAGGTTCGAGCTTCCATTTTGTAGTTTTCGTGGGCGATGAGAGGTCTTAAACCAAAAATATCCCCTTCGTCACACATATCCAAAATATCACTTTGTTCATCTGCTATAAGCGCTACAGCTCCCTTGTGAACAACATAAAAACTGTCGTGCGTTTCTTCGTTTAAGGCAAAAACAACACTATCTTTTTCTTTATAAATGATTGTTATCTGTTCCGAAATGATTTCGATGTCTTTTTGTTTTAAAAAACTAAAAGGAGGGAAGTTCTTTAAAAAGTCGGCAACTCTTTGTGAGATGGTGTTTTTCATAGTGCTAAATTAATCACTTCAATATAAAAAAAGCCCCGAAAAGGAGCTTTGATTTAATTATTTTATTTCTTTTTTTTATCGACTTTCATATTCAAAAACTCCACAAAAAGCGAGAAGGAAATCGCAAAATACAAATATCCTTTCTGCACTGGTGTAACGTGTCCGCCAAAGATTAAGGCATTCGATAAATGAGCACTTTCTGTTATTAACATAAATCCAATTAAGATTAAAAATGATAATCCCAGAATTTGAATAGAAGGGTGATTGTTGACAAAATTTCCAACCGGAACCGCAAATTGCATCATAATCAATACTGAAATTATTACGGCCATAATCATAATATAAAGTGCTCCTTCAACTCCATTTGTCATCCCAACAGCCGTTAAAATACTATCGAAAGAAAATACCAAATCAATCATAATAATTTGCAATAGCACGTCTTGAAAGGATTTGGAAGCTGCTTTACCAATTTGTTTCTCTTCTTCACCTTTTTCTTCCACTTTTTCGTGAATTTCTTTCGTGCTTTTATAAATCAGGAATAATCCTCCGAATAATAGGATAAGACTTTGTCCAGTAACTCCAGCTGAAAACCAGCTAAAATCAATATAAAACCACGGCTTCTTCATTTGAATCAAAAAACTGATGCCAAATAATAATGCAATTCTCATAAACATAGCCAAAAACATTCCCACTTTAGTAGCTTTTTTTCTTTTTTCTGGCGGCAATTTTCCGGTAACAATCGATATAAAAATAATATTGTCGATTCCGAGAATAATTTCCAGAAAAGTCAATGTTAATAAGGCAATCCAAGCATCAGGATTTAAAAATACTTCCATTTTTTTTGTTATGAGTTAAGAGTTATGGGTTTAGAGTTAGAAGTTTAAAATTGCTTAAAGTTATTTAAACTGCACTCTGAAATCTGCAACCTGCTATCTGCTATCTGAAATCTTCTCCACCGTTCCGCGTTGTTTTTGATCACTTCCTACAATTCCAAATTCAAAGGTATAGGAATTCTTTGAAGTGGTCAAGATTTTCATGTTAATTGCGTTTTTTTCAGCCCTATTCTTTGGGTGAATTTTTTGCAAAATATATTCGCAATCATTTACCCATCGAATACTGGAAGTGTCTGTTTTTCCTTCGAAGGTTTCAA
Source organism: Flavobacterium sp. (assembly GCF_031423415.1). Taxonomy (GTDB): domain Bacteria; phylum Bacteroidota; class Bacteroidia; order Flavobacteriales; family Flavobacteriaceae; genus Flavobacterium. The sequence goes on from NZ_JANPFL010000016.1 coordinate 46,266, forward strand.
TTTCGATGCTGTCTTTGCGTTCAAAAACAGTGGTTTTATTTACACCTTCAACCTTGTATTCAAATTTGAATTTGCCTGTTTTGAAATCCTTGCAATTGTGTTCTGTATTATAACAAGACATTAATAATAGTATCGGAAGTAGTAAGATTATTTTTTTCATTGCCTATCTTTATTGAACCTCGTAGGTTTTTTAAACCTGTAATGTTCGTTGGTTTATTTCAATTTGTTTAACTCATCATCCGTAAAATTCCGAATGCTTTTCTCTTTGGAGAATTTGTCTGAATTGTAATTATTGGACTTGTTTTTTGGAATTGACAAACTAGTCCATTCACTTTTTTTCAACATTTTGGCATAGAAAACAATTTGTCCAATATGATACGGATAATGTGCCAATTGTCTATTTATCGCTTCAATTACAGTATGCCCTTCGTTTCGGATATAAATAATGGTCGAAAGTTGTTCATTATGCAATCTATTCAAAGCATCTAAAAAACAATCCCAGCCTTTATTCCAAACGTTTAATAATTCTTCCTTGTCATTCCCGAGAAAACGGGAATCAAATTCCAAATCGCGATTTCGCCATTCTTTCTCACCATCCGAACTTAGAAAATCCGTCCAACGCGAAAGCATATTTCCCGAAAGATGCTTCACAATCGTTGCAATACTATTAGTATCTTCATTTATGGAAACAAAAAGTTGTTCAGGTTCGAGCTGATCCATCGCTTTTTCTCCCAAGGTTTTATAATAAAGAAATTGTTTTTTTACGCTTTCTAAATAGGAATTTGTCGTTTCCATTTTACTCGATTTTTATATCATATTTATCCAATAGTCCCACAATTCCTTGTGTCGAAAACTTCGCTTTTCGCATCGGATTAAATTCAGGATCTATTTTATAGTTGTAAGCCGTTTTGAAATCAACTCCAGCCAATTGCGTATCATTGAAAATAGCATTTTCTAAATTACAATTTTCAAAACTAGAATTTATTAGATTCGTTCCAATAAATGAAACTTCTTTCATCGAACAGGAAGCAAACTTTGTTTTCGGCATTTTCTTATTGGCAAACGACGAATAATCTAAAACACAATCCTGGAAACTGACGCTGAATAGAAAATCAGCACACAAATGGAAGAGTATTCCTAACAATTTACAATCTTTGAAATGTAACGTTTTCAGACTTGTACCAGTTAATTGAGTCATCGACAGATTGCAATCAATGAACTCGCAATCCATAAAAGTGTTGTTGCAAAAATCGCTATTCGAAAAATCACAATTCTTAAAAATACAATCTTCAAACTCCCTATTATTGACTTTTTTGTCAATAAAAGAAACTTTTTCGAACGTTTTATGGGTGTGTATCAGGTTTTCCATTAGAATTTTTTTGGTTTCCTTGCCGTGGGTCTAACTCTAAGAATCTGAATGAAATCTGTGGTAATTTGGTATGAAATCATATAGTCATAAACATAATACACTCTGAAACTACCATCGTTATTTGTTCTTTTAGGGTCAAGTTTGTATATTTCTGGATTGGTTTTTAGAATTTCGGTGCTTTCAAAAATCGTATCAACCGCTTTGTCGGCAATTCGAATAGATTTACTTTCAAAAAGAATATAAAAATGAATATCTTCTAATTGTTCTAAAGCATCGGAAGCCCAAATTATTTTCTTCCCCATTTTTTTGAAATTTCCCTTGCTTCATCCTCAGAATGAAAATTACCATTCTTAATGCTTTCTAATGCTTTTTCAATATCGATGTTGTAATCAACATCTGTCGCTTCAGTGGTTGAGTTTACTGACAGTAATAAATGTTTTAGTTTGTCAACAAAAGATGGGTCTTTCACTTTGTCAATTTCTTGATGTATCCAATTTATTTCTGCTTGAATATCCATAAGTTGTAATTTTTAGTAAATGTATGAATTAATCATTAAATAAACTTTGTACCATAGTTTTCAACCCCAAAAAAAGTAAATAAACAGCTCCGACACAAGTCGCAATTCCGATTCCTAAAACCAAATAGTGCCATACATTTTGCTTGTTCATAAATGCATTATAAATCAAAGACGGACCAATAAAAAGTAAAGGCAAAGCCCAAGCTAAATATTTTATAGATTTGGACAGAAGTTCTTTGTTTGTTGACATTTGAAGTTAGAAATTAGAAGTTGGAGGTTGGAAGTTATTAACAGCTTTTCGAACACTGCCATATTTTGCTAATAATTCGGATGCTTCTTCATATGAAACTGGAATTTCTCCCATAATCATTTTCACGCCGCGATCCACGAGTTTGTTGTTGCTCAATTGCATATCGACCATCTTGTTGCCTTTTACTTTCCCGAGTTGAATCATTGTCGCAGTCGAAATCATATTCAATACTAATTTCTGTGCCGTTCCCGCTTTCATCCTGGAACTTCCTGTTACAAATTCGGGACCTACAACAACATCTATAGGAAATTTTGCTGTTTGCGAAAGTGGACTTCCTGCGTTACAAGAAATACTACCTGTGGTTATTTTATTTTCGTTGCAAGATTGCAAACCACCAATGACATAAGGCGTTGTTCCCGACGCCGCAATTCCAATTACTACATCATTTTCGTTGATGTTTTGTTCTTGCAAATCGATCCAAGCCTTATTGGCATCGTCTTCGGCATTTTCTACCGCACGGCGAATGGCTTTGTCACCACCAGCAATGATGCCGTTGACTAAATCAAAAGGAACACCAAATGTAGGTGGACATTCCGACGCATCCACAACGCCTAACCGTCCGGATGTTCCTGCGCCGATGTAAAACAATCGTCCGCCGAGTTTCATTTTGGCAACAATTTCATCAACCAAAATCTCAATTTGAGGCAAAGCTTTTTCAACAGCAAAAGGTACGGTTTTGTCTTCCTGATTTATATTAGATAATAATTCTGAAACCGACATTTTTTCTAAATGTTCGTATTTCGAGGATTGTTCGGTGGTTTTTGTGAAGGTCATTTTTGATTCTTATTTATTTTCAAATAATAGACTCATTTCTAACAATGATATTTTTATTTTCCAATTCTTTTTTCATTTCCAGCCAAGTTTTATCAGTTAGGCTTCCTGCAAGATAAAACTTTGTTTTAAAATTTTTTGTTATTATTCTTATCTTATTAGCTTGTTTTGGCTGACTTTCAAAAACAATTTCTTTTATGTTTTGAATTGCATAAATGTCTTTCTTCCAAAAAAAGTAATGGTTTTTCACAACAAAATATTTTTTTGATATTTCAAAGAAATGTAGCATACAAGAGTTGATAATAAACCAAAACAAACATAAAGGCATAAATAGCAAGAAAGAATTAGTGTTTATGGGTTTGTTTGAAAATATTGGAATCATATTTATGAAAACAATAAACCCCCACATTAAGACTCCTCTAAATGAAAATATTGGATTCCCTTTATATGTCACAAATAATTCTCGGTCTATACCTATTGGATTTATTTCTTGTTCTTTAATTTCAATTTCTTCTTTTTTATCAATGACAACATCTTGAATTAAGCATTTAATTTCAGAAATATTGGAATAAAAATCATCAAATATTTGAATTTTTGTGGTGTCTTTAAAAGTCAAGGCGGCGCATTCACCAGAAGTAAATATCATATCTCCTTTGCCTGTGAGTTTTACTAATGATAATTCTTCCCAAGAATAAAAAGTATTCTTATGCAATAAACCTTTATTACTTAATTTGAAAATTGGAGCATTTTTGAAATAGCCAAAACTCAAAGAGAACGCTATTGCGATAACAATAAAAAAAATGTAATAACCAATATTACTGTTATCTCTAATGCTAGCTGAAAGAAAAATTGCCCCAATTCCAATAAGCAATATATTATAAAACAATAAACTTAAGTAAAATTTATAAGGATGTCTTTTTGAGGTTATTTCCATGTCATCTAATTAAATATTAAATACGTAATTGTTTTCATTTGATACATTCAATATGATTTTCTTTAGCGATAATAATTCTTGAATTTTCAATCTCGGCTAGAATTTTGTCCCAATTGTCGTTGAAATATTGGTGTAACTGTTTCAACGAGCAATTGCCTAATTGAAAATAAATTATTTTTGGAGCGGTCGAAGAAACCAAAAAACGGTTATAAAAGTCAGTGTCTTTTGTGAGAATGACTAATTTGTTATATAAAGCATAATTCCATATATCGGTATCGCTCATTTGCAAATCAATATCAGATACAAAAATAAAATGATTGTCATTAAAAAAACTGAAATATTTTGGAAGATTTACATCAACTAAAAATGAAAAACCCATAGTTAACTGGCTAGCTGAACGTCATTTTTATAAGACGATAGATTTTTTAGAGCAAAAGCAATACAAGCCTGAATGTCTTCTTTTTCAAGAAATGGATAAGCTTCTATAACAGTTTCTACAGTATCTCCAGCGGATAAAAACTGTAAAATGGTTTCTACCGTAATTCTCATTCCTCTGACTGTTGGTTTGCCATTGCAAACATCTGGTTTTATTGTAATTCGTTCTAAAAGAGTTGCTTCCATTTTAATCTTTTTACAAATTTACTAAATAAATTTCGAGGAAATGAATTTAAAATTGAATTAAAAAAGATCTAGCTTCAACTATAATTTGTTTTACCATTTAATATTTTGGTTTATAAAAGCAATCAAGCTATCGGCCATTGCTTTCTGTTCATTCACTTTTGGATGACCAGGCGTATTTTTATAAGTAAAGAAATGAGAATATATTTTTTTGTCTTGAAGGTTTTCCAACGCTTTCACAATATAATTTGGCCATTTTGAACCTTCTTTGGTAGCGTCCATATTTCCTAAAGCACAAATAATGGTGGTGTTTGGGTATTTCTGTCTTATTGATTTTACGAAGTTTTCATACGATTTGATTATAAAATCCTCATTGGGTTTTTGACTTCCGAATTTCCTTTTGAATTCTTCATGAGTAGGTTTATTTACAAGCCAAGAATCATTTTGAAATAAATTTATGACCACAACATCAGGGGTGTAATTATTGAAATTCCATTTGGTGTTTATATCGTGAGGATCCGTTAAATCGTAAATATCGGGCATTGTGGTTGGAAACCAACTTACCGTAATTCCGATGCCGCTATTAGCAATGCAGGAAAATTGAGCGTCAAAATGTCGGGCAGTTATCGCACCATAAGTTAAATAATTGTTTTCGAAATGTCCCGTTCCAGAATCTTTCCCGTTGATAACTTCGTTGCCGTAACCACAAGTAATCGAATCACCATAGAACTCTATTTTCTTTTTTTTAGGTTTTGATTTTGGTAAAATAGTAGCATTTTCATTGGTTTCAAATCCATAAAAAAAAGTTTGCCCTTTTCCCCATTCTGTACGTTTGAAAAGTTGAATTTTGTGTGTTCCATTACTCAAATTTGAGGCAAGAACATAGCTTTTTTTGATGGTGTCTAGCTGAATTTTTGAAATTACCTTTTCGTCTAAAATTACATTGTAGTAATTAGACGTATCTGCATCTTTTAAAATGGCCGAAATTTCAGAACCTTTGAAATTCAAGCTTATCGAAGAACCCGACCAATTGACACAAGCCGCACTATCACTAAATGCAATTCTCCCCTCATACTGGATATTAGGGTTGTTAAATCGAATCAGCTTTTTTTGAGCTGAAATAATTTTGGGTGCAAAAAAAAGTATCGAAATCAATAAAAAAACATTAATTTTCATAAAACAAATTTTTTAAAAATTAGATAAAATTTGCAGCCAATATACCAATAATTATCATTGAAATCTTGGCAATATTGAACTTATGTCCTTCGCTACTTTCGAAAATAATGGTGGACGAAATATGGAATAATATCCCAATAACAACAGCGGTAATTTCGGTGTAATATTTATTTAAAACGGGTAAATAGTCTGAAATAATGGTTCCCAAAGGAGTCATAATGGCAAAGGTAAACATAAAGACAAAAATTGCTTTTTTGTCCAATTGCGCATTAATAAAAAATAGCGTCAATATGATGGCAATCGGCAAATGATGAATGGCAATTCCCAAAGCTAAACTATGATGATGACTTACGGGAAATCCTTCCAAAAAAGCGTGAATACAAAGGCTGATAAACAGCAACCAAGGCATTTGTTCCATTTTTTCGTGACCGTGAACGTGACCGTGTTCAGCACCTTTGGAAAAAAATTCTAAAATGATTTGGAATAAAATTCCCGCCATTATAAAAAGTCCAGCATTAGAATTGTGACTTTCGTAAACCTCAGGCAATAAGTGCATCACGGTTAAAGACAGTAAAAACGAACCGCTAAAAGCCAACAATAATTTAAGATTGTTTTTGCTTTTTGGTTTTAAAAACAAAGCAATACCATATCCTAAGAGGACCGAAAATAAGGGTAAAAGGTAGTTCATTTATTTTTTAAAAGTTTAAGATTGTTTAAAGGTTTAAGGTTGTTTTAAAGTGGTTTAAGAGTTTAGGTTGCTGAAAACATTGCAAACTTCCCACTCCTAACTTCCATCTTCTAACTTCTTATTTAAATATCATTATTAACCGTTCGCTATCGGTTTTGTGAAATTTTTTCAGTTTGTAATCTCCAAAAATATCCAACAAAAATATTCCAGCTTGTTCCATCATTTCTTCAAAGTCTTGAAGCGTTAACGCTTTAACTTTTTCGGTAAAATGGAATTTCTCGTCTTGATCTTCAAAATCAATTTCTTTGTAAATATGTCCGTCATTTACATAGCGTTTGATATGAAAGTGAATGTTTTCGACGATTTTTATTTCTTCTGGAACCAGATTGCCAATGACTTGGTTTACATTCATAAAATCGATTACGGCAAAACCGTGTTCAGTTAAGCTGTCTTTCATCGCCTTCAAAGTGGTCAAATTGTCTTCGTCATTTTCGAAATACCCAAAGCTGGTAAACAAATTAAATATAGCATCAAATTTATCTTCGAAAGTCTCTCGCATATCGTGAACCTGAAAATGCAAGTTTTTATTTTGGTTTTTATTGGCTTCGGCAATGCTGTTTTCAGACAAATCAGCACCCACAACTTCGTAACCCAATTGATTCAAATAGATCGAATGGCGCCCTTTTCCACAAGCTAAATCCAGCACTTTTGCCTTTTCTGGAAGGTTGAGGTAATGCGTAAGATTATCCATAAAAAGCTGGGCTTCTCTATAGTTTCGCTCTTTGTAAAGGATGTGATAATAGGGAGTGTCAAACCAAGAGGCAAACCAAGTATTGGTAGTAGGTTTTGCGTCTGGGGTGTTTGGTTTTAGTGAATTCGGCATTTATTCTTTTTCTTATAATTCAAGTCCTGCAAATTTAGTGTATTTTTGCACCGAATACTTGATTTTACAATGGAAAATAATTTTAGAATGATTGCCAAAACCTTTTTTGGTTTTGAAGAAATACTAGCAAATGAACTGAAAATGCTTGGCGCACAAGATGTGGAGCAAGGTGTGAGAATGGTAAGTTTCAAAGGGGACAAGGGTTTTATGTACAAAGCTAATTTGTCTTTGAGAACGGCTTTGAAAATCCTGAAACCTATTTATTTCTTCAAGGCAAGAGATGAAAACGGTTTGTACAAAGGAATCTCGGGTGTAAACTGGTCGAAATTTATTAGTGCCAATCAGACTTTTGTGATTGATGCCACAGTACATTCGGAGTATTTTAATCATTCGGAATTTGTTTCTCAAAAATGTAAAGACGCTATTGTTGATCAGTTTCGCGAAAGAACAGGACAACGTCCGAGTATTGAGAAAATCCATCCAGACTTGAGAATTAATATCCATATCGACAAAGACCAAGTTTCTGTGGCTTTGGATACTTCTGGTAATTCTTTGCACCAACGGGGTTATAGAACCGCCACGAATATTGCTCCTATCAACGAAGTATTGGCAGCCGGAATTCTTATGCTTTCCGGTTGGAATGGTCAAGGCGATTTCTTAGATCCAATGTGTGGTTCGGGAACATTTTTGGCGGAAGCTGCAATGATTGCTTGTAATATTCCGGCAAATATCAACCGTAAGGAATTTGCTTTCGAAAAATGGAACGATTGGGACAATGATTTGTTTGACCAAATTATGGATTCCTTGATGAAGAAAATTTGGGAATTTCATTACACCATAAAAGGCTACGACAAAGCGCCATCGGCAGTTTTGAAAGCAAAAGACAATATTAAAAATGCTAATTTGGACGAGTACATTTCTATCGAGGAACGTAACTTTTTCGATACGGAGAAAACTTCGCAAGGGAAATTACATATGGTTTTTAATCCGCCTTATGATGAGCGACTAGACATTCATATGGAAGAATTCTACAAAAACATTGGTGATACTTTGAAGAAAAATTATCCAGGAACCAACGCTTGGTTCATCACCGGAAATCTCGAAGCTTTGAAATATGTAGGACTAAAACCATCTCGAAAAATCAAACTTTTCAATGCCAGCATCGAAGCGAGATTGGTCAAATACGAAATGTATGAAGGAAGCAAGAGAACAAAGTTTGCTTTGCCAGTTCGCCTTGATGGCTCGGGTCAAATTCCAGAAGAAAGTTAGTAAATTCAGTTTCAATAGCTATCAGGAACAAATAGTGGTATTCAGAATTGTTAAACTCTTAACCCATAACTAATAACTTATAACCCAAAAAAATGACCAAATTACAATTACGTGCTTTTCTATACCAACTAGGATGTTTTGGAATACTATTTATTTTGTTCCGATTTCTGATTGGAAATTACACCAATGTAGAAGGACTATGGATTTCGATGTCCGCATTTGTCGCCGGAACTCTTTTGGCACCAAAATTTTATGCTACTAAAACCAAAGACGGAGAGAAATTATTTATGTCGTGGCTTTTTGTAAAAGGAATTAAGGAAATAGGATAAAAAGAATTTTGAATTTTAAATTACGAATTACGGCTCTTCTGGAAATTCGTAATTCGTAATTCCTAATTTGTAATTTCTTTTTTAGCTTTTACCGTCTTTTTATATAACGGAACAAAATAAGTAACGGTATAGTTTAATCCAGCCCCAAAATTTCCAGCATACGTTCTGTTGAAGCCCGGAATGTATAGGTTTTCGAAGTTATCACTGGGTTTTTTGTCAAAAACTAAGGTGTTCATTCGAAGGCTGAAACCTACAAATATATTGTTATACACTTTTACTTTTATTCCGGCCACTACCTCAATCCAGCCAGCGGTCAATCCGTTAAACGTTTTTCCAGAAACTTGCCAAGGCATTTCTCCCCAATACGGATTTGAATTGTAGATTTTGTAACTGTTTAATTCCTGATTAAAAGTGCTAAAACCACCACGCAAACCAATGGAAATGATATTTTCCATATCCAACCAGTTTTTGTATGCATTGTAATCAAATCCCACTTTTATGTATGTTCCTTTAGTGGTGGAATTCAATCGGTCATCTTCGGTAGTTTTGTCTTCGCTTCCCAGTTCTGCGGCTGCATAATAATTTTTCGTTAAACGGTAATCACCCACGAATTCGATTCCTTTATAATTAGAATCATACAAGCCACGGGTCAATTTATACAAATCTAGTCCCACTCGAACTCCATAGCGGTCTTTTTTTACAGGTGCAATAGTGTCAGTTTTTTTTGTTGTCGCTGTTTTAGCATTCGCCTGTTTTGGCGATTCTGGAACTTTGGCTTCAGAATTCTTTTTTTCTGAAAGGGTTTTGGTCGGATTAGTTTCTTGTGCCTGAGTTAATAGCGTTAACAGCAGAAAACAAAAACTAAAAATATACTTTGATATGTGTTTCATTTTCGTTGTCTATGTTGCTTTTTTGGATAAAAATAGCTTTCATCCATTTTTCTTTGGTATCCGGCACTGAGGTATGAACAAATGGATTGCTTGTTTCAAAAGTAAAAACTGTTTTAAAACCGCAAGCTCGCGATACAAAAACATTATTTCTACTGTAATTGAACGTTATTGCGTCGATGTCTATCAATGTAGGATTTGAATTGCCTGAATTGAGAATAAAATTGTATTTAGTTGCATTTGCATCTGTCTTTAATGGAATTGAAATGGTACTTCCATTGGCTAAATATTGTGCTTCTCCCGTTGCGCCAGCAGTAAAGACGATACCGTTGGTCATTCCTTCACCTATAACTTTCAAATTCGTTACATCCTTTCTTACCGTTGGATTACTAACGTTGTAAAAGTCAATAATCAAACGCGGCGTAGTGGGCGTATCGCCGTCGCAAATATCGTCTTTCTCACAGCTGGAAGAGGTGAATATTATAAGTATTAAAAGAGCAAATATTTTTTTCATATGTTTCTTTAAACTTCAATAGCAATGGCAAAAATCAATTTCAATGTCAAAAATCAATTTCAATGTCAAAAATCAATTTCAATGTCAAAAATCAATTTCAATGTTAAATATCAAACTAGCAACTGCTTACTTTTAAGTCACTACAATTTAAAATCTGATCACTAAATTTCTGAACACTGAACACCGCACACTGAACACTAATTCCTTCTTTCCAAAAGTACAACATTTTCTACGTGATGCGTTTGTGGAAACATATCTACAGGTCGAACACGTGTGACTTTGTATTTTTCGTCCATTAAAGCCAAATCTCTAGCTTGCGTTGCCGAGTTGCAACTTACATAGACAATTTTTGAGGGTTCAATTTTCATAATTTGTTCAATGACAGCTGCGTGCATTCCATCTCTCGGTGGATCGGTAATAATTACATCTGGTTTGCCGTGTTGTGCAATAAAACTTTCGTTGAAAACCACTTTCATATCGCCTACATAAAACTCGCAATTCGTAATTTTGTTGCGTTCTGCATTGGCTTTGGCATCAATGATAGCTTCTGGAACGCTTTCTACACCAATTACTTTTTTAGCATTTTTCGATACAAATTGTGCAATCGTTCCAGTTCCTGTGTATAGATCATATACGATTTCTGTACCAGTCAATCCAGCGAAATCTCGGGTGATTTTATACAATTCGAATGCTTGGTCGGAATTGGTTTGGTAAAAAGATTTGGCATTAATGCTAAATTTCAAGCCTTCCATTTCTTCCAAAATATAATCTCTTCCTTTGTAAAGTTTGATGTTTTGGTCGTATAAAGTGTCGTTTGCCTTATTATTTACAACATATTGAAGTGAAGTAATTTGCGGGAATTGCTTATAAATATGGTCTAAAAGTAATTCTCTATTTGCTTTGTCATTTTCGAAAAACTGAAGTAAAACCATAATTTCACCTGTCGAAGCAGTCCGCATCATCAAGGTTCTAAGTAAACCTTCGTGATTTCTTGGATTGAAGAATGTTAAATTATTTTCATTGGCGAAAGCCCTGATTTCATTCCGAATAGCATTCGATGGGTCTTCCTGCAAATGGCATTTATTGATGTCCAAAATTTTATCCCACATTTTCGGAATATGAAAACCCAACGCATTTCTATTTCCCAAGTCTTCGGTGCTGTCGATTTCCTTTTCGGTTAGCCAACGGCTGTTCGAAAACGAAAATTCCATTTTATTTCTGTAGAAAAATTGTTTTTCCGAACCCAAAATCGGTTCAAAATCTGGAAGTTCTATTTTTCCAATGCGTTGCAAATGATTTTTGACCTCATTTTGTTTGTAAAACAATTGCTGGCTGTAGTTCATATTCTGCCATTTGCAACCGCCACAAACGCCAAAATGTTCGCAAATAGGTTCGATTCTGTGCTCTGAGAATTCGTGAAATTTCACCGCTTTTCCTTCGTAATAGGCCTTACGCTTTTTGAAAGTTTGCACATCAACCACGTCGCCCGGAACCACATTGGGAATAAAAATTACTTTTCCATCTGGGGCTTTTGCCACCGATACGCCTTTTGCACCTGCATCAAGGACTTTTATATGATCAAAAACGATCTTGTCTGTATTTTTCTTCGCCATAGCGCAAAAATAAGGGTTTGAATTGTTTTATAAATTTAAAAAAAGAAATATTTTTTTAAAAGAATCTATTTCTAGAGGAAAACAATCGACGTTGACACTAAAAATAGTTGAAATGGATCGATTATTTCAAATCGATTCAGGATGAAAAAATTAAAATTATAAATACAGAATCATTGTTGTCCGATAAAAACTTGAAAAGCTACTATTTATAAGCATTTCAACTGTTTTGCTTGTTTTTTAGTGTTCTTTGTAGAACTCAATATTTGAAATTTAGAAAAATATTTTTTCAAATATTGAAGTTTTAAGA
>NZ_JANPFL010000017.1:0-25617 GCF_031423415.1 Flavobacterium sp.
TTATTTTGCCTAACATATTGCCACTTTTTTATACCGAAATATACACTTTTTGGCGATTTAAAAGTACTGTTTTCAACTGAATTTAATCACAAGTTATTAACAATCAAATTGTTAATTCATTTTTAAGGAATGACTAATTATATATAAATTCGATTATTCACTATTACAAATTGCGACTGAACACAAAAACTTTTACTTTACGGCCATTAATTCAACGTCAAATATCAAAGTAGCGTTTGGCGGAATCACTCCTCCTGCTCCACTTGGGCCATAACCTAAATCCGATGGAATGACAAAGCGCGCTTTATCTCCCACTTTCAACAAAGCAATTCCTTCGTCCCAACCTTCAATGACTTGCCCTATACCTAACTTGAATTCGATTGGTTTTTTTCTTGGGTAAGAAGAGTCAAACACTTTTCCGTTTTCTAAAGAACCTTCGTAATGAACCGAAACTGTTTTTCCAGCTTCTGCTTGCTTACCTTCTCCTTTTTGAATGAATTGGTAGCGCAAACCGCTTTCTGTTTTTTCGAATCCAGCAGCTAATTTTTCCATTTTTGCTTCTGATTCTGCTTTCAAAGCTTCCAATTTTTTCAAACGAGCGCCTTTCAAACCAACATAAGCTTCAATAGCATTCCAGTTCTTCGCTTCCTCGCCCACTCTAATAATTTCAAGAGTTTCTAATTTGTCGCCTTGTGCAATAGCATCTACCACATCTTGACCTTCGATTACATTTCCAAAAACGGTGTGTTTATCGTCTAACCAAGGTGTGGCAACGTGTGTGATGAAAAATTGAGAACCGTTTGAGCCTGGTCCTGAATTTGCCATAGACAAAACGCCCGGTGTATCGTGACGCAAATCTTGGTGAAACTCATCATCAAATTTATAACCTGGATCTCCTGTTCCTGTTCCAAGAGGGCATCCACCTTGAATCATAAAATTAGGAATGACTCTGTGAAAATTTAAACCGTCATAGAATTTTTGTCCCTGAGGTTTAATTTTGTTTTCCATATTTCCTTCAGCAAGAGCTACGAAATTTCCAACAGTTCCTGGCGTTAAATCGTGTGTTAATTTTATTAAAATCGAACCTTTTGGGGTGTTGAATTTAGCGTATATTCCGTTTTCCATTTTTTATTGTTTTTTATTGAGGTGCAAATTTACGAATTAAATAAAGAATTTGAAAATTCTCTCGAAATGGATTTAAGAAATGAATGTAACTTTCAAATTATGCTCAGATAATCAAAAAATAACCTTTTTTATTTTTTAACCACTAATCATGCTTTACCCAAATCAGTGCTGAAGTATCAAAACCCAAATCTTTTGCTATTTTCAAATAGTCTTGTTTAATGTTGTCAGGCATAGTTTTATCACGGGATAACAACCACATATATTTGAGATTTTTACCCACAACTAAAGCATATTTATAATCCGAATCCAGTGCCAATATATTGTATCCTGAATAAAAAGGTCCAAAAAAGGAAACCTTTAACTTTCCCTCAGTACTATCACCTACGAACTTTGCTTTCCCCGTTGAGGCTACATTTTTATTCTTTATATAATTGTACCCTTTATTTACTACTTTAATACTGCCATCATCGTTTAATGAATATTCGGCGGCGGTGTTGCTTAAATTTTTTTCAAAAACAAAATCCAGTCTTGCTATTTCAAACCACTTGCCTAAATATTTTTCTTTATCAAAACCTTGAACGGCTTTTGCCCTTTTTGGAATAGCACTACACGAATGCAACGTAAACATAGTGGCTGTGAGGAGTGCTGCACTTCCCAAAGCTAAAATTTTCTTTTTCATAATCATTTGTATTGAATACCAAAGTTCACCATTATAAAACGGTAAATCAATACAATTTTGAATACTTTATGATTTCCTTTTTGGCAGAAAAGATAAATTGAAGTTTATCAATAGTCTAAGTTTTATAATGACTACAATGTGCGAAGGTAATTTCTTAAAAGTTCCTTCTACCACAATTCCCTAGCCCAGACCGCAATGAAAATCCTTGCGAGCTACAACTGGATTTTTTTCTTGCCCTAAAAGAACGACCAACGGAAGTTCCTTTTGGGGCGTAGTAAAAACCAGTTATAAAACGCAAGATTGTAATGAAGTGCTGGGAATAGCTTCTGAAAAAAAACTTTGTACCTTTGCCTCCTAAAAAAAATAGTATGCGTATTGATATTATTACCGTTTTACCTGAATTATTGCGAAGTCCGTTTGAGGCTTCGATGATGAAACGCGCCATCGATAAAGGAATTGTAGAAGTTCATTTTCATAATCTAAGAGATTACACGACCAACAAACAGAAAAGCGTGGATGATTATCCGTATGGTGGCGGTGCCGGAATGGTAATGAATATTCAACCTATTGACGATTGCATCGCGCATTTGAGAAGCGAAAGAACCTACGACGAGATCATTTATATGTCGCCCGATGGCGAAACGCTGAACCAAAAAATGGCCAACACTATGTCGATGTACGAGAATATTATTATTCTTTGTGGTCACTATAAAGGAGTAGATCAACGTGTTCGTGACCATTTTATTACTAAGGAAATCTCTATCGGAGATTATGTTTTAAGTGGCGGAGAATTAGGCGCATTGGTTTTGTGCGATTCGCTGATAAGATTAATTCCTGGAGTTTTAAGCGATGAAACCTCGGCTTTGACAGATAGTTTTCAGGATAATTTACTGTCGGGACCAATATATACAAGACCTGCAGATTACAAAGGCTGGAAAGTTCCTGAAGTATTAACTAGCGGAAATTTTGCCAAAATCGATAAATGGCGAGAAGATATGGCGTATGAACATACTAAAAATAGACGACCGGATTTGCTCGAAGAAAATAATTGATAATTCATAATTGATAATTCATAATTATTTTTTAATTTTGCACCCTCATTAGACCAACCTCTGGCGAAAACCGTGAATGTTGCTCTTTTTAAAACCATAAATAAAAAAATAAAATGGCAGATTTATTGAAATTCGTTCAAGACGAATTTGTAACAAGAAAAGATTTCCCTGTATTCGGAGCTGGAGATACAATCACAGTTTTTTACGAAATTAAAGAGGGCGAAAAAACAAGAACACAGTTTTTTAAAGGTGTTGTTATTCAAAGAAGAGGTTCTGGAAATACAGAAACTTTCACAATTCGCAAAATGTCAGGTGCAATTGGAGTAGAGCGTATCTTCCCGGTTAACTTGCCTGCTTTGCAAAAAATTGAAATCAACAAAAAAGGTGCTGTTCGTAGAGCTAGAATTTATTACTTTAGAGAACTTACTGGTAAAAAAGCTAAGATTAGAGATAAAAGAAGATAATCGAGAATCAATTTATTATAAAACTCCCATTCGCCGAGGCAAATGGGAGTTTTTTTAGGTAAAAATACCCTTATTGTTATAAAAAAAGATTGCCCTTATTTTGATGTCAGATCTTGGATTCTCATTTCGATAAAAAATGAAGTCAATTTCCAAAAATTCGTTGTAAACAAATTAAATAATCATAATTTGATAATTATTTAAACTAAATCAGGGTGTTTTCCCATTTACGAAAACGTTTTTCTTACATTTGTAATACAAAATAAAAATTAAAAAAAATTTTATTAAAATGTCAACTAAATCTAAAATTTTTTACACGCTTACAGACGAAGCACCTTTACTAGCCACGTATTCTTTTTTACCAATTGTTCAAGCATTTACAGCAACTTCTGATATTGAAATTGAAACAAGAGATATTTCTCTTGCAGGAAGAATTTTGTGCAATTTTCCAGAGTTTTTGAAAGAAGACCAAAAAGTGGGAGACGCTTTATCAGAATTAGGTCAATTAGCCAATACTCCGGAAGCCAACATCATAAAATTACCCAATGTTTCGGCATCGGTGCCGCAATTAAAAACGGCGATTGCGGAATTACAATCTCACGGTTACGCAGTTCCTAATTTTCCTGCTGAACCATCGAACGAGGATGAAGTAGCAATTAAAGCCAAATATTCTAAAGTTTTAGGATCGGCTGTAAATCCTGTTTTGCGTGAAGGAAACTCTGATCGTAGAGCACCCAAAGCCATTAAAAATTATGCCAAAGCCAATCCACATTCTATGGGAGCTTGGTCATCTGAATCAAAAACAAAAGTGGCATCAATGGAAACTGGCGATTTTTACGGAAGTGAAAAATCAGTTACCATCACAGAAGCTACAGTTGTAAAAATAGAATTTGTTTCGAAAGACGGTGCAACAACCGTTTTGAAAGCAAGCACTCCATTGAAAGTTGGAGAAATCATTGACAGTTCGGTAATGAACTTAAACGCTTTGAAAAGTTTTGTTGCCAAAACCATCAAAGAAGCTAAAGAACAGAACTTATTGCTTTCAGTGCATTTGAAAGCCACGATGATGAAAGTTTCCGATCCGATTATTTTTGGAGCTATTGTTGAGGTTTATTTCGCAGCAGTTTTCGAAAAATATGCTGCATTGTTTGATGAATTAAATGTTGACACAAAAAACGGTTTAGGCGATGTATATGCAAAAATTGCTGGCAATTCAAAAGAAATTGAAGTAAAAGAAGCCATAGACCAAGCCATCGAAAACGGTCCAGCAATAGCCATGGTTAATTCAGAAAAAGGAATTACCAATCTTCAAGTACCATCTGATATAATTGTAGATGCTTCAATGCCTGCAATGATTCGTACTTCAGGACAAATGTACAATAAAGACGGAAAACAACAAGATACAATGGCTATCATTCCAGATAGATGTTATTCCGGAATTTATACGGCTACCATTGATTTTTGCAAAAAACACGGTGCATTCGACCCAACAACAATGGGAAGTGTTCCCAATGTAGGTTTGATGGCGCAAAAAGCAGAAGAATATGGTTCTCACGATAAAACTTTCCAAATGATTGCTGATGGCGTTGTTCGTGTCGTTGATACGAATGGAAATGTTTTGATGGAGCAAGCTGTTGAGGCTAAAGATATTTTTAGAATGTGTCAAGTCAAAGATGCTCCGATTCAAGATTGGGTAAAACTAGCCGTGAATAGAGCACGTTTATCCAATACTCCAGCCGTATTTTGGTTGGATGAAAATAGAGCTCACGATAGAGCACTAATTGAAAAGGTGACCCAATATTTAAAAGATTTTGACACTACAGGTTTAGACATTCGAATTTTAAATCCAATTGAAGCAACAAATTTTACCTTAGAAAGAATTGTAAAAGGATTAGATACAATCTCGGTTTCAGGTAACGTATTACGCGATTATTTAACCGATTTATTCCCCATACTTGAAGTGGGAACTTCAGCCAAAATGCTTTCAATCGTTCCGTTAATGAATGGTGGTGGATTGTTTGAAACTGGTGCCGGTGGATCTGCTCCGAAACATGTACAGCAATTTATAGACGAAGGCTATTTGCGTTGGGATTCACTTGGTGAATTTTTAGCATTAGGAGCTTCATTAGAGTATATAGGACAAACTTTAAACAATTCGAAAGCTCTTGTTCTCGCCGAAACTCTTGATGTAGCTACTGAGAAATTCTTGGCCAACGATAAATCTCCTGCTCGTAAAGTGGGAAAAATTGACAACCGAGGTTCTCATTTTTACTTAGCTATGTATTGGGCAGAAGCTTTGGCAGTACAAGACAAAAATGCCGAATTAAAAGCGATCTTTACTCCTATTGCTAAAGAGTTTAGTGAAAATGAAGCTAAAATTAATACCGAATTGATTGGTGCACAAGGAAAGCCGCAAAACATTGGTGGTCATTACCAACCCAATCCAGAATTAACACGCAAAGCGATGAGACCAAGCGAAACGTTCAATTCTATATTGGCAAAAATCGGTTAATAAGACATTATTTATCGACTATATTTTAAAAGACAACTCGAAACGGTTGTCTTTTTTTATCTATTTGAAATCCATAAACCTTCTATAATCCGATTGTGTTTTATATTACATTGCGACTCAAATTCCATAATTGCAAACTCTTTAGCACCAAATTTGTCAAGCATAACATAAGCAACTGCCTCAATCTATGCTTCTGGATTTAATTTCCAGAATTTTAGAATTTAGAATGAAAGAAAATTTGAAAACGAAATTTAATTAAACTGTTCGAATTGGAGTGACCTTTAAAAACACTTCTAAGTTTGTTTACGAAAATTTAACATTTGTTTACGAAACTTTAACGCTCGTTGAATTACAAACGGTACGTAACTTACCGAAATTTGCACTTCAAAATTCAACCTATGATTTCAAAGAAAATTGTCACGCTTGCACTCTTTTTTTTAACTACAATATCTGTTTTAGCTCAAGAAAAATTCACTCTTTCAGGAACCATTTCCAATGAAAATAGTAATGAAACCTTAATCGGTGTAAATGTTTCGGTAACAGGTCTGAAGATAGGAATTGCAACTAACGAATACGGTTTTTACTCTTTAACTTTACCCACAGGAGATTACGAAATTGTAATCAGTTATGTAGGTTTTGCCACTATAACAGAAAAAATTTCGTTGACCCAAAACACTAAAAAAAATTATTTGCTTAGCGAATCGGGGCAGGAATTAAAAGAAGTAATTATCACTTCAGAAAAAACAACCGCCAACATCCGAAAACCCGAAATGAGTGTCAACAAATTATCCATTTCGACCATCAAAAAAATGCCAGTGGTTTTGGGTGAAGTAGATGTTATCAAATCTATTTTGTTTCTTCCAGGTGTTACTAATGCTGGTGAAGGGCAATCCGGATTTAACGTTCGTGGTGGCGGTGCAGACCAAAATTTAATTCTTTTGGATGAGGCAGTAATTTTCAATTCTTCGCATGTTTTTGGTTTCTTCTCAGTCTTTAATCCAGATGCAATAAAAGATTTAAAACTATATAAAGGTGGGATTCCTTCTAAATTTGGAGGTCGCGCTTCTTCGGTATTAGACATTTATCAAAAAGAAGGAAATAGTAAAGAATTTCATATGAATGGAGGAATTGGCTTAATCTCAAGTAGAATTCTTGCCGAAGGACCACTAGTAAAAGATAAAGGTTCATTCTTAATTGCCGGCCGAGCATCCTATGCCCATTTGTTTCTGAAGCTATCTTCAAATGAGAACTCCGCTTATTTTTATGATTTGAACACTAAATTAAACTATAAATTAAATCCAAATAACAATCTTTTTCTTTCTGGATATTTTGGTCGTGATGTGTTTTCGTTAAACCAAACTTTTGCCAATACTTATGGCAATGCCACATTAAATTTGAGATGGAATCACCTTTTTAGTGACAAATTATTCTCTAATTTATCCCTTATTTATAGCGATTACTACTACGGCTTAACTCTCGATTTTATTGGATTCAATTGGGATTCTGGTATCAAAAATTATAATCTGAAATACGATTTCAAGCATTATTTATCCAAAAACATCAAGCTATATTACGGATACAACGCTATTTATTATGATTTTAATCCTGGAACAATAGCACCTATCAACAGCAGTTCGAGTATTAATTTCAAACAATTAGACAAAAAATATGCTTTTGAAAACGCCCTTTATTTTGAAGCAGAACAAAGGTTATCCGATAAATTAGCTATCAACTATGGACTTCGTTACAGTATGTTTAGTCGATTGGGGAATTCTTCAGTGAATTTATACACAGATAACCAACCAGTTTTTTACGACGCCGACCTAAAAATATACGAAAAAGCGACGCCTATCGGGACAACTTTTTATAAAAAAAATAAAAGCATTATCAGTTTTGACAATTTAGAACCGCGTTTTTCGGCAGCTTATGAATTGAATGAAAATCAATCCATCAAAGCTAGTTATAACCGTATGGCACAGTATCTTCAACTAATTTCCAATACAGCGTCACCTACTCCACTCGATGTCTGGACACCAAGCGACAATTACATCAAACCACAAATTGCTGATCAGGTCGCCATTGGTTATTTCAATAATTTTGCAGAAGATGCTTATACATTAGAACTAGAAAGTTTTTACAAAACCATCAAAAACAGAATAGATTACATAGACGGTGCCGATTTAGTTGCAAACGAAGCGCTAGAACAAGTTATACTAAATGGTGATATGCGTTCGTACGGTTTAGAAATTTTACTTCGAAAAAACGCAGGAAAATTTAATGGTTGGATTGCTTATACTTTGTCCAAATCTCAGCAAAGAACTCCCGGAAGAACCGCAGACGAAATCGGAATTAATAATGGCGAGTGGTATCGATCAGCCTTTGATAAATTGCATAACCTTGCCATCACAGCGAATTATAACTTGAGCGACAAATGGAATTTTGGTGGCAATTTCGTAGTACAAACTGGACTACCCGTAACTTTTCCGAATGGGCAATACTCCTATCAAGGAATTACCGTTCCCAGCTACGGAGGACGAAATGCAAGTAGCCTTCCAGCATACCATCACTTAGATATTTCAGCCACTTATATACCAACCCGAGGCAAAGCCGAACTGGCCGCAGGCAAACCGGATAAAAGAAAAGGCTGGCAAAGCGAGTGGGTTTTTAGTATTTACAATATATACAACCGCCAAAATGCAGCTTCAATCAATTTTAGACAAAATTTAGAAACAGGAACAAACGAAGCTGTTAGATTATCTATTTTCGGAGCAGTACCTTCTGTTTCTTATAATTTTAAATTTTAATGCAATGAAATGCGCATAGCAAAAATAAGATGCAAAAATCGTTAAAGATATATGCGAATTACATATTCCTCTAAATTAAAATATTATATATATATATATATGAAAAATATAAAATTAATCACAGCTCTCCTTATGGGATCGTTTTCTATCATAAGTTGCGAAGATGTAGTCGATATCAAATTAGACACTGCCGCCCCAAAATTGGTTATAGACGCTGCTATCAAGTGGCAAAAAGAGACTGATGGAAGTAATCAAAAAATAAAACTAACCACCACAACCGATTATTATTCAGCAACGATACCAGCAGCCACTGGAGCAACTGTTACGGTAACCAATACCTCATTGAGCACACCATTAACTTTTCAATTCATTGAAAATGCACAAACAGGAGAATACATTTGCAATAATTTCAAGCCAATTGTCAACAATAATTACACGCTGAACATTGTCTATAGAGGGCAATCTTACGCTGCTACATCTATATTGACGTCTACACCTGAAATTGTAAAAAAAGAGCAAATTTTGAAACCAGGTTTTGGCGGAGCAGATTTCTATGAAGTAAAATTCTATTTTCAAGACAAGGCAACTGAGAATAATTTTTATCTAGTCAGTGCCAAAAACAGTACATTAGTAATTCCAGAATATGGCGTACTTGATGACAAATTTACACAAGGAAACCTCATGTTTGCCGTTTACCAAGCCGAACTCAAAAAAGGTGATATCATAGATTATACCGTGCAAGGAATCCCTGAAAAATACGGAAATTATATGAGCAAATTGATCAGTATTGCAGGGTCAACAAGCGGCGCACCTTTTGCCACAGCACCAGCAACTTTGCGCGGCAACATCATTAATACTAACAATGTCAAAAATTTCCCCTTTGGCTATTTCCACCTTTCCGAAATAGATTCTGGTAGTCATACCATTGAATAGTTAATGATTGCAGATTTCAGATTTTAGAGTTTAGATTTTTCATACATTTACAAAAATCTAAACTCTATTTTCTTTATTTTAATTTTCAACTTTCTGAATTCTAAAATCTGAATTCTAAAATCAAAAATCAAATGTCTTCACACCACATCGTTCGCGATGACCAAGAACCCGCTCTAATCATTGCCAACGGTGCTTCCTGTAACCCCGAGTTATTAGGACAATTACTCGAATGGTCACCATTAGTTATCGTGTTAGACTCTGCAATGGAAAGAGTTTTAGATTTAGGAATAAAAGTCGATGTTTTACTAGGTGATTTCGACCGAGGTTTCGACCCTGACTATTACAAAGAAAAACAATATCCGCTTGAAATTGTTTACACACCTGATCAAAACAAAACTGATTTAGAGAAAGCATTCGATTATCTTATTGAACGAAAGATACCAGCTGTCAACGTGGTTTGGGCAACAGGAAAACGTGCCGATCACACCATAACTAATATCACCAACATAACACGATATAGAAATACACTAAAAATCGTAGTACTCGACGACCATTCAAAAGTATTTTTATTACCCAAAAAATATGAGAAGTGGTATCCAAAAAATACAACTATTTCTTTAATTCCTATTGGTCACGTCACCGGAATTCATTCCAAGAATTTATATTATCCCTTAAAAAATGACAATCTAACGATTGGTTACCGAACCGGAAGCAGCAATCACGTTGCAGAAGATGGATTAGTTATTTTAGAACATCTCGAAGGCGATTTGTTGTTAATGGAATGTTGGGATTAAAACAATTATAATTTCAAGTCTAGCAAAACATTTCTAATCTCTTCATAATGCTCCCACGGGATAAAATGATTCGCATTTTCTATAGGTATAGCATGAATAGATTTTGCATTAATAAATTCTTTTTGCATAAAAGCCATATTTGAATATGGAACAAGTGGGTCTTTAGTTCCGTGAATAATAGTAATGTCAGAAATTATATTTTTTAATGTAGGTTTCATGTCAATTAAATCGCTCTTGAGCCACCAAAGCTCATCATTCGCAGGTCGCAAAGCACCGGGAATTAAATACCGAATTGGTTTTTTCATAATAAAACATCTCCAGATTTCTGGTTTTTCGGCTTTTGGATCAATAGCGCCAGCAAGAACAACAAGATGGCGATAGCGTTTTGGTTCTAAAGTTGCCATTTTTACAACAACCGGACCGCCCATAGAATGACCTATTAAGACAATTGGTTTTTGATTGTCAATAGTTTTGAGAAATCTTGAAATATGAGCTGCTTGAACTTGTAAATCTTCGGCTGAACCAAAATCACTATAACCAAAACCCGGTCTATCAATAGCAATCAACCTGTATTTTTTAAGCAGTAAACTGTCTTTCAAATAATCTTTATAGGCATCCCAACTTCCCGGTGAACCATGTACAAAAAATAACGTAGGTTTTTGTTTATTTCCAGTTTGAATATAATGAATTTTAAAGCCGTCAAAAGTAAAAGTCTGGTCTGAATAAGTAGTTTTTGCAGTGTCGAAAAAAACTTTAGTTTCAGATGTGCTCATTCGCATTGTCATACACGCCTGACACATGATGAAATATAAAAGTATTAAACTATAAAAAATGTATTTAATGTTAAACTTAAATCTCAAAAGTTTTGTTCTCATCGATACTTCCCATTTTAGAACCATAAAAGTAACCAATTTTAATAACTATATTTGCATCGAAATAAAGAAAAAGAAATTGAAACCGATCATCGAAAAAACGAATTTACATCCTAGAAATCAGCACCGATTGGGATATAATTTTGAGCAATTAACTTCCGTTAGCCCAGAACTTCAGCAATTTGTTGCTGCAAATAAATTCAGTCCTGAAACTTCACAAGAAACTATAGATTTTAGTAATCCCGAGGCTGTAAAAGCGCTAAATAAAGCCCTACTAATTGCCAACTATGACATCAAAAACTGGAATATTCCCGAAAATTATCTTTGTCCGCCCATCCCAGGTCGAGTGGATTATATTCATTATATCGCTGATTTGTTGGCTTCCAACAATAACGGCATAATTCCCGAAGGCGAAAACGTGCAAGTGTTAGACATTGGAAGTGGAGCCAATTGCATTTATCCAATTTTGGGAAATTCCGTTTATGGTTGGTCATTCGTTGGAACAGAAATTGACGAAAACGCCATTCAAAATTGCAAAAAAATCATTGAGGACAACCCCAAATTGATGGACTATATCAGTTTGCAACTGCAAACTGAATCCCGCTTTATTTTCAAAAATATCATCACGCCTGAAGATCGATTTTCACTTACTATTTGCAATCCACCGTTTCATAATTCTCAAGACGAAGCGACAAAATCATCAATTCGCAAAGTCAACAACCTCGAAAATAATAGGACAACGAAACCAGTTCTTAATTTTGGTGGACAAAACGCCGAATTATGGTGCGAAGGTGGCGAACTGGGTTTCATTACTCAAATGATTTTTGAAAGTGCTAAATACCCGATGCAATGCCTTTGGTTTACGACTTTAGTTTCCAAAAAAGAAAATCTTTCTAGCTTATACAAAACCCTGAACAAAGTAAATGTGGTCGAGGTAAAAACCATCGATATGGCGCAAGGGCAAAAAACCAGCCGAGTCTTGGTTTGGACTTTTCAAACCGAAGCACAACAGAAGAACTGGAAGTTTGAGTAGAATTTTTCATATTTTATAATAAAAAATTCTACATTAGAATAAAACTACCTAATAATAAATAAGAGTTAACGATAATGAAAAAGGTTAGGTAAAAGCAATTATAACTAAAATGAAAATAAATTTTCGTCACCTAATAGATATCTTAGCAAAAGAATTTCTTTACTACTTAGGAATTTTATTTTTTATAGGAGGATCATTAATGCTTTGCGGTAGCATTTTAAATGAGTCATTAATTACTGGATATTTTTTTTTATCTATATTAATATTACCCCCAACAATTTTTAATTTTTACATGTGGAAAAAGAAGACAAATTTATTGGAACCAGAACTTGCAAAAAATTATATTATAGTACAAATCCTCATTACAAGTATATTTGCCTGTTTTTTACTTACAGAAGTAATTAGTTAAGGACAAGTACTACAAACTTCTAATTCTCTGATGAAAAAAAAGTGATTTATGAAATTATACCTTTTAACCATTGCATTGATTTCTCTGAATTTTTCTTTTGCTCAATATTCTGACTTGGGAAGTTGGAACATCTTAAATTTGAAATACAAATTTGATAAAAAATGGAGTGTTTTCGGTGAAACGCAATTGCGTTCATTAGGCTTTTATGATGATTTTCACTATTACGAATATAAAGCGGCCGTAAATTATAAGTTTCAACCTTCTGTTTTGTTGACTATTGGGGCAGGAAGCTACCAAACTTTTCAAGATGGCGGCGACTTTGTTACGCCAAAAAAAAATAACGAATTTAGAGTTTGGCCTCAAATTACAAACAATCAATCCATTGGAAAAATAATTTTTGAGCAGCGACTTCGAACAGAATTAAGATTCACCAGCGATGAATATCGTAATCGATTTAGATATAGATTGGGACTTTCCTATCCTTTTGGTAAAAAGAATAAAAATTTTAAACCTTTTCAAATAGCGATTAGCGATGAACTTTTTTTTACGAATAAAGAGCCTTATTTCGAAAGAAATAGAACCTTAGTAACTTTCAATTTCAAGCCAACAAAAGCAACTACTTTACAACTAGGTTACGTACATCAATTTGATTATAAAATCAATGATGAAACTGGACGTGATTTCCTTCTAATAGGCTACTTTGTGGAGCTTTTTGCAAAAGATTTTAAAAAATAATAATTGTTTTTGAGGCAAAAATGGAATGTAAATTGTATTGCAAAAACGTGGCTTTTACATTCAAGCCTAATTATGCTGCTCTTTAAAAATTTTCAATAAAACATCCGCTTCAATTATTGGGCTTTGTGTCTTTTTCATCATTTTGAGAATGCGGGTGGTAACTATTGGATTCAGTCCCATATCAATTCCTATTTGCAGAATGGTAACTTCTTCTTTAGGGTGCAAAACTCCATCGGAATGCATTAATAAAGCCAAACGATAAAACTGATGAAATCGATCAAATTCCGATTTGATAACAATAGGAGGCAATTCCTGATGAAACAAATCATTAAAAGCGGCTTTGTCAATCTTTAATTCATCGGCAACGATAGACAGAAAGGCATATTCTTTTTTATGCAAACTACCGTCAATGGTGGCAAAAGCTATCATTTCTAAAAGTAAACTGATTTTTTCGTCGTACGTGTGCATCAAATTTGTTATTTTTAGCTAAAATATTGTTTTATATCCAAAACTCAAAACGCAGCAATGATGCAACGATTAATACTACTTATTCTTCTTTTTGTAGCAATAGGAAAAATTATTGCGCAGCAAAATAAGGCTTCAAAACAGGTTTCCTCTTTTAGCATCAAAGCGCCACAATTAAATACTACCAAGAAAATTTGGATCTATTTGCCAAAGAATTATGATTCTTCTAAGAGGAAATATCCCGTGATTTATATGCACGATGGGCAAAATCTTTTTGACGCTAAAACTTCTTTTGTAGGCGAATGGAATATAGACGAAAAACTGGACAGTCTCAACGCTCAAGTAATTATCGTTGGGATTGAACACGGAAACGAAAAACGAATGAACGAGTTAACTCCTTACAAAAACGCAAAATATGGCGGTGGAGATGCTGATAATTATCTCGATTTTATTGTAAAAACCCTCAAGCCAGAAATTGACAAAAAATACAGAACAAAAACGAACGCCCGAAACACAGGGATTATGGGAAGCTCGCTTGGCGGATTGGTTTCTTATTATGCGATTTTGAAATATCCAGAAGTTTTTGGAAAAGCGGGAATTTTTTCACCCGCATTTTGGTTTAACCGAAAGGAAATTATCGAATTGACAAATACAATTCCAAAACTTAAAACCAAAATTTATTTTCTCTGTGGCGATAATGAAGGCGATGCCGATATGGTCAATGACCTTGACAAAATAGAGAGTTTAGTTTCTGAAAAACGATGTGAATGTTTGAAATTGACCAAAAAGAAGATTGTAAAAGGGGGCCAACATAACGAAAAATTATGGCGAGATGGATTTACAAATGTTTATCTTTGGCTTTTTTAACTTTTAATGGTTTATGGTTCGTAGTTTATAGTTCCATAACCACAAACAATACCCGAGCGTCAGCGAACTGGCGAAGCAAACCCTAAATAACAAAGTGACTTATGACAAATAACGATATATTCAAAAAACTGCGTGTCGCCTTAATGCTTCGCGATGACCAAATAGTAGAAATACTAGAACTAGTAGATTTTAGAATTTCAAAAACAGAACTGAGTGCTTTTTTTCGTGCAGAAAATCACGAAAACTATGTGGAATGTGGTGACCAAGTCTTGCGTAATTTTTTAAATGGATTGGTCATTCACTTGCGTGGAACCAAAGAAAATCCAAAGAATCCAACAGCCGTATTGGCAAAACACAAAGCTGAAATCCCTGCCAAAGAAGGAGTTTCAGAACGAAAGGAATTCAAATCAAAACCAAAAGACGAAGGCAGCGCAAGAGGAGACCAAAGTCCTTCTAAAACAAAGCCTGCAGCAAAAAAGAAACCCTTCAAAAAACCTGCTCCAAAAGTGCAAGTGGTAGAAAAAGTAAAATTCAATTTCGGAAAAAATAAATAAAAAAATTATACCAATAATGAGATCTCTAGCAGCACTACTTAAAGAGTTAGAAAACAAAATAGCGCATTTTGATGTGTCCAATGAAAAAATTTCTAAGAGTAGCGTAGCTTGGCATTTAGATCATAATTTAAAAGTAATTATAGCAATATCAGAAGCATTAAAAAAATCAAACCCTAAAGAATACCAATGGAAATTTAATTTTAAAAGACAATTAGTTTACACTTTAGGCTTTATCCCGAGAGGAAAAGGAAAGGCTCCAAAATCAGTTCAATCGATTGATGAAATCACAAAAGAGGCTATAGTACAACAACTTAAGGAAGCTACAATTGCCTTAAAAGAAATGCAACATCTTGATGTAAACAGTCATTTTCAACATCCCTATTTTGGAAGTTTAAATGTAAATCCGACAGTAACATTTTTAAAAATTCACACGAAACATCATTTAAAAATAATTGAAGATATTCTAAAAAAATGATTGTACGAGAAGCCAAAAGCACCGACATCGAACAAATTCAAATCGTTCGCAATTCAGTTACAGAAAATATGCTATCCAATCCGAATTTAGTTACTGATACCGATTGCTATCAATTTCTCTTCGAAAGAGGAAAAGGTTGGGTTTGTGAAATAAACAACCAAATTGTTGGTTTTTCCATTGTCGATTTAAAAGAAAATAACATTTGGGCTTTGTTTTTAGATCCAAATCACGAAAAAAAAGGTATTGGTAAACAACTTCACGATATAATGCTTGATTGGTATTTTTTACAAACACAAGAAAAAGTTTGGCTAGGAACGGCTCCCAATACAAGAGCCGAAGGTTTTTATAAAAAACAAGGCTGGACAGTAGTTGGAATGCACGGAAAAGAAACCAAATTTGAAATGACTTTTGAAGATTGGATAAACTAAAAAATCCCGAGCTTTGCTCCGCCATTTCGCTTCGCTCGGGTCACTCAGGATTTTTTTATTATTTGAAACGGACTAAAGTCCATTATAATGCATTAAGAAAGCGCTTTCTTAACTTGGTCGGCAGCCTCTTGGAACTGAACTGCTGATAAAATTGGCATTCCAGAATTATCAATTAATTCTTTTGCAATTTCAGCATTGGTTCCTTGTAAACGAACAATAATAGGCACTTTAATTGCATCTCCCATATTTTTATAGGCATCAACAACACCTTGCGCTACTCTATCGCAACGTACAATTCCGCCAAAAATATTGATTAAAATTGCTTTTACGTTTGGATCTTTTAAGATAATTCTAAACGCCAATTCCACACGTTTTGCATCAGCCGTTCCACCTACGTCCAAGAAATTAGCTGGTTCAAAACCGGCATATTTAATTAAATCCATTGTTGCCATTGCCAATCCAGCACCGTTCACCATACAACCTACAGTTCCGTCCAAATCTACGTAATTCAAACCTGCTTCCTTAGCTTCTACCTCGATCTGGTTTTCTTCACGAACATCGCGCATTTCAGCTAATTTTGGATGACGAAATAAAGCATTATCGTCTAAATTTACTTTGGCATCAACAGCAATAATTTTGTTGTCAGAAGTTTTCAAAACTGGATTGATTTCAAACATTGAAGCATCAGAACCAATATATGCCTTGTATAAAGCATCAACAAACTGCACCATTTCTTTAAAAGCATTTCCAGATAGACCTAAATTAAATGCAATTCTTCTGGCTTGAAAACCTTGAAGTCCTACAGATGGATCAATTTCTTCGGTGAAAATTAAATGAGGAGTGTGTTCTGCCACTTCTTCAATATCCATTCCACCTTCGGTAGAATACATAATCATATTTCGACCTCTACTTCTATTTAAAACAACCGACATATAAAACTCAGATGTTTCACTTTCACCTGGATAATAAACATCTTCAGCAATCAAAACTTTATGCACTCTTTTACCTTCAGCAGAAGTTTGCGGTGTAATTAATTGCATCCCGATAATTTGTCCTGCAATTTCCTCTACTTGTTGAAGATTTTTGGCAAGTTTAACTCCACCACCTTTTCCTCGTCCACCTGCATGAACTTGGGCTTTTATTACGTGCCATCCAGTTCCGGTTTCGGCAGTCAATTGTTTAGCAGCAGCAACAGCTTCTATAGGATTGTTAGCTACATAACCACGTTGTACTTTTACGCCATAGCTGGCTAAAATTTCTTTTCCTTGGTATTCGTGTATGTCCATTATGTTTAGTTTTTTTACTTTGATAAAGAGTTACAAACATAGCAAAAATCAACCGAATACAAAACCTTTTTTATTCCAATAAAAATAAGCAATAATTATTGATAGAAAATTTTTAATAAAACAGCAAAAATGATGGCAATCTTTCTTTAAAATCGAATTTAATATTAAAATAAAATTGTCATTTCGTTAATTTGAGTGTTTTTGAATGCTCAATTGCTATTTATTGAGCATTTTTTTAACATTATAGCAAAAATAAGTTAAACCCAAATTTAAAAATCAATGTCATTAATGAAATTTATATTTTTGTACAAAAAATAACTAGCATGAAAATTAAAGAACAAGGTCTTTATTTGCCAGAATTTGAACATGAAAACTGTGGGGCTGGATTCATCTGCAATCTTAAAGGCGAGAAAACAAATCAAATCATTCATGACGCATTAGAAATCCTTGTAAAACTAGAACATCGTGGTGGTGTGAGTTCTGACGGGAAAACCGGCGACGGTGCAGGTCTATTAATTGATATACCACACGAATATTTCACTAGAGTTTGTAATTTCAAACTTCCAAATGCACGCGAATACGCAGTAGGTATGGTCTTTTTGCCAAAAGCCGAAAATCAATACGTTTTTTGCAAAAAAATATTTGAAGATGAAATCAAAAACCAAGGATTAACCATTTTAGGATGGAGAGAAGTTCCTGTTGATTCCTCTCAATTAGGTGAAATTGCTTTGGCTTCTGAGCCAAAAATTGATCAAATATTCGTTGGTAAAAGTGAAGCAATAGACGATGCAACTTTCAAAGCAAAATTATATGCAGCACGTAAAATTACTGAACATACAATCATAAATTCGAAGATATCTGAGAGTTCTTATTTTTATATTCCAAGTTTTTCTACAACAACCTTAATATACAAGGGTATTATTATGCCCGAAGATATTGGTCCATATTATACGGATTTACAACAAACCGATTTAGTAACTCGTTTGGCCTTAGTTCACCAACGTTTTTCTACGAACACTATGCCTTCTTGGGAATTGGCACAACCGTTTAGATACATCTGTCAAAATGGGGAAATCAATACTTTGCGTGGCAACGTTAGCAGAATGCGTGTTCGTGAAGAAATTATGAAAAGTGACGTTTTTGGCCCACAAATAGACAAACTATTCCCAATCATTATTCCAGGAAAATCAGATTCTGCTTCCATGGATATGGTTGTCGAATTGTTGATGCACACCGGAAGATCATTACCAGAAGTAATGATGATGATGATTCCGGAAGCTTGGGAAAAACACCAAACAATGTCGCCAGAGCGCAAAGCATTTTACGAATACAATGCTTGCATTATGGAACCTTGGGATGGTCCAGCTTCGGTTCCGTTTTCAGATGGAGATTATGTTGGAGCCTTATTAGATCGTAATGGTTTGCGACCTTCAAGATACACCGTTACCAAAAGCGGGAAATTGATTATGGCATCAGAAATTGGTGTTGTAGATATCGCTCCAGAAGATGTAGAAAGCCACGGAAGATTAGAACCAGGAAAAATGTTCTTGGTAGATATGAACGAAGGACGAATCATTAATGATGAAGAAATAAAAAGTAAAATTGTTTCTGAAAGACCGTATCAAGAATGGTTAAACCAATACAGATTACACTTAAAGGATGTACCTAGTTCATCAGAAGTTTGTTCTATTGAAACTATCGATTTAGCTACAAGAGAACGCTTGTTTAATTACACTTTAGAAGATATTCAAGACGTAATTACGCCGATGGCTCAATCTGGAAAAGAAACGCTAGGTTCTATGGGTACTGATACGCCGCTAGCTGTTTTGTCAGACAGACCCCAATTAATTGCCAATTACTTTAAACAATTATTTGCCCAAGTTACTAATCCGCCTTTGGATGGAATTCGTGAGGAAATTGTAACCGATATTAGCCTAGCTTTAGGTCAAGACCGCAACATTTTTGATATTTCTAGCAAACAATGTAGAAAATTAAGAATTCAAAATCCAGTTATCTCTAACAAGGATTTAGAAAAAATTAGAGCGATTTCAATCGATCATTTCCACGCTGAAACTTTTTCAATTCTATACCCAAAGTCAAAAGGATTGAATGGTTTAGAAGATGCTTTAGAAGCCTTAATCGTTCAAGTTACAAAAGCAGTAGAAAGAGGTACCAATATTATCATTTTATCGGACAGAGGCGTGAATAAGGATTTAGCTCCAATTCCATCGTTATTAGCGTGTTCTTATGTTAATCATCAAATGAACCGTTTGCGCAAGCGTTCTTATTTTGATATTATAATCGAATCTGCTGAACCACGTGAACCGCATCATTTTGCTACGTTGTTCGGATATGGTGCAAGTGCAATCAATCCATATATGGTAAATGAAATCATCCGTGTTCAAGTGCGCGAAGGATTTATTACTGGTATTGATGAAGAAAAAGCCGTTCACAATTTTAATAAAGCCATCGGAAATGGAATTGTGAAAATTATGAATAAAATTGGAATCTCTACTTTACACTCGTATAGAGGTTCTCAAATTTTCGAAATCGTTGGTTTCAATTCTAAATTCGTTCAAAAATACTTCCCATACACGACATCAAGAATACAAGGTATTGGATTGTATGAAATTGAGAAAGAAATTAGTGAAAGATACAAGTATGCTTATCCAGATCATTTAATATCAAATCGATTAGGATTAAATATTGGAGGAGAATACAGATGGAGACGTAATGGGGAGCGACATATGTTCAATCCTACTACTATTTCCAAACTGCAGCAAGCGGTTAGATTGAGTGATCAATCGAGCTACAATGAATATGCAAAAGCAGTAAACGATCAAGCTCAACATTTGATGACCATTCGCGGTTTATTTGAATTCGACAATCTCAATCCAATTCCGCTCAATGAAGTAGAGCCGTGGACTGAAATCGTAAAACGATTTAAAACTGGAGCTATGTCTCTTGGTTCAATTTCGAGAGAAGCGCACGAAAACTTGGCAATTGCTATGAACCGTATTGGTGGAAAATCGAATTCAGGAGAAGGCGGGGAAGACAGAAAACGTTTTCAACCTGATATGAATGGTGACAGCCGAAATTCAGCAATAAAGCAAGTTGCATCTGGAAGATTCGGTGTTACTTCGCATTACTTGACTAGTGCAAAAGAAATTCAAATTAAAATGGCTCAAGGTGCAAAACCAGGAGAAGGGGGACAATTACCTGGCGAAAAAGTAGATCCTTATATTGCTGCCACACGTAACTCAACACCTTATGTTGGATTGATTTCGCCACCGCCGCACCATGATATCTATTCAATCGAAGATCTAGCACAATTAATTTTCGACCTTAAAAATGCCAACAGAGAAGCTCGTATCAACGTGAAATTAGTTTCAGAAGTTGGTGTTGGAACCATTGCTGCTGGAGTTGCTAAAGCAAAAGCTGATGTGGTATTAATTGCAGGTTATGATGGTGGAACTGGAGCATCTCCATTAACATCATTGAAACACGCCGGTTTACCTTGGGAACTTGGATTGGCTGAAGCCCAACAAACACTAGTATTAAACAACCTAAGAAGCAGAATTGTTGTAGAATGCGACGGACAATTAAAAACAGGTCGTGATGTGGCTATTGCGGCTTTATTAGGTGCCGAAGAATTTGGTTTTGCTACTGCTCCACTTGTAGCTTCGGGCTGTATAATGATGCGTAAATGTCATTTAAATACTTGCCCTGTTGGTATTGCAACCCAAGACAAAGAGTTGCGTAAAAACTTCAAAGGAACTCCAGAACACGTAATTAACTTCTTCTTCTATGTTGCCGAAGAGTTAAGAGGTATTATGGCTCAGTTAGGTTTTAAAACTTTAGCCGAAATGGTGGGACAAACGCATAAAATTAATACCAATAAAGTGATAACGCATTATAAAGCGAAAGGGTTAGATTTATCAGCTATCTTACATACTCCAGACGGATATGGCGAAAGAATTATTAGAAATACCGAAAAACAAGATCATAATTTAGAAAATGTTCTTGATTTCCAAATCTTGAAAGATTCGCATCGCGCCATGTACAGAAAAGAAAAAATGACTTTGAATTACCCTATCAATAACACCAATCGTTCAGTTGGCGCTATTGTAAGTAATGAAATTTCAAAAATATACGGATATCTTGGCTTACCAGAAGACACGTTAAAGATCAATTTCACCGGTTCTGCTGGTCAAAGTTTAGGTGCTTTTAGTGCTCACGGATTAACGTTTACAGTAGAAGGAAATACCAATGACTATTTGGGGAAAGGACTTTCTGGAGCTAAATTAATCATCAAGAAACCTGCAAGTGCTACTTTTGTTGCAGAAAACAATATCATTGTAGGTAACGTTTGTTTATTTGGCGCGATCGAAGGACAAGCCTATATAAACGGAATCGCTGGTGAACGTTTTGCCGTTCGTAATTCTGGTGCAACAGCAGTTGTAGAAGGCGTAGGAGATCACGGTTGTGAGTATATGACAGGTGGTAAAATAGTTGTTCTTGGTAAAACTGGAAGGAACTTTGCTGCTGGGATGAGCGGTGGAATAGCATACGTTTATGATCCTGAAAACCAATTTGTAAACGGTTTGTGCAACACAGAATCAATAAATTTTGAAACAATAGAAGGTGCTGATGCTGACGACTTGAAGTCACTAATATCAAAGCATGTTGATTATACAAGCAGTACTAGAGGTACTGAATTGTTAAATGATTGGACAAACAGCTTAGCAAAATTTGTAAAAGTAATGCCTACTGATTATAAGAAAGCGTTGCAACGTATAGAAAAAGAAAAAATGTTAGAAGAATTAACAGCATAATACAATGGGAAAAGTTACAGGTTTTAAAGAATTCGAAAGAGAAGATGAATCATATATTGCAGTAGAAGAGCGTGTTGCAAATTATAATGAATTTACAGTTGCCCTGAGTGAAGCAGAAATTACAAA
Organism: Flavobacterium sp.; assembly: GCF_031423415.1. GTDB lineage: Bacteria > Bacteroidota > Bacteroidia > Flavobacteriales > Flavobacteriaceae > Flavobacterium. Next base: position 22,446 of record NZ_JANPFL010000017.1, read on the forward strand.
ACAAGGATCTCGTTGTATGGATTGCGGTATTCCTTTTTGTCATAGTGGATGTCCTCTAGGCAATTTGATTCCTGATTTCAATCATATGGTACACCAAGGTGAATGGCAAAAAGCCTCTTGGATACTGCATTCTACCAATAATTTTCCAGAATTTACAGGACGTTTATGTCCTGCACCTTGCGAAAAAGCATGTGTATTGGGCCTTATTGAAGATCCAATATCGATTGAGAATCTTGAAAAAAATATTGTCGAACGTGCCTTCAAAGAAGGATGGATTAAACCACAGCCACCAAAAACAAGAACTGGAAAAACAGTAGCTGTTATTGGATCCGGACCAGCAGGTTTAGCTGCTGCACAACAATTGAATAGAGCAGGACATTTAATTACCGTTTTCGAAAGAGATGATGCTATCGGAGGATTATTACGCTACGGAATTCCAAATTTCAAAATGGAAAAAGGAATTATCGATCGTCGTATCACTATTTTAGAAGCAGAAGGAATTACATTTAAAATAAATACACATGTTGGTGTAAACTACGATATCAATGACTTGAAAGCTTTTGATTCTATTGTACTTTGCGGTGGAGCAACCGATAGAAGAGGTTTGCCAACTCCAGGCGCTGATGCAGACGGCGTAGTTCAAGCGATGGATTTCCTGACACAACAAACCAAAGTAGTATTTGGACAAAAAGTAGAAAATCAAGTATTAGCAACAGGAAAAGATGTCATTGTAATTGGTGGTGGAGATACCGGTTCCGATTGCGTTGGAACTTCAAACCGTCACGGAGCAAAATCTGTCACTAACTTCGAGATTATGCCAAAACCTCCTGTAGGAAGGAGCGATTCTACACCTTGGCCTTATTGGCCTTTACAATTGAAAACTTCGACTTCACATAAAGAAGGTTGCGAAAGAAACTGGTTGATTAATACCAAGGAATTCATCAAAGATGCCAAGGGTAAATTAATCGCTCTAAAAACAGTTAACGTAGAATGGAAAATGGTTCCGGGACAACGTCCAGAATTAATTGAAGTCGCAGGTTCCGAAAAAACTTGGCCTTGCGATTTAGCTTTGTTAGCTTTAGGATTTACAGGTCCTGAAAAAACATTAAGCAGTCAATTAGGTTTAGAACTTGATTTCAGAAGCAATTATAAAGCGGAATATGGTAAATACCAAACCAATGTTCCTAATGTCTTTACAGCTGGCGATATGCGTCGTGGACAGTCTTTAATCGTTTGGGCTATTTCGGAAGGTAGAGAAGCTGCTAGACAAGTTGACTTATACTTAATGGGTTCTAGTGATTTGCCTACCAAAGAAAGTGGTGATTTGCCGGGAGTTTAAATTTTAATTACATATTTTCAGAAGCCCTTGATTAATTTCAGGGGCTTTTTTGTTTATAATTGAGAACATTCTTCAAAAGAGTTCCGTCTGTATTTATTTAAAATCTATCTCAAAATAATTCAAAATAGTTTTGTAATTGTCTTGGGCAGAAAGGCAAGTGTCCAAAAGATATTCTTGTATAGTATCCCATTGTTGTAACCCACGATAGTAGAATAATTTCAATTCATCATCAATGACAAATGGAACAATTGAATTAGCAAGACATTCCTTGAATAGTATTAATCTTCCTACACGACCATTGCCATCTTGAAAAGGATGAATAACTTCAAATTTCTGATGAAAATCAATAATATCTTCAAAATTTTTTTGTTCTTTTTTATGATAATTAAAGAGCAATTCCTTCATTTTTTCAGCAACATCTTTGGGAAGACAAGTTTCGTTGCCGCCAACTTCATTCGGGAATTTTTTGTAAATACCCACATTAAACCAATCTTTTCGACTGTCTGAGGTGCCTGATTTAAGCAAAAAGTGCAATTCTTTTATGAACGATTCGGTCAGTTTAGATTTTGCCTTTTCAATAATCAAATCATTACAACGAAAATGATTGTTGGTTTCGATAATATCATCTACATTGATACTTTCGTCAGAAATGCCTATAGTGTTAGTTTCAAAGATAAAACGGGTTTGTTCTTGAGTAAGTTTACTTCCTTCAATCCGGTTCGAGTTATAGGTTAAATCAATTTGAGTACGATGGTAAATTCCCCCTTTCAACTTCATATCTTTTTGCTCTTTGAGTTGATTGAGCAACATAAAATTGCTAAATTTTTTTTGAGTTCCTTTTTCAGGTAAACCAGTATCTTCCGGAATATTCCAAGTTTTACCCGTCAAGAAAGAGCCTTTTATTTTGCCCTTAGCACAATAGTTTCTAACTGTTCTTTCAGGAACATTCCATTTTTTGGCAAAATCACTTACTGAAATATAGTTCATACTTTTTTAATTTGCCTTTATCGGCAATAAACATCGTTTAATAATCTTCCAAATATATGTATTATTGCCGATACAGGCAATGCCGTAGAATTATTTTTTGGATTTCTGTAAAATCAGTAAAAATGAAAGTGGTGAATTATTTCAAAGGCTTTTTTGTTCAACTATTTCGCAATCTTATTGCAAATTGATTTGCTCCGCCACAAAACGGCAGACAAACCAATTATCTTTGTAAAATTAAATCTAAAACAGTATGTCAAAATTAATTTATTTTAAAAGGTATTTGTACGTGATAGATCGCTTGCGAAGCCGACCGAGTACTTTCAATGAGCTGCAAGACTACGTATTGCGAAAGCTAGAAAAAGAAGATATTGATACGAGTTTCGAGTATGCCATTCGCACTTTTGAGCGAGACAAAAAAGACATTGCCACCCTTTTTGGAATCGATATTCACTATGATCGAAAAGACAAAACCTACGCAATTGATGAGTCGGAAATAGAAGACCAATCCGTCACTCGAATAATTGAAGCTTTCTCAATACATCACGCCTTGAAAGAAGGAAATAAATTATCTCCAAGTGTGTTTTTAGAGAAGCGAAAATCATTGGGAGCCGAACATATTTATGGGATTATTCACGCCATTCAAAATAAATATATTTTGCAATTTACGCATCAAAAGCACTGGGAGGATTTTAGTACCGAGCGCAAAGTGAAACCCATTGCCATCAAAGAATCGCAACAACGCTGGTATTTGGTTGCTTTGGAATTAGGTAGCACCACCGTAAAAACTTTTGGAATGGATCGCATATCTCATTTAAAAGTTACGGATACCAAATTCAAACCCATTGC
>NZ_JANPFL010000018.1:0-56394 GCF_031423415.1 Flavobacterium sp.
TTATTTTGCCTAACATATTGCCACTTTTTTATACCGAAATATACACTTTTTGGCGATTTAAAAGTACTGTTTTCAACTGAATTTAATCACAAGTTATTAACAATCAAATTGTTAATTCATTTTTAAGGAATGACTAATTAGGCACTAATGCCCGTTGAATACTGTGGAAAATCCACAACTCTATAACCCGAATCCCGACAGCTATCGGACGGGCTTCCTTATGCTATTTGAGGTGGTTGCCAAATGCTCCCGAAGTAATTACAAGTACGTATTGATTGGTATTCTGGAATTGTTTTGTCAATTAGAGTTTTGACTGTACTAAAATTGAAATTGTAAGTGGAGTTGTAAACAAAAATTTGACTACTACAGCAGCTACAAACACAAAAAGGAGAACAAAAATCATTGTCCTGATGATGATTTGATTGACGATTAATAGTACTATTAGCAAACGTTACATCCTGCTCCATATCTGCGCAAGGCAAACACGAAAGTGCTATTATATATATCGATAGTATAAAGTTAAGAATTTTCACTAGGTTACTGTACTACTAAAATTCAATTTTGGTCACTATTATTTAAAACCAACTATTCAATCCATTAAAAAAAACGACTGTGCCAACTATCCATAGCAGGTACTTCCCAAGATTCGTTGTATTCTTCGATATTGTTAACGAGATTATTGAAAACGATGGTATTTTCGTTGACGGCTTTTTCTTTGGCCATTTTCTTGAAATCGATTAAAGTTTTGTGTGCAATATGTTCGCCATTTTTGAACGTAACATTCATTTTATCGAGCAAATCTACATTGTATTTTTGTTCTAAATTTTGAATAAACTGAACCGACTTATCAATAGAACAACCTGTCGCAGCTTGCACTTCCTGATTTACAGCAATAATTATAAATCGGTTGTACTTCAGTTGATAGGAACATTCAAGACCCACGCTGTGGGCTTCCCATTTTTCAAGAAAGGAAATTACATTTGTTTCTATTTCGGAGAATTCTGCATCCGAAAATTTTCTGTTGGATTGGTAAATCCAGATTTTGGATTCTAATGGTAAATTTTCGAAAGGTATAAGCATAATAATTATGAGTTATGAATTATGAGTTATGAATTACTGTTTGGAATCCCAAAATTCGTAATTTTTAATTCGTAATTGATTTTACAAATCCATTGCATTGGCAATTAATTCTGCGATGTCAATTACTTTTACTTCGCCTTCTTTTTCTTTGTTTTTTATTCCGTCAGTCATCATCGTGTTGCAAAAAGGACAACCAGCGGCAATAATATCGGGTTTGGTTTCAAGGGCATCTTCGGTTCTTTCGATGTTTACTTCTTTGTTGCCCGGTTCTGCATCTTTAAACATTTGTGCTCCACCTGCTCCACAGCACAATCCGTTTGCACGAGAGCGTTTCATTTCGACTAATTCAGCATCCAGTTTTTGAATTAAATCTCTAGGAGCTTCATAGATATTATTGGCTCTTCCTAAATAGCAAGGATCGTGAAACGTGATTCGTTTTCCTTTGAATTGTCCGCCTTCGATGGTTAATCTTCCATCATCTAGCAAGGATTTCAGGAATTCGGTATGATGCAAAACTTCATATTTTCCGCCTAGTTCAGGGTATTCGTTTTTGATTGTATTAAAACAATGCGGACAAGCCGTTACGATTTTTTTTACTTCATAGGCATTCAAAACCTCGATGTTTGTCATCGCTTGCATTTGAAACAAGAACTCGTTTCCGGCTCGCTTTGCAGGATCGCCAGAACAACTTTCTTCGGTTCCGAGAACTGCAAAGGGAACATTGGCACGATTCAAAATTCGGACAAATGCCTTTGTGATTTTTTTGGCTCTATCATCAAAACTTCCGGCACAACCTACCCAAAACAAAACTTCGGGTTGCTTGCCTTGAGATAGCATTTCGGCCATTGTAGGTACTATTAAAACTTCTGACATAATTATTCTTTTTCCTCACCCCAGCCCTCTCCGAAGGAGAGGGAGCCGAGAAGTGATTGTGTTATTGTGTACTAATTTATATTTCCTCCGCGTGAGGGATGGACGTGGAGCTCTCCCGATTTTTCATCGGGAAGCGGGAACGTACAGCCCGACCCGAAATTGCTAGGCACGAAGCAATCTTGAGGGTCACGCCCAAAAAATTCTATTCATTCTTCCAATTCAAGCGATCTTGCTGGTTGTATTGCCATGGCGCTCCGTTGTTTTCGATATTGGTCATCATAGCATTTAATGATGTTGGTGCAGCGCTTTGCTCCATCACCAAATACCGTCTCAAATCGACAATAATCGAAAGCGGACTGATGTTTACCGGACATTCTTCGACGCAAGCATTGCAGGATGTACAAGCCCACAATTCTTCGGGAGTGATGTAATCGTTTAACAATGTTTTGTTGTCGGGAATGAAAATTCCTTTATTGGCATCGATATTTTTACCTACTTCTTCGATTCGGTCTCTCGTATCCATCATAATTTTACGAGGCGATAATTTCTTGCCGGTGATGTTCGCAGGACAAGCCGATGTACAACGACCACATTCGGTACAGGTGTAGGCATTTAATAACTGCACCCATTTCAAATCCTGAACGTCGCTGGCTCCGAATTTGGACGGAACACCATTTTCAGGAGTTGCAGCATACGGATCTGCGTTGGGATCCATCATGAGTTTTACTTCATTGGTTACGGATGCCAAATTAGAAAGTTGTCCTTTTGGATTTAAATCGGCAAAATAGGTGTTTGGGAAAGCCAACAGAATATGAAGGTGTTTTGAATAATACAGATAATTCATGAAGATCAAAATCCCGATGATGTGCAACCACCAAAATAATTCGTTCAGAAGCATTACCAATTCGCTAGAAACGCCATTGAATAGAGGTTCGATGAATTGACTTACGGGGAAAGAACCTGCTTTGATGAAATGTGAAAAACCTCCGGGAATATTTTGCAAATGCAAATCGGAAGCGTTCATTAGTAAAAATAATGACATTATAACCACTTCAAAATAAAGAATGTAATTCGCGTCTTTTTTAGGGAAGCCTGTTAAATCTTTGCTAACAAAACGTTTTAATTTGATGACATTTCTTCTTGTCCAGAAAGCAAATACGGCAACTAAAACCAATAATGCCAAAATTTCGAAGGATGCAATTAACACATTATAGGAAGTCCCTAAAAAGGCAAAAATTCGATGCGTTCCAAACAAACCATCAATAATTATTTCTAATAATTCGATATTGATGATGATGAAACCGACGTAAACAATAATGTGAAGGATTCCTGCAATCGGCCGTTTCACCATTTTGGATTGTCCGAGAGCAATCATCGCCATATTGCGCCAACGAGCTTTTGAATTGTCTTTGCGATTCACATCGGTTCCAAGATTGATGTTTCTGACAATTTTTTTAATGTTAGTAAAAAAATAACCAAAGCCTACAATCAGCAGAATTGCGAATAAAATAGAATCTAAATAACCCATAATTGCGCGTTTTTTATTTGGAAACTGTATCTTTTACTGTTGTAATATAAGGTTTGTTTTTCTTTCCGAAAAGGGATACGTTTACATAACGAGTTGGGTGAAGTCGTACATCTTCTAATAATAATTCTAGCTCTTTTGACGTTTTTTCTAAATTATTGTACAACCCTTCATCGTTTATTAACTTGCCCATCGTGCCTTTGCCTTCTTGAAGGTTTGCCATCATTTTATCTACTTTTTCTAGGGTTTTTTGTAGATTGACGACAGTTTTTCCTAAATCGGCTTTGTCTAAGGAATCCGAAATTTTAGAAAAATTGCTTGACATCTTATTGAAATTACTAACAGCACCGTTTATTTGTCCTTTATTTACGTCCAAAATAGTGTTGATACTCGAAGAGGCTTTGTGAAATTGTTCCATCGTCTGGCTTAATTCAGCCAAACTTTTCTTTAAATCTTCTTGCCCTTCAGTGTCTAAAACATTGTTGATGCCTACCAATAAATCATTAGCGTTGCGCATTACTTTTTCGAATTTTTCTTGCAGTGGCAGCAACTGTTGTTTTAGCGCTTCAGTTAAATCCAAATCAGATCTACCAATTAAAAACTGACCATCGGCGCTTTCAGACTTGTCTTGAAGATTTGGATGAATCGCAATTTGTTTTCCATCAATAAAGCCTGGTTTATAAATCACTGCTGTGCTGGTTTTAGAGATAGGAAAATCAGTTTTTAATTGCAATTGAACCACAAGTTTTCCTGTGTTTTTGTCTAAAGTGATTTTGGTCACCTTACCTACAATCAAACCATTGATAGTTACAGAAGCTGATGGAGACAATCCTTCAACATTATCATATTGCACATAAAACGTACGGTATTTATCTAAAAGATCTCTGCCTTTCAGATAACTGTAGCCCCAAATAAATAGTAATATTGTCGAGATGACAAGTATTGCGGTTTTAATTTCTCGTGTTAATTTCAAAGTGTAAAATTTTAGGCAAATTTAATATAAATAAGTTAAACTTGAAGTTAATAATTTATTTGAGTGCATCCTGCACGCTAATCATTTGGCCATCTTTAAAAGCAATTAAATAAGCGGAATTATATCCTTTGGATTTTGCTTCCTGTAATAATTTCTTAGCTTCATCATAATTAATAGTTTCGCCATACATATATTTAAAAAATTTACCGTCCGATGACATGGTTATGTTTTGTAAACCTTTAAAATTACTAGCAATTAACGCTACTCTCCTGACACTTGCTGATAATTGCACTTTAAAAATGATTGCTGAACTGTCAGTAGTTGGTACTAGTTTATTTTCAATATTTTCCACTGGCTTTTTTACAATTGTAGAAGTATCTTTTACAGGTTTTTCTATAACTTTTTTGATCGTTCTTTGATTAACATTGTCGCTAGCATCCGCACCAAAATATTCTCTTTTGTAACTAACAATAGCATCTGCAATGGCTTGAGAAATTTCGTTTTGCCCTTCTTCAGAGTTCAATAAATTTCCTTCAACAGGATTCGAAATAAATCCAGTTTCGACTAGGACTCTTGGCATATACGCTTTGTGGAGTACCATAAATGGGGCTTGTTTTACGCCGCCGTGTCTGATATCTTTTCCCAAATCGGCAAATCTATCTTCAATTTTTCCCGCCAGAGAAATACTATATTCTAAATATTCTTCCTGCATCAAAGTCATTCCAATCATTGTTTCGGGAGAATTGGGATCGAAACCTTCATATTTTTCTTTATAATCTTTCTCTAAGGTAATTACAGAGTTTTCCTTTTTTGCAGCTTCCAAATTAGAAGCCACTTTGCTCATCCCCATTACATAGGTTTCGGTTCCTGAAGCTGCTGTATTTTTGTTGGCGTTGCAATGTATCGAAACAAAAATATTGGCATCGGCTCTATTAGCGATATTGGCTCTCTCTATTAAATCTATGAAAACATCTGTTTTTCGGGTGTAAATGACATCAATTTTGGGATTTTGTTCTAATAATTTTCCAACTTTAAGCACTAGAGCCAAGTTGATATTTTTTTCAACTCGACCACTATACACTGCCCCAAAATCGTGGTCTCCGTGACCAGCATCTAAGGCAACCTTAAAAATACCGGTTTGACTGTGCGTAAGAATTGAAAAAAAAGCGAAGAGAAATATAAATAGGAGTTTGATTTTATTAAATTTATACATAAATCTAAAAGTTAATTAAATTAAAACACTAAAGCTATAATGTATTATTTGACTATTTTTGCCAAAATTAATATGTAAGTTTGACCAATCAAAAAACAAGCCATATTTTACAAAAATAGCATTAAAACCTTTGAATACAAACTTATTTCATATCGTTTTATTATCAATTTTCCTAACAATAGGATCTTGTAAAATATATTCACAAGATATTTCAAAAAAAACGAAATTAATTCCAGCCAATAAACAAAAAGACGCTACAATTACTACCGATGAAAATAAAAAAAAATCGACTGCGATTGTAAAAACGGAAACAGATACTATCAAAAAAGATAGCATTCTACCTAAAGCACTTCTTGAGGGAAAAGTAATATACAAGGCTACTGATTACGTGAAAATTGAGCAAAAGAAAAAGCTAATTACTTTATACAATAATGCTGAATTGTACTATCAAGATACCGAATTGAAAGCGGGAATTATAGTTTTAAATTATGAAACAAACGAAGTTCTTGCGGGACGAATAAAAGATTCTTTAGGAAAACCATCGCAATTCCCCAACTTCAAACAAGGCCCAAATGTTGTTGAACCGGATTCGATACGTTTTAATTTCAAATCAAAAAAAGCGCTAATTTGGAATTCAAGAAGCGATCAAGGTGAATTTAAAGTCAAAGCGGTTTTAACAAAAAAAGAAAATGATTCAGTTTATTTCTTAAAAGGGGCTCGTTTTACAACCTCGAAAGACGTTGACAATCCAGAATATTACTTCCAAACCAATAAAGTAAAAATCATTCCTGGCAAAAAAGTAGTAACAGGATTAACTAATATGGTGATTGCTAATGTTCCCACTCCTATTGCTTTGCCATTTGCTTTTTTTCCAATGAGTAAGGAAACTAGCGTTTCGGGGCTTCTTCTACCAAGTTATAACGATTCGAATACTAGAGGATTTTCATTGCAAAATGGCGGCTACTATTTTGCCCTTAGCGACAATTATGATTTAACCGTTTTGGGAGATTATTATACCAACGGAAGTTATGCGATGCGATTTGAAACCAATTATGCCAAACGATACAGCTACCGAGGAAACTTAAACTTTAGATTTGAAAATTTAATTAATAGCGAAAGAGGTTATCCTGACTATGCAAAACAAAATATTTACAATCTGCAATGGTCTCATTCGAAGGACTCTAAGGGAAGTCCGAATTCAAGCTTTTCTGCATCGGTGAATATGGGAAGTAGCAAATACTTTCAACAGTCCATAAATCAGGCCAATGTAGGGTCAAATTTGAATAACACTTTGAGTTCTTCGGTTTCATACAGTAAATCATTTCAGGGTGCTGTAGGTTCTCGATTGGCTTTGAGTGCCACACATTCTCAAAACACACAAACTTCTGAAATCCAAATGACCTTGCCTGATTTACAATATAGTGTAGATCGAATTTATCCTTTTGTAGGCAAAGACGGTATGAAAAAAGGGTTTTTCAAAAACATCAATTTACTTTATAATTTGGTGGGAAAAAACAGTTTTGTTACCACTGATTCCCTGTTTTTCTCCAAAGAAATGTTTGATAATGCTAAGTTGGGCGTGCAACATAGTATTCCTTTGAGTACCAATTTTAAATTATTCAAGTATTTTAGCGCTTCGACCGCGATGAATTATAACGAAGTTTGGACTATAAAAACCATTCAAAGAAACTATGACAAAGAGCAAAGCAAGGTAACAGACCAAACCATCAATGGCTTTGATGCTTTCAGAACCTATAATTTCTCCAGTAGTTTGGGAACCACGATTTATGGAACCTTCAATTTCAAACCCGACAATAAAATAAAATCCATCAGACACGTGATGCGACCTTCTCTTTCCTACGGCTACACGCCCAGCTTCGAAAAATATTTCGATACCTATGCGACAGATGGCAGCGGAACAATGACAAAAGAGTATACTCGCTTCGAAAATGGTATTTTTGGGGCTCCGGGAAATAGCAATTCTAATATTCTTGGCTTTGATTTAAGCAATACGTTTGAAGCTAAAATAACGGATCCTGATAGTACAAAAGTAGAACCCAAAAAAATAATGCTTCTTAATAATTTGAATTTTTCTACCAGTTATGATATCAATGCCAATGGGAAAACTTCACTTGCATGGACTCCAGTTCGCGTGAGCGGCGGAACTCAATTCTTTAAAGACAAATTGAATATGAACTTTGGAGCTACTTTAGACCCTTATGCAATAGACAATTCGGGAACTAGAATTAATGTTTATAACATCAATAATGGGGGCAGTTTGTTTAGAATGACCAGTGCTAATATGACTTTGAATTATTCTATTTCGAGCAAAGATTCTGAAAAAGATAAAAAAGATAAAAACAAAGAAGGGGAACGAAATGGTGGTCGTGATGACGATTTGTTTGGACGAAATACCGTAGATAACGTTCGAGGAAGGAGTCAGTTTGACGATGAAGAAACCGATGAAGACAAAGATAAAATTACCGAGTTTTTTGCTTCAACTTTGCCTTGGGATATGACTTTTGCGTATTCGCTCACGTACGGCAATAATAATAGGGAAAGTAAAATTACAGGAAATTCAATAATGGTTTCTGCCAATGGAGATTTAACCCCAAAATGGAAGGTTGGAGTTTCGACAGGTTATGATTTTGTTCAAAATGGTGTTACTTATACCCAACTTCGATTTGAAAGAGATTTGTTGAGTTGGCGAATGGATTTTAACTGGCAACCCTTTGGCAATCAAGCTAACTGGAGTTTCTTTATAGGAATAAAATCGGGAATCTTGAGTGACATAAAATACGATAAACGAAGTATTAACAATAGATAGCTTTGTTTTGATTTCAAATTTTTAATAAAATAATCAAATTAATTATGAAAAAAATAATTTTTACCGAAAATGCCCCAGCGCCAATTGGACCATACAACCAAGCAGTACTAATAGGAAACACGCTTTACACTTCTGGACAAATTGCTATAAATCCATCAAATGGTGAATTGGTTATCTCCAACATTGAAGCCGAAACCCAACAAGTAATGGAAAATATGAAAGCTGTTCTTGCAGCGGCAGGAATGACCTTTGAAAATGTGGTAAAATCGACGATATTCATAATGAATATGGGAGATTTTGGAACAATAAACAGCGTTTATGGATCCTATTTCGACGAAAAAACTGCTCCAGCACGTGAAACGGTTCAGGTGGCAGGTTTGCCAAAAAATGTAAATGTAGAAATTTCTATGATTGCAGTAATATAGTACTCAATAACAAATTAGGAATTCCATACTTGAAAAGTGAATAGTAAAAAAAAGATATAAAAGAAAAAACACCTTGTAGCTAGTGGTAGTAACGAATTCTTTTCTTTTTATTATTTCGAATAAAATCTAACATAGTCATATTCAGCAGAACTATTTTCTTGGTCTTTTCCTGTCCAATTTGCTGCAATAGCTGTAATCCAAATATTTATGTTGTCATGCTCAAACTGGGATGCTGGATATTCAGCAACATGAGTTATTTTACCGTCAACATAAAATGTTACTGTTTTTTCATTCCATTCAAAACCATAAGTATGCCACACTCCAGCATCAAACAGCGGTATTGCAGTAATGTCGGCGGGTGTTTTTGGTACTCTACCGTATTCTTTACCATCTGCTTTCCAAATAATAATATGCTGTGTGAATTTATTGAGTGAGCTTTCAGCAAGATGATCGTGTGTACTTGCATTTTCATAACAGTCAATTTCGGTTCTACGACTCTCCGGATAGGTGGTATTAACTTCTCCCCTAGCATCTATTGATGCTGCCATTGCCCAAAATGAGTGATGCCAACCTTCATCGGCTTGGCCATCTGTATCATCGTCGATTTTATCTCCTAAACGAGATCGCACTTCGTAATAACCATATTTGAATTGTTTTTTAGATACAATCCCAGCACCTGAAGCCATTTTACCTTTCAATGGCTGCGTCAATTCACGTAAATTAAGTTTTAAAATCCCTCCTTTTAGGCTTACGTTTTCTCTTAATTGAACACTTCTATGCTTTACATCAGTGCGGAAAGCCCACATTGAAGTATCGAGAACAGAACCGTTAAATTCGTCATGCCAAATAAGTTTATAACCTGTAACCGGAATTGAATTTTTTGATTTTTTTTGCGCAAAGCAACAACTTAGCCCTAGAAAAAAAAGTATTAGAAAGGTGGAAGTAGGTTTAAAAGTAAAATGCTTCATTGATGAATATTAATTTTAGTTTTCTTTTAACAAATGATTTGTTTTGTGAATAGTGCACATTCTTAATTAAACTTTTGGTTGATATTAGTTTATACTAACCTAAAAGTTTAAATTGGTACTACTTTAAAAACAGTTAAAATTATTCCCCGCTTTATCTGTAAAAGAATTTATATGATATACCCGAGTCATTCAGAGAATATAAGTATGAACTTGAATCACGCACTATAACTGTTTTACGTAATGGATAAACTAGCGTCGAGATAAAATGTCGCACTATTGTTCGCGATTTTATTTCTCTGAAATGTGATAGGCTATTAATCCATCTATTGGTCTTCGCAACACATTTCCTAGTTGCATTTCATATTTATCAAACATTAATTGCAATTCATCTTTGAGATAAAAAGCGATGGAGCCTACAAAATGAACAGGAACTTCTTTACAGTTATCGTATTGTTTGATGTAGTTTTTAATAAAAGATTTCATTCCTTTGAAAATGATTTTTTTACAAAATTCATGATCTTTATGTTGAATGAGGAACTTTGCAAAAGTGGCCAAATACGCATTAGGATTGGGTTCTTTGTATAATTTATTCTTGATGTAATCCGGACTTAAATCATACTCTTTTTCAAATTCTATTGCTAATTCTTTTGGCATTTTATTGAAATAATATTTACGGATTAATTCTTTACCAAGAACATTACCGCTGCAATCGTCCATGACGATATACCCTAATGATTGCACTTTTTGATGCAATTCTTTACCATCAAAAAAACTACAATTTGAACCTGTACCAAGAATGCTAACAATGGCTTTTTCCCCTTTTGGAGTAGTAGCAAAAACGGCTGCATACGTATCTTCTTGAACCTCAACGATTGCATTTTGGAAATATTTTTGAAAAGCTTGCGAAAGCATAATTTTCATTGCGTCAGTACCACAACCTGCGCCATAAAAGAAAAGATGTGTGGCTTTATCCTTATTTTGTAGAATATCAAATTTATCATTTAATCGCTCAATAATTTCTTCTTCATCAAGGATTTCAGGATTTAAACCTAAGGTTCGTGTGGTAAACAATATTTTTCCATCCTCATCAATTGCTATCCAATCGGCTTTTGTAGAGCCACTATCTACTAATAATCTCATTTTACTTTTAGATTTTTAATTTTAGATTTTAGAGTATGTTTCTAAAAGCTAAAAAAATGGTTATTGGTTTAGATAAAAAAATCCCGCTAAAAATGAATCTAACGGGATTTCTTTTTGTAAATATAATTATTTTAAACTTGTGATATGTACCGCAAGGTCAATTAATTTGCTTGAATAACCATATTCGTTATCATACCAAGAAACCAATTTGAAGAACGTAGAGTTCAAACCAATTCCTGCAGTAGAGTCAATGATGGATGTTCTTTTGTCAGAAATAAAATCTTGAGATACAACAGCATCTTCTGTGAATCCCATAATTCCTTTCATGGTAGTTTCAGAAGCTAATTTTAAAGCCGCCATAATTTCTTCGTACGAAGTTTCTTTGGCTACTTTTACAGTTAAATCTACCACAGAAACGTCAACAGTAGGAACACGGAAAGACATACCTGTTAGTTTTCCATTCAAATCAGGAATCACTTTTCCAACCGCTTTTGCTGCACCTGTTGATGATGGAATGATATTTACACTTGCAGCACGGCCACCTCTCCAGTCTTTTCTAGAAGGACCATCAGCTGTCATTTGAGTTGAAGTTGTTGCGTGAACTGTTGTCATCAACGCTTCTACAATTCCAAAATTATCATGGATAACTTTAGCCAAAGGAGCTAAACAGTTTGTAGTACAAGAAGCATTAGAAACAACAAGATCAGAAGCTTTTGCAGTTTCGTGATTTACTCCCATTACAAACATTGGAGCATCTGCTGATGGAGCAGAAATAATTACTTTCTTAGCACCACCTTTAATGTGTGCGTTTGCCGTTTCAATGGTGGTAAAAATACCAGTACATTCAGCAACAACATCTACATCAAGTTCGTCCCATTTCAAATTAGCAGGATCTCTTTCAGCAGTGATTCTAATATTTTTTCCGTTTACGAATAATTTTCCGTCTATAACTTCAACAGTTCCATTAAAACGACCGTGAACTGAATCATATTTCAATAAATAAGCCAAATGGTCTACATCTAACAAATCATTGATTGCTACTACTTCTACATTTTCTCTATTAAAAGATTCTCTAAATACGATTCTTCCAATTCTACCGAATCCATTGATTCCTAATTTTACTTTTGACATTTTTTGTTTGCTTTAGGCTTAAAGTTTCTACTTTAAGCAGATTAATTAATTTATTGTTATTTGGCGTAAGCCGTACTTTTATACAGACATAATTTCCGAAACTCTTAGTAATTCTCTGTCTATTTCGGATTTTCCTTTGATGGCTTGTAATAATGGCGTTATCGCTACTTTATCGTTAATCATTCCTACCATATAGTTGGATTTTCCTTCTAATAAACTCTCAACAGCTTTCACTCCCAATCTACTTGCTAATACTCTGTCGTAGCAAGATGGCGCTCCACCGCGTTGCATGTGCCCTAAAACCGAAACCCGAATGTCATATTCGGGCAAATTAGCTTCGACATAATCTTTTAATTCGAACACATTTTTGCCAATTTTATCTCCCTCGGCGATGACAACAATACTGGATGATTTTCCAGATGCTTTACTTTTTTTGAGGGATTCGAGCAATCTTTCTAACCCTAATTCTTCCTCTGGAATAAGAATTTCCTCGGCTCCACCTCCAATTCCCGCATTCAAAGCAATATGTCCAGCATCGCGACCCATTACTTCTACAAAAAATAATCGGTTGTGTGAACTTGCGGTATCGCGAATTTTATCAATGCATTCGACTACCGTGTTTAGCGCCGTATCATATCCTAAAGTATGACTGGTGCCGAAAATGTCATTATCAATTGTACCAGGAATTCCCATCACAGGAAATTTATACTCTTTATTAAAAATTTCTGCTCCGGTAAAACTACCGTCACCACCTATTACAACCAAGCCATCAATTCCTGCATTTACAAGGTGGTCGTAGGCTTTTTTGCGACCTTCAACAGTCATAAACTCTTTGGAACGAGCTGATTTTAAAATTGTTCCTCCTTTGTTTATGATATTGTGAACCGTTCTTGGTCCCATTGGAATAAAATCGCCTTCAATCATTCCTTGGTAACCTCTATAAATTCCTGCGCATTCTATGTTATGATAGGCACATGTTCTTACTACTGATCGTATAGCAGCATTCATCCCAGGAGAATCACCTCCCGAAGTCAACACACCTACTTTTTTAATTGTTTTGGACATCATTTAAATATTAAAAGCGTAAATTTAATAAACATTCAGCAAATTTGACGGTATGTTTCTAATAAATTGGTAAAACACTGCGAATTCAAACGTTATCGTTGATAAGTTAGTTAAATAGTGCAATAAATATTTTTCAGCTTTAAGGTGAAGCTTAAATGTTCAATACTCGTTATTTTAAAAAAGATATAACTAAAATTTCCCTGCTGAATTAGTCTTCTTCAGGAACTTTACCCTCCGTGTTAGGATATAACGTTTTGGCATTGGGTTTATTAGATTTTGATGGATCTTTTTTTTCTGGCGCTACGTTAGAATCATCATCTATAACACCTGCATCAACTGTTTTTTCAATTTTATTATTTTTGAATATTTTGTTTGCGAGGTCTTTGAATGTATCAAAATCAACTTCATAAGAAATACCAACTCCTTGTGTATAACCAATTCCTTCCCCGATGTAACTAATGTCATTTTCTCTATTGAAAAATCGTAAGTTAACTGTTCCATCGTCGTTTACACGATACAAAATTTCTACGTCTCCTACCACAGCTGTTTGTGTAATTCCTCCAAAAGGAACTCCAACTTTCCCGTTAATGGTTACACGTTCATTAATTCTTGATGAAATCGAGGCAACAAATCTACCATCAGCTTCTCTTCCAGTAGTCCTATCTGCACCAATAATACCAATATTAACCTGAAATTTTGGGTCGTTAGATTTTATCATACCCGTCAATAAACTCGAAGCCGTTTCATAAGCACTTTGTGAAAATGCCGACTGACTGACGCCTTCCGAGCTCAGAAAACCACCAGTAGATAATAAGTATAAAGCTTGCGTCTGTCGTACTTCTTTGTCACTTAATTTATACTCTATTTCGGATTTCATCACATTGCTAACATATGGAAATTCAAAATTAAAGTCAGGTTCTGGACTGGTCAAATCACCACGAACACCAATAACTACGTTCACATCTATCTTTTTATTATAGGATGAATTTTCTAGTAAAACCGATGGATTTGCAGCTGTTTTATAAATGGCTTCCAAGTTCAAGCGAGCTCGCATCGGGTTTCCTTCCCAGGAAATATAGCCTCCTTTTTTGACATTAAATTTCTTATCAATCAAACCACCATATTTAAAATTGTAGGTTCCCTCATACAGCTGAAAATCACCCCACATATTGAATTTTCCTAAAGTATTAATTTTAAAAAGCAAGGTTCCGTTTCCTTTTCCTTTCATTCCGTGACCAGTATTTCGGTCTAAAATAACTTCCACTTCGGCATTAGGAGTAATGTCTAAATCAAATTCCAATTCAAGACCTTTGTAATTTCTGGAATTGTCAACAATTCCTTTTCTAAAGTTAAACTTTTCTTTGGCAGTCAAAAAATGTAAAAAATCATTACTGCTCACACTATCTGAATTATTAATTGGAATTTTCAAAGATGATCCTTTTTCGGATTTGGCATCAACCTTTATAAACAAGGCGTTTGTTGGTCCTTTAATTGTTGCAACACCATCGATAAATGCAACGCCATAGTATGCTGCGTCTTCTGCATCTTGGGTGTCCAAAACCAACAATCTTTTCGAATTAATAGTCAAATCCAGCTTCCAATCTGAAAAATTACGATGCTCAACACTTCCGTTTAAATTTCCTTTTGTGCCAAATTTAGTGTCGGTAAGTACATCATTTTTAAACAAAAATTTCTCATCTGTCAAATCTACGACAGTTCTTTGACCTAAGGAATAATCAACATTTAAATACGGTATTTTCAAACCAGCATCATCTACGTAAAGCCGCCCGTTGATGTCGGGCTTTTTGAGATTTCCCCCGATAGTAGCATTTCCTGTCGCAAAACCTCTTATGTTTGATATCACATCTCCACCAAGCGGTCCTAAAATTCCTAAATTGAACTTATCTAATTTCAATTGTAAATCTAAAATGGTACTATTTTCTACAATTTCAAACTTACCATTGACTCCAAAAGACTCCACATTTTCATTTTCGATAGAAGAGTTTACTGCAAATTTTTTGAAAGTTTCATCTCCAGTAATATCAAAATTCAAATTACCCAAATTCGTATTATTAATATTCAAACTGTCGATTTGAATGGATGCTGTGGGTTGAAAAACGGATTTACCTTGCTTGTAATTGATGACGGCGTCTATATTTCCGTTAAATACAAATTTGGGATCTG
The DNA here is from genome assembly GCF_031423415.1 of Flavobacterium sp. Classification (GTDB taxonomy): domain Bacteria; phylum Bacteroidota; class Bacteroidia; order Flavobacteriales; family Flavobacteriaceae; genus Flavobacterium. The sequence goes on from NZ_JANPFL010000018.1 coordinate 15,405, forward strand.
CAGGTGTAATTTGATTTAAATCGACATTTTTAAAACTTAATTTTAAATCTTTGTATGTTTTCCCTTTTATGTCCCCCATAAAAGTAATTTCTTGGTTTCCGTGGGTTAAAATAATGTTATCAAAATTGAAATTTTGGAAAGATTTATCAAAAACAATCTGATTGTTTGGAGTTTCTTTTTCATTCAAAAACCACAAATAATCCTTGAGTTTGATTTCGGATTTGTGTATCCCGACAACGTTATTATTATCCTTATTTATGGTGTGATATAAATTCAAATTGAAATAATCCTGGCCTTTTGAACCTCCTTTGAACTCCGACCGAAAGAACAACGTATCTTTCATCGTCACGTTTATTAAACTAAAATCGCGTATTTTATAAAGTTTAGTTTTAATGCTATCTAATTCAATGAAAGCATTGTAGAGTGGGTTTTTATTGTCAATTTTAACTCTGATATTATCGAATGTATTCGTTGAAGCGGTGACTTTTGGTGAATTAAAATTAAACTTGAATTCCTGATTATCTGAGTTGATATTTCCTTTTACAATGGTATTTGTCGCAATAGAAATTTCGGGATAAAAGATTTCGATTATTTTATTATAGATGGCGAAATTAAATTTCAGGAACTGTCCTTTTTTTACTTTCTCGGGTTTGAAATTGGTATACAGGCTTCCCAGCGAATTCATCACTAATTTCTCTAACTGATTGAATTGAAATTTACCCACAATTTCACCTTCAATAATATCTTGAGAATTTACCTTAATCGTTCGCACACCGCTTGGGTCAAAAGTAGAATTGATATAAAAATCATTAAAAGAATAGGTGGCTTTTGCGTTTTGATAGGTCGTTTTATTTATAAAAACATCCCCAGTGAGATTGTCAATAGTGTTTCCTGACAAATTCACAATAATATCTCCTTGGAATCTGGAAATACTATCTTTCATAAAATTTAATTTTTTCAAATCGGCATTATCAACATTGATTTTAAAATCGTAGCGGCTGCTCTTTTTACTCAAATCTACCAATCCATCAAAATTCATTTTCAAATTCGGGTCATTTGCCATAACCTGACCTTTGTAAAGACCTCTCACAAAACTTCCGTTCAAATCTAAATTACTGTAGGTATAATTATTATAGTTTATTTTTGCAATACTTCCTTTCACAGCAGTGTTCAAGGATTTTTCAGAAAATCCCTGACCATCAATATCCAAATTCAAACTCGCTTTCCCGATGTCTTTTCTGTCAATCAATGCCCCAATATCAAAATTATCTAAAACCACATTTCCGGCATAGGTGGCTTTGTCTGAGAAATTCATGTTATTAATAATCAAATCTGATTTTACGTTTCCTATTTGTGAAGTCATCATAAAATTGGCATCCAACGAAGTTGTAGTAACCTCAGCATTTCCCTTAAGATTAATTATGCCCAATTTTTTCAAAATGACGGGTAATTTTTTCCCTAAAACATTTGGTAAAATAGTTACCACATCATTGTAACTAGTAGAAAGTTTGTTAAATCTACCATTCATATAAAATTCTTTCCCTTTAGTCGGAAAAAGATTTTTGAAGTTGATTGTTCCTATTATTTGTGAATTTTTAGCATTCGACAATTTAAAATTTGCCAACACCAAATTATTTAGCGGTCCTTTGATTCTTCCTTTTACCTTAAAAAGCTGATCTTTACCTAATTCATTATAAAAACTGCGAATATCATTAGATGCCAACTTTGACTTTTCGAGTCTAATATCAAATTCGACTTTATCCGTAAAATTGGCAAAATCTTCAATTTCGTAATTCATCACCACCAATCCTTTTAGTTTGGATTCTTTGGTAACTAAATCAAGATTTTCAAGTTTAATATGTTTCTTGGTATATGTAAATTTTGTACTTAAATCCTTAACAAATATTCCACGATGATCCTGAAAAGACATCGCATTGATGGTTGTTGTTACCTCAGGTCCATAGATTCTCAAAGCAGTGGCTGCAATATTTAATTTGGTAAAGTCAACATCTGTAGGATTAGCTCTGTTTTCGTCAATAAGACTGTAGTGTCCATTGGTTATTTTTACTTTGGTGGCTGTTAAAAGAAATTTTTTTGTTGATGGTGGTGTTTTGGAATCAAATGCAGCTACAAATTTATCAAGATTGGATTCTTTTTCTTTTTTATAGGTTTTCATATTAAAATACAAACCATCGGCAGCAATATCACCAAAAATTAAATCGCCATCTACTATTTTACTCCAGTCTAAAATATTGGTTTTTATTCGGTTGGCAGAAATTAAGGTGTCTTTATGATGATCCAGAATCAAAACATTTTTCAATTTCATTCCACCAAAAACCGTCAAAGAAACTTCCTCGACATTGATGCTAATTTTGTACTTTTCGTTGAGTGTATTCGTTACATAATTCCCAATCTTTGTTTGAACAAATGGCAGTGTCAAAGCAATACCAAGTATCAAAACCAGCAAGATGAGTGCAAGAATCGTACGCAATACTATTTTAATAATTTTTTTGATACCGATTGGCTGTTTTAATTTATTCTGAAATTACATTTTGCACAACGAAAGAAAGCCATTTTAGATAAAAATTCTTTAATTTTGGCTCGCCCGTAAAATATATATTACGGATTGTCAAATATAATTCAAAATTGGTGCCTTTTTATGCAAAACTCTGAGGTTTTTATTCTTGCGATCGAAAGTTCTTGTGATGATACTGCAGCAGCGGTTTTACATAATGATATAGTTTTGTCAAATGTAGTGGCTAACCAATTGATACACAATCAATACGGAGGTGTTGTGCCAGAATTGGCCTCTCGTGCACACCAACAAAACATCGTTCCCGTAATTGATGCAGCGCTACGCAAAGCAAACATAAAAAAAGAACAACTTTCTGCCATTGCATTTACTCAAGGTCCAGGATTAATGGGTTCATTACTCGTAGGAAGTTCCTTCGCTAAATCATTGTCGTTGGCATTACATATTCCTCTGATTGCTGTCAATCATATGCAAGCCCATATTTTGGCACATTTCATTGACGAGGAAGGTTTTAACAAACCTACTTTTCCCTTTTTGGCTTTGACGATTTCTGGCGGACATACTCAAATTGTGAAAGTAAACAACTTTTTTGATATGGAAATTATTGGTGAAACCACCGATGATGCTGTGGGAGAAGCCTTTGATAAAAGTGCTAAAATATTAGGACTTCCCTATCCTGGCGGTCCGTTAGTGGATAAATATGCCCAACTTGGAAATCCGAAAGCCTTTGCTTTTACTAAACCAAAAGTTCCCGGATTGGACTTCAGCTTTTCAGGATTGAAAACAGCCATTTTGTATTTTATCCAAAAGAAAAAGCTTGAAAATTCAAATTTTATCGATGAAAATCTCAATGATATTTGTGCTTCTATTCAACATACTATTATCGAAATTTTGATGGACAAATTGAAATTGGCTGTCGCAGCAACTGGAATCAAACAAATCGCCATTGGCGGCGGAGTTTCTGCCAATTCTGGCATTCGAGCTACGATAAAAGAAGCCGAAAACAAATACGGTTGGAAAAGCTATATTCCAAAATTTGAATACACTACCGATAATGCTGCGATGATTGGAATTGTAGGTTATCAAAAGTTTTTATCCCAAAATTTCGAAACTTCGTCTGTGGTTTCAAAAGCACGAATTCAATTCTAAACTATGCAATTATTTTATAATCCAACTATTGACGAAACCACTGAAAATTTTTCTTTTGATAAGGAAGAAAGCAAACATATCATCAAGGTATTGCGCAAAAAAGATACTGATATTTTATTTGTTACCAATGGTTCAGGTTTGCTATTTAAAACCGAAATTACATTGGCCTCAGACAATAAATGCACAGTAAAAATTCTTGCTATCGAAAAGGCAGAACCTTCAAAATTTCATTTGCATTTAGCTGTTGCACCAACTAAAATGAATGACCGTTACGAATGGTTTTTAGAAAAAGCTACCGAAATTGGAATTCACGAAATCACGCCAATTATCTGTGATCGCTCAGAACGAAAAGTAGTAAACAAAGAACGTTTTGAGAAAATTATATTGACAGCGATGAAACAATCGAATGTTTTATTTCTTCCAAAACTGAACGAAGCTATCACTTTCAAAGAATTTATTAAAAGCAAAAACGAAGGGTTACAACTCATTGCTCATTGCGAAGAAACCAATAAAAAAACACTTAAATCAGTTTTGAAAACAAACGAAAATGTTATCTTGCTCATTGGTCCAGAAGGCGATTTCTCAGAAAAAGAAATTTCATTGGCAGCCGAAAACAATTTCATTCCTGTATCTTTGGGGAACACAAGATTAAGAACTGAAACGGCAGCGATTGTAGCTTGTCATAGTGTTGTTTTTTTTAATGAAAGCCCCCTAGCCCCCAAAGGGGGAATTACAAGTTAATTTCGAATTTTATGAAAAAAATATTTTACCTGTTTCTACTTGCTTCAATGAATTCATTTTCCCAAGAAATAGCCTTGGTAAAGTACAGTGGCGGCGGCGATTGGTATGCCAATCCGACATCATTACCAAATTTAATAAAATATTGCAATGCCAATATTAACACTAAGATAAAACTCAAACCTGCGACTGTAGAACCTAGTAGTCCTGATTTGTTTTCCTATCCTTTTGTACATATGACTGGTCACGGAAATGTAGTTTTTAGCGAAGCCGATGTAAGCAATCTAAGAAATTATTTGACTTCAGGTGGATTTCTACATATTGATGACAATTACGGAATGAATGAATACATCCGAAAAGAAATAAAGAAAATTTTCCCTGCTACTGATTTAGTCGAAATTCCAGCGAATCATCTCCTTTTTCAAAAACCCAATTTGTTTGCCAATGGTTTGCCAAAAATTCACGAACACGACGGCAAACGTCCACAAGCATTTGGCATTTTTTTCGAAAACAGATTGGTCTTACTTTATACCTACGAATGTGATTTAGGTGATGGTTGGGAAGATGCCGAAGTAAACAATGATCCTTTAGAAGTTCGCGAAAAAGCTTTAAAAATGGGAGCCAATATCCTGAATTACATTTTCAATAATTAATACCACAATAGGTAATTTAAAAAAACATTCCTTTGTAAGGATTTCTGCAATTACATCAATCTAAAAGTAGATTGTTTATGAAAAAATTTGCATTTTTAATAAATTTGTTATAAAATTGTCAAAGATTAAACATAAATCTTAAATTTTAACAAATTCTACTATGAAAAAAATTCTTTTATCTGCGGTAGCAACCATGTTGCTTTTTTCTTGTCAAAATGATGCTACTGATGCAGCAACTCCTATAACAAATGCGGTTACCCACAGAATTTGTGCTTCGCAAGATGTTCTCAACGAACAACTAGCAGCTGATCCAAAACTCGCTCTTAGAATGAATAAAATCGAAGCTTTTACACAAAAAAGAATTTCGAATAAAAACTTCAGATTAGTAAATGGCAAAATTGTGATTCCAGTTGTAGTAAATGTGCTATACCGAACCACAGCCGAAAACATTTCTGATGCACAAATTCAATCACAAATTGATGTATTAAACAAAGATTTTACAGCAACAAACCCTGATTTTGCTAGTGTTCCTGCTGAATGGTCTGGGGTAAAAGCTGCTATCGATATAACATTTGAACTGGTGAAAATTAACAGAAAAGCCACAACAAAAACGCCTTGGGGAACTAGAGATGCAATGAAAAGTACTAAAAAAGGAGGTCTAGATCCAACAACACCTACCACCACTTTAAACATTTGGGCATGTACTATTGGAGGAGGAATTTTGGGTTATGCACAATTTCCTGGAGGTTCGTTGGCCACAGACGGAGTTGTAATTGATTCTAACTATTTTGGTTTGTCTAGTGCTGCAAGTGCTCCTTACAATTTAGGAAGAACGGGTACACACGAAGTAGGTCACTGGATGAACTTGCGCCATATTTGGGGAGATGCCTCTTGCGGTAATGACCTAGTTGCCGATACACCAGTTGCCCAAACTTCAAACTTTGGAGTACCTACATATCCTTATGTAAGTACTTGTTTACCAGTTCATAACGAAATGACCATGAACTACATGGACTATACTGACGACAGAGGAATGTATATGTTTACTAACGGCCAAAAAGCTAGAATAAATGCCATATTTGTTGTTGGCGGGGCAAGAGCTGCTTTCGGAATATAATTTTTTAATGTTAATCATACCAAACTCGCTACTTGTTAGCGAGTTTTTTTTATCTTTAACGTCAAAATTAGTATCTATGATTACATCAAAAATTATTGCAAACGGTATTTTAAGAGCCATAGGTTTTTTAGTTTTAGCAGTTGTATCACTCTATTTTATATATTTAATTCAATCCGTTTTAATTTATCTTATTGTGGCTTTAATCCTTACTTTGATAGGAAATCCTATTCTTGATTTCTTCAAAAATAGATTAAAATTCAAACACATTTTAGCAACAATTGCTACACTTTCAATATTTGTATTAATTATTGCAGGTTTTATATTGTTGTTTATTCCTTTGATATCTTCGCAAGGAGAGAATTTATCCGTATTAAATACATCCGAAATTGAGAAAAAAATTACGCAATTGATCAATCAAGTCGCAGTTTTCTTAGAAAGTCATAATATTGATTCTAAACAGATGTTGCAAGAAGCCAATATCACTTCTAAGCTCAATTTCAATTTTATTCCTAATTTTTTAAATGGTGTTTTGAGTACCATCGGAAGTTTTGGAATGGGTTTAGCCTCGGTTTTATTTATTACTTTTTTCTTTCTCAAAGACCGATTACTTTTCATTGTTGGTGCTAAAAAATTGATTCCAGACTCACACGAAGAACAGATATTGAATTCCGTACACAAAATAAATCATTTGCTTTCTCGCTATTTCATAGGCTTATTGCTTCAATTATTTATTGTCTTTATCTTATATGTTATTGTATTATTAATTTTTGGAATTCCAAACCTGATAATTATCGCTTTTCTCTCTGCTGTTTTGAATATTGTCCCTTATATAGGACCATTAATTGCATCATTATTAGCTGCTATCTTGACAATGTTAAGCAATTTGGGTTCAGATTTTCAATCCGTAATTTTGCCAACAACAATTTATGTTTTAATAGGTTTTTGGCTTGTTCAGGTCATTGATAACAACGTATCGCAACCCCTAATATTTTCCAAAAGTGTTAGCTCGCATCCTCTCGAAATCTTCCTTGTTATCCTCATTGCAGGATTTCTATCAGGTATTTTAGGGATGATTATTGCGGTTCCTCTATATACCATTTTCAAAGTAATTGGAAAAGAATTTTTTCCAGAAAATGCAATAATCCAACTCCTTACTAAAAACATATAATTTTGGATTTAAAATTATTAAATCCTAAAATTCAAGCATTTATCAATTCTAATATTGATGCCAATATTGCAAAGTTAGCTTTGCTGAAGAATCCTTTTCCTGAAATGGATTGGATTCAGGTCTTGAATCAAATTGAGGCTAAAACCAAATCTAAAGACAAATTGCCCCATTGGTTTGCTGCAAAAGATATCCTTTTTCCAAGCAAAATTTCAGTTGAACAAACCTCATCCGAAAAAACAGCTTCCTATAAATCTGAACTAGTTTCTGGTGACAATCTTATTGATTTGACAGGAGGTTTTGGGGTTGACGCCTTTTATTTTGCTAAAAAGATAAAAAATATCACCCATTGCGAAATAAATACTGAACTTTCTCAAATCGTCAAACACAATTTCGAGCAACTTAATGTAAAAAATATACATTGTTATTCGGGCGGTAGTTTAGAAATTTTAACTCAATTAAACGCCAAATACGATTGGATTTACATCGATCCTTCGAGAAGAAATGATGCCAAAGGCAAAGTTTTTATGCTCGAAGATTGTTTGCCAAATGTTCCTGAAAATCTGGGTTTTTTATTTAACTATTCAGATAGGATTCTTGTAAAAACAGCTCCCCTACTCGATATTTCAGCTGGATTATCTGAACTGACAAATGTAAAATCGATACATATCGTTGCTGTAGAAAATGAAGTTAAGGAATTATTATGGAAATTACACAAAGATTATTTGGGGAAAACAAGTCTTAAAACCATCAATATTTTAAAAGAAAATCGAGATACTTTCGATTTTGTTTTGGATGAAAATCCAGAAATACCCGAATATGGTTTGCCAGAGAAATATATATACGAACCCAACAGCGCCATAATGAAATCTGGTGGTTTTGATGAAGTGGGCACTTTTTATAAACTCAAAAAGCTGCACAAACATTCGCATTTATATACCAATTCTGAAATTATTGCCTTTCCAGGAAGAATTTTCGAAATCGAAAATACTATTCCATATCACAAAAGAGAAATGAAGAATTTTCTTGAAGGAAAACAATGCAACATCACCACTCGAAACTTTCCTGAATCGGTTGAAAATATTCGCAAAAAATGGAAATTAAAAGAAGGTGGAAATCAGTATTGTTTTTTTACAACGGATCAAAATGACAATAAAATAGTTTTAATTTGCAAAAAAAAGTAACGAATAATGAAACAAGCAGCACTAGTGTTTTTCTTCTTGATAAGTAGCCAAATATTTGCCCAAATAAACTGCGAATACAGCGTGAATGTGAAAGATTCTATTGGGACTTACAAATCGACCAAAGAGTACATGATTTACGAGAAAAATTTCGCTGGAAACAAAAATTATATCTTTTTTACTCTTGTTTTGACCGACGGAACTCCAACATTAAATGTACAATTCATACAAAAAAGTAAGGAATTCATGAAAGCGAATTGTTTTGACAAAAATTCAAAATTATTTTTTCAGTTAAATAACGGCAAAATAGTGACTTTACTTCACATTGACAATGAAAATTGCGGAACGATGGTTCGAGATAATGAAGGATTTGACAACAGACTTCTAGTGGGGAATTTTATGTTTATAAGAGGTTCTTTTGAAGATTTAAAAAGCTCTCCAGTCAATTTAATGCGAATTAAATATTTGACCGATTTAGAAGATTATGTTTTCCGAAAAGAATTTACAGCTGAGATGGATAATAAAATTTACCAACCTGAAAATTATTTCATCAACTATTTGCACTGTATCGATTAACTAATCACATTTCCATTTGGCATTAGAAACTGCATCATTCAATGCCGATTTCAAATTATAATGCCACCATTCTGAATCAAATGAGTTAAAACCATTTTCAACCATTATGGTTTTCAACAATTGTCTATTGGATTTTATTTCCTTTGTACGATTTTGATAATTATGGCTGGCTTCAATCCCAAAAAAATCGAAACTAGTTCCCATATCGAGCGCTTTTCCACTAAAATCTACCAAAGTAATATCGACAGCTCCACCTCTATTGTGAATGGATCCCTTGATCGGATCAGCTACGTAAGAAGGATTGGGAACAATTTTCCACATTCTTTTTTGAATATCCAAAGGGCGATAGCAATCGAAAATCTTAATTTTATATCCCTTTTTCATAAACTGAGAATTGGCTTCAATCATGGCTTTGACCGTTTTTAAACGCAAAAAGCATTCGGCACAATCATAAACTTTGGCTTTCAAAAAATTATCTGAAGTTGCATATTTCATATCATACACAAAATCTTTGCTGTAGTCTTTCAAATTCACAAATGTGGTGTCATTTACGAGTACTTCCTTTTTATCAATGGTAGTTACAGTTTGTGATTTACAGGATAACAAACTCAAAATCGCACAAAAAAGAATAACGGATTTGATACAGGAAGACATAATTTTGTTTTTTAAATAATTTATAAACAAAAAAACCACTCTACTGAGTGGTTTTGTGAACGCAGAAGGATTCGAACCTTCGACCGCCTGCTTAGAAGGCAGGTGCTCTATCCAGCTGAGCTATGCGTCCATTGACAATTAAGAAAACTTAATAATCAGTCGGGGTGGCAGGATTCGAACCTGCGGCCTCCTGCTCCCAAAGCAGGCGCGATAACCGAGCTACGCTACACCCCGAAGCGCAAAAAAAGCGGAGAGTAAGGGATTCGAACCCTTGGTACAGTTTCCCATACGCATGTTTAGCAAACATGTCCTTTCGGCCACTCAGGCAACTCTCCAATATATAAACCTATATCCTTTTAAGCGGTTGCAAATGTAACTTTCTATTCTATATTCCACAAATAATTGACCCCTTTTTTTAAATGTTTTTTTATAGTATTACAAATTACTTAACAATCAAATGTATAGGCAGATAAATATAAAACTTTCAATTTTATATAATTTGCTGTACGATTAAAAATTAATTATTCAACATTTGCTAACTAAATGTATAATATTATCAAAATTGTAATTTAGTATTTACTCAAAATGTTTAAATTCGCTGCGTAACTCGAGAATTAAACTATTATGAGCAAAAAAATTGTTATTGTTTCCGCTGTCAGAACTCCAATTGGAAGTTTCATGGGAGGCCTATCTACCGTTTCTGCCCCAAGATTAGGCGCAGCAGCCATAAAGGGCGCCTTAGATCGAATACAATTGGATGTGAATTTAGTTGATGAAGTGTTCATGGGAAACGTCATTCAAGCCGGAGTAGGTCAAGCGCCTGCCCGACAAGCTGCCATTTATGCTGGATTGCCGAATTCTGTCGCTTGTACAACGGTCAATAAAGTTTGCGCTTCTGGAATGAAAGCTGTGATGTTAGGAGCGCAAGCTATTCTTTGTGGCGATGCTGAAATTGTCGTAGCTGGTGGGATGGAGAATATGAGTTTGATTCCACATTATGTACATTTGAGGAATGGGCATAAATTTGGCTCAGCCACAATGGTAGACGGAATGCAGAAAGACGGACTCACTGACGCTTACGACAACAACGCTATGGGTGTTTGTGCTGATTTATGTGCAACTGAATATAAATTAACCCGCGAAGATCAAGACAACTTCGCAATTCAATCCTATGAACGTTCTGCCAAAGCTTGGGGACAAGGAAAATTTGATAATGAAATTGTTCCTGTCGCTGTTCCTCAAAGAAAAGGAGACCCGATACTGGTCTCAAAAGACGAAGAATATACAAATGTAAGCTTAGAACGAATCCCATCCTTGAACGCCGTTTTTACCAAAGACGGGACTGTTACCGCTGCCAATGCTTCTACTATAAATGACGGAGCCGCCGCAATGGTATTGATGAGTGAAGAAAAAGCAATTGTATTGGGATTAAAACCTCTGGCCTACATAAAGAGTTATGCTGATGCAGCGCAGGAACCGAAATGGTTCACGACAACTCCTGCAATTGCCATTCCTAAAGCCTTAAAAAAAGCAGGCTTATCAATTGAAGATGTTGATTATTTCGAATTGAACGAAGCTTTTGCGGTGGTGGGTTTGGTCAATTCTAAAATCCTTGGATTAGAGGATACGAAAGTAAATGTAAATGGCGGTGCCGTTTCTTTAGGCCATCCGTTGGGATGCTCTGGATCACGAATTATTGTAACACTACTAAATGTATTAGAACAAAATAATGGTAAAATTGGAGCAGCTGCAATTTGTAATGGCGGTGGTGGAGCTTCGGCAATTATTATTGAAAGAGCGTAAAAAACGTTGCAAGCTATACGTTATGAGTTTAGCTTTATGCGCAATTTACACATAAACTTTTGACCTATTAACCCATAACCTTTAACCCCGACCTATGTTTGGAATTTGTAATCTAGCCATAATCCCACTTCGAAGTGAACCCAGTGATAGAAGCGAAATTGTTTCGCAAGTTTTGTTTGGCGAACATTTTGAAATCTTAGAACAAGTAAACCAATGGTCTAAAATTAAATTGCATATCGACAATTATGAAGGTTGGGTAGATTCTAAGCAATACCAGAATATTTCCGAATCAGAGTTTCAACAACTCTCTAATGATGTCATAGTTTTAAATTCCGATTTATTGGAATATATCACAGGGCCTAATAATTTATTACTTCCGATTCCGTTAGGTTCTTCCTTGTCTTTTTTGAATCATATCGATATTAACACCGCCAACTTTAACTTTGAAGGCACTAAAATTAGTGGTATTAAATCTAAAAAAAGCATATTAAGTACCGCTTTTATGTACCTCAACGCTCCTTATCTTTGGGGAGGAAAAACACCATTTGGTATTGATTGTTCGGGTTTTACACAAATGGTTTATAAGCTTAATGGCTACAAATTATTGCGAGATGCATCACAACAAGCGTTGCAAGGTGAGACACTAAGTTTTATTGAAGAAAGTGAGCCAGGAGATTTGGCTTTTTTCGATAATCAAGAAGGAAATATCATTCATGTTGGCATTATTATGCAAGACAATTACATCATTCACGCAAGTGGAAAAGTACGAATTGACCGCTTGGATCATCTTGGAATTTTTAATGCTGAGACTAACAGACATACCCACAAGCTCCGGGTTATTAAAAAAATTATATAAAAAAAACCGTTTCAATTTTAATATTGAAACGGTTTGTATAAATACGGAAAAATACTATTTTTGCTCCAACACTTTTATTTTTGCTTTTAACTCTTTAGATTCAGGCATCATTTCTAATGCGCTGTAAACATTTAGTAGTGTTTTTGCTATATCAATATTAGTTGGTTCCAACTCATAAGCTTTTTGAAGATATGGTATAGTGCTTTTGAATAAATCCTCTCTTTTTACCTTTAAAACATTGTAGCGTTTCATGTCCTTGTCTGAAGTTCCCAATTTGTTCATTTCATCGATAATAGGTTTTTCATCGTCTAGTTTCAAAGCAGCCAAATTGATATATGCATTTGCATACTTAGGATTAATTTCAATTACTCTTTTGTAATACTTCTCTGCATCAGCAAGATTTTTCGAATTAGCACTTATCACTCCTAGATTAAACACTAAATCGGCATCATTTGGATTTTTTTCTAAAGCTTCAGCAACTAATTTTTTATAAGTTTCAAAATCTTTTGTTTCTAAATATAGGTTAGCTTCTGTCAAAATTAATGAAGTGTCTGTTGGATTTGCTTTTCTTGCGTCAGCGACCGCTTTTTTAGCTTCTTCAATTTTACCGTCTTGAACTAAAATTAAGGCAATATTTTTATAAATTTCTCCTCTTTTAGAAGGAATTGCTTCTGTTTTTGGTTTTTCGTGAGTACCAATTTTCACAGCTAAATCTCTTTCTTTTGCTGTATTATATAGGTCTTCTTGACCTGTTAATTTATTAGTAGCCAAATAACTGGTTCCTTTACCCGAATAATTCAAGGTTTTTAAGTCAGAATATAACTTAAGAGCAGTTGCATAATCTTTAGCATTTACATAAGTAGATGCAGCATAATATAAATTGATGGTGTCTTTTTTATCTAATAAATAAGCATCGTATAATTTTTGAGCACCATCTATGTCTTTATTCGCTTTTGTGTCTGCTATGGCACTGTTCAATAATTTAAATTTAATATCAAGTATAGAAGTAGTGGCTTGAGTTGAATATTTGTCCTTACCAGACGTTTTTTCTACCGATACTAAATCTTGATACGCTTTGGCAGCCAAAGAAAGATTACTCCCTTCTGCAACTTTTTTATTGGCTAACTCCAAATGAGCATTCCCTTTTACAAAGAAATATTGCGCTTTTTCAGAATCTGGAGCCGTTGCTGATGCAGCTTCTGCTCCTTTCAAAATAGTTATTGCTTCCTGAGGATTTCCACTTTTTAGTGCTTTTTCAGCAGCTTTAATTTGATCTTTTTGAGCAAAAGCAATAACTGAAATCAATAATGCTGACGCTAGAATTACATATTTACTTTTCATGTTTTTAGTTTTTAATTTAACTGTAAAATTAGATAGAAAAACATGTACTGACTATGATTTTTATCATATACAATAAATGTTTCAGATTATTTATTTTTTATTGTTATTCATCTGAATCGTCGTCGTCACCAATTTCTTCAGCATCATCCTCCTCTTCGATTTCGTCTTCGTCATCAGCATCGTCATCGTCTTCCACTCCATCATCTTCTAGAATTTCAAGTACTGGTTTCACTCTTTCAATAGTTTCGGTTTCGATAACATTTCCTTCTTCATCAACCACCACTTCTACAACATCGTCTTTCATTACTTTGGTAACGGCAGCAATCGAATCGTTTCCTTTGATGTTGATTAACTTAACGCCTTGCGTAGCGCGTCCCATAACTCTCAAATCTTCAACAGCCATCCTAATGGTCAATCCAGATTTGTTGATAATCATCAAGTCATCGGCATCGGTAACGGCATTTATAGATATTAGTTTTCCGGTTTTCTCGGTAATATTCAAGGTCTTAACTCCTTTACCACCACGATTTGTGATTCTGTATTCATCAAGACTAGAACGTTTTCCGTATCCATTTTCGGCCACTACCAGAATTTCACTATTCATATCATTAACAGTAACCATACCAATTACTTCATCAGTATCATCTTTTAATGAAATTCCGCGAACTCCAGAAGCAGTTCTTCCCATCGGACGGGTTTTGGTTTCTTCAAAACGAACTAATTTCCCTGATTTTACTGCCAAAATAATTTGACTATTTCCATCGGTGAGTTTAGCTTCTAATAATTCATCACCTTCCTTAATAGTAATAGCAGCAACACCATTTATTCTAGGTTTAGAATATTTCTCTAAAGAAGTTTTCTTCACCTGACCTTTTTTAGTCACCATAATAAGGTTGTGGCTATTGGTGTATTCTTTGTCTTTTAAATCTTGGGTACAAATAAATGCTTTTACTTTATCGTCACTTTCGATATTGATTAAGTTTTGCAAGGCTCTTCCTTTGGCAGTTTTGCTTCCTTCTGGAATTTCATAGACGCGCATCCAGAAACATTTTCCTTTTTGAGTAAAGAACATCATATATTGGTGATTGGTAGCTACAAACATGCTTTCAAGGAAATCTTGATCTCTAGTTCCAGCACTTTTTTGTCCAACTCCACCTCTATTTTGAGTTTTGTATTCCGATAAATTGGTACGTTTGATGTAACCTGCGTGCGAAATGGTAATGACCACATTTTCATCGGCAATTAAATCTTCGATACTTACATCGCCGCCAGAATATTCAATTCGAGAACGACGCTCATCTCCATACTTCTCACGAATTTCCGCCAGCTCTTCTTTTATTAAAGCAGTTCTTAGATTTACATCGGCTAATAAGGCTTTCAAATGTTCGATTAATTTCATCAACTCTTCATATTCTGCTCTTAACTTGTCTTGCTCCAGACCTGTTAACTGACGCAAACGCATTTCAACGATAGCGCGCGCTTGAATATCGGATAATTGAAATCTTTCGATTAATTTTTCTCTGGCTTCTTCGGTATTTTTTGAACTTCTGATTAAAGCGATTACTTCATCAATATTGTCCGAAGCAATGATTAATCCTTCTAAAATATGGGCTCTTTCTTCGGCTTTACGCAATTCAAATTGAGTTCTACGAACTACAACATCGTGACGGTGCTCAATAAAATAATGAATCATATCTTTTAGATTCAACATTTGTGGGCGACCTTTTACTAATGCAATGTTATTTACGCTAAACGAAGATTGTAATTGTGTAAATTTATAAAGCGTATTCAAAACCACATTTGGTGTTGCATCCCGTTTCAAAATATAAACGATTCGCATTCCGTTTCTATCCGATTCATCACGGATATTGGCAATTCCTTCTATTTTTTTGTCGTTGACCAAATCAGCGGTACGCTTGATCATATCCGCTTTATTGACTTGGTATGGAATTTCGGTAACGATTATACACTCTCTACCATCTACTTCTTCAAAACCAACTTTAGCACGCATAACTATACGTCCACGACCCGTTTTAAAAGCTTCGCGAACACCTTCATAACCATATATTACACCGCCAGTTGGGAAATCTGGTGCTTTAATGTGAGTCATCAATTCGTCAATTTCAATATCGTTATTATCTAGATACGCCAAGGTACCGTTGATAACTTCCGTTAAATTATGAGGAGGCATATTGGTAGCCATACCTACGGCAATTCCTGTTGCACCGTTAATTAATAAAGTTGGCACTCTGGTAGGCATCACTTTTGGCTCATACAAGGTGTCGTCAAAGTTCAATTGAAAGTCAACCGTTTCTTTTTCGATATCGGCCATAATTTCTTCCGAAATCTTTTTCATTCTAGCCTCAGTATAACGCATTGCTGCTGGACTGTCACCATCAACAGAACCAAAGTTACCTTGACCATCAACTAATAAATAGCGCATACTCCACTCTTGGGCCATACGAACCATCGCATCATACACTGAGGTATCTCCGTGTGGGTGATACTTTCCTAAAACTTCTCCAACAATTCTTGCAGATTTTTTATGGGCAGATTTTGAAGTTACTCCTAGATCATACATTCCGTAAAGTACTCTTCGATGTACTGGTTTTAAGCCATCTCTAACATCAGGAAGCGCTCTTGACACAATTACCGACATCGAATAATCGATGTAAGCTGATTTCATTTCATCCTCAATGTTAATAGGAATTAACTTTTCTCCTTCAGACATAAGTTGTAATTTTTAATAAATTTATTTTAATTTCAAAACGTGCTAAGATAAGTCATTCCGATGTTTTTATCCAAACAATTCAGCACTTATTTCAATGATTTATTAACAAATTGATCTAAAAAATAGTCCGTTTTATTTATCCTAAATCAACTATCAAAACTCCTCGTTCAAGGTTTTTCTTTGGAAAGTAGTTATAAAAAAAACCGCTCCCTGAGGAAGCGGCTTACACAAAGTCTAAAGAATACAGATTTAATCATCATCGCTTGATGAAATATTAAAATAAACCTCAATATGATCTTGAGGTTTTCTGGACTTAAATATGTTTATTTTTTAATCAAACGCACCGTTTTAGTATTCGTTCCTTGAGAAACGATTACATTGTAAATTCCTGTTACGTAATTTTGACCCAATGCAAGATTTTCGACTTCATTTGCATCAACTGTTTTGTTTTCAATTTGTTTGCCAATCATATCAAATACTAAAATCGAAAAATTTTCATCAGTAGCACCATTAACTTTCAAGTTAAATATGTTAGTGCTTGGATTAGGGTAAGCTACAATTTCAAATGGTGTTTCTATTGCAATAGGTGTTTCGATTTTTTGGGCTTTTCTACAACCAACACTCCTAGTCACAACAACTATGTTACTAAAAACTGGGGAAGAACAAGCACCTATTGACACCATCGCTCTAAAAGCTGTTGCAACAAATAAGGCTCCGGTTGACACTGTTGCGGTAGTAGAGGTGTTTACGTTCGACCACGTTGGTGTTGTTGCGCTCCAGTTAGTAGATTTTTGCCATTGTATTGTACCTGCTTGTCCAGATAATGAAATAGTTGTTAGATCGCCATAACAAACCGATGCTGCTGCACTAGTGGCTGTTCCTGCTATCGCGGATGAACCAACTGTAAACACAACAACATTAGAATCAGATGTTGAACATGCTCCGCTTTTAACTACTGCTTTAAAGTAAGTTGTACTAGTTAAATTATTTACTAAATAAGTAGTTGACCTGCCACCTGCTGAAGTAGTGGAAAAACTAGTTGCACCATCAGGATTTTGATACCCTAATGTTGGGCTATTAAAAGGCACGTTATAAAAGGTTATACCATCAGTAGAATACACCCAATGAATGGTTCCAATTTGACCAACAAGTCTTAAAATTGCATTACTTCCTGAGCAAAATGTGCCGCTTCTTAATGCCGTTCCAGCTACTGATAGTGGATTTACAGTTACTGTTTTGACGCTACTTCTTGCAATACTGCAACTGCCGCTAGTTACTACCGAACGAACGTAGAATCTTGATAAAGGCGCAAAAGCAACATTGCTCATCGTAAATGTTGGGCCGTTTGCGCCAGCAACAGCAGTAAAACCGATGGTTGAAGAGGTTGTAGAAACTTCCCAAGCAATAGAACTGCCAGTATAAGCAGCGGATGTAAAAGTGATATTGTCACCAAAACAAACGGATGGTGGTACGCTTATAGATCCTGCTCTCGCAGCAGGAGTAACCGTGATTTTTACAGGCGTGGCATATACAATTGTCCCACCGCTAATGGTAACTTTTGCTCTGTACCAAGTTGTGGTTGTCAAATTTACTACGATTGCCGACGTAGGAGTTACAGTCAGGTTATTATTAACGGTTGTTGTATTTGCAACTGTGCTCCAAGAAGGCACAGCATTAGTGGTATTAACAAAATTGGTGCTTCTTTGCCATACCACTGTCGATCCTGCAGTTACTCCAGCTAAAGTAAGCGTTGTACTATTTGTAAAAGCTAGTGAAACACCTGATAAATTTAAAGCCGTTACAGGACTACAAACCGATACATTTCCGCCAGCAATTATTGGCCCTGTTGCTATTAAAAAATCCTGCCAAACGGGAGCCGCTTGATAAGCACTAATACTTCCAGCAGGCACAGTTAAAATACAAGCCGCTTGGTTGACACCGTCAAAAACACCGCGATTTAATATATTCAACGGAGTCACAATGTCACATTGTACAGAAGTTAGAGCAGAACAACGAGCAAAAGCATAAGAACCAATACTATTTACCGAGTTTGCTATAGATAAAGATGTTGCACGGACACAACCGGAAAATGCAGCAACACCAATACTAGTTACAGAGTTTGGAATAGTTATAGAAGTTATTGAAGAACAATTGCTAAAAGCATTTTTCCCAATGCTAACGATTGAGTTTGGAATAGTTAAAGAAGTTATGGAATAGCAACCGTAAAAAACATCTTCACCAATAGTGGTGATGGAGTGTGGAATGGATAGAAATGTAAGAGAACTACAATTAAAAAATGCGGCATAACCAATACTAGTTACAGAGTTTGGGATTATTATCGATTCTAGTGACGCACAAGCGGCAAATGCACCAGGCCCAATACTAGTTACCGAGTTTGGAATAGTTACAGAAGTTAAGGAACCACATTGGAGAAAAGCATTAAACCCAATACTAGTTATCGTATTTGGAAGTGAAATCGAAGACAAATAAGTACAGCCAACAAAAACCCCGTTACCAATGCTGGTTACCGAGTTTGGGATTATTATCGATTCTAGTGACGCACAACCGCCAAAAGCACCATGACCAATACTAGTTACAGAGGTTGGAATAGTTAAAGAAGTTAAGGAAAAACAACCGGCAAAAGCGTTTTGACCAATGCTAGTTATTGAGTTTGGAATGGTTATAGATGTTAAATCAGAACAACCGCTAAAAGCACTGTCACCAATACTAGTTACAGCATAAGTATTGCCACCATCGACAGTACTTGCAGGTATATTAGCAGTTCCTATAAAGCCAGAGTTATCACTAACTTCAACAGTTAATGGTGTTGTTGCAGAGGTTACCGTATAATTAATCCCTCCAAAAGTAAAGGTCTGTGCTACCAATGAACCCGCGGTACATAATAGAAGACTTAAAAAAATAATTTTCTTCATAATCTTTGTTTTTGTTTCCCTACTCTAGGTTTTGGCTTTTCGGGTTGCGCCGTTAGTATTGATTTGTTTGAAGAAAGTACCCTACTTCATACCTTCATAATTAAAACGAGTAGTTAGCGATATTCGTGATTTAGCCGCAAAAAAAAACACTGAATAAATAATCGTTTTTTAGAAAAGTTTAGATTACAGCTTTAATCATAACAGTATTATGAAATAGTATAAAAAACCTGAAGATGGTCTTGAGGTTTTCTGGAAAAACTAACTCAAACAAAATATTATTTCATAAGGTCACAGGCACGATTGCAAAACCGCGCTAGCGGAATTTATTTCGTTATTTAGCTTTAATATTGCGTAAATTATCTGCTCAGCTTAAACCACAGAAACAATTACAATTAGCAGCCCATCTTTTCTTAGAATTGAATATTTACCTTTTTTTACTTTACATTTACTCCTTAATTTTAAAGGTTTTAGATATAACTGATCTATTTCAAAATTTTCTTTCAATTCGAAATACTTTCTATTATTATAATAATCTTTGTTTTTCTTGTTAAAATCCTTTTCTTTAAAATAGATAGTTAGTGTACCGTTTTCATTATTTTCGAATAATGTGCTAGCTTTCCTTCTTGTGCCATCATCCATCACGACATCCTCTCTGCATAATCCGCTCCCCCAACATCCAAAAGCTCCTGCACTAAATGAACCAGCGTGATAAGTAGTAATAACTATTGGTTTTGCTGATAAATGCAAACAAAAAAAAGTAAATAACACAAATAAAATATTTCTCATAATTTCTAAATTTTAATTTTACCTACTCTTTGATACAGTTTTCGGTTACCCTGTTTATTATTAAATTTTAAAAATTTAGTTTGCTTTTGGTGTAGTTGTTACAGGTTCACAACTAAGACAACCTCCGCCATAACATCTACAACACGGTGCCCCATGACAATCCTGTTCCGTAATACTCACCCCAAATCCAAATCCACCAAAATTGGAGTAACTCGCTTTTAAATTAACAAAAAGCTTTGAGGTTTTAATCACATTTACCACCAATGTTGGATTGTAAACAAAACTCACCGCATTGCTTTTTATTTCTGCGCTTGGCGTAGTTTCTCCTAGAAAAAACTCTACATTTTGTTGGTTGCTAATTAAAACACCTGCTTTAAGGTCGAGCCACATTAAAGGTAGTTTTTTACTTTGCGATTTTGGAAATAACGGAATCTGTGGGCTTGCCATAATACTAAAACCACTTGGGTTTGATTTGGTAAATTTGTAGCTTAGATATTCTATGTTATTTTCTTTGGCATAAGTAACAATGCTTTCTTTATTGTTAGTACCAGTAATATACTCAGCAGCTAATTTTATTCGTGTACTACTTTTTTTATTTGGAGCAAAAGAAAGCTCCACACCAGCAGATTGTCCTGAGTTTAAAAACAGAAATGGACTTGTGCCTTCCTTTTGCATACTCATAGGTATATAATAATTTGCACTTGCACCAAACTTTATACTACGTTGTGCTTGAATGTGTAATGTGATTAAGAGAATTGCTAGGATTGTAATTGATTTTTTCATTATTTTATTTTTATTTTCCCCTACTCTTGGTTTGGCTTTTCGGGTTGCGCCAGTTTTTACTCACCCCTCCCGATAGCTATCGGGACTCCCAAGGAGAGGGAGCCGAAACGTGAGTATTATTGTTATAGTTTATTTTTAACCCTACCAGGGTTTAAAATCCTGATAGGGTTGTTTCATTAATTAAGCGGTTATCGTAGCCATCACCACATCGCTCCAAGGGCCAGATTCTCCACGGTTGTTTTCCCAACGGAGCCAGTAGTACACGTTTTTGCCTGCGTTTTCTCCGTTGAATTGATGGGTGTAAGGCGATGCAGTGTCCGTAGCCATATAGCTTAACTCGCTAGGATCTATGGCTGGTTCGCCTATTTTGAACCAGATTTGGCAACCGCGCACACCACTTGGTTTGCCGGCACTACCGTCTTCGTCAGTAAACGAGATGGTGTGTTCTAGCCTGCGACTAGTATCGACTTGCGCAATAGGCTTGGTGCTTGGTACAGCAACTGGAGTTCTAGAGGTACTTCTTTCAGCTAAATTCAGTGAGTTGCGATCTTCTACCGTCAAGACACTGGCAGGAATATCGGCATAAATGGCGCGAAGCGTGTCCATAATTGCTTCTTTCGCATTGTCTTTGTTTTCTACAATCGATTTGGTGCGGGTGTTGCTGTTTTGAGACGCCGGATAGACGGTGTTCCAAGTTACTAATTGGGCGGTTGCCGCGGTTTCGTTAGCAGCGGAAACTAATAGACGAGCTTTGTTTGCTACTAGATAAGGTACTGCCGTTTGAACATACAAGTTAAAATCGGCTTCTTTGCTGGGGAATGGTCCTAAATTGGGCATAGTTTTAAATTTTAAGTGTTAATTATTTGATTTTCATTGGTTTATATTTACTGTCCTCTGTTGATGTGCACTTTTATTATCTTCCGGGTTGCCGCCCGAAGCTTCCGGGCGGCAACCCGGAACTCTCGGGCGGTAACCCGCAACTCTCGGGTTCAATCCAGAAACTCTTGGGTTCAAACCCGGAACTCTCGGGCGGCAACCCGAAACTCTTGGGCGACAACCCGAAACTCTTGGGTTAAATCCCACAACTTGCGGGCTACAGCCCAAAACGTGGGAACGATATGCCGAGAGTTTGTACTGAAAAAAAAGAACTTTTAGTTGTATTGAAAACCTCATTATTGTTATTCAGCTTAATACTATGCAAATATGGGATAGATTGCAAAATAAAAAATCCCTTAATCTAGTGATAAGGGATTGTGATGCAGTATTGTAAAAAAGCATTAAAAGGAGTTTTCCGATGGGGCTTTGCGTGATACCTCTATTGCTTGACGTTCTGGTAATAATAAGCAATGGCTTCGCCAAGTGAGGAAATGTGCAGTTTTTCGTAGATGTGTTTGATGTGCGTGTTTACAGTAGCGTAACTAATGCCTAGTTTGTCAGCGACCATTTTATACGAAAGTCCTTCAGAAAGATGCGCCAGTACTTCATTTTCCTTTAGAGTGAGTGGATTGCTTGCTGCTTTGGGCTTAAAATAATCTAATACTTTTTGAGCAATGGCTGGATTCATCGCTGCTCCGCCTTGACTTACTTCTTCTATTGCTTGCAAAATGCGTTGCGGTTTGTCGTTTTTAAGAATATAACCGCTTGCTCCATTTTTGATAGACGTAAAAATTTTTTGACTGTCGTCGAAGGCGGTTTGCATCAGCACTTTTACCTCTGGATGATGGATTTTTATTTGACGCAATCCCTCTAAACCATCTACTTCTGGCATATTAATGTCCATTAAAACCACATCGGGATAATAGGTTTCTACCTCGGAAAGAACATTGACACAGTTCATAGCTTCTCCAACAAACTTGAGTTCGTCGTTGAAACGGAGCAACGCTTTAAGGCTGTCTCGTCTTTCGGTACTATCATCATAAATAAAAATTCGTATTGTCATAGCGCAAAAGTAATTCAATTAGTAGCTAAGTTTTGTCCCTTAATCTAGTTACACGGAATTGATACTGAAATTGTTGTTCCTGTACTTGCATTCGAAAATATATTGAAACTGCCCTTTAATTCGGTTACTCTTTTTTGCATATTGGCAATTCCATTTCCTTTTATTTGAGTAGCATCAAATCCGAGGCCGTTGTCTTTTACCTCTAAAAAAATGGTGTTTTGTTCTATGGAAAATGTCACTACTACCGCACTGGCCTGGCTATATTTTACTGCATTATTGATGGCTTCTTTTGTAATAAGCACGACGTTTTTTCGAGTCATAATATCTTTTATTTGTTCATCAATAGCCGTGTCGATTTTTATTTCATAGTCGATGGTAGTAGCTCCTAGAATATCATTGGCAAAGTTTTTTATACGAGTACTAATGGTCATGAACTCCTCTTTACCGGGTTTCATACTCCAAATGATATCGCCAATTTTTTCGGCTATGCTTTGCGATTGATCTTCTATTTTACCCAAGACACGTTGGGCTTCGTTTGGGTTATCCTTAATTAATCTATTGGCTATGGCACTATTAATTTGCAAACTGCTTAGCGAAGAACCAATTTCGTCGTGCAAATCGGCGGTTATTTTGTTGCGCTGCTGTTCTAAAACCAATTGCTGTTGAAACAATTGTTGTTGCATTTCTATTTTGTTGTTGAACAGCTGTATTTCATGTTGTCGAGCAACTTCATCTATTTCATTATCAATCTTGAAATATTTATAAATAAAAGCAGCAATAAAACAAATATTTTCAAGTAAATATCCATAACATAAATATTGAAAACCGGTATAAACACTTGTTTCTTGATATACGGTCGAGTCGATGATGGCTAAAATTCCAGTAACAAACAAAGCGGTAATGGCAAAAAACAAGTATCTAAAAAACACAATGTGCAAATTTTTGGCAATGTGATAATAGAATACGATTGAAATCAAGTAAATAATTATGCGAGAAACTACAAAAAGCGGTATACTTTTTCTAACAAAATCTGGAAAAAGCAGCATTATCAAAAAATAGAAAATTGTAAAATTAATATAAAATTGATAGAGCTTTTGTAGCTTCATATATTTGATGTCTTGCAACAGCATAGCCTGATAAATAAAGGCACAAAATGACAATGTACTCAACATTTGCAAAGCCTCAATCAAGAGTTGCATCATCGCTCTTTTGTGACTAGGAAAAGGAAAATCACCCGTGTTTTTTATATAAACAGCGATTATAAACAGCAAAAGTATCAAAACATACAAACTGTAATAGGTGTACATTTTTGACTTAAAAAAATAATTCAAATACAACGCAGTAAAGCTTACCAAAACCAAAAAGCCCATAGTAAAAAAGCTAAGTCCCACAAAAAATGGATCATTTATTATCATTATACATTTGTAATTTATAGTTAAACTTATTGAATTTTTATTGGCTTCAATTAAAATTGTATTGGTATTTGTAATGTATCAGGATGAAATAAATTTAAGCTCATTGTCAATCAATATTTTTTACTACCGCTGCTATGCGTTGCTATTTAGTTGTTATATGAACATTCAATCCATTTGGACTACCTATATAAAAATTTTGCTTTTTACCCTCCACAAAACGATAGCCTTGTTGCGGATTTGGACATTTATCAAAATACTTATCCACATTGTAAACTTTTACCGTTTTACCGTTACATCTATAAACGCATCGTTACACGTGAGCCTCATAAAGCCTTTCGAATCTTCATACCTAAAATAATTGGTTCCTCGCGAAAGTCCGTCTTCAGTTATTACGTTTGAAATGGCATAATTAGCAAAAGAATTTTGCCCAATGGAAGTATTCCAGAAGACAACGAAAAAAGTTAAAATGAAAAATTGTTTAATGATAAGAAGTAATTTTCGTGCTAAAATACAAAAAAACATCAACTGTTAACATAACACAAAATTAGAATAACCTCTTAAATTGTTTTTTTATTAACAAATTGACCTTTATTTTTAGTTAATAATTTAAATAAGTTTTAACGTTTTTCTGCAGTTTTTTTTGTCAATTAGCTGACATAACCTTTTAAGAGGTATGATTTTTGTTTTTCAAACAGTAATTCACTAAATTTACAGCAACAAGACACGATAATATGGATGATAATTTTTCACCAAGAGTAAAAGATGTTATTACTTATAGCAAAGAAGAAGCTCTGCGTTTAGGCCACGATTTCATTGGGACCGAGCATCTTATGCTCGGAATTTTGAGAGATGGAAACGGCAAAGCCATAAATATATTGAATAATTTATCAATAGATTTAAACCTTTTGCGAAGAAAAGTAGAGATTCTAAGTCCAGCCAGTCCTACTATGGAACTGAACAACGAAAAGAAGAATCTTCACCTTACTAGACAAGCAGAGCGTGCATTGAAAACCACTTTTCTAGAAGCCAAAGTGTTTCATAGCACCTCAATAAGCACAGCACATTTATTATTGTGTATTCTAAGAAATGAAAACGATCCCACAACCAAGCTATTGAATAACCTGAGTATTGATTATGATATAGCTAAAGAACAATATTTAAATATGACACCATCTGAAGAAAATTTTATCGAAAACTTGCCTAAAAACGACGCGTACAACGAAGATTCAGGACAAGATGACAGTCTCAAAGAAGGGAATTTTAATAATCCAGCCAATAAATCTAACAAAAAATCAAAGACTCCTGTTTTGGATAATTTTGGAAGAGATTTAACAGAAATGGCCGAAGAAGGAAAATTAGATCCAGTTGTAGGACGAGAAAAAGAAATCGAACGTGTTTCACAAATTTTAAGCCGTCGTAAAAAGAACAATCCGCTTCTTATAGGAGAACCAGGTGTAGGAAAATCAGCTATTGCCGAAGGTTTAGCCTTGCGAATCATTCAAAAGAAAGTATCTCGTATTTTATTCAACAAACGCGTGGTTACTCTTGATTTAGCAAGCCTTGTCGCCGGTACAAAATACCGTGGACAATTTGAAGAGCGAATGAAAGCCGTGATGAACGAATTAGAAAAAAATGACGACATCATCCTTTTTATTGACGAAATTCACACTATCGTTGGTGCAGGTGGAGCAACAGGCTCACTTGATGCTTCCAATATGTTTAAACCTGCTTTAGCAAGAGGCGAAATCCAATGTATTGGAGCCACAACTCTTGATGAATACCGACAATATATCGAGAAAGACGGAGCATTAGAAAGACGTTTTCAAAAAGTGATTGTAGAACCAACTTCGGTTGAGGAAACCATTACCATTCTGAACAATATCAAAGACAAATATGAAGATCACCACAATGTAACATATACTCCTGAGGCGATTGAAGCTTGCGTTAAATTGACTAATCGCTATATGTCTGAGCGTTTCTTACCAGACAAAGCTATAGATGCTTTAGACGAAGCAGGTTCAAGAGTTCACATCACTAATATTGAAGTTCCAGCACAAATTTTGGAACTGGAAAAACAATTGGAAGATGTTCGTGAACTTAAAAATGCAGTTGTCAAAAAACAAAAATACGAGGAAGCAGCAAAACTTCGCGATGACGAAAAACGTTTCGAAAAAGATTTGGCTATAGCCCAAGAACAATGGGAAGAAGATTCTAAAAACAATAGAATTCAAGTTACCGAAGACAATGTTGCCGATGTAGTATCAATGATGACAGGAATTCCTGTGAATCGTATTGCGCAAACCGAAAGCAATAAACTGGCTATTTTACCAGAACTCATAGGCGATAAAGTGATTGGACAAAAAGAAGCTGTGATGAAAATTTCCCGCGCTATTCAAAGAAATCGTGCTGGATTGAAAGATCCAAATCGCCCAATTGGTTCTTTCATTTTCTTGGGACAAACTGGTGTTGGGAAAACCCAATTGGCCAAAGTTTTAGCTAGAGAATTATTCGATTCAGAGGAAGCTTTGATTCGAATTGATATGAGCGAGTATATGGAAAAATTTGCCATTTCTAGATTAATCGGAGCGCCTCCAGGATATGTAGGTTATGAAGAAGGCGGACAATTGACTGAGAAAGTGCGTCGCAAACCCTATTGCGTAGTGCTATTAGATGAAATAGAAAAAGCGCATCCTGATGTTTTCAATATGATGTTGCAGGTTTTAGACGATGGTTATTTAACCGATAGTTTGGGGCGAAAAATCGATTTCAAAAATACTATCATCATTATGACTTCGAATGTTGGAGCACGTCAATTGAAGGATTTTGGACAAGGTGTTGGTTTTGGAACTGCAGCCAAAGTAGCTCAAGCGGATGATAATTCGAAAAGCATTATCGAAAATGCTTTGAAGAAAACATTTGCTCCTGAATTTCTAAATAGAATTGATGATGTGATTGTGTTTAATGCCTTAGAAAAAGAAGACATCAATTTGATTATTGAAATTGAATTGAAAAAATTATACGCTCGTATTAAAGATTTGGGCTATCAATTAAAACTTTCCGACAAAGCAAAATCATTCATTGCTGACAAAGGTTTTGATAGACAATTTGGTGCTAGACCATTAAAAAGAGCCATTCAAAAATATGTTGAAGATGCACTTGCAGAGGAAATTATTACCTCTAAAGTGAGTACTGGAGATGAAATTTTTATGGATTTAGAAGACGAAACCTCACAAGAGTTGTCTGTTAAAATTTTGAAAGCAGAAGAACCAACGAACTAGTCTCTGTTGTAGAGCGCCCTTGCAGCCACGAATTCAATACTTTCAAAATATATCTTTGAAATTATTGATTTCGTGGTTATTTTTTTGACCGCACTTAATGCGAAGCTGAGCGTTGAGCACTAAAAACAATGCGTTCTACTTGACCTAGGTTTATACCCAAAGAACCAATCCTTTACAATCACTGCAATTCGCTTCTCATTGATTTAACCGTAATTTAACATCCCAAGTGCTGCAATCGCTATATATTTACATTGAATTAAGTTGATATTTTAAAACTCTTTTATGTTACAAGACAAAATCATTTTAGGCAGCGAAGAATGGTGTACTTTTCCTGAATTAGGTATACCTTCTATCAAAGCGAGGGTAGATTCGGGAGCCAAAACCTCAGCGCTTCACGCTAAAAATATAGCTCCATTTATCAAAGAGGGTCAAAATTGGGTCAGATTTGACATCAATCCTATTCAAAATAATGTCAAAACTATTATTCACTGCGAAGCGCCTTTGGTCGATAAAAGAATTGTAAAAAGTTCCAGTGGTTTTAGAGAACAACGCTATGTTATTCAAACTGCATTAGAAATTGGAAATTCAAAATGGGTTATCGAAATGACTTTGACCAATCGAGATTCGATGGGTTTTAGAATGTTATTGGGTCGTGAAGCGATGAGCGGAAGAGTGCTAGTGGATCCTGAGCAACAGTATCTTTTAGGACAAACTACCACCGATATTTTAAAGGAAGTCTATAAAAATGCTGTGAAAACCAGTTCGGGTTTACGCATCGGGCTGCTGGCCAGTAATCCTGAATTGTATAGCAACAAACGCATTATGGAAGCGGGTGAAATGAGAGGGCACGAAATGCACTTCTTAAATATAAAGGAATGCTATATGAAACTCGATGCTAAAACGCCCGAAATTCATTATCGTGGTGGCATTATTTTAAATCAATTTGACGCCATTATTCCAAGAATTCGCCCAAGCATTACCTTTTATGGCTGCGCTTTAACCCGTCAGTTTGAGGCTTTAAATGTTTTTTGTTTGAATTCTTCGACAGCCATTACCCAATCGCGTGATAAACTATTCTCACTACAATTGCTATTGCATAGCGGCATCGACATTCCTACAACAGGTTTTGCCAATTCCCCGCTGGACACCAACGACTTGATAAAAATGGTTGGCGGTCCGCCATTAATCGTGAAATTACTTGAAGGAACTCAAGGAAAAGGAGTTGTTCTAGCCGAAACCAAAAAAGCGGCAGAAAGCGTAATTAACGCCTTCAAGAGTTTGAATGCAAATATACTAGTGCAAGAATTTATCAAAGAAGCCAACGGAAAAGATTTGCGTTTGTTTGTCGTTGACGGCAAAGTAGTGGCAACTATTCAAAGAGAAGCAATGCCAGGCGAATTCCGAGCCAACATACATCTTGGTGGAACAGCCTCAGTGATAAAACCCACTGCCGAAGAGAAAAAAATTGCCATTCGTGCAGCGAAAGCCATGGATTTGAAAGTTGCAGGCGTAGATATTATACGCTCTACAAAAGGTCCTTTGTTACTCGAAGTGAACTCCTCTCCGGGACTTGAAGGAATAGAAGGCGCCACCAATAAAGACATTGCGGGCGAAATGATTATCGCTATAGAAAAGAACATTAAAGTGTAATTTTTTGCTGTTCTCGTTGATGATTATTATTTTTGGTTCTTCTGGGTTTTGTGTGAACTAATTAATTAGATTCAATCTTCCACCCCTATAGGTACCGCTGTAAGCGTCCCTACTCTCGTGCGTTGAGACTCCTACGGAGTGACAAATAGCTTTATATTTTGTGCTTTTTAAATGATTTCGTTCTTTTTTATTTTCACACAAAACCCAGTAGTACCTTATTTTTTATGCTTTACATTATATGTATGAAATCAGTCAAACTTTAGGCGTCTGTTGGGATGTTTTATTAAAAAATTACTCAAAGAGACCGATGGATGGCTATTAATAAAAGAGTAAATTGATAATTAGTCGTTAGTTTGAGTGATTCCGCTTTTGGGCGGGATTGAATCGTAAAGCTGTCGCAGTACTAATCAAAATCACTCGAAGAGACGAAGTACCTTTATCCCAATAAAATGTTCTAATTTCACGGTATTCGCTTTTAAAATTTAATGCCAGCTAAAATAAAAAACAAACACCACAGATTCACAGATTTTGAAAATAAAGAGCATGTTTATTACGCAAATTAATAAATCGAAGAGACGAAGTACCTTTATACCAATAAAATAGTGTAATTTCACGGTATTCGCTTTTAAAATTTAATGCCAGCTAAAATAAAAAACAAACGCCACAGATTCACAGATTTTGAAAATAAAGAGCATGTTTATTACGCAAATTAATAAATCAGTGTCTTTTAATAGATTTTGGCACTTTAAAAATCTGTGAATCTGTGGCAAACTTTTTAAAAGCGAATGCCCTAGTGTAATTTTAAACAAAAAATATGAATCCTTATTTTGACATTATTATTCGAAGTGCTGCCGTCTATTTTTTTATGCTCATCGCTTTACGACTTTTCGGCAAGAAGGAATTATCACAACTCAACACCGCCGATGTTATTCTAATTTTGTTGATTAGTAACTCGGTTCAAAATGCAATGGTAGGAAGCAATACGAGTCTTTGGGGTGGTTTGGCCGCAGCTACTGTACTTTTTTTTATCAATTTTACTTTAAAAAAACTAATGTATAAATTCCCAAAATTCAGAGATTTTATGCAGGAAAAGCCAGAAATTTTAATCCACGACGGGAAAATAGATTTCAAAGCTTTGAGCAAATTAAACATCACCCACGATGAATTAAAAGAAGCGATACGAGAACACGGACTGGAACATTTTTCGGATGTAAAGTTGGCAATGCTGGAAATCGACGGCAATATCAGTATCATTTCTGGTACTAAAAACCTTCGTCAATCGCATTACAAAAGGTTGAAACGCACCAAAAAATCAATAGGGTAAGGTACTATTTTAGATTGCAGATTTTAGATTGCAGATTTCAGATTTCAGATGTAAACAGAGACTGGACAGAATTTTGTTTAAACTCTAAAGATATTAGACAACATTTTGTGTAAATTCTAAAAATGCGGATTGATTTTTTAGAAGGTTTTTGGTTTCGTAACAATTGATTATTTTAGCAAAACAAAACAATTGATTATGAAATGGGAAGCTAAAGTGATCACACACCGTAAGGAAAAGCGAATAGCCGTTTATTTCGAAAAAAATGCTGAACTAATTGCTCGAATAAAACAAGTGGAAGGCGCACGATGGAGTCAATCTCTAATGGCGTGGCACCTACCAGATACCGATGAAAATAGGCTGCGGTTTAAGATTGCGTCCAGCGACGGAAAATCGGCATTGTCGCAAATTAAAGAAAGTAATCAATTGGTTTTGAAACGTTTTATCGAGGAGATACAGCTGAAGGGTTACAGTGCAAATACGCTCAAAACGTATCGCAATGAATTTGGGATTTATTTGAATTTCTTGAAAGAAATCCCAGCCGAAAGCTGCACTGTAGAAGATATTCGCAACTATATTTTGTATTGCATCAACGAACTAAAACTAACAGAAGCGACCATTCATAGCCGCATCAATGCCGTCAAATTTTATTACGAACAAGTACTACGAAGAGAACGATTTTTAATAGAAATTCCTCGTCCCAAAAAACCATTGCAATTGCCCAAAGTCATAGCACCTGCCGACATAAAAAGGCTTTTTGCAACCACAGATAATGTAAAACACAACACCATGCTCAAGCTGTGTTATGGTTTGGGACTACGAGTTTCAGAAATTGTGAATTTAAAAATAAAGGATATCGATAGTAAAGCAATGCAGGTCTTTATCGAACGAGCCAAGGGCAAAAAAGACCGCTATGTCAATTTGCCTCAAAGTATCCTGCCGCAACTTCGGCCTTATTTTACAGAATATAAACCCAAAGTATATTTGTTTGAAGGACAATATGGCGGACAGTACAGTAGCCGCAGTGCGCAACAGGTTTTTAAAAACGCAATGCTGAAAGCAAAAATCAACAAAACAGTGGGTATTCATAGTTTGCGCCACAGTTTTGCAACACATCTATTAGAGCAAGGCACCGATATCCGATTCATACAAGAACTCCTAGGGCACAGCGACATCAAAACGACCCTGATTTATACCGAAGTAAGCGACAAAAGTATTCGGAAAATTATTAGCCCATTAGATAATTTGTAATACAAATTTTCCTATTTTTGGATTTGGAAATATAGATTATGGAAAATAGTAAAACAGACGAGAAAACTAAAAGTTTCGACACCGTTAAAACTTTTAGGGAAATTAAAACTAAAATTTCGGAAGAAACTTATGGGATGAGTATAGCTGATTTCAAAAACTATTTAAGTAAAAAAAGTAGCGAGTTTCAGAACGAACAAAAAGCATTATCGACTAAGAGCGAATAAATGCTAAGAGCGACAACATAAATAAACGCAATGCGTTTATTTGTGTTGTCGAAAATAAAAAATTAAAAATCAAGTAATTAGATATATTGTAGCTTCTGGAGTTGCGTATATTTATGAGTTGTACCCAATGCTATTTGACGACCTCGTAAAATAGAAAATTTCAAAAAAAAATCTAATAAAAAAATATTTGTGTGAACTTTTTTTATAAATTTGTCAAAAATTGACAAGTCTATAAATAAAAGTCATATGAAAGAAAGTTTTGGTAGTTTTATAAAAAAGTTACGTGTTGAAAATAATTTGACACTAACCCAGCTTGCGGCTAAATTAGATTTAGATTCTGCAAACTTGAGTAAAATTGAAAATGGCAAACGAGATTTTGATGAAAAGAGATTAGTATTATTATCTGATACTTTCAAAATTGAAATTGACGAATTAAAAAAAGAATATTTTGGAGATTTCATTGCTCGAAAAATATATGATTCAAATTGTTCAGAAGAAATATTATTAGTAGCAGAAGAAAAAGTAAAATATCTACGTTCAATAAATACTAAACAAATAAATTTAGATTTATGAGAAACGAAATAAATTACATTGACCTTTTTTCAGGTGCTGGTGGAATGTCATTAGGTTTTGACCAAGTTGGTTTTAATAATATTTTTTCAATAGATATTGAACCAAGATTTTGCGAAACTTATAATACAAATTTCCCAAAACATAATCTTATCCAAAAAGATATTTCCAAACTTTCCAATGAAGAAATAAAGTCATTAATTGGAAATCAAATTATTGATGTAATAATTGGCGGTCCACCTTGCCAAGGTTTCAGTATGGCTGGAAATATCGGAAGAAAATTTATTGATGATTCAAGAAATCAATTATTTAGAGAATTTGCAAGAATAGTTGAAATAGTTCAACCTAGTTACTTTGTTATGGAAAATGTTGCTAGACTTTTCACACACAATAAAGGAGAAACAAAAAAAGAAATTATTGAGCTTTTCAAAAAAATGAATTACAACGTTGATTGCAAAGTTGTAAATACAGCAGATTTTGGAATTCCTCAAGTTAGAAATAGAGTTTTATTTATTGGAAATAGAATTTCCAATAATATTGTCTTTCCAACAAAAACAATTGATAAACCGATTTCAATTAAAGAAGCTATTGACAAACTTCCTAAACTTAAATCTGGAGAAAAATCAAAAATTCCTAATCATATTTCTATGAATCATTCAGAACAAATGCTTGAAAAAATGAAATATGTTTCAGATGGCGGAAATAGGAACGAAATTCCGGAATTAATAAGACCAAAAAGTGGTGATGTTCGAAAATATATAAGATACAAGAGCACAGAACCTGCGGTTTGTGTAACTGGTGATATGAGAAAAATATTTCATTATTCTCAAAACCGAGCATTGACGGTTAGAGAATTAGCAACGCTACAAACTTTTCCGTTAGATTTTATATTTAAAGGTTCTACAATTTCTCAGCAACAACAAGTTGGAAATTCAGTTCCTCCAATTTTAGCAAAGGAAATTGCATTAACAATTAAAAAAATGATGAAAAATGATGAACAAATTTCCTAAAATAAATTTCATTGGCAATAAAGAAAAAATTGCTAAATGGATTACAGATTATTTTCCAAAAGATGCGGAAAGTGTTTTTGATGCTTTTTCAGGTGGAAGTTCTGTAAGTTATCAGTCTAAAATGAAAGGATTAAAAGTAATTTCTAATGATATTTTAGAAATAAACTATTTACTTTCTAAAGCTTTAATTGAAAATAATTCAACTAAACTTTCTTATGAAGATGTAGAATTAATATTTTCGGGAGAACCTAAAGAAGGGTTTATGTTCAATCAATATTCAGAAGTATATTTTTTTCCAAATGAATGTAAAGAACTTGATTTATATAGAGAAAATATTGAAAAATTAGATTCAGAATATAAAAAAGCTCTAGCTTTAGTTTTAATGCGTCGAGCAATGGTTCGCAAAATGCCTTATTCTCGTTTTAATATCAATTGGGAAAAAATCGTACAATTGAGAGACGAAAAGTACAGCTATGAAAAATATAAAAGAAAAAGAGCTTATCACAATCAATCATTTAAATCGCATTTTATTGAAAACGTAAGTGAATACAACAGAGCAATTTTTGATAACCTTAAAGATAATTTATCATTAAATGATGATATTTTTAATGTGCTTGATTCTGTTGAAGCGGATATAATTTATTTAGATCCTCCATACACAGGAACAATGAATAACTATTTTGGCTTTTATGGTATGCTAGATGAGTATATTGTTGGGAAAAAATTGCAACCTTTTGAAAATAATTTTATTGATAAAAAAACTTCAATTGAATTATTTGATAAATTATTTTCAAAATTAAGCAATTTCAAATATTGGTATTTAAGCTATAACAACTCATCATATCCGACCAAAGAGCAATTAATTGAACTTTTAGAGAAATATTCAAATAATGTTAAATTAGTTGAAAAACCACACGTCTATAAAATAACTGGTAAAGAGAATAAAAAGATAAATTTAGAATATTTATTTATTGTAGAAAATACTAATTTAACATCCAAAAAAAATTATACTTATGAGCGAGCAGAATTATGAGGAATATTGGAAATTAACCGTTGAATTTACAGACATTAATGAGGATAAGTTTATTGGAACATTAAGTATTATTGTCGAATTTATTGATGCAAATTTAGGTCTTGAATATAGTCCTAAATTATATAAAGAACTTCAAGTAGAAGTTTATAACAAATATCCAAAAGTAGATTATGGATCTATTAGAAAAAGTATAAATCAATTTGTAAAATTAGGTTTTATAGATTTTCAATTAAAATCTTATCATATAAATACTAAAGAATTTATTGAAGCCAAAACTGATAGAAAAAGAAAAGCTATTTTTTCTAAGATTTTTTATACAAATTCTAGTTTCAATAAAAGTGTTACAAATGATTCCAATAAAAAAGAAATAAATTTCTTGATTAAAACATTGGAAAATATTGGAAAACTACATAAATCAGATATTGAAGCAATGATGTTAGTTGATATAGAAAACGTTGATAAAGGTTACTTAACATATGATGAGTTAGTTCCTTTTAAAGCAGAAGCTGAAAAGATTGATTTTAAAATTAGAAAGTATAACCAAGTAGGATATTTATTTAATTTTTTAAATAAGCTAGATGATGTTGTTTTTGTAAAGAATGAATTATATTTTGAGGAAGATGCTCGAAGAATTTTCGGTGATGAATTGAAGGAAGAACGTAAATTAAGAGATCCTTATTTACATAGATTGTATAAAATTCAATTGCAAGAAGAAAGTGTACTAAACTTTAATGATACAAAATGTATGGTTGAAAAACTAGCTTATCCAATACTAATAGCAAGCCACATTAAACCATTTATTAAATGTGACGAAAATGAAGCATATGACGTAAATAATGGAATTTTATTAAGTAGAAACATTGATACTCTTTTTGATTTAGGATACATAACATTTAATGATAATGGCCAAATTGTTTTCGCATCACATTTAAAACAAGATGTCAAAGATTTTATAGCAAATTATTCATTAGACAGTAGATTCATAAATAAAAAAAGAATTGAATATTTGGAATATCACAGAACCGAAGTGTTTGAAAAAAGGTATAAATACGCATAAACAAGCACTGGGTACAACAGCGGTTTGGCAATATGGCGGGTTTTGGGCTTAATTTGAAGATGGTTTTGTACCTGCAAACTCCGTGTTTAACCGAAAGTTTCGGCTTCCTAAACCGCCACATCGCCAAGCTGCAAAACGTTACCAGAAAATTTTAAAAATGGAAGAAATAAAAATACTTTACAATAAAAAGCAGCAAAAATTCTTATTCCTATATGGAATGATAATGTTGACGCTTGGTATCATCTCATTATTAAACAATGCAAGTTCAAAATCGAATTTTGGAATTGTAATTGGAATAGTCTCATTATTGATTTTTGTAGTTAGACATTTTGGTAATTATGGAATTATCAATTCAAACCAAATTATTAAAGGAAATTTGTTTAAGACTGTAATTAAGCAAAATGAAATTACAAATGTCAAAATGTTTGCTGGCGACATTGAAATTTACAGCAAAAAAAATAAAATCATCTTTGACAAAAATCAAATTGACAAATCAAATTTAACAGAAGTGGAAGAATATTTTAGAGAGAAAATTTTAAAGTAAATCTTCTGGTAACAGCCGTTTCAAGAAATGGCGAAAAATGTGCAAAATTCACATTTTTCTTCCGCAAGAATTTTTATCTTAGTGGAAAATATGTCGTTACGAAGTTCGCCACTTCATGAAGCGGCGGAACGTTAGCGGTAAGGCGCCAAAAAAACGTAAAATAGAAACTAAACAGAAAAAAAATGATATTTAGAGCACAAGCACAATTTACTCAAACTTTATTAAATTTACCAGAAACTGGAATGGGCTATCAAATTATTGATGCAAGAAAAAGTGGAAGATATGCAACAGAAAGATTTGTAGTTTATAATGGAGAATTAATCGTTGAACTTGATAGTAATTTTAATGCTTACAAACGTCAAATAGTATTAAATAGTTATACCAAAACATTTAGTGCTTCAAACTTTATTGCATTAGAAAATCCAGTATTAGTAAAAAAAGATTTGATAAGAAGTGTCAGAACATTCAGCGCAATGAATATGATGACAAAAGACAGAAATCAAGGAACAACTGGAGCAGTTGACAATCAACCAATCTATGCAAATGGAACAGATGTATTTGTAAGACTTTCTGCTTATGAAGATGACCGTAGAATTGACTTTATAAATAAAAAATTAAAAAATGGAACATTTACAACAACTGAAAAAGATTATTTGGCGTGTAAAAACACCAATGATGATCCTGTTGATAGATATGCACTACCAAATGATGAAATCATAAAATGGGCATTTTATATAAGACCAACTTCATCAGATAAATATCGTCCTGGAGTTGTCCAACCTGCAAATAATCATAATGGTGGTGGAATTGAAGCGTTGTTTGATAATGGAACATCAAATAATACATACTTCAAAAAAACAGTATATTAAATGATAGCTAAAATAAAATTATCCGAAAAATTTATAACTAAACTTTCCGATTTGCCTGAACAAGGAATGGGTTATCAAATAGTTGAAATTATTTTAAAGAACGGAACTATTTTAAAAGAAAGAAAAGTTGTAAATTCAACTTACCTATTATTAGAAGAAAACGAAATGATAAAAAAATCAGAAATAAAAAATATTGAAATTCAACATTCCAATTAAAA
The DNA here is from genome assembly GCF_031423415.1 of Flavobacterium sp. Taxonomy (GTDB): domain Bacteria; phylum Bacteroidota; class Bacteroidia; order Flavobacteriales; family Flavobacteriaceae; genus Flavobacterium. The sequence continues at coordinate 52,783 of NZ_JANPFL010000018.1, forward strand.
ACAAGCCCTACCGCTAACAGCTGTTTAACCTTATTACGCTTGTGAAGTATACATTTTATTGGTACTCAAAAAAATTAAAATTCCTTTAGTACAACATAAGTACAACAAATCAAAAACTTTTTACGGAACTATAAATACCCAGTTGATAAAGCTGCGCTTGGCGGTTCATCAATTGATATTCTGCGAGATTGCCGCAGTAATATTGTTGGGTTGCTTTTGCATACCCATTGATCAAAAGCAAATCATTCAAACATTCTCCTCCTGGTAATATTACATATCCTAGTTGTCTATTCCAGTAGTCGTAAAAGTTCTCCTGTTCTGTAACGATAGTTACAGCCGTTTTAGGCGGTGCAACCGACAAAACGAAGTGCAAGGATTGCAAACCAAATTGGAGCAATAATTGGGCTGGTAAACTGCTTTTCTCCTCATCCTCTTTCATCTTCCTATTTAGTTTTACTTCTGGCGCATCCAAGCCATAAAGACGGATTTCTTTTTTCATTTGAGTGAAACGATGGCTAATGATGATGCTATCGCCATCAAGGACTTCTTCAATTTGCCAATGGGTTTCCACTATGTACGGTGCTTTTGCGTTGTATTGCATTGATTTACAGTTATTTAAGTTATTGATAATCAAAGATAAACATTGAAATTTGTCTTATGAATTTTATCTAATTATTAACTTTTTAAATCTTAAAAAAATGGCAAGACAAAAAGGTGTTATTAAGTATGTTGGAACTCTTGGAGATATCCGACACTTTAAAATTAAAGGTCAGGAAGGCTACTTCGCTGGGATGGTTGGTGGACCAACTGGCGACCAAGTGTTGACTGCTCCTGAATTTGAGAGAACTCGTGAGAATATGAACGAATTTGGCGCTTGTGCTAAAGCTGGAAAAGCGGTTCGTACTGGTTTATCTCAATTGATGAAACAAATGGCGGACAGCCAAGTTACTGGAAGATTAACTTCTATTATGAAGAAAATCAATTTGGAAGACCAAACCGAAGCGAGAGGTTACAGAAAAATTGAAATTACCACACAACGCAGTTATTTGAAAGGTTTTGAGTTTGACAAAAACACTTCCTTTAATGGAATTTTCAACGCTCCATTTTCATTAACGCATACGCTTGATAGAGAAAGTGGTGATTTAGTCGTTCCTGCTTTTAATCCAGCGAATTTGGTCAATGCACCATCTGGTGCAACTCACTTTCGTTTGGTTACTTCGGTTTCAGTCGTGAGTGATTTTGAATACAACGCTACCACAAACAGCTATGATCCAATGGATGCTGACTTGAATGAGGTAAACGATATTCAATACAGTGGCTTCTTGGACTTGTACGCTCCAGTTCCTGCTACTACAATTACTGCAACTTTACCTGGTGGAGTTCTTCCAACAGTTAATACTTCAGTATTGCAATGCATCGGAATTGAGTTTTATCAACAAGTGGGAGCCAATTTCTACTTGTTCGCCAGTGGAAACTGCTTGAAAGTTGAGGATGCTTTTTAGAAAAGCATTTTACAAATCCCTCAACTTGTTTGGGGGATTTTTTGTTTAACATCAAATCTATTAATCCAATGGAAAGCAAAATAATAAGAGTAGCACAGGGAAAAGAAAGCACATTAAGCCAGTTGTATATCAACGGAATATTTCAATGTTATTTGTTAGAAGACAAAATTAGAGAAGTGAAAATTGCTTCGGAAACTGCCATTCCAAAAGGTGTTTTTAGTTTAAAGTTGAACACTTACGGAGCTAAAAATGTGGATTACAAAAAAGCTTTTGGAAAGCTTCACGAAGGAATGATTGAAATTTCTGGTTTGCCAAACTTCAATTTTGTGTATATCCATACTGGAAATACCATCAAAGAAACTGCCGGTTGTCCGCTTTGTGGTTTTGGTTTCCAATTTGTTGATGGTAATTTTCAAGTTTCTCAAAGTGTTGCAGCTTACAAAATGATTTATCCAAAATTGGTGGCATTGGCAAAAGAAGCTTCAAACAAAATTAGTATTGAAAATAATTTACAATTTTAAACCCATTATCAAATGGAAAATATCAATAACATCACGGTACTTTTTGGAACACTTATCACCTTGTTACTCTCGGTTGTAGCTTATTTTATCAAGCAATTACACACCGATTTTAAGAGTATGGGAAAAGATTTGGTTGAAGTAAAAACGATGGCTTTAATCATCAAAACCGAATTTAAAAGTGGTAATGATTTGCTGAACCAAAAAGTAGAATATTTAGAAAAAAGAGTACATAATATCGAACTAACAATTTTAAAAAATCAAGATTATGAAAAATAACAATTTGAATTTAGTAGAAAGAACCTTGGCACCAACACCAAAATGGTTTAAAATTCTTCGCACAATTGGAATTGCTTTGGCTTCCGTTGGCGGAGTGATCATCGCCTCTCCTATTGCTTTGCCTGTTGGATTGGTTTCGGCAGCTGGATATTTAGTTTTAGGCGGTAGTATTATTTCCGTAGTTTCTCAAACTGCTGTAAAATCGGAAGAAGAGCCGAAAATCATCCCTTAAAAATGGTTAACAACCACATTGAAAGCTCCGTAATTCGGAGCTTTTTTTGTTTTTAGTGATTAATAAAAGGGAATTGCTTTGCTTTTCTTCGATTTATTTAAGTGGTGCAATCGTATTGCACTTATGCTTTAGTTTGCTTGGGAACAAGGTGCAATCAATCCTAGTACGTTTGGACCAGGATTGATTTAACTTTTGCAATAACGGTACACAATGGCTCTGCGTAAATCGCTGATAAGATTAATGTTTTCGTGAAATTGATTTTCTTTTTGTTCTAAAAGATTTAAAGCTGCAACATTTTTTTGATGTTCTTCGTGTTCAACCATCATCAAACTTGCTTTTGGGCTAAATTCTTTTTTGAAATCTGAAAGGCGTAAAAATGGAATAACCGAACCCACTAAATGCTGATGCCAAAATTTAGTTTTCCATAAACTAAAAGCAATAAAAAATAGGCTTTCGCAATCTTCTTCGTTTTGAAAAATGACAACAAAGCTGTTAGTAAATGGCGTTTTCTGTGGCTTCCCGCTGTTCATCCCTTTGTTAAGTACAAATAAATGGGGTTTTGTGTAAATTGTTCCGACTTTGTGGGTTTTGATTATAAAATTCATCATACGTTCCGTTTTAAGATGATGTGCCTTGCTACCACAAGCCACACATAAAATTTTTAAAAGAAAAAAAGAAAAAAAAGAAAGTCGTACTTCAAGTGGAGGTTTCAAGAAAAACAAGTTTTTTAGAAAAAATACTACCCGATATATCATCGGAAATAGGAGCTTGAAATCGGAAGTGAATGTTGTTGCGAAACGGTAAGGGTGGAGATTTTTTCTAAAACCCGTAGGGCTTGAACTTTTTTTTCTTGAAACCGGAACTTACCTTTACTTTCTTTTATTTATTATTTTTTTTATTTTCTTCTAATCCGAGAAGTTTCTACTGAAGACTGATTTAAAAATGTTGATGATATAGCTGGTGTTCTTCGGAAAGGGTATTGAATTTTAAAGCAGGAAAAAGAAATATTAAATCGATTCCGATTATTTTTCTGCTTTAAAATTTAATACCCTTTCTTACGGTTTGATTTTGTGGGTGTGAT
>NZ_JANPFL010000019.1:0-21057 GCF_031423415.1 Flavobacterium sp.
TTGTGTAGAAACATAATTACAAGAGTAATGTTTTTCTAAAATTAATTTTACGCATTCAAGCTTAAATGCATAATCATACTTGACTTTTCTTTCCATAAAAATACCCCCAAATAGTGTCTAACTTTTTGGGGGCAGTCTAAAGAAACGGTTTTTTTTTTATTTTATTAGACAAAATAAGATAAATAATAATGCTATATTTTTTCCTCCTTTATTTTGAGATCTAAGGTCTTGTGTTTATGTAGTGAAGTAATTTTTGTATCGTTTTGCGTGAGGGATCGCAGCGGCATCCTTTATTTTCTTTCTTTAAGAAAATAAAGATAGAGCGCACAGCCCGACAGCACCGTAGCTTGCGGAGGTGGTGGCACGCCCAAATATAAAAAAGCCAATCTATTGCTAGATTGGCTCTGGTTTTTTGTAATTAGTTTTGGTATTTTTCAGACTTTCCTTTTATGAATTCTTCCAATATTGTGGTTTAGTCTCTTCGGTTCTCTGAAACCAGTAATCTTGCGTTACTTTGTGGTCGTCAAAAGTTCTCATTTTTCGTTCGAAAATCCAGATGGTGGGATTGAAAACCATATTGGTTACCGCAACAGTATATAATTGTGGATCTTCTTCGGTTTTTTTGGCTTCTTCTTCAATTACAACTTCTAAGCCGTTATGTTCCAATAGTTGTTTCAAGAAATCCCTGCGGTCTTCGTCAACACCTTTTTCGACAAAAGTGACTCTTGTTTCTCCGATGCTTCCAAATGAATGTTTTCCGTCTAATGATGCCATAACTTATTTATTAAAAACGTTGCTTAATTCAAAAATGTAATCGTATAATGGACTGTATAAACCAAGAACTAGAATACCCAATACGGTAATTATTAGTCCTAAACGCATATAAATTTTGCTTTTGAAAAACGGAATTGGATTCTCGCTTTTTCTGATGAACATTGCTCTTACCACCAATAAATAGTAGTAAAGCGAAATGGTTACATTGACCACTGCCAAGAATACCAAAAGGTAATATCCTTTGCTTGCTGCGGCGGCAAATAAGAAAAACTTTCCAAAAAATCCTGCCACTGGCGGAATTCCTGCCAAGGAGAATAAAGCCAACATCATTACCAAGCTCAAGTTTGGATTGGTTCTGTACAAACCATTATAATCATCCCTGTTTTCTTTCCCAGTTTGCAAAGAAATTGCTTGTACCACTCCAAAAGCTGCTAAATTTGTGAATATGTAAACCATTATAAAATATACAACTGTAGCCGTTCCTAATTGTGTCCCAGAAATTAGACCTAATAAAATAAAACCAGCTTGGGCAATCGATGAAAAAGCCAAGAAACGTTTCATATTCTGTTGGCGCAAAGCGAATAAATTTCCAATAAACATTGTGGCAAGCGCTAATGCATAGATAATATTTTCCCAAACGTGCATTAATGATTTTAAAACAGTAAACATTAAAATCATCAAGATAAATGCGGCAGCTCCTTTTGAAATAACTGATAAATAGGAAGCAATTCCAATTGGCGCTCCTTCGTACACGTCGGCAGTCCAAAAATGGAATGGAACCAACGATATTTTGAATGCCAATCCAACAAAAAACAGGATTGAACCTAATATCGTCAAGTTGGTCGATGTTAAAACGGCGATAACATCATTGAAATAAATGGAACCTGTTGCAGCATACAACAACGAGATTCCAAATAAGGAAACTCCCGAAGCCAATCCTGCTGAAAGTATAAATTTAACGCCCGCTTCACTCGAAATTCTTTTTGAAGTTTCCCAAGCCACCAAAGCCGCCACAGGCAAAGTCGATAATTCCAATCCAATATAAAACATTAGAAAATCACCTGCCGAAATCATAAAATACATTCCTAAAAGAGAAGAAAATAGCAACATAAAGAACTCATTCCCTTTGTTCAATGGCACCATTTTTTCTTGAATCCAATCAGCTGATTGAAGCAAAACTATTAATACACCTACATTAAGCACATTTTTAAAGAGATGAATCAGGGTATTCGTGCGGAACATTCCGCCGAACAAACTCGTTTCCTCAATAGCAAAAAAGCCAATGATAGTGTGTATGCCAAATAGCAATAGAGCTAAATGCACCAAACTTCCTTTTTTGTCTTTATGTATGAAAATTTCGCCTACGATCAACAATAGTATAATTGTCAACAGGAAAATTTCTTGTCTCATTGCGATAAAACTGGTCAAATTCATTTTATTTGTTTATTATAAATGATTTAATACTCCTTGAATAAATGGTTGGACACTGTCCATAGTCATATTGCTCAACCAAAGCGGTGCTACTCCCATTCCAATCATTGGAATTAATAACAACATTATACCTGTTACCTCGAACCAAGTTACCTTTGGTAAAACTAAAAATTCCTCGTTTTTAACTTCTCCCATCAACATAATTCCTAAAACTCGTAAAATGTAAACAGCGGTTACCACAATTGCCGATACTGAAATTACAGTCGCTACTCTATAAAACATTTCTTCGTGTTGGAAAGCACCAACAAAAATGTTCATTTCGGCAACGAAACCACTAAAGCCAGGTAAACCTAATGAAGCCAAACCTGCAATTACATAAATCACTGAAATAAATGGCATCACTTTCAATAATCCCCCTAATTTGGTGATGTCACGTGTATGTGTTCTTCCGTAAATCATCCCAATTAAGGCGAAGAATAATGCGGTCATAAATCCGTGGGAAAGCGATTGTAAAATAGCTCCGTTCCAAGCGGTTTTGTTCAACATCAGTAAAGCAAACAATACCATTCCCAGGTGACTTACTGAGGAATATGCATTGATGTATTTTAAATCGGTTTGTTTTAAAGCACCAAAGGCACCATAAATAACTCCCGTTGCGGATAAGATGATAAAGAACCAAGACCATTCGATAGCTCCTAATGGCAATAAAAACATTGCAATTCTAAAAACACCATATCCTCCTAATTTCATTAAAACTCCAGCGTGAAGCATTGACACTGCTGTTGGCGCCGAAGCGTGACCATCAGGAGACCAAGTATGAAAAGGAAATAATGCACCCAGAACAGCAAAGCCAATAAAAGTTAAAGGGAAAAATAATTTCTGGGCTTCAAATGGAATGTGAACTTTTGAAATTTCCAATATATTGAATGTTAGCGCCCCTCCATCAGCATTGGAATTAAAGTAAATTCCCAAAACGCCAACTAATAAAACTGCAGATGCTCCCATTAACATCAAGGTTAACTTCATTGCCGAGTATTCTTTTGGCCCTGAGCCCCAAATTCCAATCAGCAAATACATTGGTATTACGGCAATTTCATAGAAAACAAACATTGTGAATAAATCAATAGAAATAAAGAATCCATAAACTCCAGTAGCCAACACTAAAAGCGAGATGAAGAATTCTTTAGGTAAATCGTCGGTTTTCCAAGAAATGAAAACACCGGCTAACACTACTATTGAGGTCAACAACAATAACGCCACTGAAATTCCATCAACTCCAATGGCATAGTGTACATTGAAATTTTTAAACCAAACTGTATCTTGGGTAAAAAGCATTACGCTTTTATTGACAGCTCTTTCTCTAAAATAAGAAAAAAGCAAATTGATAGCCATTCCGAGTTGAATGAAACTTCCAATCATTGAAATAATTCGCGCCTGTTTTAATCCTTTGGAGAAAACCAAAGCTATAACTGTGAGTACAGGAACAATTACAAAAAGTGATAAAATATCCATATTAATTGATTAGTTTGTCCATAAATAAATAAAAACCAAAGCGATAACTACAACTCCTGAGACAAAAAACATTGCATAATCTTGTAACTTTCCAGATTGTAATCCTTTTATTTTTTCAGAAATTAGAACCGTTTTGTTTCCAATCCCTTCCATTGTTCCATCCACATATTTCTTGTCGAATTTGGCAATTGGAGTAGAAATTAGATTAAAAACGATTTTCTTGGTAACGAACATATAGATTTCGTCGAAATAGAATTTATTGTATGTCCATTTGTAAAACATTCCGAATCCATTGGCAAACCTTTCGGCCAAGTCATTTTCTTTTTTGTAGAAAACCCAGGCAAGGATGATTCCAACTAATCCTGTTCCCACTGCGACTGCTGCCATTGGATAATTTAGATGTCCTTCGAAACCCACTTTGTCAGCCGTTACAAATTCGCTGAAAGGAATAAATCCTGCCACGACACTCATAAATGCTAAGAACATTAAAGGAAATGTCATCGAAATTGGTGATTCGTGTGGAGTATGTTTGTATTGGGTTTCTTTGCCCCAAAAAATTCCAAAATAAAGGCGGAACATATAAAAAGCAGTTAATCCCGCTACAAAAAGTGCCATATAATAAATCAACTGATTTTTTTCGAAAGCAGCAACTAAAATCTCGTCTTTACTCCAAAACCCTGCAAACGGCGGAACTCCGGCAATTGCTAATGCTGCAATTAAGAAAGTAATATTGGTAATTGGCATATACTTACGCAAACTTCCCATATCTTTCAGATAGTTACTGTGAACCGCATGAATCACAGAACCTGCACCCAAGAATAACAAGGCTTTGAACATTGAGTGAGTAAACAAATGGAACATTGAAGCCATATAACCAACTCCTTCGTGACCTTTATAACTGGAAACACCTAATGCCAACATCATATAACCAATTTGTGACATTGTTGAAAAAGCCAAAACTCGCTTAATATCCGTTTGTGTGAGAGCTATTATTGCCGCAAACAGGGAAGAGAAAGCACCAACATAAGCAACGATATTTAAGGCGAATCCACCTTCGACGAAATAATACATTGGGAATAATCTCGCCACCAAGAAAACTCCAGCGACAACCATTGTTGCTGCGTGAATTAATGCAGAAACTGGCGTTGGTCCTTCCATAGCATCGGGTAACCAAATGTGTAATGGGAACATCGCTGATTTTCCAGCTCCTCCCATAAATATTAAAAGTAATGCCCAGGTAATTACGGATAATCCCATAAAGGAAGAAGAAGCCCAATTTAAAAGCAAACCTTCACCTTCAGCATTAACAGCATTTAGCGTTTCAAAATCAAAAGTTCCTGCGTAATAACCAACTATTAATATTCCAATCAAGAATCCAAAATCTGCAAATCGAGTAACAATAAAAGCTTTTTTTGCTGCAGCTACTGCTGAAGTTTTGGTGTAGTAATATCCAATTAACAAATAGGACGAAACTCCTACTAATTCCCAAAAAATATAGATTTGGAATAGATTTGTTGCCAATACCAATCCAAGCATTGAAAAGGAAAACAGCGATAAGAAGGCAAAGAATTTGGTATAACCATCATCACCTTTCATATAACCTCGGCTATAAATGTGCACCATCAGGGAAATTGTGGTCACCACGATGAGCATCATAACGGAAATAGGATCAATCAAAATTCCCATATCAATATGCAAGGTATCGGTGAAGTTCATCCACACGGTTTTTTCAACAATTGTTTGGTAAACACCATCCACTTTTCCAAGTACAAAAAAGTATTGGTAAGCAGTATAATAAGACAATGCAGCCGAAACAGCCAATCCCAAAACGCCGATATAACCTGAAACTGCCGGTTTAATTTGTTGGTTAAAAATTCCCAAAAGCAAGAAAACAGCCAACGGAATAAACGGAATAAATAATATATAAGATATGTTCATAGTTGATGAATATTAATACTTCATAATTTCAGTTTCCTTCACTTCAACTGAGCTAATTTGTCTGTAAAGATTAATTATGATTGCAACAGCGAGAGCAGTTTCGGCGGCAGCCACGGCAATAATAAAAATCGAAAAGAAAACACCCTGTAACACATCCGGATATAAATATTTGTTGATAACAACAAAGTTTATAGCCGAGGCATTCAATAGTAATTCGAGAGAAATTAAAATCGAAATCAAGTTTTTTCTGGTGATAAACCCATAAATCCCTATAAAAAACAGGATGGAAGTAAGGGTGAAAATTTCGTAAATGCTAATTCCGGCTATCATAATGTGTCGTCGTTTTTAGTTAGTTTGTCTCCTTTTCCAATGATTATTGCTCCAATCATTGCAGCCAATAATAGAATACTAATCACTTCAAAAGGCAATATGAATCCACCTGCTCCGTAACTTAAAAGTCCCATTCCAATATCGGTAACATCGGTAGTTTTAGAATTTTCGACAACAGTAAAATTTGTTGAATAAATGACGGACAAGAAAACACCAAGTCCAATCAAACAAACTAATCCGGTTAGTAATTTTTTGGACAATTTTGCCATTTCCAGTTCCATTTCGATATGGTGAACCAACAAAACCGAGAAAATAACCAAAACGATAATTCCTCCTGCGTAAACCGTCAATTGAACAGCTGCCAAGAAATTATAATCAATCAAAAAGTAAATTCCGGCCACACCAATCAGTACAAAGAGTAAATAAATAACGGATCGAAGCATTTGGCGACTTGTTACAGAAGCAATGGCAGCAACAATCATTATCAATGCCAAGATATAAAATACAATTTTTTCCATAAGATTAATCTTCTACTCCAGGCATCAATTTAGATCCTGGTTTGTTTAAAACTCTAGTGAGGTATGTTCTGTCGTAAACGGAATTTTCAAAATTTTGTGCCCATTTGATGGCATCGGTAGGGCAGGCTTCAATACATAAACTGCACATCGTACACATTCCTAAATGGTAAATATGCTTGTCTATCATTTTTTTCTTTTTGCCTGTTTCAGGATCAATTTGTCTGTCCCAAATGATTTCGATGCTACCGTTTGGACAAGCCAATTCACATTTTTGACAACCCGTACAACGGTGTTCATTGTTCTCGTCGTGAGGCATAACTACTTCGCCGCGAAACCGTTCGAACATTTTTAAAGTATCTCGATTATCGGGATATTGCTGGGTTATGGCACCTTTTCTGGAATGTAAAAAGTACTTTCCGGTAACACTCATCCCTGTGAGAAGCGATTTTACCGCATTATATATGTCTGAAAAATAACTCATAATTATTAAAATTTAATGGTTAATCCTAGCAATACCATTAATGCCATCAAAACCAAGTTCATTAAGTTTAAAGGAAGCAAATATTTCCATTCCAATACCAGTAGCTGGTCGATTCTCAATCTTGGAAACGTCCACCTGAACCACATCATTAGAAATATTAGTACCAATGTTTTTGCCAAGAACCAGAACACTCCCAACAAAGGAATAGATTCCGTTATTCCAAAAGGAGATAAATAGGCTCCAAAAAATACGGTTGTGGCGATTGCCGCGATGATAAACATATTGATGAATTCTGCCAAAAAGAAATAAGCGAATTTCATTCCCGAGTATTCTGTGTGAAAACCAGCACCCAATTCTGATTCGGCTTCGACCAAATCAAAAGGAGCTCTGTTCGTTTCTGCAGTTCCGGCAATCATATAGATGCAAAAGGCGATGATGGCAGGAATGTGTCCTTGAACAATGAGCCAGCTGTGCTTTTGAACTTCGACTATTTGCGAAAGTTGTAAAGAACCCGTCATTACCACCATTGTCAAAAGCGATAATCCAACGGATAATTCGTAACTGATGGTTTGAACACCGCTTCGCATCGCGCCAATCAAGGAAAACTTGTTGTTGCTGCTCCAACCAGCCAATAAAATTCCGATAACTCCAATGGACGATATGGATGTTAAAAAGAAAATACCAATATTAATGTCAAAGGCTTGAAATTCTTTCGAAAAAGGAAAAAGAGACAAAGCCATTAATGCAGTAACGATAACAAAATAAGGAGCTAAATTGTACAAGAATTTGTCGGCTTTTATGGTAACGGTCAACTCTTTGGAAACTAGTTTTAAGGCATCGGCCATTGTTTGCAACAATCCTTGAAAACCAACTCGGTTTGGGCCAAGACGCAATTGAAACCAAGCAGCCACTCTTCTTTCAAGTAAAACCAAGTACAAACCGGCAACTGCAAAAATAACAAGGTAAACAACTGCTATCAATACCATTTCTACAATGCTTGCCGTGGTTTCCGGCATCAGGCTAAAAAGCCATTCGTGAATATTTTTTGTAATGTTCATAGAATTAATTTTATCGGTCAATATCAGGAATTACAAGGTCTAAAGTTGCCATAGTTGCAACCAAATCTCCAATTTTTCCACCAACTGCAATATGATTTAATAAAGATAAATTGGAAAATCCGGGAGATCTAAATTTCATTCGATACGGATTTTTAGTTCCTGTGCTAATAATATAAACTCCTAGTTCACCTCTTGCAGTCTCCACTTTTTGGTAATATTCACCTTCAGGTAATTTGATAACGGTATTGGTTTTGGCAAAAAAATCACCTTCAGGAATGTTGTCAATTAATTGTTCGATTATCGACAAGGATTCCCACATTTCCAGAATTCTAACTTGGTATCGGGCATAAGTATCGCCTTCGGTTTTCAAGATTTCGTTGAAAGTTACTTTGTCATATGCACTGTAGGAATGGTGTTTTCTAACGTCACAAGAATATCCGGAAGCTCTACCTACTGGTCCAGAGGCACCAAAAGAAATCGCATCTTCTTTGGATAAAATTCCAATGCCTTCCATTCTTTTTCGGAAAATGATATTTCCGGTCAAAAGCGTATCGTATTCAGGTAATTTTGTTTTGAAATGGGCAATAAATTCTTTGGTTCTTTTTACAAAATTCGGGTGAATGTCAAACATCAATCCGCCGGGAATGTTGTAGTTCATTGTTAAACGTGCGCCACAAGTTTCTTCGAAAATATCGTTTATCATTTCACGATCCCTGAAACCATAAAAGTAGGTTGTCAAAGCTCCTACGTCCATTCCCATTACTCCCCACCATAAAGTATGGGAAGCGATTCGGGTTAATTCCGAAATAATGGTTCGAATAACTTTAACACGTTCCGGAATTTCTAGTTGAAGCGCGTTTTCAACAGTTAGGCAAACAGCCTCGTTGTTGATATGAGAAGAAAGATAATCCATTCTATCCGTCAAATGCACGATTTGTTGATAGCTGTCACGTTCACACATTTTTTCGATGGAACGATGGATATAACCTAAATCTGGTTCCACTCTTTTAATTATTTCACCGTCAATAGTTAATAAAAGTCGCAAAACACCGTGAGTTGCTGGGTGTTGCGGTCCCATATTAATTTGATATTCTTCGGATTTAAAGTTGTTTTTTATGGTGGTTGTATCCATTTTTACTTATTTGATAATCATATTAATTTCATCTACGTAATCTTTTCTCAAAGGAAAGCCGTCCCAGTCTTCAGTTAGAAAAAGTCTTTGTAGGTTAGGATGATTAGTGAATGTTATTCCGAAGAAGTCAAAAACTTCTCGCTCGTGGAATTCGGCAGTATACCAAATATCACAAACTGTATCAAATGTTGGATTATCGCGATCTTCAGTTTTTACTTTTACAACTAATTGATGTCTATGAATGGTAGATTCCAGATGATAAACAACTCCTAATGCTGTTCCCCAATCAACGCCACTCAAGCAAAACAAATAATCGAAATTCGTTTCAGAATTGCTTTTTAATTGCGTCATTAATTGGTGCAATTGAGCAGGTTGAACTGTAATATTTAAAAACTGTGATTTTTCATCGGTGAATTCTAATTCGGGAATCCAGGTGCTTATTAAATTTTGTAGTGCTTCGTTAGTCATTGTTAAGTTGGAGGTTAGAGGTTAGAAGTTAGAAGTTAGAGGCTGAAAGTAAAATCCTTCGTACCTCGTATTTCTATCCTCGTACTTTTATAGTCCTTCGTCGAATCCATCGATAGGGAAAACTTTACTATTCATACTTTCAGTTTTGATTTTTGCTTGAAGCATTAGCATTCCTTCTAATAATGCTTCAGGTCGAGGCGGACAACCCGGTACGTAAACATCAACGGGTATTACGTGGTCAGCTCCTTTTACCACAGAATACGAATTGTAATAAAATGGACCGCCTGAAATGGCGCAAGCTCCCATTGCAATCACGTATTTTGGTTCCGCCATTTGATCATATAAACGACGTAAAACGGGAGCCATTTTATTAACAATTGTTCCTGCAATAATAATTAAATCCGCTTGCCTTGGCGAAGGTCTTGCTACTTCGAATCCAAATCTGGAATAATCGTGACGAGCAGCTCCAGTTTGCATCATTTCGATAGCGCAACAACTGGTTCCAAAATAAAGGGACCAAAGCGAGTTGGCTCGGCCCCAATTTATTATTTCGTCTAGTGAAGTGACCAAAATATTGGCTCCATTACCTCCAGGAATTACTTTTCCCGGAAAATCTGCTGGAATTTCCGATGTGCTATTTACTCCCATTTTAATGCTCCTTTTTTCCAAGCGTAGGCTAAGCCTAAACCTAATATTACTAGAAAGATAATAATTTCGTAAAATGCTACTATTCCAATTTCTTTGAAAACAACTGCCCAAGGAATCAAAAAGGCGACCTCGACATCAAAAACCAAAAATAAAATAGCATATAAATAATAGCCAACTTTAAACTGAACCCAAGTGGGTCCAATGGTGGTCATTCCGCTTTCATACGGTTCTCGTTTTTGTGCATTGTCTGATTTTGGTGAAAGTAAATTAGATAGGAAATTGGCGCCAGCGACCAACACTATCCCGGCTAATAAGAAAACTATAATTGCTTCTGAACCCATATTTATTAAATTTATTTATTGTAACAATTCGCAGATTTGTATTATTAAAGCTGCTATTCTCATAAGGTAGTACAGTTTATGTTCAATCTATTTTTATTTTACTTCATAAATCTCGCCTGAGAAGAACAGATCGTCAGTTTTTCTGAAACTCGAATTGGCTTTCACTTGCGCTGCCAAAGCATCTTCTCTTTCTTCTAATGTAACATCATCGAAACTTCTAACCACGCCAGTGGCCAATGGATATTCCATTCGAACTAACATATAATGAAGTGTAGGATCTTTTTCTTTGGCATTATGTACTAATAAGTCTTCTTGCGTAATTCCGTTTTCACCAATAGTTACGACTTCTAATTTTAGCCCGTTTAGCACTAACCCTCTATCACGATTTTTACCAAAAATCATTGGTTTTCCGTGTTCCAGATAGATTTGTTTGTCTTCTTTAACGTCTTTATCAGTAATATGATTGAAACATCCATCATTGAAAATCACGCAGTTTTGTAATACTTCAATTAACGAAGTTCCTTTAAATTGATGTGCTTCGATAAAAATCTGTCCCATTTCTTTTGGACTTCCGCCACCCACTCTTGCAAAAAATCGTGCTTGCGCTCCTAAAGCTAATTCGCCAGGAGAAAAAGGAGGTTGAGTATTGCCGTAAGGAGAAGATTTTGTTTTTTGACCAATTAATGAAGTAGGGGAGAACTGCCCTTTGGTTAAACCATAAATTTCATTATTGAAAAGTATGATATTCAAATCAATATTTCGACGCAAAACGTGGATAAAGTGATTACCACCAATGGCCATTGCATCGCCATCTCCAGTCGCAATCCAAACACTTAAATTAGGATTTGCCAATTTTATTCCCGAAGCAATTCCGGGTGCTCTGCCGTGAATACTGTGAATTCCGTAAGTATCTAAATAATAAGGAAAGCGAGAAGAACATCCAATACCAGAGACAAAAACAAAGTCTTCTTTGGCAATGCCCATTTCTGGAAGTGCTTTTTGCATTGTACGCAAAATCACGTAATCGTCGCAACCCGGACACCATCTTACTTCTTGATTGCTAGTAAAATCTTTTGCAGTATATTTTTTTTCTACAGTTGTTTCCATTATACAAGTGATTTAAATTTCTGAATAAGATCTTCGTTCGCAAAAGGTAATCCCTGAACTTTATTGAATTGTAAGAATTGAAATTGACTGTATTTAATTTTTAATATGCTGGCAAACTGACCTGAGTTTAATTCGCAAACAAGAATTTTTTTGAATTTGGATAAAACTTCTTCGGTATTTTTTGGCATTGGATTTATGTAGTTGAAATGTGCATAACCAATGTTTTTATGTCCTTGTTCATTCATTTGTTTCACAGCAGAATGTAAAGAACCATAAGTTCCACCCCAACCAATGATTAATAAATCACCTTCTTTGGCAAATTCAGTTTCTAAGTCTGGAATATTAAATTTTACTCTTTCAATTTTTTCGGCTCTAATGGCAGTCATTTTCTCGTGGTTCATCGGTTCGTAAGAAATATTTCCAGTCACGGCATCTTTTTCTAATCCACCAATTCTGTGTTCTAATCCCGGTGTTCCTGGAATAGCCCAATTTCGAGCCAGCGTATTTTCATCTCTATCATAAGGATGCCAGTTTTCTTTGACTTCTGTAATTCGGTTACTTTTAATTTCAGGCATTTCGGCAACGGTCTTGATTTTCCAAGGAGCTGAACCGTTTGCGATATAACCGTCAGTCAATAAAATAACGGGAGTCATGTGCTCTAAAGCGATTCGAGCCGCTTCATAAGCAAAATTAAAGCAATTGGCTGGTGTACTTGCAGCGATTACAATTAATGGGCTTTCTCCATTTCGACCATACATTGCTTGGAGTAAATCTGATTGTTCTGTTTTTGTTGGTAAACCAGTAGAAGGCCCACCACGCTGCACATTGACAACAACCAAAGGTAATTCGGTCATTATAGCTAAACCAATAGCTTCTCCTTTGAGCGCCAATCCTGGTCCCGAAGTGGTTGTAATGGCTAAATCTCCTGCAAATGAAGCACCAATTGCTGATGTAACACCTGCAATTTCGTCTTCAGCTTGAAACGCTTTCACACCAAAATGTTTGTGTTTGGCTAATTCGTGTAAAATATCAGTTGCTGGTGTTATTGGGTACGATCCTAAGAATAATTCCAAGCCCGATTTTTCTGCTGCGGCCAAAAATCCCCATGCAGTTGCCGTGTTACCCATAATAATTCTATAGGTTCCAGCTTCCATTTTTGCAGGAGAAATAGTGTAAGCGTTTGGAATCAATTCTAAAGTTTCGGCAAAATAATATCCTGCCATTAATACTTTAGTATTTGCTTCAATTAGGGACGGTTGCGACTTAAATTTTTTATTAAAAAAATCGATAGTATAATCTGTTGAACGATGGTACATCCAATACACCATACCTAAGGAAAACATGTTTTTACTTCGTGAAATCGATTTGTTGTCTAAACCTACAACATCTTTTAGGGCCACCTTGGTCAATGAAGTCATATCTACTTCAATAACCCTATAGTTTTCAAGGCTACCATCTTCAAGTGGATTTGTAGTATACTCTGCTTTCTCTAAATTCTTTTTGTTAAAGGAATCGGTGTCTACTATTAAAGTATGACCTGGCTTCAAAGCATATAGATTTGTTTTCAAAGCGGCAGGGTTCATAGCCACTAATAAATCAACGCTGTCACCAGGAGTGCTCACTTCCACACTTCCAATATGTACTTGAAATCCGGAAACTCCATACAAACTTCCCTGTGGCGCTCTAATTTCGGCAGGATAATTAGGAAAAGTGGCGATATCGTTGCCAAACATGGCTGAAGTGTCAGAAAATTGAGTGCCTGTCAACTGCATTCCATCACCTGAATCGCCGACAAAACGGATGACTACAGCTTCTAATTTTTCAGGTTGCTGTTTTATTTTTGTTGTGACCATAATTAATCCTTTTTTTAGATTATTAAAAGAAAAATTTAATAAATGATACGTCAAATTTAATTTCACTTTTAATAATAAAATATGACTATTATCATATAAAATTAAAAATAAGACATTTAATTTTACTAATAATTTAAAAACAGATACTATGGCAATAATTATTACGGACGAATGTATCAACTGCGATGCATGTATTTCAGAATGTCCAAACAACGCAATTTACGAACCAGATACTAATTGGTCTTATGCAGATGGATCTGCTTTGAAGGGAATGGTAAAAACACCAAAAGGTTTAGAAGTCGATGCTAATGAAGAACACGATCCTATTTCTGACGAGTTTTTCTATATAATATCAGACAAATGTACGGAATGTAAAGGTTTCCACGACAAACCACAATGCGCTTCTGTCTGTCCAGTTGACTGTTGTATAATTGATGAAAATCACATAGAAACAGAAACAGAACTGTTAGCGAAAAAAACTTGGTTGCACAGTGAAAACTAATTTAAAAAAAAGCTAAACTCCTTACTTTAAAAAGGTTTTTAGCTTTTTTTAATCTCAAAAATAATACTATCAAGTAATTTGCGGATTGAATAGATAGTCGCAGATTCAGGATGGTAAAATAACTTTATAAAAAATGAAGAATAAAACATTTAAAAAAGTAATTTGTGCCGGTAATGAAGCGGTCGCTCTCATAGCTCACAAAACCAATGAAGTCTGTGCTATTTACCCAATTACACCCTCTTCGCCAATGGGTGAGCACGCAGAGCTTTACAGTTCAAAAGGCAAAAAAAATATTTGGAATAACGTTCCAAGAATTGTAGAAATGCAAAGTGAAGCTGGTGCTGCTGGTACTGTTCACGGAGCTTTACAAGCAGGCGCATTAACTACAACGTTTACGGCCTCACAAGGTTTGTTGTTGATGATACCTAATATGTATAAAATTGCCGGTGAATTATTGCCTTGCGTTATACACGTTGCAGCCAGAACAGTTGCTACTCATGCATTGTCAATTTTTGGAGACCATTCCGATGTTATGGCTTGTAGACAAACCGGATTCGCTATGTTATTTGGTGGCTCTGTTCAAGAAGCGCACGATTTTGCCTTGATTTCTCAAGTGGCAACATTGAAAACTAGAGTTCCTTTTATGAATATTTTTGATGGTTTTAGGACCTCACACGAAATTTCAAAAATCGATAGTATTCCAGACGAAATCATCAGAGCGATGATGCCAGAAGATAAAGTGATGGAACACCGACAAAGATCATTAGATCCTGACCGTCCTGTATTAAGAGGTACCACTCAGAATCCTGATGTATTCTTTCAAGCTAGAGAAGCTGCCAATTTGTTTCACGACAGAGTTCCGGCTGTAGTGCAGGATGTTATGGACGAATTCTACGAGCAAACTGGCCGTAGATACAATTTGTTTGATTATATAGGTCATCCAGAAGCCGAAAGAGTTATTATCATTATGGGTTCTGCTGAAGGTCCTGTAAAAGAAGCTCTTCAAGTGATGTTGGAAGAGGACGAAAAAGTAGGTGTTATTTTAGTTCGTTTATTCAAACCTTTTTCTATTGATGCTTTTGTAAATGTATTGCCAAAAACAGTTCGAAAAATTGCTGTAATGGACAGAACTAAAGAGCCAGGAAGTATTGGAGATCCAATGTATTTGGACATCGTTACGGCACTTGTAGAAAGTGGAAGAGAAATGCCAATCGTGGTTGGAGGTCGTTACGGATTGTCATCCAAAGAGTTTACTCCAGCGATGGTAAAAGGAATTTATGACGAGTTGTTGAATAAGAAACCTAAAAATCACTTTACAATTGGTATAAATGATGATGTGACTTTCAGAAGTTTATATTACGATACAAAATTCGACACTAAAGCAACCACTATTAGCTGTATGTTCTATGGTTTAGGTTCGGATGGTACTGTTGGAGCGAACAAAAACTCGATCAAAATCATTGGTGAAACTACCGATAATTATGTTCAAGGCTATTTTGTGTATGACTCTAAAAAAGCAGGTGCTCAAACTATTTCGCACTTGCGTTTTGGTCCAGATCCAATCAATTCTAACTATTTAATTGATAAAGCCGATTTTATTGCCAGTCATAAATTCAATTTTATTGAAAAATTCAATATGATTGCCGACTTGAAACACGGCGGTACATTCTTATTAAACTCGCCTTATTCTAAGGATGAAATTTGGGAAAGATTACCAATCCAAATTCAAGAAGGTATTATTGACAAACAAGTCAAATTTTATGTAATTGATGCCACAAAAGTTGCGTTTGAAGCTAGTCTTGGAAAAAGAGCGAATACCATTTTACAAACCTGTTTCTTTGCCATTTCAGGAATTTTACCTAAAGATGAAGCGATTGAAAAAATTAAAAGTGCCATCGTAAAATCGTACTCTCATAAAGGAGAAAAAGTGGTAAAAATGAACTTTAATGCGGTGGACAAAGCATTGGAAAATTTACATCAAGTAGACTATCCAAAAGTAGCTTCTAGCGAAAGACAATTAGCATCAGCGATGAAAAATGCTCCCGATGGTTTTGTGACAGATGTGTTAGAAAAAATATTAGCTGGTTTCGGAGACGAACTTCCAGTAAGTGCTTTTACAGTAGACGGAACTTTCCCTACAGGAACTTCACAATACGAAAAAAGCGGAATTGCCGATTTTATTCCGGTTTGGGATGATGAAAATTTATGTACACAATGTAATAAATGTATTGCTATTTGTCCTCACGCTGCCATTCGATCTAAAGTAGTTTCTAACGAAGATATTGCTAGTTTTCCAACTTCTTTAAAAAGTGTAGCAGCAATAGGACGACCATTCTCTAAAGAAAATGAATCTTATATTTTGCAAGTTTCACCAGAAGATTGTACTGGTTGTGATCTTTGTGTAGCGGTTTGTCCTGCAATTTCTAAAGAGAAAGAAAACTTCAAGGCCATCAATATGCACAAGAAAATTGAAGTGGATGTGGAAGAAAATGTAAATTGGAATCATTTTGTTGAATTGCCTTATTATGACAGAACCGCTTTGCAAATCACTAATGTGAAAGGCTCACAATTCTTAGAGCCATTATTCGAATTCTCAGGAGCTTGTTCTGGTTGTGGAGAAACACCTTATATCAAGATGATTACCCAATTGTATGGTGATAGTATGTTGATTGCTAATGCTACAGGTTGTTCGTCTATTTATGGTGGAAATTTACCAACTACTCCTTATAAAACCAATGAATTTGGTAGAGGTCCAGCTTGGGCGAATTCACTTTTCGAAGACAATGCCGAGTTTGGATTGGGTCTAAAATTAGGTTTGTCCAAAAAGCAAGAAATTGCAGTAGATTTATTAGTTTCATTAAAATCAATTGTTGGTGAAGAATTAGTTGATTCTATTCTAAACAACACCGAAGAAACTGAAGCCTTGAAAAACGAGAAATTTGCTCAAATAGATGCACTTAAAATAGTATTGTCAAACCTTGGCGATAGCAATGAAGACGCTAAAAAATTAAATCAATTAACAGAGTATTTACGTAAAAAAGCAGTTTGGATCTTTGGTGGAGATGGTTGGGCATATGACATCGGATACGGTGGAGTAGACCACGTTTTGTCAACAGGAGAAGATATCAATATTTTAGTAATGGACACCGAAGTGTATTCAAACACAGGTGGACAAGCTTCTAAATCAACTCCTCTTGGAGCCAGTGCTAAGTTTACTATTGGTGGCAAGAAAACGGGTAAAAAATCACTAGCACTTCAAGCTATTTCTTATGGGAATGTGTATGTTGCTCAAATCGCAATGGGTGCTAAAGATTTACAATCGCTAAGAGCTATTGAAGAAGCGGCTGCTTATCCTGGACCATCCTTGATTATTGCTTATTCTCATTGTGGTGAACACGGTTATGAATTGAAAAACGCTATTTCGCAACAAGAAAAAGCAATCGATTCAGGCTACTGGCCATTGTTTAGATTCAATCCTTTAGAAGCAAAAGGTAAGAAATTCAAATTAGATTCTAAATCACCAACAATTCCTTTGAGCGACTTTATGTACAACGAAACACGTTTTACTAGAGTTGTGAAAGAAAATGCTGAATTAGGAGCTAAATTGCTCACTCAAGCGCAAGAAGAAGTAGATTCTAAATGGGAAAGATTAGAATTGTATAGAGATTTGTAAAGTGTTTAAAATGTTTTTCAAAACTAAATAAAATATAGGTGAATTGGTTGAACGAAAGGCCTACTCAAGATTTAAAATCAAGAGTAGGTTTTTTTATTGCACTGCTATTTATAAACTTTGAAAAATGTTATATTTGATTGGTGATTTTAGAATTGACTGATACCTTAGTTCGTTTCCAGAAAATTTCTAGTAAAATGAAAGTTCAAATAGTGCAAGCATTTGAGTTTAAACAAATAAAAAAAATGAAAAAATATTTACTTTTTATACTAGTTCCTACAATTGTCTTTTGCCAAATTAAAACTGCCAAAGTAAAAACAGTAGAAAATAAAAAAAATGAAATTAGATACGACAGTTTATCCAATTTTCAAGAAACCAATGTCGAATGTTTGATCAATCAAACATTATATTTAAAAGGTGTAAAACCGGAACTTCAAAAAAATGGATATAAAGATTTTTTTAGTGATTATAAGAAAGATGTTTTAAATAAAACTTCATATAAAGACAAAGTATATCAATGTTGTGATGGTATTAATTCAAAATACAATAGTCTCGCTGGAAAATATTTCAAAATAATTAGTGTAATTAAAGACCCTAAAGCGGAAAATGATAACACTGGTCTTTACAGAAATTGGTATTATTTGAAATTGAATATTCAAAACACAAGAGACACCCTTTATTTCAAATATTCGACCATGGAAGATTTTCCCTTTATTGTCGAAGGTTATTTCAAAAAACTGAAAAAGTTATATATGGGAAAATCGTATGTTTTTGGAAATGCTACAAATGAAATTATAAAAGAAAGAACGGATATTGAAACAGGTATAAAAGTAAAATTGACCATTGGAGAAAAATGGAAATGTACTGATGTAATCATTGATAAAAATGATTTTAAATTGTATTTTATTATTTCAAATAACAAGCAAAAAATAATGCTAAATTATGAAGATGAATTTTTAAATTCTGAAAAATCTTTTAGTTTGTTCGAGTCTAAAGTTGCGGACTATTATAAATTGAAATTTGGAACTGAATATTGGAATGCTATTCTCCAAAGTACTATAAAGTTGGGCATGACAAAAGAGATGTGCAAACTATCTTGGGGTGAACCTAAAAGTATCAATAGCACAATATTTAAAAACAAAAATGGAGAACAATGGGTTTACTCCAAAAATTACATCTATTTTGAAAAAGGAATAGTAACAAGAATGGAACAAGCGAAAAATTAAATAATTTTCAAAAAACACTTGCCATAATTTATACCTTCATAAAAAGTAAACTGATTTTGTTTTTCAACTGAGCGCTTTTTTAAAGGTTTTTGATAAACGTTTTTCTCTTGCAATGAATTCTTGGATCGAAGTTTTTCCATAAATTATGGATGGCGTGATTTTCTTCTAATTCAGGAGTTCGGATGCAGTTGATGATTCCTTTTTCCGAAAAAGTTTTAAAATATTCATCAAAAATAATGGCTGTCACTCCTTTGTTTTGATATTCAGGGTGAACACCTATCAAATAAAAAACAACGTCTTTGCTGTCTTTTCTTGCCTTGAGCAAATGATAAAATCCAAAAGGGAAAAGTTTGCCTTTGGCTTTTTGTAATGCTTCCGAAAAACTAGGCATCACAATGCTGAAAGCTACAATATCATCATTTTTGTCCATCACAAATTTGATGTATTCCGGATTGATAAAACTGATGTATTTCTTCTTAAAATAGTCTTTTTGAACGTCGGTGATGGCGACAAACGAAGATAAATTGGCATAAGAATTATTGAACAAATCAAACATTTTGTCCACATAAGGCATAATGTCTTTTGTTTTGGTAAAGGTCAAACTCGTCAGTTCATACCGTTTTTTGATTAAGGCTTGTGCTTTCAAAAAGAATTCTGGTTTCACATTCGAGAAAGGAAAAATACTTTCTATAAATTCTTTCTCTTTAACAAATCCCAATTCTTCTAAATGTGTTGCAAAATAAGGATGATTGTACCAAGTAATCATGGTGCCCATTTCGTCAAAACCTTCGGTGAGAACGCCCACTTTGTCTAAGTTGGAGAAACCCATTGGTCCTTCAACGTGTTCCAAATTGTTTTTTCTCCCTAATTCGTGAACTTTTTCTAATAATGCCTTGGTTACTTCGATGTCGTCAATCACATCAAACCAACCGAAGCGAACTTTCTTTTTGTGTTGATTATTGACCTCGCCCCAGTTGATGATGGCAGCAATTCTTCCCACAATTTCATTGCCTTGATAAGCCAAATAAAAATAGGCTTCTGCACTTTCGAAAGCGGGATTTTTAGTTTTGTCAAAGGATTCTAATTCATCAGCAATGATGGGTGGCACCCAATATTTGTTGTCTTTGTATAAGGAGAAAGGAAATTTGACAAACTCAGACATTTCCTTTTTTGTAATAGCTTCTTTTATGGTAATCATTAGTAATTATTAGTTGTTATCAAATTATCCTTTTTTAGTTTTTTTAGCTTTTTTTTTCGCCTTTTTGTCTGAATCTCCAGTGTCCACTTTCATTTTAACTTCTTTGTAGCCCGCATCATAACGCCAAGAAAATCCAATTCCGCCATAAAGTATCGAGGGCGTACTTTTCAAACTTGTGCTTATTGAGGCGTCAATTTGCAAATCATCGTGAAGCAGATAGGCTGCTCCACCACGAACAATTGCATCACTATAAAAATCACTCATATAACCTTGATTTTCTATAAAGCCAGACCAATTTTCGTTAATTCCTTTGGTTAAGGTAATGCCATAGCCATAACTTGGAAAATCGGTTCCAATGTAGTCGGCAATGATATTGGTTACGAAACCCCAACTTCCGTCACCGAGATGATTTTGGGCAATTAATATTATTTTGGGGGATATGGCTGCATCACGAGAAAAATAATACGGATTTTCAGCTTGGGTAATATTAGCTCCGGCAAAAACCGAAACTGCAGGGATAAACTGATGCCAATTGAAAGAATGATTTGCTTTCCAGCTGTACAAATTTACTTTTTTTTCGTAATTTTTGAATGGATCATAAATCAAATATTTTGCACCTATAATTGTTTGTTTGAAAGCGGATTTCTCAGGAAAAACGATGGCTGGATTTAAAAATTCATATTGGTACTGCAAATCAGCAATTAATTCTAGCTTTTCCATAAACAATCCCCATCGCAGCGTCATATCAATACCAAATCCATTGGCATCATATTTCAGATTACTATGATTTTCTTTGATGCCATAAATCCCAGATTCTACTTGAATGACAGATTTTCCAACCGCAAAAGCAGACATTGTTTCTCCCGGTCT
>NZ_JANPFL010000020.1:0-21768 GCF_031423415.1 Flavobacterium sp.
CTTTCGGAAACCGCCAACTTCCAAAAAACTATCTTCTATAGCTAAAAACTTGATTTCATAGGTAATCGCATCAAAACCGTGATTGGGAATGGCGTTGTTATTCTGGAAAGAAGAAACGTATTCGGAGGTTTGCATCAACGCATTGATCAAGGTTTCCTTGTCTTGAAAAGGTTTGATTTCTAATGATTTTTGTTTGCCAATATCCGTATTGCAAATATTCGAAAGGGTTTCGAGAATGGTTGGAAATTGTAAATCTTGGAGTGTTTTTTCTGTAATGGATATCATTTTTATGTCGGAAGTCTAAAGTCAAAAATCCAAAGTTACAAAGTAATAAAGTGAAAAACCATTTTCTTTGCTCACTTTGCGAAAACTTTACGAACTTTGTGGTAAAATATATTTATGCAACCCAACTTCAATCCGTCTTGGCAAACTATTTTATCAAATGAAATCCAAAAACCGTATTGCAAGGATTTGATGAAAGCTGTCGATGAAGAATATGTAAACCATACTTGTTTTCCGCCAAAAGAATTGATTTTCGCCGCTTTTGACCATTGTTCGTTCGAGGATTTGAAAGTAGTTATTATTGGTCAAGACCCTTATCATGGTGATGGAGAAGCCAATGGTTTATGTTTTTCGGTGAATGATGGAATTAAAATTCCGCGATCTTTGCGCAATATTTTTCGTGAATTGAATGATGATTTGGGAACTATTTTTTTACCCAATTCTGGCAACTTGGAACATTGGGCAAAGCAAGGAGTTTTACTCATAAATGCTTCTCTTTCTGTTCGAAAAGACAATCCCAATAGTCACAAACATTTGAAATGGAACATTTTTACAGATGCCGTAATTCAAAAAATTTCGGAAGAAAAAGAGAATATTGTTTTCATGCTTTGGGGCAATTTTGCTCAAAAGAAAGGTTCCAAAATTGACAGAAATAAACACCTCGTTTTAGAATCCGGACATCCATCGCCAATGAGTGCCAATCAAGGAAAATGGTTTGGGAACAAGCATTTTAGTAAAACTATCTTATATTTGGAAGAAAAAGGAATTCGTCCTATCGGATGGAATTCCAATATTTAATTTTAAAGCCTATTATAGATGAAAATTTACCGTATTTTTATTCTAATCACACTAATTTTTTTGGAGTTTGGATGCTCTTCAACCAAGAAAAACATACTGCAAGAGACGTTGGCATCTGATAATACGAAGATAAAAACTGTGATGTCAAATCCAGAAGCGTTCGAACTTCAAATTATTTATACCCAGATTTTACGGGATAAAAATAATAAAGTGAGTTTTAAAGATTTCACGCTTAATTTAAACGTACACAACTATTTTTATCCAGCCAGTACGGTCAAATTTCCAATAGCTATTTTAGCTTTAGAAAAGTTGAACACCATTGATAAGACGTCAAAAGACATACAATATAGCATTGAAGGAAAACCTAAAAAACTTAGATTTTCGGAAGAAATAACTAAAGTTTTTACCGTGAGCGAAAATGAAGCCAGTACTAATTTATTAGAATTTATTGGATTTGATTATTTAAACGAAAGTATGAAAGCCAAGGGTTTGTCGCCTTTTAGAATATCACATCGATTATCATCACCAAATGCAGGTGAGCCAAAATCAAAATCAATTACACTTTATAAAGCCGATAATTCAGTTGTCACTTTTCCAGAAATTACAAACAAATCCAGTATTCCTTTGACGATAAATAAGCTCAAAAAAGGAATTGGATTTATGAAAGATGATGTCTTGGTAAATGAGCCTTTTGACTTTTCAAATAAAAATTATTATCCACTGGAAACTCTTCATAATACACTGAAAAGAATTGTTTTTCCAGAAGCTTTTAAGGAATCTGAACGGTTTAATTTGACTGAAAGTAATAGACAATTCATCCTGTTTTCGATGCAAAATCTACCTAAAAATGCGGGTTATGATCCTATTGAATATTATGATGGGTATTGTAAATTTTTTATGTTTGGCGACACCAAAGAAAATATTCCTGCTAGCATAAAAATTTACAATAAAATTGGAGAAGCTTACGGTACTTTGACAGACTGCGCTTATATTGTTGACACCGAAAATAATGTTGAGTTTATGGTTTCTGCAACGATATTAGTCAATAAAAATGGCGTATTTAATGATGGTATTTATGAATATGACGAAATTGGTTTCCCGTTTCTAGCAGAATTAGGAAGACAGCTTTATGCTAAAAACTTGAAGAAATAACTCGATTACTGATTGACGTTTTCCAATTGATACCAATTCCAAGAAACGCCATCTTCTAGATATTGTTCGGTCATTTGCATTCCAATTTTTTGAAGAATTCTATTAGAAGCTGCATTTTCAGTGTGAGCAGCAGCTTCCATAGTTTTGATGTTCAAGGTTTCGAAAGCGTATTTTAACCACGCAAAAGTGGCTTCGCTAGCATATCCTTTTCCCCAAAATTTTTCATCTAATCGATACCCAATATCATAGAAATTAACTTTGTTATTCACCATTTCGGTGTTGAATTTCAATCCAGCCCAACCGATAAATTCATTGGTTTCTTTCGAAATTATTGCAAATCTCCCGATTCCGTTATCACTATATTGTTTTCTAACAAATTCAATAATTTCAATGGTTTCTTCTAGTTTTTGAACGGGTTTATTCCATAAATATTGGTGAACTTTAGGGTTGCTGTCCATAGTAAAAAAAGCTTCTGCATCAGAAAGTTTTAGCTCACGAAGGATGAGTCTATCGGTTTCGAGGATTAGGTTCATTTGTTTTCAAATTTATCGAGCAATATTATTATTAGTATGGTAACAATTAATCCTGAAAAAAAGTTTTTGTTTTGCACTGAGAAACCATTTTTATCTTTTTTATTGCTTTCGTTATCAATATAATAATCTATATTCCTTGGAAATTTTTCTGTGATACATTCATTATAGATTTGAAAAAGAAGCCAGCGCGTAATGCCTCCAATCCATAAAAAGAAACGCTGTAGTATTCCAACAAATAAATGAGCTATTATACTGATCATAAATTTAATTTTTTTACTCCGCTAATTTTCTCAAAGAATAAGCAATCAAATCATCGACAGTTTTGTAGAAATATCAATTAAATTTTATCTTCACCTTAGTTATAGATTATAAAAAATTAATTTACTGTAAAATGATAGTTTCCTTGGTTATCGACTTGACTTATGGTTGTATAAATATACACTGAAATATAGCTTGAATTAGTATAAACAGGGTATAAATTGCTAGACATTCTTAATCTAAATTCTCCAGTTTCAAGTAAAGGAATTCCAGCTCTGAATTCATATAAGTTTGTTTCGGGATTGAATACACAAACTCCAATCGCAGCATTACTAGTGTACGATTTTCCTTTGTTCACAACAATTTTATTTCCAATATTAATTGGAGTCCAAGTATCGTAAGCTGATTTCTTTTCTAAAAGGAATTCAAAAGAGTATTCGTTAGATTTAGTTGTTTTATAAATATCTAGTAAATCGTCATAACCTTCCTCAGGTAAATATCTTGAAAAAGAAGAGTTTATATAAATAAGATCATTCAATTTGTAGCTGGGAAGCGTTTCAATTTGAATCAAATTAGAAGCTTTGATGTCTTTGCTTCCCATATAGATATCATCTGGCTCAGAGCAATTGAAAAATAATGCAATAGACAGAACACCAAAAATAGATTTACAAATTGTTTTCATTTTTATTCTTATTTATTAAAATCTGTAGCCTAAGTTAATTCCAAATTTCGCCAATGATTCTGTCTCCTTTTTATTATATACAAAGGATGACAATCCAAAATTAAAATCCATACAAAAATGTTCTTTTACATAAAATTTATAACCAATTGCAAATCCAAATGCAATATTTGTAAAGTTTGATTTTGTCCAATCATAATAAGCATATTCGCCATTTGATAGCCGTTTAACTTCTTTATAATTTCCATTACAAATTGATGAAAATGTTTCAACATAAAAGAAACGTTGTACATTTTGTGATATCGAATAGCGCACAAAAGGTTCAATTTCGTATTTTTTTTTAAAGTTTGAATTATAAAAAATGTTGTCGCTATAATTCTCTCCAAAATACATACCACTTATTCCATAAGAAAAATCTTTGTTTAAAAACCGTTCGTAAGCTACTTTTAACCTCGAGCTAAAAAGTAATTTTCCAATATCTAAACGAATTTCATTTCTATTACTTAAAATTAAAGTATCAATCTTCACTGACTGATTCTGCGCTTGAAGTAAATTTAAAGAAAGTACTAAAAATAAAAATAAATGTTTTTTCATCTGGTAAACATAAAAAAATAAAATACGACCCGGCTTTTATTTACGTATTACTCTGCCAATTTCTCCAAAGCATACCCAATCAACTCATCCACGGCTTTGTATGGATCTTCGCTAAAAGTTCCTGTGGAACGATTGGCAATAATAGCATTTAGTGACAAACAATGATGCCCCAATAATTTTCCCAAACCATAAATAGCAGCCGTTTCCATTTCGAGATTAGAAATTAAAGTTCCATTATAATTGAAACTATCCATCTTTGAATTTAAATTTTCGTCCTGAATATTCAATCGCAACACTCTACCTTGTGGGCCATAAAAGCCACCGGCTGTTGCTGTAATCCCTTTAAAGATTTGATTGCTTTCGATGCGTTTTTCTAGTAGTTCCGAACAAGAAATCACGTAAGGTCGTCCTTTTTTCAAATCCCAATTAGTGTGTTTGATGAACGCATCTTCCATTTCAATATTTGAAATTTCGTCAATCAAATAGGAGCGAAGCATATTGTCTAATCCTAAACCAAATTTTGACATTACAAAACTATCTACAGGAATATCTGCTTGCAACGAACCCGAAGTTCCAATTCGGATAATGTTTAAGGAAGTGAGATTTTCTTTTGGTTTTCTAGTTTTTAAATCGATGTTGACCAGCGCATCTAATTCATTGATTACAATGTCGATATTATCAGGACCAATTCCGGTGGACATTACGGTAATTCGTTTGCCTTTGAAAATTCCGGTTTGGGTTTTAAATTCTCTTTTTTGAGTTGAAAACTCAATACTATCAAAGAATTGCGTGATTTTTTCAACCCGATTTTGATCGCCTACGAAGATGATATCGTTAGCAATATGTTCAGGCAATAAATTCAAATGATACACACTTCCGTCTGGATTGAGTATCAATTCTGATGATTTTATCATAATAGCCCCCTAACCCCCGAAGGGGGAATTCCTATTGGGGTAAATAGGTTTTTAATGTTATCATTTTTTGATTCAAATAATGCTGTAGAAAAGTTATTTATAAATTTTGGAGTTCCCCCTTCGGGGGTTAGGGGGCTTTTACCCTCCAACACGTTTTACCTTAAAACCTTTCTCTTTAAGGATTTGCATAATTTTATCGCGATAATCGCCTTGAATGATTATGGAATCGTCTTTGAAAGTTCCGCCAACACTCAATTTGGTTTTGATTTCTTTGGCTAGAATTTTAAAGTCTTCGTCATTTCCTTCATACCCTTCAATTATGGTGGTTGCTTTTCCTTTTCGCTTTTCAAATTTGCAAATCATAGGTTCTTTTTGAATGAAAAGCTCGTGCTCTTCTTCAAGAAATTCCTCAGGTTCCGATTCAATATGATCTGGAAATAAGTTTTTTAGTTGGTCTTGTAAGTCCATAATTTTATGCTAAAAAATAAAAACCAAATTTTTAAACTCCATATTCCAAAGTTTGATTATTGGAATTTGAAATTTAAAATTTGGAATTTACTTTGAATTTATTTTTTGATTAATCCCAAATCTACCAATCTTTCGTATAAATATTCTCCAGCGGTAATGTCATCAAATTTCTTTGGGTTTTCAGCATCAATGCAATTTTCTAAACAATCTAATTTCATATCGCTCACCGGATGCATAAAAAACGGAATAGAATATCGTGAAGTGCCCCATAATTCGCGTGGCGGATTAACTACTTGATGAATGGTAGATTTCAATTTATTGTTCGTGTGACGAGATAACATATCACCCACATTAATCACGAGTTCGTCAGGTTCCGCAATGGCGTCAATCCAAGCACCATCGTGATTTTGAACTTGCAAACCTTTTCCTTGTGCACCCATCAATAGAGTAATCAAATTGATATCGCCGTGAGCTGCGGCACGAATCGCGTTTTCAGGCTCTGAAGTGATGGGTGGATAATGAATTGGGCGCAAAATAGAGTTTCCTTCTTTTGCAAACTCATCAAAATAAAACTCGTCTAAACCAAGATGCAAAGCCAAGGCTCGCAATACATAAACACCTGTTTTCTCCAGCATTTGGTAGGCTTCTTTTCCTACAATATTAAAACGTGGTAATTCTTTCACTTCGACATTATCGGGATATTCCAAGGCATATTTTGAGCCTTTTTCAACATATTGACCAAAGTGCCAAAACTCTTTCAAATCGCCTTCTTTTCTGCCTTTGGCGTGTTCTTTTCCAAAAGAAACATAGCCTCTTTGACCTCCAATTCCAGGAATTTCATAACTGTATTTTGTTTCTAATGGTAAACCGAAAAAGTTTCTAATTTCGCCATATAATTCTTCCACTAATTGGTCGTCTAGGAAATGCCCTTTTAAGGCAACGAATCCAATTTCTTCAAAAGCATTTCCGATTTCATTTACAAATTTTTGTTTGCGTTTCGGGTCTTCCGAAAAGAAATCACGCAAGTCAACACTAGGAATGTTTTGCATAGTATTTGTTTTAATTATTGAATAAGCAATTGCTTGCTGTAACAAATGTAGAAAAAAATTTTATAAAATTTTATAAACTTAATTAGGGTTTAAAAGTATTTTATTTACTAGCTTTGCTATATTGATAAATTAAGGCGGTCTATTTTGAAGTTTTCTTAATTTTTTCGATGTATACTATTGAATCCAACTTATTTTGAAGTTTTAGTAATAATTTAATTTTAACAACATCTAATTTTATTAATTATGATAGTACAGTATCAAGGAAAACAAAATGCAATTCCAACCACATTTACATTAAGAATTATTGGAAATAATCTTTCTAAAAGTAGTTCTAATTACCAAATTGATTTGTTAGTAGGAGACAAGCAAATCCCCACTTTTACAACATCAATTCATCAGAGTTTGTCTAATTGTTTGAAAGAAATCTATTTGTTCAGAAAGCACAACAATATTACGTTTGACGCTTCGACTGAAAAAATTGCGCCTAAATTAGTTCCTTACGATTTAGTTTTATTCAACTATCAAAAGAACGCCTTGTTTATGGCTTAAATCAATTTTCGATCGTATTTAAAAAACCGATTTGAATTTATTCCAAATCGGTTTTTTGTTTATTTCTAATACCTTAAGGAATTCATATTTATAAAAATAATATTAAGTTATTGCAAAATAATTCTAATTAACCCGTTGGGTGCAATTATTAAATTTTCAGAAATAATAAATTGAAACACATAGAATCATAGAAAAAAGATTAAGATAGACCAATTCGTGGTTTTCACATAGCTTAATGTATTCTGAAATTAAGTGAAACGACTAATTAAAATTAGCAATAACTATGTTTCTATGCGTTTAAAAGAATAAAATTGAATTATACCCAACGGTTCTAATTAATCTTCTAGAATTTTTGTTTCATACCCATCAATGCTCAGGGTATTTTTGTTTTTCCAATAGTCTTCAATCTTATCCTCTCCTTGTTTTTCGGCCCAATCATTTAATGTGGTGCGTTCCTCTTTGAAATCCATAAAAGGGACGGCATATCCACAAGAAGTTTGAACCAATTCTACTTCCATTTCGATTATTTGTCGAGCACCCGCATTAACTGGGAATAAATTGGAATAATGGTGAAAACTACGATTTCTTTTATGGTATATTTTTGCTTTTCCATAGAGTCTTAAAATCAGTGGATTTCCTTCAAAAGCACAAAACATGATTGTCATTCTATTATTTTGTAATAAATGGGCTGCAGTTTCATTTCCACTTCCTGTTAGATTCAACCAAACAATTGTGGTACTATCAATTATTCTAAAGGAGTCGGTACCTTTTGGAGATACGTTGACCGTTCCTTCAGCGCAAGCGGTTCCAACAAAAAAAACTTTTTGTTTTTCGATGAATTCTTGTAATTCGGTTGTAATTTGATCTAATTTCTTTGCCATATTTATAAAAAAGTATAATGTTTTGCAGGTTTGCTATCTGGCAGATTAAGGATTTATAGCCTTTCGGTTAATTAGTAATCTTCAAATACAAAATCTAGTTTCCATTAAGCCAAATGCTCAAATCAGCTATACTAGCTATTGTTTGTAGGGCTTATTCGATTGTTTATTAATTCTATTGTTTTCAAAAATTCAGTTCTGCTACCAAACCGATTAAAAAAATAGGTGTTATTATCTTTTGTGTATACAATCATTTGGTCTGCTTTCGAGTTACCACCGAACTCTCCTGATCCAAATATCGCCAAAACAATTAAATAATTCCAGTCTGTAACACTTTCAGAAAACTCAACTTTAATTATATCAACATACTTAAAAACGTCATTATCTGTGTATTTACTAATCATGCATTTTTTTACTATTGCAAAATTATCATCATACAAAAATATCTTTGGAAATCTAATGCATACTAACCCTAGCAAACAGCAAAATATCAACGGAATCATTAAGTAACCAACATGTTTTATTGAATAAATGGAGAATAAAATTAATGCTGTCAGTAAATTAATTGCTAATATTCTCAATATGTTTTTTCCACTATGAGTGTGAAAAGGAATTCCAGAGTTTGAAATCAAAGAAGGGTTAATCATTTTGTTAGGTTTTAGATATTTGATTTTTAATTGCCAATATCGTTGGGAATAATTTTCTAAGTCTTTATATTAGCTAAAAAGTAACGCAAATCTTTCAAAAAATAGTTGA
This sequence comes from Flavobacterium sp., assembly GCF_031423415.1. GTDB lineage: Bacteria > Bacteroidota > Bacteroidia > Flavobacteriales > Flavobacteriaceae > Flavobacterium. The sequence goes on from NZ_JANPFL010000020.1 coordinate 8,911, forward strand.
ATATACGGTAGTTTGATACGCTTTATTCTTCATTCAAATATATTATTTTTTCCGTACAAATTATTTGATGGATTACTATTTTATGAATACTATTTTTTCTAATGTAATTTGAAATTAGCAAAACAAAAAAAATCCGCTTTGCTTTCACAAAACGGATTTCTATATTTCTAACCTCGTACCTACAAATGAATTACTTCGCCATAAGCATCAGCAACAGCTTCCATGACCGCTTCACTCATCGTTGGGTGCGGGTGAATGGATTTTAGGATTTCGTGACCTGTAGTTTCTAATTTTCGAGCGACAACAGCCTCGGCAATCATATCAGTAACACCAGCACCAATCATATGACAACCCAACCATTCGCCGTATTTAGCATCGAAAATTACTTTTACAAATCCATCCGGAGTTCCGGCAGCTTTTGCTTTTCCAGAAGCTGAGAACGGGAATTTTCCAATTTTCAATTCGTATCCTTTTTCTTTCGCTTGCTTTTCGGTCAAACCTACAGAAGCAATTTCTGGTGTAGCATAGGTGCAACCAGGAATGTTTCCGTAATCAATTGGATCCACGTGAAGGCCAGCGATTTTTTCCACACAATTAATTCCTTCTGCAGAAGCAACGTGTGCCAATGCTTGTCCTGGAGTTACATCTCCAATCGCATAATATCCTGGGATGTTCGTTTGATTGTAAGCGTTTACCAAGATTTTATCTCTGTCAACAGCAATTCCTACTTCTTCTAATCCTATGTTTTCGATGTTAGTTTTGATTCCAACGGCAGAAAGTAAAATATCAGCTTCTAGGATTTCTTCTCCTTTTGCAGTTTTTACAAAAGCTTTAACACCAGAACCAGAAACATCAATTTTTTCTACAGAAGAGTTGGTCATAATTTTGACTCCTGCTTTTTTCATAGAACGTTCCATTTGTTTCGAAATATCTTCGTCTTCTACTGGAACAATATTGGGCATAAATTCAACAATCGTAACGTCGGTTCCCATAGCATTATAGAAATGGGCAAATTCAACTCCAATCGCTCCAGAACCAACGATAATCATCGATTTTGGTTGGGTTGGCAATGTCATTGCTTTTCTGTATCCAATCACTTTCACACCATCTTGTGGTAAATTTGGTAATTCGCGTGAACGAGCGCCAGTGGCGATAATAATATGATCTGCACTGTATTCAGTTACTTTGCCATCAGCAGCAGTAACATCTAATTTTTTACCCGGTTTAAGTTTTCCAAAGCCATCAATCACGTCAATTTTATTCTTTTTCATCAAAAATTGAACGCCTTTGCTCATTCCGTCAGCAACTGAACGACTACGTTGCACTACTGCTGGAAAATCCTTGTCAAATGATGAAACAGTCAATCCATAATCAGAAGCGTGTTTAAGGTAATCAAAAACTTGTGCTGATTTCAATAACGCTTTAGTTGGGATACAACCCCAATTTAGGCATACTCCGCCAAGATTTTCTTTTTCGATTACGGCTACTTTAAAGCCTAATTGTGATGCTCTAATGGCAGTTACATATCCGCCTGGTCCACTTCCTAAAACTATGATATCGTATTTCATACTGTGTTTTTCTAAATTAATTTCAGTTGGCAAAATTAAGGATTTATTTTATTAATGAAAAAGTTTACTGTTTAAAGTTTTACGTTGTAAAAAAACTAAATTAAATATTCAGAGCCATCATTTACAAGGGATTTCTCTATTCATTTTTATCAAATTCATTAATCTCCATGACAAATTGCGAATCATACAAGTTCTTGTAATAGCCTCCTTCTTTGGAAACCAATTCCTGGTGTGTTCCTTGTTCCACAATCAATCCTTTGTCCATTACAACAATTTTATCGGCATTGATGATAGTCGCTAATCTATGCGCAATTACGATGGAAGTTCTGCCTTTAGTAATTGTTTCTGTAGCTTTTTGAATCAACTCTTCAGAATACGTATCGATCGAAGAAGTTGCTTCGTCTAAAATAAGAATACTCGGATTACTTACGTAGGCACGGAGAAAAGCGATTAATTGGCGTTGTCCAGACGAAAGCATTACGCCACGTTCTTTTACGTCAAAATCATAATCATCAGGTAAACTCATAATGAATTTATGAACTCCAATTTTTTTGGCTGCAGCCAAAACTTGTTCACGAGATATATCAGGATTGTTTAGCGTAATATTGTTAAAAATAGTATCAGCAAAAAGGAAAACGTCCTGTAAAACTACCGCAATCTGCTTTCGTAGAGAGGGCAAAGTATAACTTTCGATGTTATGACCGTCGATGCAAATCGTCCCGCTATTAATTTCATAAAAACGATTCAGCAAATTGATAATGGTTGATTTTCCTGCTCCTGTTGAGCCTACAATGGCAATAGTTTTTCCTGCTTTTACATCTAAATCAATTCCTTTTATGACATATTCTTCAGCGATATAACCAAAATGAACATCCTTGAATTGTATATTTCCTTTGAAAATTGGAGCTTCTATAGTTCCTGTATCTTGAATTTGATCTTGGGTGTCGAGAATATCGAAAACTCGATTGGCGGCAATCATTCCGAGTTGCATTTCATTGAATTTATCTGCGATTTGACGCAATGGATTGAATAACATTCCTATGAACATAGTATAGGAAAACAAATCCCCAAGCGTGGTGAAATTATCCCCATTCAATATTTTAAATCCACCGTATAACACAATAAATCCAAGGGTTAGCGATGAAATAATATCAGCAATAGGGAAGAAGATGGAGTTGTATAAAATAGTTTTTATCCAAGCTTTATTATGTTTTTCGTTAATTGACTTGAATTTTTCGGATTCAATTTCTTCGCGATTGAATAGCTGGACGATTTTCATTCCCGTAACACGTTCTTGTACGAAGGAATTCATATTAGCAATTTGTGTTCTTACTTCTTCAAAAGCCACTTGCATTTTCTTTTGAAATATTCGTGTAAAAAAAACTAATATTGGCATCGCTACAATCACAATCCAAGTAAGCTTCCAGTTCATATAAAACATAAATATGAGCACGACAAACATTTTCATCAAGTCACTGATGATCATAAACAATCCTTGACTAAAAATTCGTGCAATGGCTTCAATATCTGAAACGGAACGCGTCACAAGTTGTCCTACGGGAACATTATCAAAATACTTCATCTTGAAACTCAGAATGTGTTTGAACATTTTAATTCTAATGTCTTTCACAATATCTTGTCCAAGCCAGTTGGCCCAATACACGAAGAAAAATTGTGAAAAAACTTCCAATAACAATACGAAACCCATCAAACAAACGTATAGTAAAAGCCCAAATTGATCTTGGTTTTTTATATATCCATCTACAGTTTGTTTCAACAAATAGGGACGCAATGCTGCAAAAACCGACAAGGAAATAGCGAATGCAACAACGAAATTAAATCGTGATTGATAAGGTTTAGTATATTTTAATATTCTTTTGAATAATCGTGTGTCGAATGCTTTTGCTTTCATAATGTTTTTTTGGGAGCTCTATCCTATATCGCTATACAATTTCAATGACAATTTCAATGGCAATTTCAATGGCAATTTCAATGGCAATGAAAATGTCTATTGTCTATAATCTATATTCTTTCTTCTTTTTTACAAATAATCATACTCAATTTTTGTCAAGTATAATCCGTGTGCTGGAACTGAAAATCCCGCTTCATTTCGGTTTTTACTTACTATAATGCTGTTGAAATCTTCTAAAGTAATTTTGTGCAAACCTACATAAACTAATGTTCCCACAATGGCTCGAACCATATTTCTTAAAAAACGATTGGCGGAAATTGTAAACACCAATTTGTCACTCTCTTGTCGCCAATACGCTTCAAAAATAGTACAATAAAATGTATTTACATCGGTATTCACTTTAGAAAAACATTGAAAATCAGTATGATTGAATAATAATTTTGAGGCTTCGTTCATTATATCAATGTCTAATTCTTGATGATAGTACCAACTTCCATCTTGAGAAAAAACATCTTTAAAAGTATTTATATGATATTCATAGGTTCGTTTTGTGGCATCAAATCGAGCGTGAGCTTCGTTGTGAACAGGAATAATATCATAAATGACAATATCTTTTGGTAGATAGGAATTAAGTTTATGTACTAAACTTTTAATCTCAAATAGAGTTTCAAAATCAACATGGGCAAACATTTCTTTGGCGTGAACTCCAGTATCTGTGCGTCCAGCACCCATAAGATTTACCTCGGAATTCAACACAACCGAAAGTGATTTGTTCAATGTTTCCTGAACAGAAGGAGCATTGGGTTGGTATTGCCATCCGTGATAATTGGTTCCGTTATATGCCAGTTTTATAAAATACCTCAAGATTTAATTTTAGATTGCTGATTTTAGATTTCAGATTATTCTGAATAAAACCAGATTACATATTTTGAAATGCAAATTTACAAAGATTTAAGTTGATTATACCTTTAAAATTTTCCTAAAACTGACACGAGCGATCCCGAACTGACAAAGTAATTTAAAAATAGTTAATGTTTCATCTTAAATAATAACTTTGTCACCATATACTTTTATTACCATCCAGTATTCAAAAAAAATTGATACCAAAATTAACATTAGAAATTGAAAAACGTATTATTTGTTTGTAGCAGAAATAAATGGAGAAGTTTAACGGCTGAAACTATTTATAAAAACAAAAGTGATTTTTGTGTTAAATCAGCTGGAACAGAAAATTCAGCTCGTATAAAAATAAATTCTAAATTATTAGTTTGGGCTGATTTGATTTTTGTAATGGAAAAGCATCATAAAGAAAAATTGATTTTAAATTTCCGTGATGAAATCCAAAATAAAAAAATTTTTATTTTAGAAATTCCTGACGTTTATAAATTTATGGATAAAGAATTAATAGACGAAATTAAAATGACAGTTGCGGGGCATTTGTAAATGTATTAAACTAAAGCATTTTAGAATCTTAAACTACTTAATGAAAAAAATCCTCCTTCTTTCCGACACGCACAGTAATATTGACGACACGATTTTAAAATATGTAGCTCAGGCTGATGAAATATGGCACGCTGGCGATATTGGTGATTTGATTGTCACCGATACCATAAAAAAGCTAAAACCATTACGAGCTGTTTATGGCAATATAGACGATGATAAAGCCCGAATGGAATTTCCGTTGCACAACCGATTTATGTGCGAAGGTGTCGATGTTTGGATTACTCATATTGGAGGTTATCCCGGAAAATACAATCCAAATATTAAAGCTGAAATGACAGCAAATCCACCAAAACTATTCATTTGCGGACATTCGCATATTTTAAAAGTGATTTTCGACAAGAAACACAATCTTTTACATATGAATCCCGGCGCTGCAGGGAAAAGTGGTTTTCATCAAGTGAGGACGATGTTGCGTTTTGTAATTGAAGGCGACAAAATAAAAGATTTGGAGATTATCGAGATAGGGAAAAAGTAATTTCAGATTTTAGATTGCAGAATTCAGATTGAAGATTGCAGTTGTCATAATAATGATTTGTAGTTTTCCAATTTCTACTTCTTTTCCTTTACTTCTCCAGTTTCGGCTCCCTCACCTTCGGAGAGTTACGATAGCTATCGGAAGGGGTGAGGAACAAAAAAACCCGAACTTTTACATTCGGGTTTCCTTCGCACTAATAAACTAAGTTTATAGGATTATCTCAATCTATCCACAGATTTTACAAGATCTTCGTCCTTTTTGATGGCCTTGTTAGCTAAGACTAACAACACGATAGCAACAATAGGTAGAAACATCCCAATACCTTTCTCAGAAACCGCAGGGGTTTCTCCAGATACATTTAGTGAACGATATACAAACAAGCCTAATAAAATTAAATTTAAAATTATATTCAATCTGCCCATAACAAATTGATTTTGTCTTTTTTTATACGAAACGATACTTACTAAGGTCAATGTTGTGCTTAATCCAAAAAGTGCAACATAAACTTGGTTTTGCATAAACATGAAAGCTGTACCATCAGCCATTGTCCAAAGCGGTATGAAGAATGGTAAAACTCCTGCGGTAACAAAGGCTAGAAGTAAATATATGGTTTGAATTCGCTGTAACATTGTCTTAAATTGTTTGACAAAAATATATTTTCTTTTTAATAAATACTATTGTAGATTAAAATTTATTCGTAATATTGCATAACAAATCCGTAAGTACTTCATTTTTCGGTCAATTCAAAATCAAATTTTACTACACACTTTTATAGTATTCCAAAATTTTTTAAACTCACAAAACATTTATGTTTGACATTTCTGCATTAAAAGAAATGAAGCTTTCTGAGCTTCAAGAAATAGCTAAAGCTGCTAAAACAATAAAATTTAACGGTGTAAAAAAAGAGACATTAATTAGTCAAATTTTAGAACTTCAATCCACCAGTATGAATTCAGCGACAGACGCTAAGCCTGCTGAACCTAAAGTAGAAGAAGAAAAACCAAAAAGAGCAAGAATTGTAGCTCCAAAAAAGGTGGCCATCCAAAAAAACTCCAATAATTCACTTTTTGCAGACGAAGAAATTAAAGTTGAGACCGTTATTTCTGAAGTAAAAGACGAGAATCCAATAGAAGTGATAGCTCCAGAAAAAAAAGTAGGGAAAGTGATTAAATTTAATAAATCAGCCTACGAAAAGAAAATGGCTTTGCAAAAGCAAAAAGAAGAGGCGAAACAGGCAACCACTGAAGCTGAGATAAACAACGAAAATGAAGATAATTCAGAAACTTCTGTTAGCGAAGGCGCTGAGTTTTCTGAAAATAATGAGGTTAGCGCTCCTGCAGAAAAAATAAATCTAAGTCAGTTCAACAAGAAAAATCAAAACCAGAATCCACAAGAGCGAAAGCGCACTGACGAAGTAAACCAAAATGGAAACGGAAATGTAAATCCCAATTTCAAAAATAAGAAAAACAACTTTAGAGATTCTGATTTTGAATTTGACGGAATCATCGAAAGTGAAGGCGTTCTAGAAATGATGCCCGATGGGTATGGTTTCCTTCGATCTTCTGATTATAATTATTTGGCTTCACCAGATGATATATATTTATCGACTTCCCAAATTAGATTGTTCGGACTTAAAACCGGAGATACCGTAAAAGGAGTGGTTCGTCCGCCGAAAGAAGGTGAAAAATTTTTTCCATTAGTTCGCGTTCTGAAAATAAACGGACACGATCCGCAGGTTGTTCGTGACCGAGTATCTTTCGAACATTTAACACCAGTTTTTCCCTCCGAAAAATTCAAATTGGCCGAAAGACAAAGCACTATCTCCACCCGCATTATCGATTTATTTTCTCCAATAGGAAAAGGACAGCGCGGTATGATTGTGGCGCAACCCAAAACGGGTAAAACAATGTTGCTAAAAGACATTGCAAACGCAATCGCCGCTAATCATCCTGAGGTGTATTTGATTGTTTTATTAATTGATGAACGTCCTGAAGAAGTTACCGATATGATTCGAAGTGTTCGAGGTGAGGTTATTGCATCGACTTTTGATAGAGAGCCACAAGAACACGTTAAAATCGCCAATATTGTGCTCGAAAAAGCAAAACGTTTGGTAGAATGTGGTCACGATGTTGTGATTCTTTTGGATTCGATTACTCGTTTAGCGAGAGCTTATAATACAGTTCAACCCGCATCCGGTAAGGTGTTGAGTGGAGGTGTTGATGCCAATGCATTGCAAAAACCAAAGCGATTTTTTGGAGCTGCTCGTAATGTTGAAAATGGAGGTTCATTGAGTATCATTGCCACGGCTTTAACCGAAACGGGATCAAAAATGGATGAAGTTATTTTTGAAGAATTCAAAGGAACTGGAAATATGGAATTGCAATTGGATCGTAAAATTGCCAACAAACGTATTTTCCCTGCCATTGATTTAACTTCTTCTAGCACAAGACGCGATGATTTGTTATTAGACGCTAAAACATTGCAAAGAATGTGGATTATGAGAAAATACCTTTCCGATATGAATCCAGTAGAAGCAATGGATTTCATCAATGATCGTTTCAAGAAAACCAAAAATAATGAAGAGTTTTTGATTTCGATGAATGATTAGAAAGATACTAGAATAAAGAATATAGATAAAAGACAAAAAACTCCGATAGAAATTTAAATTCTATCGGAGTTTTTTATTGGCTTTAAAATCAAATTAGTTAACGATGATTGACTTAGTTGCTGACTGATTGTCAGAGGTCATTTTCACTAAGTAAAAACCTTTTGGTAAATTATCCAAGGTGTAGGTTTGGTTTTCTAAAGAGGGCTTTTTAATCATTTGTATTAGCTTACCATCGATGTTGATTAAATCTATTTCATCTAAGATAATATCTGTCTGTATTTTAATTTTGTGACCGTTTGTTGGATTTGGGTAAACAGAAATGTTTGCAAATTTATCGAAAGTTTCTGTAGCCAATATGGTACTTGGCCAACGGTTTTGGGCAGCAACTCCGCCCCAAATAAGTGTTGCTAAATAAGGATTGTCTATAAAAGGATTTCTGTTTCCCTGAGCATATCTATAAGCAGTATTTCCGTGATAAGTATTTCTAGCGTCTTCAAAAGCTGAAACTGGATCTTCTGCGTTCCATTTTAAAAATAAATTAAGCATATTACTATCGGAGGCAGGAGAAGTTCCTGTTCCGACATTTATTGGTAAACATTGCGAATCATATCGCAAATACATATACATCATCATTCGAGCCACATCGCCTTTCCATTCATCTCCAGGATACCAACCACCTGCAACACTACCTGAGTTTCCGCTTCCTGCAGCGTAAGTCGAATTTCCACGAGTAGCATTCCACTGTACATCGGCAGAACGAATATGATGAGCATCTTCACCAGCATCGCTACTCCAATCATTTGCAATTCCTCCATCAACTAGGGTGGGCGTTCCTAGTGATTTGGCATAAGTGTGCTCCCGATTCCACTGACCATCGTTACCACCATTACTATATTTATCTCTTGACCTGTCGTTGGTAGCTAAATTATCTGATCCATTTTCCCATCCATAAACTAATAAAACATTTTGAGAATTATCGGGATCTGAATCTGTTACTCTTGTTGCTTCCCAAATTCCTGGTGTGTAAGATAAACGATTGGTATGAGTGACAGTAATTTTTGTAGCTAAAGCATTTTTTAATGCAGTTCCGGTTAGAGTCCAATTGGCACCATTATAATAAGGAGCTGCTGGAGCGCCAGATTGTGCCAGTACTAAACTTATTGAAAGCAGCGCAAGAATTGAGTAAATTTTATTCATATTATATTAGTTCTATTTTTCTTTCTAATAATGCCATATAAAATCCGTCAAAACCTGATTCTGAAGCTAATATTTTGTGATCTTTTATAAAGTTGAATTGTTTTCCAATGTCGGTAGTTAAGAACTTTTTAACCTGTTCTTGATTCTCTGAAGGCAAAATAGAACAAGTGGCATACACTAATTTTCCACCTGGTTTTACAATTTTAGAGTAGCTTTCTAATACTTCAGCTTGCACTTTACGAATGTTATCAATGAATTCGGGTTGCAATTTCCACTTGGCATCTGGATTTCTTTTGAGAACTCCCAAACCGCTACAAGGTGCGTCAATTAAAACTCTATCTGCTTTTTCGTGAAGTTTTTTGATAACTTTGGTCGATTCAATAATGCGGTATTCTATGTTGAAAGCACCGTCTCTTTTGGCTCTCAATTTCAATTGCTTTAATTTACTTTCGTATAAATCCATAGCAATCAGTTGACCTTTGTTTTCCATCAAAGCGGCAATGTGCAAGGTTTTTCCTCCAGCACCAGCACAAGTATCTACCACACGCATTCCTGGTTGTACATCAAGAAACGCAGCAACCAGTTGTGAATTGGCATCTTGCACTTCAAAAAAACCTTGTTTGAAAGCATCAGTTAAAAATACGTTGGCTCTTTCTTTTAAAACCAAAGCGTCCGGTTGATCTTTCAAGTATTCAGTTTCAATGTTCAAGTCCATCAAGAGGGCTCTTAATTGTTCTTTAGTAGTTTTTAAAGTGTTGGTTCTCAAAATTACCTTGGCAGGTTGGTTTTGTGCTGCAATTTCTTTTGCCCATACTTTTTCACCTAATTCTTTCACGCCCAATTCGTCCATCCAATCAGGTATAGATTCTTTCAAGGTTCTAATTTTAGATAGTTCGTCAAAGCGTCCTTTAATTTTTCTTTCTGGAGTTCCTTCCAATTGACGCCAATCGGGGATAGGGTAGCCTCTTAAGACTGCCCAAACAGAAAACATTCGCCAAATATTGTCTCGGTCGTAAGGTTCTTTTACTTCCGCAATTTCTGCGTAAAGTCTTTTCCAACGTACAATTTCGTAGATGGTTTCGGCAACAAATTTCCTATCGGAGCTTCCCCAACGTTTGTCTTTTTTTAATGATCTTGCAACTACTTTATCTGCATATTCGCCTTCATTGAAGATAGCATTTAAAGCATCGATTGTGGTATAAACTAAATTTCTGTGTAATCGCATTTTAAATAATTGAGGCGCAAAGGTACCATTTTATCCCGAAGCATCGGGAGAAGATTGAAGATTTTAGATTTCAGATTTCTATTTAGAGTTGCTTGGATAGAAAGTTATGTTCAAATTATTCATTTTTGTCATTCAAATTGATTTTACTTTTTGTTATATTGGAAGTGTTTTATGCAAAAAAAACACTGTTTTTAAGCAGTGTCTTTGAGTTTTATTTGAATAGAATTTTTATTGAATTCTGGTTAAACCAATGTTTTCTGGAGCGTGCAGCACCATTGGGAATTTTTCTACTTTTACGGATCCTATATCTAAGTTGAAGGCACTTTCTTCCGATAAACTTAGTTTTTTAATAAAGAAATAGGAATTCATAATTATTTTTTCAAAGAAAGTCAAATCGCTATCATTGGATAAATATTTTTCGGAAAGGACAAATTTAAAATCACCAATTATATTGTTTTTATTCAATGATTCATATCGACTCGTTACATCGACCTCTCCTTTTTTTACCATATCTGTAATCACTTCTTTAAACATCAAGTTGATTTTTGTAGGTTCTCTAAATCCTAAATTAAAATCAACTCTATAAATATCCTCTTTGAGAATTTCAGTTACTCTATATTCTTTTTTGTACGGCTCATTTAATACATTTACGTGTACAAACCAATATATATCGGCCCTTTTAGGTCTTTTTCTGAGTATGGAATACATTACTTTTTCTTCAATTTCATCAGACTTGCTGGCATTAGTCATATAAATTAAATGCGTTGCATACTTTGGAATCGATAAATCATTACTGAGTTCTAATAATACTTTTGTGTAATCGTTAATGTCAACAAGTTTTGTATAGCTCTTATTGATTTTCTTAGCAAAATACCAAATTGTCATAATAGAAATTAAGACAGAAGCAATGAGTAAAGTAACGTAACCACCCTCGGCGAATTTTGTAATATTTGCGATGAAGAAACCAGATTCAATAGTTAGGTATATCGTTATGATAGGTATCATAAAATATAATTTTACGCGCTTCAAAATCATATAATAATTGAGCAATATAGTTGTCATTATCATACATAGTATAATAGCTAGTCCATAGGCATGCTCCATATTACTTGATTTTTCGAAATGCAGTACAACTCCAACACAGCCCAAAAACAAGAGCCAGTTTATCGAAGGAATGTACAATTGTCCTTTTAATTCCGAAGGGTATTTTATTTTTACTTTAGGCCAAAAATTCAAACGCATGGCCTCGTTAATCAAAGTAAATGAACCACTAATAAGCGCTTGAGAGGCGATTACAGCTGCAAGAGTTGCTATTACGATTCCAAAAGGCTGAAACCAATCTGCCATAATTAAATAAAATGGATTTCCGTTTTCGCCTCCTAAACCTACTAGAGTTTGTCCTTCGTGATGAATTAAATAAGCACCTTGACCAAAATAGTTCAGTACTAAAGTGGTTTTAACAAAAATCCAACTGATTCTGATGTTTTTACGTCCACAATGTCCCATATCAGAATATAAAGCTTCGGCTCCCGTTGTACATAAAAATACAAATCCCAAAACATAAAAACCTTCAGGGTGAATGGAAAGTAAATGATAAGCGTAATAAGGATTAAATGCCTTTAGAACTTCGGGATGATGAATCACTTGCAATACACCTAAAACACCAAGCATACCAAACCAAAGTAGCATCATTGGCGCAAAAAAACGACCCACTAGTTTAGAGCCAAATTGTTGAATAGTAAATAAAACAAACAAAATTCCAATTACAATCGGAATCGTATTTATTTCTGGATAGAATGTTTTAATACCCTCAACTGCTGATGATACGGAAATTGGCGGAGTTATGATTCCGTCGGCGAGTAATGCACTTCCGCCGATGATTGCTGGGATGATTAACCATTTAATTTTTGTTTTTTTTACTAATGCATATAGGGCAAAAATTCCTCCTTCACCGTGATTATCTGCACTTAAAGTAATCAAAACATATTTGATTGTAGTTTGTAAAGTCAGTGTCCAAAAAACTGCGGATATTCCTCCTAAAACAATATCTGCATTGATGACCTGTAATCCAATTATGGCTTTCATTACATATAAAGGCGAGGTTCCTATATCTCCGTAAATAATTCCTAATGATATTAATAAACCGCCTAATGTTAACTTACTATGTAAGTCTTTGTGCGTAGTACTCATGAATAATTTAATAATTTAGCTTGGCAAATTTAATCTTTTAAATCATTGTTGTCCGATAAAAGTAAATAAAAAAGAAGCCATAAAAATGGCTTCTCAATTAAAATCGTAATTTGGTTTTGCAAAAGACAAAAAACGATGAGTAAAAGTAATTATTTTTCTAGTAAATCTGTTTTCGGACAG
>NZ_JANPFL010000021.1:0-7028 GCF_031423415.1 Flavobacterium sp.
TTATTTTGCCTAACATATTGCCACTTTTTTATACCGAAATATACACTTTTTGGCGATTTAAAAGTACTGTTTTCAACTGAATTTAATCACAAGTTATTAACAATCAAATTGTTAATTCATTTTTAAGGAATGACTAATTAGCCCCCTAACCCCCACTGGGGGAATCACTGTTTGGGGTAAACAGGTTTTAAAATTATTTTTATTAAATTACCGATTCATTATTTTCATTGTTTCTACGCTCTACCAATTCCCACCGCAGCTTGCTCCCCCTTCGGGGGTTGGGGGGCTTTTATCCTGCCAAAGAAACTCCAATTAGCGTTCCAATTCCATAAGTTACTGCAGCTGCAGCCAATCCAAAAGCAACTTGTCGCATTCCCGAAAATAGAATGCTTTTTCCTGTCAATAATGTAATAGCGGCGCCAATACCAAAAAGTCCCACAACACTGCTTGCAATACTCAATAAAATAGCATTTTTACCATCCAAAACCATAAAAGGATACAACGGAATAATTGCTCCAATGGCAAAAAGAATGAAAGAAGCAATTGCTGCTTCCCAAGCGGAACCGCCTAATTCTTCCTTATCTATTCCCAATTCCTCTGTTATGATGGCATCTATTGCAGTTTGAGGATTTTCGAAGGCTTTATCTGCCAATTTTTGGGCTTCGACGGAATTCATTCCTTTGGCTTGGTACAGCAACACCAATTCCTTTTTTTCTTCTTCTGGCGATGCTTCCAGTTCTTCGGTTTCTAAATCGATTTGGCGTTGGTTTAATTCTCTGGAACTTTGCACCGAAAGCCATTCACCCAATGCCATAGAAATAGCACCAGCCATAAGCCCGGCTATACCAGTTAATAAAATAGTATTGTTAGAAACCGCCGCTCCGGCAACTCCCATAACTAAACTCATATTCGAAACTAGTCCGTCATTCGAGCCTAAAACTGCAGCACGTAACGCATTTCCTCCAACGGATTTGTGACGACTTTCAAATTTTGACAATAATCCTCCCGAGACGTTCAAGGCTGCATTGTTGTTGACCGCTTCAATAATATTAAGGTGATTGTGTTCGAAACCATTAGGCTTCTCCCCTTTTTCGATTTTGTTTTTGATAGCATTTACAGCAAATTGTTTTTCAATATCAGACAAACTACTGATGATGGAATTGTATCCAAAAAGTTTTCCTAATTTCAATTGGAATTTAGCTCTTGACGACGCTGAAGGCATAACGTGATTGGGTTCAAACTCCCGAACTTTATCCAACATATGTTTCGCATGACCTTTTTCGATCTGTGCTAAACTTTGCAAAACGCGACTTAGATTGTCATCCGATTGAATGTTGGCGATACTATCATACAAAAATGCAGTATCGACTTCGGTTTGTAGTTGCCCTTTTAATTTGCTTAAATCCATAACAATAATTTTAGACAAAGTTAACCAATTTAAATTGACTTGGCCTTAAGAACTACTTAAGTTACATCCTATGGAAACTCAAAATTACTGTAGTTCCTTTATTGATTTCGCTTTGAATTTCGAATTGGATATTCAGTAATCCTGCCAATCGGGCAACAATAGAAAGTCCAAGTCCTGAACCTTTTATATCTGGATGATGCGTTGGATTTGAACGAAAGAACGGAATCCTGATTTTGTCTAAATCTTCTTTTGGAATACCAATTCCACTATCCGAAATGGTACAAACTGTAGCGGTTTCATTTTGCGAAAGTACTATAGAAATGCTACTATTATCATTCGAATATTTAATAGCATTACTGATAATGTTACTGATGATAATAGAAAGTAAATAATTGTCAGATTCAACATAATATTCTTTTGAAAAAGCGTGGTCAACGCTGATTTTTTTCACGTTCATTTTCAATGAATACCGTGTCAGAATATCCAAAATCAAGGCATTCACATATATTTTTTCAATTTTTACGCTTTGAATTTGGTTTTCGAATCGGGCCAATAATAGCAATTGATCCACTAAATTATTCAATCGGTTAACCTCGGAAATACCATAATTGATTTTGTCTTCATATTCTGATTGAGTTCTAGGTTTTCGTATCAAAACTTCCAAAGTTCCCTTTAAAACGGTCAATGGCGTTCTTAGTTCGTGCGAAGCATCTGAGGTAAATTGTTTTTCTCTTTCTACTGCGCTTTCAATACGGTCTAATAAATCGTTTATGGTTTTAGAAAGTACATAAAGTTCATCTTTATTTTCAGGCAAAGGAATTCGTTCTTTAAGATTGTCTTTGGTAATTCGGTTAGAAGTTTCCGTAATTAGCGTCACGGGTTTAATACTTCTTCCGGCAATCAACCTCGCAATCAGGAAGAGCACCAACAATATTATTGGAAAAAAAATCAAAAGAGTTTCTTGTAAATTCTTTAAAATCTTTGTCGAATCATCTAAAGACATGGCAATAAACAAAGATCCAATTACTTTATTTTTGTGCAAAATGGGCACTTGAATTTGCCTAATTGGTTTTTTATTTAAATAAGTATCAATGAATTTATTGTTTAATTTAGTTGCATACATTTTGAGCTCTAGCCCTTTGAGGCTAGGCGATTTGTCAATCAATCGTTTGTTAATGTCAAAAAACTGAACAAAAACCGGATTTACAGTAACGGTTTTATGTTCTCTCGCTCGCCATTGATCGACATGAAGCAGGTAAGTGTCGTTGGGGTCAATTTCGATTTCTTCTAGATGTTTGGACACTTCGCCCATTATATCTTCATTGATTTGCCTATTTACACTATGATCTATTAATTGATAAATCAAGAAAAAGAATACTGAAATCAGCAATCCAGTGCTAATGATATAATGTGAGGCAATCCGATTTTTAAAAGAAAACGAAAACATATAATTAGTTTAAATCATTAGCAATATAACCTACTCCACGAATGGTTTTTATGTAATCTTTATCAATTTTTAAGTTGAGTTTTTTTCGAATGGCATTCATAAAAACATCAATAACACCAGTATCATAATCGAAATGAATGTCCCAAACGTCTTCTATAATTTGCGTTCTGGTACACACTTTACCTTTATTTCGAATTAAATAACATAGCAATTCGTATTCGCGTTGCGTCAAGATAGCCTCAATGCCATCGACTTCTACAAGATGTTTTGTGAGTTGAATTTCAATTGGCCCTAATTGTAATGTTTCTGGCTCGGTTTGATTTCTGAAATGAATTTTAATGCGTTCTACTAATTCATCAAAACTAAATGGTTTTTTGATATAATCATTGGCTCCCGCCTTAAGCCCTTCGATAGTTTCTTGAACTGTATCTCTTGCGGTTAAAAAAATAATGGGAGTTGTCGTGTCTATCTTACGAATTAATTTGCAAACCTCGATTCCATTCATTTTGGGTAAAATCCAATCGAGAAGAATAATATTAACTTTTTGGCTTAAAGCCAATTCAAGACCGGTTTTTCCGTCGTTTGCCACCAAAACAGTATAACCTTCCTCTTCCAAACCTTGTTGGAGAAAATTAGCAATCCCTATTTCGTCTTCCACTATTAGAATTTTCATACTTTATTGCATTATAAATTTTATAAAAGCTTTCAGTTCTTTAGGAATAATCGAAATTAAAATTAAATCTTTTGATGGCTAGTGCATTGTTGTTTTCCTTTATAATTAATGATTATTCTTCCGCAAAATAAATCATCATTTACTCAAAAATATAAAACGTAAAATTACCATATAAGTGTCTTTTAAAATTATTGTTTCTAAAAATTAAGTCAAAATTAAGGTTGATATCCTGCGGTATTAAGAAACCTTTTAAAAAGTAATTTTAAATTTATAAAAAACAAAAGCATTTATAAAGCAAATGAAACCAATATTTTATATAAAAAAAATGGCTATTTATAATTTAGCAGCAATACCCAAACTGACTTCTTGATTCAAATTTAACTCTGAATGATGCTCGAAGAAAATAGCTTTGCGTTCAAAAGCAGCTTTGACCAAATAATGACTTCCTTTGAAATAACATTGCTTAACAATGGCCTTCATTTTACTTTCTTCGACAATTATTAGTTGGTGCGGATACAATAATAGTATTTCATCTGCCTCTTCTAAAGCTGCAAAATGAGATAATTTCAACTCATTTACCTCTCCAAAAAGCGAAGCAACATAAAAACTTGGCGGATTATCATAGAGTTCTCTTGAATTTCCTTTGGCTATTAATTTTCCGTTTTGCAAAACAATAGTTTCATCTGAAAATGACAAAGCTTCGGTGCTATCGTGAGTCGCAATAATGCAGGTAATTTGTTTTTTCTTGAAATAATTGAATAAATTTCGACGCAACGAATTTTTTCTAAAGGAATCGATTTGGCTAAAAGGTTCATCCAATAAAAGAATTTCAGGTTCCAATGCTAAAACCTTCGCCAATGCTACTCTTTGCTGCTGACCACCGCTCAAATATTTTGCTTTAACTTTGGAAAATTGGGTCATTTCGACCATTTCTAATAATTCTTGAACTCGTGCTTTTTTTTCGGTTTTGTAGATGTTAGACAAAAACTTACCTACATTTTCTTCGACCGTTATGTACGGCATTAAATCGAAATCTTGCGCCAAATACTTGATGCACTCTTCACCAGGAATAAGATTAAATTTTGGACCAAGAATTGGATTACCGTCATAAAACATTTCTCCATTATCCAGATTATACAAGCCGTACAGTAATTTTAGCAAAGTGCTTTTACCGCAACCGCTTTCGCCAATGACAGCCACATTTTGACCTTTGGCAATTTCGAAACTAATATTCTCGATTACCGGATTTTCGATATAGGTGAAGGAAATATTTTTTACAACAAGCATTTTCTATATTTAAAGTTGCAAATTTACAACCTTATTAAAAGTAAACCTTAATAATAGTATTGAATTTATTTCTATAATTTAGCCAAAAAGAATAGTAAACTTAATCGTGATAAATGAAAAATATCTACTTAATGCTGGTCTTGTTTTTTGGAACATTAATATGGTCAATCGTAAATCCGAAAGAAGGATTTACCTGTTTCTTGGAAATTATCCCAGCAATTATTGGCGTTTCAATAGTAGCACTGACATTCAAAAAGTTTCGGTTTACTGATTTTACTTATTTTCTAATCCTAATTCATTGCATTATTCTCTTTGTGGGCGGACATTATACATATGCCGAAGTTCCACTGTTTGATTACATACGAGAAATTTTTCATCAAAGTAGAAATAATTATGACAAGGTTGGACATTTTGCACAAGGGTTGGTACCTGCTATGATAATCCGTGAGTTGTTTATTCGGAAGAAAGTAATTAGTAATCCCAGTTTCTTCAACTTTATTATTGTAGCGATTTGTTTGGCGATAAGTGCCGCTTACGAATGGATTGAATGGTGGGTTTCTTTAGCTACTGGTGATGGTGGCGATGCATTTTTAGGAACACAAGGCTACGTTTGGGACACGCAATCAGATATGTTGTTTGCCACAATTGGAGCGACTGTAGGTTTAATTTTATTTTCTAAAATTCAGGATAAGCAATTGCGAAAAACACAAATAATACCAGAAATATTTATAAAATAGTCCATAAGTTTATGGTATAATGCCGATATAGTATGAAAATAGTGCAATTTTATTGGACTATATTGAATACATAATCGGTATAGCTTCCTAATTAAACATAAAAAAAGCATCATTATAAAGCCATAATGGTGCTTTTTTATTGGCAAAATTTACTTTACCGCCCTGATTCGCAATACTTACTAATGTAGAATTTTGTTAGTTTCTAGATATAGAAATTTTATTTATAATATCAAAATCCAAGGCTTGAGTTTCATTTGAAATGTTGCTTTCGGTAATGGCATTATCTTCTGCAATACGTTGGTCAGCAGATTTTTCTGTTTTAGGAATATTGATCGGTTCAACAAATTCGTAACCGATGGTATTACTATTAATAATGTCAAAATCCAAAGCTTGCGTTTCATTTGAATTATTATTCTCTGTAATTAAATTATCTTCTACAATAAGTTGGTCAGCAGATTTTTCTGTTGTAGGAATATTGATCGGTTCAACCAATTCGTAACCAATAGTATTGCTATTTATTATTTCAAAGTTTAAAGCTTGCGTTTCATTTGAAATGTTATTCTCTGTAATTAAATTATCTTCTACAATAAGTTGGTCAGCAGATTTTTCTGTTACAGAAATATTAATTGGTTCAACCAATTCGTAACCGATGGTATTACTATTAATCATGTCAAAATCCAAAGCTTGAGTTTCATTTGAAATGTTGTTTTCGGTAATCAAATTATCTTCTGCGATAAGCTCATCGGCAGTTTTACTCATTTTATTTTTTGAAACCACAGCGATTGGTTCGTCTCCGCCCACTGTTTTGTTCATTGTTAATTTCGGAAAACTGCTTAGAAAAAGTGTTCTTGATTCCAATTTGATAACTGTTGGCATCGTTGAAACTTTTTCTTGGCTTATACTTTTTTCGCTTCCTATTAAAGTATTAAAATTTTTGTTCGCTACCACTTTGTTAAATTCTTGTGTAGCTTCTCCTTTAGTAACCGTGAACGATGTACGATACATATTCAAAAGTACTACTAAAGCAATTCCTGAGTAAATGATTAAATTTTTCATAATGATTAAATTTTTAAGTTTTTTTTGTTTTTTAAAATCATATAATAATATCCTATGCAAATATATATCCAAAAGACAGTATCTTGTTTTGCATAGTACTTAAATTTAACAATATTTTAACAAATCAAGTTGTGCTTTTATTTATTTGTAGTACATCTAGAATTGCTAACAAGTAATCAAACATTAATATAACAAACTGTAAATCTTTAACTTACATATAAAACTAATAAGAAATTTAAATTTTGACCATAAAAAAACCGTCCCGATATATCGGGACGGCTAATTAGTCAACCCTTAAAAAGAGCTATTTTTAATTTCCACAAAAATAGGAATATTATTTTCAGGATAGAAGTTGAACAAATAATTAAGCCAAAAAACAATTTGTTCCTTGATTTGGTTGAATCGGAGCTTAAAATTGTA
>NZ_JANPFL010000022.1:0-5690 GCF_031423415.1 Flavobacterium sp.
TTATTTTGCCTAACATATTGCCACTTTTTTATACCGAAATATACACTTTTTGGCGATTTAAAAGTACTGTTTTCAACTGAATTTAATCACAAGTTATTAACAATCAAATTGTTAATTCATTTTTAAGGAATGACTAATTACCAAATCGAAACGGATGAAAAACTATAAATAAGGTATTCTGTTTAAAAAAAATGCCACTATTAGTGGCAAAAAAATAAAAG
Organism: Flavobacterium sp.; assembly: GCF_031423415.1. Taxonomy (GTDB): domain Bacteria; phylum Bacteroidota; class Bacteroidia; order Flavobacteriales; family Flavobacteriaceae; genus Flavobacterium. Next base: position 222 of record NZ_JANPFL010000022.1, read on the forward strand.
TCGAATTCGTACACTTTTAAACCAAAAAAATAGGCTTTCGCCTATTTTTTTGATTTCCCTAAAATTCCTTTATACCACGGTTTTGCTTCTTTTTTTTCCTTTTCGCTATCGGCACCATAACCATATACTACGCCATATCCATAGCCTCCATATCCATAGCCTCCATATCCATATCCTTTAGAAACAGCAGTGTCATTAAGAATAAAGGCCATGTTTGGCAGTTTTTTATCTTTATGCAAATTACCGGCAATATTGAGCAAACGCTTGTCTAAATAATTGGCTCGAACCACATAGGCAAAAGTATCAGCGTGTTTTGCTACAATTAAAGTGTCTGAAACCAAACTTACAGGAGCGGTATCTACAACAATGTAATCATATTCACCTTTTAATTGAGCAAATAATAAATCTAATTTGGGACTCATTAACATTTCTGTTGGATTTGGTGGAATACTACCTCCTAGAAGCACATCAAATGCTTCAAAACCTTTCATTTTATTGATGAAATTTGCAACAGGAATATCCTTAGTAGATAAGTAATCCGTTAATCCTCTATTGCTTTGAATACCAACATACTCATTTAACTTTGGCTTTCTAATATCCAAACCAACTAATAAAACTTTTTTTCCCGAATGTGCAAAAATTGCAGCCAAATTAACAGACAAAAAAGTCTTTCCCTCTCCTGGAACGGTTGAAGTCACAAAGATACTTTTAGCTTTGCCATCAGGAACTTCGGTCAACATAAAATCTAAATTAGCTCTAACAATTCGTATAGCCTCGGCAGTGCTAGTTCTACTTTTAGTACCAATAATTTCGTTGGGTGTTGACGATCGAGGAACATCTCCCAAAAATGGGATGTTAAATTTATCTGTAATATTCAACCGAGATTTAACTTTTGTATCGAATAAAGTTTTAACATATAAAAATCCAAATGGAATAAGTAGTCCCAATAATAAAGCCGAGAAATAAATTAATCTATTATTAGGAGATACAGGGTTTTTAGCAGCCTTTGCAACATCGATTACTCGTGCATTAGGTTCTGTTGCGGCAAGTGAAATAGCCGTCTCCTCTCTCTTTTGAAGCAAATATAGGTACAGTTCCTCCTTTACCTTTTGCTGTCTGGCAATTACTCTAAACTGTCGTTCTTGAACGGGAATCTTCCCTATTTTAGAATCCAAAAGACCTTCCTGACCTTTCAAATTAAGTTTTTGAATGTTTAAATTAGATTGCAAACGCATCAGACTTTCTATCACATTAGCTTTTAACGAAAGAATTTGTTGGTCTAATTTTACAACCATAGGATTAGAAACAGTAGCAGATTTCAAAATTCTATCGCGCTCTAATACCAATTTATTGTATGAGCTAATCAATTCAGAAGTATCTCCCTGACCTTCAATAATATTCGCCGGAAGCAAATCCCCATTCGTACTTTTCTTCATGAATTGCAACATGGAAACTACCACATTCAATTGAATTTCATTCTTTACGCTTAGTTTATTGTAATCGCTAGAACCTTCTATAAACAATTTAGCCTCCGATTCTATGTCAGTAAGACCGTTCGATTTTTTGAAACTTTCCACATCTTGTTCTACACCATCCAACTCCTGAGTAATCAAGACCAATCGATCAGAAATAAATTTAGATGTATTCTCAGATATAAAATTCTTGTCTGCGGCGGCATCATCATTATAAATTTGAATCATTGTATCTAAAAAGGCTTCGGCTCTCTTCGTTTTAGAATCAACTATTGAAACACCAACGACACTACTCGTTTTACTGATTGGATTCACCGTTATTCGCTTTAAAAAGCCCGTGACAACATCATCTAGTGGGGAAAGATTAATGCGGATTGATTCAATATATTCTCCTTGTGTTTTTAAATCTGTAGGTTTGGTAACAATTAAATCCCCACTACGAGTTGGTATAATTTCTCCATAACGAAACTCTTTCTTGCTCGTTAATAGTTGTGGAATTCCATCTCTAAGATTACCTGCCCCTATTAATTTAAAAGTTCCAGGAGATAATTTCACAAACTCCCAACTCATTTTGTCGTCATAAAAACTAGATTTTAGGTTTATGAAATTAACATCAATTGGAGCCTCTTTGTATACATCAATGGTGTTGATTTTTCCCTTTTTTAATATAGAAACATTTAATTCCAGTCGTTTAACAGTACTCTCTACTAAAGTTCTAGATTTTAGAATTTCTACCTCATTATCCACATTACTTTTCATTCCACCTCCAAATCCCAAATCGGCAAAAGCTGACATTTCAGAGAGTATACCCCCTTTTTTATCATCTTTAACTAAAATATTTGTGCTTGCCATATATTGTGGAGTAGTATATCTTAAATAAAAGTAAGCGATACTTAGGCAAATTAAAACCCCTAAAACAAACAACGGCCAATAAAAAAGATACCTTTGTAAAGCGTCCTTTATATTAAAATCTTCGTCTGTATTGTCGTCTGACATAATGTTAGTGCTCATAGATAGTGATTATCTTAAAATTATAGTAATTATGGTAATAAGTAAGGAAGTTACAGATATGATTGCGCTTGTATTTGTCCCAACAGCCGCCCCATTAATTCTAACTTTATTGGGCTCCACGTAGACCACATCGTTCTGTGCCAAATAATAAAATGGCGATTTAATGAAATCGGCCTTAGTAATGTCAACCCGATTATAGGTTTTCACACCATTGACTTCTCTGATAATAAGAATATTATCTCTTTTCCCATAAATAGTCAAATCCTTCGCCATGCTTATGGCTTCAATAAGAGTCACACGATCCGAATTAATAGTGTATATACCTGGCGAAGTCACTTCTCCCTGTATCGAAATTTTAAAATTAGTACGACGTATGTTAATGATTGGATTTTTTATGTATTTAGCTATTCTAGTCTCCAATAATTGTTGTAGTTCAGAGCGAGATAAACCTCCTACTTGAAGTTTCCCAAGAACTGGAAAAACTATCGTTCCACTTGCATCAACTAAATACGTTTGTATGGACTGCTGTTGCGCAATGTTATTTATGCCAAGGGATGAAGGTATACTAGCAGCAGTCAAGTTAAAAGGAAGTGCCGATTCAGCATCTTCCGCTGAAACAATAATCATCAATAAATCATCGGGTTGAATTTTAATCTCGTAGGTATTCACGTTCTCGGAAGAACCTAAACTATCTATATTTTGATAATAAACAAGTTCTTTACGTGGTTTACAGGAAAAAAAAATAACAACTAAAAGAAAGGCAATTGTTATTTTTAATGAAAATAAATACTTCATAAATTATAGTTTTAAAATCGCAAATATAAACATTAACATAGTATGCATCATTACTTTTACTTAGATTTTTTACATTAATTTATAAATTAAATCTAAGCAGAAACTAATAAAAAAAATTTAGCTAGATTTACCAATTTTTTATCAAATGATTATAAGTTAACTTGGAATTAATGCACAAAATTTCAAAACAGATTGTGAAAGAAGTTGTTCAATCTATTTTATTAAAATTAAAGGAATCTTAGTAAAAGCAGGTGTTTTCGAAATTACAACACCCATCTCGGCAAATGTGAATCTGAAATTGATTAAAAAACTATCTTAAGAGCATATCCGCATTTCGTTGTTTATGTTAAAAGAAAGTTGCAAGTGTGCAAATTTTTACAACCAGAAAATTTATAAACGGGTTAGAAATCAATTAAACTGTATTCGAGATTATCCGCAGACAGGATTTTGACTCAAAAATCGAATTAGAAACTAGTGGATACTTTTTAAGTTAAAAAAGTTAATAAGGTTATAAAAATGAAACTTTAAGTTGATTTAAAAAGCCTGCTCATCACCAGTGAATACTGCCGTAAAAGTTTTCCAAATTATTTTTAAGTCCAAAATAAAATTCCAGTTTTCTATATACCAGATATCGTATTCTACACGAGCCTCCATATCCGCTAACGCTTTTGTTTCTCCACGAAAGCCATTGACTTGTGCCCAGCCTGTGATACCAGGCTTCGCATAATGCCGTACCAAGAAGTTATCAATTAGTTCGGAATATTGCTCCGTGTGCGACAACATATGTGGTCGTGGCCCCACTACTGACATAGCCCCTATGAATACATTAAAGAATTGTGGTAATTCATCCAAACTAGTTTTACGCAAAAAAGCACCAACTCTCGTTATCCGAGGATCATTTTTGGTAGCCTGTGCAATATTAGCATTATCATTAACATACATTGTTCGAAACTTATAGCAATCAAAAGATTTATTGTCTCGACCTGACCGTTTTTGTACAAAAAAAATCGAACCTCTAGAATCTAATTTAATTAAGAGAATAATAATAGGAAACAACCACGAAAATAAAAACACAATTACTAATAAAGAAAAACAAAAATCAAAAAGTTGTTTTACAATTCGATTTACGGGGATTTCCAATGGTTCTTTCCGCAACATCAAAACAGGTATATTACCATTGCCATAAAAAGAGACCTGAACCCTATTTGTTTTAGTGTACTGCTGAAAATCAGGAATGTACCTTATTCGCACCATGTATCGTTCACAAAGCGAAGTGAGTTGATTGATTACTGCGATATTATTAATATGCAGTGCAACATACATTTCATCAATATTATTAGTACTTAAATACTGTTCAACAGCTGCGAATCCACCTAAAACAGGAGCATTCAAAATTTCATTCGTATCTACTTCATCATCAAAAAATCCTACTACCTTATACCCATAAGTAAGGTCTTTAGAAAGAATTCGATTCATCCGCTCACCCATTGAATTTGCTCCAACTATGATAACTTTTCTAAAATTAAAGCCTCGCGTCCTAACGAATTTCAAGAACTTCATATAAAATATTCTAAAACTAACCAACAAAATAAAAAAAATGGTGTAAAAATAGGTTATTCTCAGACGAGAAACTTTATCATATTTTAAGGCGATAATAAAAATAGCAATAATAGCTATATGAATCAGCAGTAATCGAATAGTTCTGTATAAAATTGATTCTATACTTTCCATTCGGATAATTCTATAGGATTCTTTGTAAAGCAACAACATAATCCAAAAAATATTCGACAATAAACAAACTGCCTGAACTTCATTCAAGTATAGATTTTGAAAATTTCCAAATCGTATCAAAAAGGACATTGCTATTGCGACATTCAGCACGACCACATCCCAAAATAAAAATCCAATCTTGTAATAACGAGAAAAACGGAAGGTAGACAGTGCTTTAAAAATTGACATAAAAATAAAGTTAGTTTCTATTCAAATCTTTTAGTGAATAAAAGGAATTATTGTCCTTCAAAAAATTAAGCCAAATTTAGGAACATTTGTTATTATTATATGGCTTTGGGTGTAATTATTTAGTCAACCCTTAAAAAGAGCTATTTTTAATTTCCACAAAAATAGGAATATTATTTTCAGGATAGAAGTTGAACAAATAATTAAGCCAAAAAACAATTTGTTCCTTGATTTG